>JAJEQR010000057.1 GCA_020687485.1 Hominifimenecus microfluidus | reverse complement strand
GGCGCAGCTTGCGCCCGGCGACTTCAAGGCCCACGTCACGGCGCTGCATGACGGCATGATTTTGGCCGAGGCGCAGCGGATCGTGGCCGGGCTGAAAGATCTGTCCGCCCCCAACAGCCCCAACAAAACGCATTTCATGGTGGAGCTGTCCCCGTACTTCGTCCAGATTGCGTCCAGCAAGGACACCGACCGGCTGTTTTCTATGCTGCCCTATAAATCCCTGTGCTTTACCGGCATGAAAGACCGGCACGGCCTGTATGCGGTGATCGGCAAGGACGAGAACCGGGACAAGAAAGTGCGGAGGCCCCGCGCTTCCATCCGCAGGCAGCTATCCGAAACCAAACAGGCCCAAGCCCCGAAAAAGGCCCCGGCCAGAACCAAGAAAAATGAATTGGAGGTATGACAATGGTACAGTTTACCGTGGAAGAAGAAAACCTGATCTGTATGTATCACAAGACCGACCGGCGCAGGACGGCGGCCAACATCCGGGCCGCCCTGCCGGACATGGACGAGGACATGGCGGCGCTGGCCTGCCAGACCGCCGACAAGCTGGACGCCATGAACGACGCCGACTTTGAGGCGCGGCAGTTCCATTTCACGGACGAGTGATCCAAGCATAACAAAGCGCCGGGCGCGGGGGCTACATGGCCTCTGCGTCCGGCGCTCTTTTTTCTTATGCCTGCCCTATCGGGAAGTGTGGCAGTTCTTCCAGCAGCTTCAAAATAAGGTGCTGCCTCATATCTTCGTCAACAGTCAGCTCGTCGATCATAGGGGTGTAGTGTTCGATCACCTTTTCTTTGGCCCACTTCTCACCGGCGACGGCGGCCCTGATGGTATCAGTGTCCAGTAACATTTCCTGTTCGGCCATCGTGTCAACTCCTGTTCGTTTTGTGCTTGTATCAGCATAGCACAGAACCAACAGGAATACCAGCACCGGAAATATTTTCCTACGCATTTCAAAGCCTGTTCCAGCATGTATTTGATAAATCATTCTGCCACCCCACCGACAACCGCCGAAAAGCCTTGATTTCCGTGGTTTTTTATCCCTTAAATGCGTAGACAGAAGGGGCTTTTCATTCCCCTATATTCGGCATTTAATTTGTGATGCCTCTACACTCTATAATTCATATTTCGCTTCTGATCCGGGCCATCCTGAACAGCCCATAAGAAAGCGCCGGACGCGGCGGCCTGCTGGCCCTGCGCCCGGCGTTTTCCTATGGGGGATATTCTACGCATTTCAAATCCCGTTTCGGTGGGGATTGGAGCAATCCTATTGCCACCCCGTCAATCGCTTGCCAGAAGCCCGCTATGGCGGCCTATTCAGCGGATTAACTGCGTAGTTTGTAGGTATCTTTTCCGCTGCCTTTCGGCCTCTTGCTTCCGGCGCATCCGCACTGCACAATCCGGGCAGTATTTCGCCCGGTTGGATTTCGGTGTAAATGCAGCTCCACACACGGCGCACCGCTTCACGCTGTCCCGGCTCTGGATGATCTCGGCATACAGCGCCCCGTCCAGCGGGAGAACAGCGGCACGAAACCACCGGCACAGCAGCGAATAGGAAATGCTCTGGACGCACACACATTCCTCGCCGTCGTCCAGCAAGAGGCAGTTCCCGTCACAGTAGTTGCAGCACTCATGCGTCAGCTTCCGGGCCTTGCGATATTGAGGGTAATTCATTCTCGGTATGCTCATAGCTCTTGTGCCTGCTCCTTTCCCGGCATCACCCGCAAAATGCTGTCCACATTCTGCTTGATAATGCCGTATTCTTTCAGCTCTCGCTTGACTTCGCCGTACTGTTCGTACAGCCGCGCTTTCTGCTTGTCCAGCTCCCGGTACTCGGCTTTCAGGGCGGCCAGATCGGGCAGCCTTGTGATCCCGGCGTCCTTGATGGCCTTTGCCGCAGCCTCGTACAAAATGAGCTGGTTTTCATGTTCGCGCCGGAACGCGGCCTTGTCTTTGGCCTTGCGGTATTCCAGCACCACGGGCCGGAGCTGCTTGTAGGTGGTGAGGTTCTTTATCAGCACCGCCATGTTCCCAAGACGATGTTCCACATCTTTGAGGGACGCAGCCGCCTCGTCGTTGGCCGCGCTGATCTCCGCGACCTTGCTTTCCAGCTCGGCATATTGCTCTATGCCATGCTCGGTAAGGAAGTTGATTGTCTTTGCGGCCTGCTTCAAATTTTGGAGCTTCGCCCAACGTGCATAGCCCGCGCTCTGCTGGGCCTTGATGTTGTTCTCCAAGTCGATCCGCAGGGTGATACCCTTGCGCTGCCGGTTCGGGCCTCTGTCCACGGCCAGCCCCTTGATCCGGCGGGTGATGGCTTCCTCGGTATAGTTCTCACCCAGCGTCTTGCAGCGGGTGAAGCGTTCCTGTCCGGGGGCGCGGAACGAGATAAATTTGCCCTGCTTGATCTCATAGCCCTGCGCCGCCATGAGCCGGAGAAAATCGTCAAAGTCTTTGGCCTGCGGGATTACGGCGTCGATGGCAGCTTTCAGTTTGGCTTTCCAGCTCTTACCCTTGCGCCCGGCATCCCATTCCGCATAGCTCTTGCCTTTATCCCGGCTGGGCTGTACCACCGACAAACCGTGTTCCCGGCACAGCCGGTCACTGGTGCGCCGGATATAGGCGTAGCTCTGCCGGTTGGAATTGTACTTGCGGTGGTTCACCATATCCACAGCGCAGAAAATCAGGTGATTATGGACATGGCCCTTATCAATATGAGTAGTCAGCACATAGGGGTATTTTCCTTGCAGCACTTCATCGGCAAGCTGCCTCCCGATCTCATGAGCCTGTTCCGCTGTGGCCTCGCCGGGAGCAAAGGACTGTATCAGGTGGTGGGCCAGATTGTTGCCCTTTTGGTATGCCTGTGCCAACAGCATTTCAAATTCTATGTCTGCTGTTTCATAGGAGCAGGCAAAGGAGGACACCAGCAGCTTATTGTCGGTCTTGTCCGGGTTTTCGATGTAGTCCAGGGCCTTTTTCAGCGTTGACTTGATAGGATGTATCTTTGTAACTGCCATATCTGTGCCAACGCCCCCTTTATGTCCTCAATGTCCTGCGCGTACACCGGCCCCATGCTGTTCAGCCGCTTTGCAATCTGATTGACGTTGACGCCGATCTTCTGTATCTCGGCGGTCTGTGCCCGGATGTCGGTAGTGTCCATGTTCACGATATAGCCATCAATGAGCATCTTCCGGGCGTAGGCTGAAAAGTTTTTCGTATGCAGCAGCGACATTTTCTGTTCAATCAGCTCCCGTTCCTCCGGTGTCACTGGAACGCGCAGCACAATTTTTCTGGTTCTGTTTACCATGCTTCACCGTCCTTTCCATTCAAGGGGTTTGGGGACTTCCCCAACAAGCAAAACGGACGAGGCCCGGCAGGGGTGGGTCGGGCCGTTTTTTCGGGAGTGTGGCTACACTCCCTATGCTTGCTACGTTACTGTTTCTCCGCTAACAAGACGTTCCCAAACTTCAAAACTACCCGCAAAATAGACCTCTGGACAGAAAAAAGTGCAAAAAAAAGAGGGCGCTTGCGCGTCCCCATAAAAAAGAAAACAGAGGATGTTTTTATTCACCCTCCATTTCTTCTGGCTGTTTAATTTTCAAGGCCCCGTCAATGGTACCCTCCACGATTGGTAGATACTGCTCCGGGCAAAGTTTTAGCTTGTGGCTGACCCGTTTCCGATCTTCGCTTTCCTCCCGCATGACTTCTGGATTGAAGTAGTGTTCCACGGGCAGGCCGCAAATCTTGATAAGCTGTATCACGACGGGCAGGCTGGGAATCGTCCCTTCATTCTCGATATTGGCAAGATACCGGGATTCGATGTTTACCTTTTCCGCCAAGTCTTTTCGTGTGAGATGCTTTGCTTTCCGCGCTGCCTTAATGTCTGCACCGAAAGTTTCAAAACCAGGGCAATCTTCGATTTTTGCCATATTGCATCACCCACTTACATTCTATATTTCATAGGTTGCTCATGGAATGCTGATATATGCGTCCGAATTAAACTTTATAATTCACATTTTCCGCCTTGTATTGTAAAGTGGGCTATCCTATAATGAGGAAGAAAACCTTTTTTGAAAAATCTGTCCGCCGTAACATTTTGCGGACATTTGCCTGTTATACTATCTGCAAAAAGCAAAGGATGTGAGGATATGAAGCAGATTTTAATTGTCGAGGACGACAGTTTTTTGAATAAGATGTTGGCTTATAACCTGACCGCAGATGGCTATGGCGTGACTTCTGCCCTAAACGCCAGAACCGCAGCCGATGCCATCCGCCAACGGGAGTTTGATTTAGTTCTGCTGGACGTCAACCTGCCGGACGGCAACGGTTTTGAACTGTGCAGGCTAATAAAGCCCCAGCACCCGGACACCATCATAATTTTCCTGACCGCCAACGATCAGGAGAGCGACCAGATACGGGGTTATGAGGTGGGCGCGGTGGACTACATCACAAAGCCCTTTGTGATCAGAGCCTTGCAGCGAAAAATCAAAGCCATGTTCGCCATGCTGGAACACCACAAACCAGCTAAAGACATTTACGACGATGGACGGCTGTTTCTTGACTTTTCAGAGCAGACGGCTTCCTTAAATGGAAAGCCTCTGACTCTATCCCCGATGGAGTACAAAATGCTGAACCTGTTTCGCAAAAATCCCCGGCAAGTGCTGACTCGTGGACAGCTTTTGGAAAAGCTGTGGGATATAGACGAGAAGTATGTGGACGAACACACCCTGACAACCTCCATCAGTCGGATTCGCAGCAAGATTGAATCCGACGGAGGTGCCCCCTACATCAAGACCGTTTACGGCATGGGTTATCAATGGACGGGAGGCGAGGCAAAATGAAGTTTCAAAACCTCTCGGTAAAGCGGCTGTTTGGCTGGGTGGCAATAGGACTTGTCCTCTCCATGTCCGGGATCACCATAGCCTTGTTTTTTGTGACAAAACAGACGGCGGTGCTGCTGACGGGCGGAGCGATGCTGCTGTGCGCCCTTGCAGGGATCTTTGTACTGACGCAGGCATTTGGAAAGCGGCTGTCGCAGTTTACCGTAGACCTGTGCCAAACCTTAGACCACATGATCACCGGAAACGAAGCACCAAAACGCCCGGAGGACAGCGAAACCCAGCTTGCCAGAATCGGACACCGGCTGGCAAGGCTTTACCAGATCATGCAGGAGAACCGCCGCCGGGTGGACGAGGAACGGCAGGAGTTACAGACCCTTGTATCGGATATTTCCCATCAGGTGAAAACGCCGGTAAGCAATCTGAAAATGGCGACGGACACCCTGCTGGAAAAGCCTATGGCCGAGGCAGAGCGCACCGACTTTATCCGGGGAATCCGCAGCCAGACGGATAAGCTGGACTTTCTCTTTCAGGCCCTTGTGAAAACCTCCCGTCTGGAAACAGGCGTGATCCAGTTGGACAAGAAACCGGGCCGCCTCTTTGATACCGTGGCGCAGGCCATGAGTGGGATCGTGTATGCAGCGGAAAAAAAGAAAATCGCTGTATCTGTGGACTGCCCGGAGAATTTGACCTTTTCCCATGACAGCAAGTGGACATCCGAAGCCCTCTTTAACCTGCTGGACAATGCAGTGAAGTACACCCCGGCAGGCGGGAAAATTGCTGTGTCGGTGGTGCTGTGGGAAATGTATGTGGAGATCAAAGTAGCCGATACCGGCAAAGGCATTTCCGAAAGCAATCAGGCTGCGATTTTCCGGCGCTTCTATCGTGAAGAAGAGGTACATGAACAGCAAGGTGTTGGCATTGGACTGTATCTGGCCCGCGAGATCGTAACGCGGCAAGGCGGCTATATCAAAGTGGTTTCAGAGCCGGGCAAGGGCTCGGAATTCTCCATTATGCTGCCGACGAAATAGAACACGGCGGACGGCCAATTCCGGCTGCCCGCCGTATGTCTTTTCGCAACAGTGTATCGCTAAAGCTGTCTGTGGCAGATTTCCGGAGGAAATGTCCGGGCGTTGTAACATTTCGTTCCTATTTTCAGTGAATTTTTTTTGGCTGCTGTAACTTTTCGCGGACATTTGAATTTTACAATACCCTTATCAACAGGCAGGAAGCCTTGAAAGGAGTTTTGAATATGAGCATTTTACAGACCATCGACCTAAAAAAGTATTACGGCGCAAAGCCGAACATCACCCGCGCCCTTGACGGTGTGAATTTCTCCGTAGAGGACGGCGAGTTTGTGGCCGTTGTGGGAACCTCTGGAAGTGGCAAGTCCACCCTGCTTAACATGATGGGCGGGCTGGACACCCCTACTTCCGGCAATGTCATTGTCCGGGACAAAGAGCTGTCCAAAATGAACGACGAACAGCTCACCATCTTCCGCCGCCGCAACATCGGTTTTATCTTCCAAAATTATAACCTTGTTCCTATTCTGAATGTATATGAGAACATTGTTCTGCCGGTCGCTCTGGATGGAGACATGGTAGACAAAAAGTTTCTATACGAGATCGTTCACCTGCTGGGGCTGGAAGATAAACTGAAAAATATGCCGAACAATCTTTCCGGCGGACAGCAGCAGCGTGTGGCGATTGCACGCGCCCTGATTACCAAACCGGCTATCGTGCTGGCCGACGAGCCGACCGGTAACCTTGACAGCAAGACCAGCGCCGAGGTGCTGGGGCTTATCAAGCGTACCAGTGCGGAGTTCAGGCAAACTGTTGTGATGATTACCCACAACAACGACATTGCCCGTCTTGCAGATCGGATTGTCCGCATTGAGGACGGCAGGATCGTGGAGTAAGGAGGTGGCAAGTTATGACATGGCCTTTTGAAAATGATACCAGTTTTATCGAGAAAAAGATTGCGAGCAGGAGTTTTCTCCGCGACAGAATGCGTAACCTCTTCGTTGTGACGGCGATTATCCTAACAACTGTTCTATTTACAGGGCTGTTTACACTTGGAGCAGGCATTACAGCGAGTACACAGCGGGCAAATTATATTTTGTCCGGCGGAGATGGACATGCCAGAATTATTGATATGAATGATTCCGAGTATGCTACGATTAGCAGTCATCCTTTGATACGGGAAATAGCATACTGCCGTAAGCTGGCCGATAGCGTGGATAACGGACAACTCTCAAAGAGAGAAACACTTTTCTGGTATTATGACGATGTTGGCATGAAGTACCAGTTTATTGAGCCAACCGTCGGACATAAACCCGTAGCAGAAAATGAAGTCATTGCAGATACCACAACATTGGAACTGCTTGGCGTGCCGGAAAAAGTCGGAGCAGAACTATCTCTGGAGTTGACGATCCACGGTCAAAAAGTAACGCGAAATTTTATTCTCTCTGGTTGGTGGAACAGTTATCCCGGCGTACAATATGGGACGATTGTTACCTCCCGCGCCTATATGGATGCACATGAGGATGAGTTGGTGAATACTTTCTCGCAGGATCATAACGATACTGGCACAATCACCGGCATTATAAAGTTTGAAAACACAAAAAATGTGGAGAGAGATTTAGCAACGGTAATCGCAGACAGCGGTTATTCTTCCGATACGGAAGCCCCAAACTATATCAATGCAGGTGTGAACCCTCTGTATTTGTCGTCAGAAAAGTCAACCGGAACCGGTACAATTCTCGCACTGATCTGTATCTTGGCAGCATTTTTGCTTACAGGATACCTCATTATTTATAATATTTTTCAAATTTCTGTCCTGCGCGATCTGCATTTTTACGGACTGCTGAAAACCATCGGGACGACAGATCGGCAGATCCGTTCTATCCTAAGTAGGCAGGCATGGATACTTTCTTTGATCGGTATTCCGATTGGATTGGGAGGGGGCTTCTTTATCGGTAAAGCACTCTTACCCCTGCTGATTGAGCAAACGAGTTTTTCCGCAGCTTATGCAACTGTATCCCCTAACCCACTTATTTTTGTAGCCGCGGCACTATTTGCATTGCTTACAGTAAAGATCAGTATCCGAAAACCTGTAAAAATGGCAGCGAAAGTTTCTCCCATTGAGGCTCTTAGATATACAGATTCTGATACAGCTATGAAAGGTAAGAGAAAGAAAAGGATCCGCTCCGGCAATCTCCAGAAAAGAATGGCATGGGAAAATCTGGGCCGAGATAAAAAGCGGACAATTCTGGTAATCCTCAGCCTTTCTCTGAGCATCATTCTTACCAACACCGTTTTCAATTTCTCTAATAGCGTTGACCCGGAAAATGCAATTCAGAATATGATCAATTTTGATTTTTGCATTGGTCAAAGCAGCCTATTAGACTACTATCGGGTAAGTGAAGAAAGTGCATTGAGCCAGAGCTTTATTCAAGCTGTCGAGCAGCAGGATGGATTTGACTATGGTGGCTGCGAATATGGATGCAAGTCGAGCTATAAAAGTGAAACAACGAAGCAAGCATATAACCAGCAGGAGGACGGTTCCTTCTCCACATACCTTTACGGGCTCGACCCGCTCCTGCTTTCACGTGTGCAAGTGGTGGATGGAGAACTGAACATGGAAAAACTTGCATCCGGTAATTATATTTTAGAGGGTGCCTATGTTGGTACCAGAGGTGAGCTGGATGAAAGCAGTCTCAATCATTCCGTTGGGGATCAAGTCCAAGTATCCTGCAATGGAATTGTTCGAGATTTTACGGTATTGGCTCACGTTGTGGCAAATGAAGCAAATACCTATGATTGGGTAGGCTCTTGTTTCTTCCTTCCAAGTGAAGTTTATGAGGATTTTACCTGCAACCATTATGTCATGAGTTATAGCTTTGATGTTTCGCAAGGCAAAGGACCCGAAATGGATGCGTTTTTGGATGAGTACACAAAGAATGTGGAACCCACCATGACTTACAAATCCAAGAGTACGATCATGGCTGGCGTAACAGACATTCAAAATATGGTCGTGTCTATAGGCGGTACAATGGCATTTATAATTGGTCTTATCGGCATACTGAACTTTGCCAACACCATGTTGACCAGTATTTTTACTCGCCGCATGTGGAGACTGTGGTGTTGCTACAAAGGAAGAATATGTAGAAATCCTTGAATTTACGCACTTTGTGGAGTTTTTCAGTTTCAAAAGAATAGGCGAAAATCACAAAGAAAAGAGCCTTGTGAAGAAAGTAACCGTTGTTGTTGCATTAGACCTCGGTACGGGGAACACAAAGAATTCTGAATATGAAAATGAATAGAGAGCTATCAAATAATTGATAGATTATAGGGATACTTGTTAAAAGCGGGTGTCCCTATTTTTTATAGGGCATTCCAGAAATGGGGTGTCTTTTTTATTAAAATTTAGGAGGAAAACAGAAATGACAAACACAGCGTTAAGAGCAGAGAATAGCAATTCTCGCACAATTACTTTCAAGAGCAAGGAACACGAAAAATTTTATATGGAATATCTGAAAAAATGCAGATATCAGGATGTTTATCATCAGGCTCTGGTTTATTGCCTGGGTATCGACAGAGACACAAGAGAAAATGTGAATAAAATCTATAATTTTAAAACTGGATGTGTAAAAACGGAATCCCTGCAGGAAGGTTGGCAGACCAGTGGAAGTTTACGGATCGTCCGCATGGCATTTAATCTTTACTGCAATGGGACACCAAGTGTCGGAGATTATGAAGCAGAGGAAGATCAGTTAAAAGAGTGTCAGTATTATACCGTAGAAGATCTGTTTTGCTGCGGATATGCCCGGTATTTTTGGGAAGCCATTAAAATCCGTTATCCAGAGTATTGTTTTTACAAAGACTGGGAGGATATGTATGCTGAAAATTAGATTACAGGGTACTTTAAAGGATATTCAATGGTTCCGTCGTATTTTGGAAAAGCATAAAGAATTGGATGTTCTGGAAGTATCGGATGCTTATGCGAACAAAGGAACAAGCAAATATTTTCGTGTTTATGTTGAAGTAGAAGAAAAAGAGTAAATCGGAGGAAAGTATATGTGTAAAGTAATTGCTATTGCAAATCAGAAAGGCGGAGTAGCCAAAACAACGACAACAATCAATCTGGGAGCCGGACTGACAAAGAATGGGAAAAAAGTAGTGCTGGTAGATGCAGATCCACAGGGACATCTGACAATGGGACTGGGATTTCCCAAAAATCTCAAAGTGACTTTAAAGAGTATGATGGAAAATATCATCATGGGACTGGAGTTTGACCCAAAGGAAGCAGTTTTGCACCATGAAGAAGGGATGGATCTGATTCCGTCCAATAAATTGCTTGCCGGAATGGACATGTCCTTATTTACTGTTGAAGATAGGGAAAAAGTACTGAAAGAGTATCTGGAACTGTTGAAAGATGAATATGATTATATTTTGATTGACTGTATGCCATCATTGGGAATGCTGACAATCAATGCGTTGAGTGCAGCGGACAGCGTTCTGATTCCGGTACAGCCACAATATTATGCGGCAGATGGACTTATGGAATTACTGAAAGTGGTAAAAGGAATCCATCAGAGGTTTAATCCGGAATTGCAGATAGAAGGTATTTTGTTCACAATGGATAATTGCCGTTACAATAATGCAAAGAGAAATAAACAGGCAATCAAAACTACATACGGAAGTGACATTAGGATTTTTGAGCAGACGATTCCGAGAACAGAAAGCCTTGCAGAAACAGCATCGGAGGGTGTAAGTATCTTTGCCTATGATGGAAAAAGCAAGGGGGCAGACAGCTATCTGGAACTGGTTCAGGAGGTGTTGAAACATGCGTAGACCGAAAAAAGATATTCAGCTTACCTCTTATGATGAATTACTGGGATTAGAGGAAACACCGGAAAAGAGTATGAACCAGGTTGTGGAAATAGATCTGGCAAAGCTCTATCCCTTTAAAAATCATCCGTTCCATGTAAATGATGATGAAAAAATGGCAGAAACCGTAGAGAGCATTAAAACATACGGTGTTTTGACTCCTGCGCTGGTAAGACCTCGACCAGATGGCGGATATGAGATGATTTCCGGGCATAGAAGAAAAAGAGGCTGTGAACTGTGTGGAAAGACTACATTGCCAGCTCTTGTCCGAAATTATACGGATGATGAAGCGGTCATTATTATGGTCGATTCCAACATTCAGCGTGAAAATCTACTGCCAAGTGAGAAAGCTCATGCCTATAAGATGAAATATGATGCAATGAAGCATCAGGGAAGTAAAGGTGAGAAATATACAGCAGATATGGTTGGGGAAGCTGCCGGGGACAGTGGGAGAACCGTACAGAGGTATATCCGTCTGGCGGCATTATCAGATGCTTTGCTGGAATATGTGGACAATAATAAAATTCCTATGATTGTGGGAGAAAAGCTGTCTTATCTGAAGCCAGAGGAACAGGGGTGGCTTCTGGAAGTGATTACCAACAGCAGCATTTTTCCGACAAAACAACAGGCAGAACAGTTAAAAGAATGCAGTGCAAATGGAAAATTAAACCAGAGTTATATCTATGCTGTTTTATTAAAAAAGGAAAGCAGTAAGATCAATGTGACGATTCCGGCAAAAAAAATTGGAAATTATTTTCCGGAGACATATTCTAAAGAACAGATAGAAGAAGTCATTTTTATGCTTTTGGATAAATGGAAAGAAAACAAAGAAGGAGTAGCAGATGCAGAAGATACAGTTTGATTATTTTACGGGGATGGAAGCGGAACAATACAGCTTTTATCGTGTCCCTAAAGTGCTGTTTACCGAACCATGCTTTAAAACTCTTTCTTGTGAAGCAAAGGTATTATACGGTCTGATGCTAGACCGTATGAGCCTGAGCATTAAGAACAGATGGCTGGATTCAGAGAACAGAGTATACATTATTTTCACTGTGGAAGAAATTGCAGAGTTGATGAACTGCGGAACTCAAAAGGCAGTGAAACTGGTAAAAGAGCTGGACAGCAGTAATGGGATTGGATTGATAGAGAAGAAACGTCTGGGACTGGGAAAACCGAATGTTATTTATGTGAAAAATTTTATGATCAGAGAGGTTCCAGACCAAAAGCCAACAGAGAGCTGTGCAGATTTGCAATCTGAGCAGGAAGAACATAAAAAAATTGCAGATTTGCAATCAAGACAGAAAAGACATATAGAATGTGCAAATTTGCAACAAGAAGCAGAAAACAAGGGAAAAACAGGCATTTTTCTGAATTGTGAAAATCATCATTCAGGAGTAGTGAAAACCACAATTCAGGATTATGGGGAATCACAATTCCAGAATAGTGAAAATCACAATTCAAGAATGGTGGAAACCACAAATCCAGAATTTCCAGAATCACAATTCCAAAATAGTGAAAATCATCATTCCAGAATAGTGGAAATCACAAATCCAGAATGCCCGAAATCACAATCTAATAATACTGATATTAACAAGACTGATATTAGTGAAACTGAGATAAATCAATCTTATCCAATCATATCAGGTAATTCCCAAAAGAAAAAAGATGTGATGGAAGAGATGAGAGCATATCGTGAGGTGATCCATGAAAACATAGATTATCAATATCATGCCAAGGAAGATGTAGATGAACTGGTGGAGTTGATGATCGAAGTTATGATGATGCCGGAGGACAGTATGATTCGCATTGCAGGAGTAGAAAAACCAGTTGCTTTGGTAAAAAGCAGGTTTATGAAACTGAACTATTCGCATATCGAATATGTGCTGTTCTGTCTGAACCGGAATACGACCAAGGTTGGGAATATTAAAGCGTATCTTCTGACCTCCCTGTATAATGCTCCGGCAACGATAAACAGCTATTATCAGGCAGAGGTTAATCACGATATGTATGGAGGATAAAGGAACATGAAGAAGATGATTAAAAAAGTGATAGCACCAGTGCTGGTGATTACAGTATTGTTTGCAGTATTAAGACCGTTTTGTATCCAGGATGGGAAGTGCAATTATTTCTTGCTGTTACTTCTGATGGGGATACCGTTTGGAATCGGAAAAATGTGTGTCTGGATGGTTCCAAAAGGTTTTGACCTCGGAGGAACGCTGGCAGTCTGGACAATGAATCTTCTGATCGGAGGATTGATCGGAAGCATCGTTCTTCTGGCAATGATTGGACAGGCGATCATTTATCTCTGCGTTTTTCTGATTACAGTTCTTACAGGGATACATAAAATACCGAGAATAAAATGAAATAGATTTTTTGAAAAGCAGCTAAGACAAAAATTAGCTGCTTTTTTTCGGGGAACTTTGCGACACAATGGCGTAAAGTTGGGACAAATTGCAGGAAAGGAGACACCGTATTGAGCAATCGTGCAATTTCCACAGAACTTATTGAATTGGGAGAACGGATCAGAAAACGCAGGCAGGAAATGAAGTTGTCACAGGAATCTTTTGCGGAAAAAGCAGGTATCAGTGTCAATACGGTCAGCAGGATAGAAGGCGGACAAACGGCAATGTCTGTTGAGATTTTTAGGAAGATGATTGAGATATTGGAAACGGATGCCAATCTCCTGCTGGGGAAAGAGGGAGGCGGTACAGAGAAGCTGGAATCAATTCAGGAAGTGCTTTACCGTATTCAGAAGATGGAATGGAAAGAGCAGAAAATTATCATGCAGACCATAGATTCTCTGATAGACAGTTTAAATGAATACAGGTGAATTTCACCATATATGGGGTGCAAAATAAAAAAACTCCCCATATATGCTAAGGATAATAGAATCTTGTGTTGTTAAAATGGAAAACAGAGAGATAAAGAAGGGAGATAGGATTGATGACAAGAGAAGAAAATTTGCTTTATCGGAAACAGTGTCCCTATGATGCAATGGGAGACTATTCTGTTTTGATGGAAAATGAAAAGAACATAAAAGCAGAAAGAAATGCCAAGAAGTCTGATGCTGGCATCAGACAGAAAATAAAGTAGAGAATATTGTAACTATTAGAAAGGGCAGTAAAGAAGTTTCAGGCTCTCGTTTAAAAAAAACGGGTGTACCGGAAGCTGTTTTTTACTGTCCTTTTTGTCAGTTGAACAGTAAGAATCCTATCCTTTCTGCTGATGGGCACCTGTTGCCAGCAGGCAGAAAGGTGGTAATTATGCTTACATTGCAGGAATTGAAACAGGTTGTAAGTAACAGGGAAGAAAGAAGAAAGGTTCCGTCCGCTAAATATTTAAGAGAAAATGAGGTAGCAGTTGCGAAGCAGAGGTTGATGGATTGTGCGGAAATTATCGCATATCAGACCGGATATGTTCTCTATTGTGTGGGGGACTATGCAACGGTTTTTCCATTATTTACCTGTCGAGATTATGTATATGAAGCAGAAAGAAAAATAGCAGTTGTTGAGGAGAATTTTTTCGATGATCAACCCTGGTATGTAAGGCTGATATTAGAAGGCGAAGACCGGCTGTGGAGAAACAGGGAAACACGAGAACATAATAATTGTGTTTCATATAGCTGTATTTCTGAAGAATGGTGCGAGTTGGCAGATAAAGGACAATGTCTGCTTGAAAAAATCATTGCAGAGGAAACAGTCAGAGAGCTGATGGATTTGCTGACAGAGCGACAGAGACAGATGATCCAGCGTATTTATTTTCAGCAGAAAACACAAAAAGAAGTTTCGCATGAACTGGGTATTACAGTTCCGGCAGTATCAAAGTGTATTTCACAGGCAATGCAGAAAATGCGGAATAATTCGGATAACTCTGCCAGAGCATTGGAAAAAGGAGACTGGAAGTATGCCTGGTAAAAAGCCAAAAGAAAGACAACGCTATATGCTGCGTATAAATGACACGCTTGTGGAAGTTACCAGGGAAGTATATTTGGCCTGGTATCAGGCTGGAAGAAAAGAGCGATACCAGGTTGAAAAAATGCAGAGGCATGGGGTATGCAGCATGGAGGAATTACAGGAAAAAGGCTATGACTGCTCTTTTTCGGTAGTATCACCGGAAGAAATCGTTATCAGACTGTCAGAAATACAGGAACTGGAAGAAGCTCTGGGATATTTGACTAAAGAGGATGCAGAACTGATAACACTATTGTTTTTTGAAGAATTTACAGTAAAAGAAACGGCACAGTATTTTGGGTGCTGCCCAAAGACGATTAGAAACCGGAGGAAGAAAGTATTGGAGAAGTTAAAAGAACAACTGGAAAACACATAAAACAATGTTGGAATAAAAATTTCTAAAAAATTTTTCAAACAGGTTAATTTTTGCCCTTTCACACATGCGGTTAGTGAAGGGGCAAATGTCTATTTTCAATTCGAGATAATAATACCCCTTAAAAATTGAACCTTGACAATTTCATACCAGCAGCGAGAGGATACCCGGAACTTTTCAGCTACGCATTCTTGCGGCGGAAATCCGGTGAAAACGTGAAGGGATACAGATGGGAGGCACCCCTTGCAGGAACGATTACGAATTACCTCTTGCGGCTTAATGCTTGATCCTGAACTTTACCTGAGTGTCATTCCTGTTTTACAGGATGACAGCAGATACCATGTGGCGGTGTTTCAAAAAAGGCACTGCCATATGAATGTGCTGTTATCAGAGTTATTTCTGTATCAGTAATAAGATGTGGGAGGTGGTTCCAATGATTGAATAATGCAGGTGTGAGCCTGCATGAAAACAGAGCAGATAATAGAAGAAAGAGAGGATTCAGTCAAAATGAAAATGAGATTCAAAAGATTCTTGTCTGGATTTATGGCAGTCGCAACACTGGCTTCTGTCATTATTCAGCCAGTAGCAGTTTCGGCTTCTGAATTAGAACCGGAAGAAATACCATTTGAACAGCAGTATGCAGAATTAAAAGACGTTCAAGATTCCCTTGATCCGGATGAAATCGTAAAGGCAAATGACATTGAACTTTCTTATGGGCAGGAATTTGATGTAGAAGTTGATCTGTCTGGAATCGAAGGTGTAGATGAAAGTAAGATCAAGATTTTATTCCATGAAGCAAAGAATGAAACTGGTACAGATTTCGACACACATACACCGGATACTTACAAGGCTGTCTATGCAGTAAAACCAGTCAGCGGTCATCCTGCTTATAGAATCAGCAGAAATATTACAGTGAAAGAACCGGAAACAGAAGTGCAGTCAGAGCGTTCTTCGGACAGTACAGTGAATGTTGAGGATGATACTGGGGATACGGAGCAGAGCGAGGAGGATTCGGAGTCGCACCGGGAAACACAAAATTCTGAAAGCACAGCAGATTTGGAATCTGAATTAACCGTTTCAGAAGTACTGGAACAGGTAGAGAGTAATGGCATTGATCTGTATGCAATGGAAGCCGGAGAAACAGTGACCTTTATGGCTGCGGCGGGCAATGCCAGAAGTTCACAGCAGGTTTCTGTGACCAGAGGAGCAGAATACCGATATGCAGATTATGGATATGGAACATATCTTACTTATCAGTACACTGTAAAATTCGGTAATATATCTGCCACAGCATACTGTGTGCAGCCATCCAAACCAGGGCCAGGAAGTGGAACCTATACGATCAATAAAGTTGGTGATGGGAAAACACTTGCAAAAGTGTGCTATTACGGTACAAAGGCTTCCGGTGATGATGGTTTTTTTACAGAAGAAAACGGATACGGCAATTTAAGTACAGGAGCCAGATTTATCTTGGTACATCTGGCAGCATCTTATGCAAATGGAAGTGGGGATGCTTTTTCAGGTGCAAACAGTACAGCACAGAATCTGGCAATGAAACTCTATAATTACTGTATTTCACAGCCGGAAATTCCAGATGTGGCAATGTCCTTTTCGGATGCAGATGTAAAAGCCTATGTGGATGGCAACAGTCAGAGAACAAAGGATATTACATTTAATGCGGATGCGTTACAGACCATTACCATGAAACTTCCGGCAGGTGTACAGCTTCATAACCTGACAACAGGTAAAATAAGTAAAGCCGGAGAAAGTGTGGAAATTTGTGGTGGTACAAAGTTTTATCTGTCTGCACCATTAACACAGGTGAGTGATGTGGCAGGAAGCTGGTCTGCAACCATGAAAGGAAGCATTACCAAAGATTATTCAGCTTATAAGATTTCAACAGGTTCCGGAAACCAGGATCTGGCTCTGGTATTTGGTGAAGGCGTTGATGATGAGAAATATGTAGATTTTAAAGTATCTTGGGTACAGCAGGCAAGTGTTAAGGTGATCAAGAAAGATGCCAAGTCAGACGCAAAGCTGTCTGGTGCTGTGTTTGGATTATACAGTGATGCAGAATGCACAAAACTGATTACACAGTTACCTGCGACGGATGAAAACGGTGAAGCGTCCGTACAGATCACTAAGACACAGGATACTGTATATCTGAAAGAGATTACAGCTCCAAGCGGATATCGTATCAATGCAACAGCTTACAATGTGAAACTGGAAGTCAGCAAGACCACAACCGTTACCGTTCCAGATGAAGAACAGATGGGACAGCTTACCGTTTATAAAGAAGGTGAGGTTCTGGTTGGTGCAGATGTAACAGAAAACGGAACAACATTTAAGTATGAGAAACGCAGACAGAGTGGTGCTGTTTATGATGTGTATGCTGGAGCAGATATTAAAACTGCTTATGGTACAAAAGTTTACAGCAAGGGTGATCTGGTAAAAGAGAATCTGACAACAGATACAAACGGAGCTACCGTTCTTAAAAATCTGTATCTTGGTACATATATCGTAAAAGAGAAACAGGCTCCGACAGGATTCTATAATGCCGGAGAGGAAAAGACAGTAACATTATCCTATGCAGGACAGAATGTGGCTGTTGTTTTCACTGAGACAACCTTTACTAATGACAGACAGAAAGTAGAAGTAATGGTAACAAAACAGGATGAAGATACAGAAAATCCTCTGGCTGGAGGAATCTTTGGACTTTATGCTGCAAGTGACATTACCAACGTGGATGGAACCGTCATTGTAAAGAAAGGGACACTGATCCAGAAAGTGACAACAGGAGCAGACGGAACAGCGAAGTTTACAGCAGACCTGCCGCTTGGATTTTCTTATGATGTGAAAGAAGTGCAGGCACCGGAAGGGTATGTGAGAAACACAGATGATGTTTATACGTTTGCTTTCTCTTATACGAATGATAAAGAAGCAAAACAGACATTCAAGCATACATTCAAAAATGAACGTGTGACAGCTAAGATTTCTCTGCAGAAGCAGGATAAAGAAACCAAAAAGGCAGTTCCACAGGGTGATGCCACTCTGGAAAAAGCAGTATATGGACTGTATGCTCGTGAGGATATTGTGCATCCGGATGGTGCTACTGGCGTGATCTATAAAGCAGGAGAACAGGTTGCCACTCTTACGACAGATGAGAATGGACAGGCTTTTGTGGATGGATTATATCTTGGTAATTACTATGTGAAAGAGATTACTCCTCCAACTGGTTATCTGGCAGATGAAGAAGAACATGATCTAGTCTGCAATTACGAAGGAGATCTTGTAGCAGAAGTAAAACGTGACTGTCTGTCTCTGGAGCAGGTAATGAAACAGCCATTCCAGATTATCAAGGCGGCAAATAACGGAAAGACCGATGCCGACTTACTGAAAGGGGCAGGATTTACCGCTTATCTGGTATCTTCCCTGAAAGTAAAAGAGGATGGAAGCTATGATTTTGATTCTGCAAAACCGGTAGTGATCGGGGAAAACGGAGCAACAGAAATCTTTACAGATGAAAAAGGTTATGCCTGCAGTATTGCGATTCCTTATGGAACTTATATTGTGCGTGAAACCACGACACCTCATAATTACACTCCGGTAGATGATTTTACAGTGCGTATCACTGAGAACAACCCGAACCAGCCACAGACATGGAGAGTGCTTCTGGATGACGAGTTTGAAGCGAAACTGAAAATCATCAAACAGGATGATGAGACGAAAAAGGCAGTGCTTCAGAAGAATACAGAGTTCAAGATTTTCAACATGGACACTGAGAAATATGTGGAGCAGGTAACAACTTATCCGACTACAGTAAAACATAAATCCTATTTTACAGATGAGCAGGGATATTTGATTCTTCCGCAGAATCTTAAAATCGGACATTATCGCATTGAGGAAGTAAATGCACCTTATGGATATACTTTGAATGAAAATTACTATGAGGTAACAGTAGATTCCAATACTGCATACCAGATGGACGGAATTTCCGGGGATGTGATCATTGAAGCAGTTTATGAGAACCATCCTGTTAAGGGTGAACTGACTATCGTGAAAAAGGGCGAAGTTCTGGACGGATTCAAGGATGATTTTACATATCAGACAGAAAATCGGGAAGGGGCAGAGTTTGAGATTTACGCTGCCGAGGACATCTATACTGCAGATTTCCAGAAAGATGATAATGGAAACCGTATTCTGGAATATGCTGCTGGAACACTGGTAAAAACGGTTACAACGGATAAAGATGGAAAAGCGGTCCTGAAAAATCTGCCGCTTGGAAGCTATAAGATTGTTGAAAAGACAGCACCGGATGGCTTTGCTTTAAACAGTGAAGCACAGATCATGACTTTTTCTTACAAAGATCAGGAAACACCAGTCATTGAACAGACAGCTATCTTTGAAAATGACCGTCAGAAAGTAGAAATTTCTGTGGTAAAACAGGATGCTGATACAGAAGCAGCCGTTGCAGGAGCAGAGTTTGGACTTTATGCAAAGAATGATATGAAAGGTCATGGAGCTGTAATTGTGAAAGCAGGCACACTGCTTGGAAAAGCTGTTTCCGGAGAAGATGGAAAGGCTGTATTTACACAGGATCTTCCATTTGGTGAGTATTATATCAAAGAACTTGCAGCACCAGATGGTTATGTATCTTCTGATGAAGTTATGGAAGTAAAAGCAGAATATCAGGGACAGGATGTTAAGGTAGTACAGTTATCTTCTGTATTTAAGAACCAGCCTACAAAGATTGTAGTTTCCAAGTCTGATTTAACTACTGGCGTGGAATTGTCAGGTGCGACACTTACTGTTCTGGACAAAGCTGGAAATGCAGTTGATACATGGAAATCTGTAAAAGGCGAGCAGCATCTGATTGAACGACTTACCGTAGGGGAAACCTATACTCTCAGAGAAGAAATGGCTCCTTATGGATACCTCAAGGCAGAAGAGATCACTTTTACGATTGAGGATACCGGGGAAATCCAGAAAGTTGAAATGAAAGATGATGTGCCAACAGGAACGATTATCATCAATAAAAATGGAGAATTTCTGGATAAAGTAACTGCACTGGATTCCGTTGGAGGCTGGATCAGCCATTTATTCCAGTATGTAACAGGCAGTCTGAAAGATGTTACTTTTGAAGTTTATGCTTTAGAAGATGTGAAGTCTGCTGACGGAGAAAGTGAAGATTATTATAAAAAAGATGAGCTGGTGGCAACCATTACAACAGATGATACCGGTATTGCAAAAATATCCGGACTTCCGCTTGGCAAATACTATGTAAAAGAAAAAGCTACAGTAGAAGGCTTTGTTCTGGATGATGAAGCAAGAGAGATTGATCTGACATACCGGGATCAGGATACTGCAGAGGTTACTTACTCTGCTGACTGGCAGAATAACCGCCAGAAAGTAGAAGTGAAAGTTGTGAAAAAAGAGAAAGATTCTGATCGTGTACTGGAAGGTGCGGTATTTGCCCTCTGTGTCAAGGATGATATTACAGGAGCAGACGGAAAAGTAATTCTGAAAGCAGATACTGTGATCGAGGAACTGGCAACAGACAAAGAAGGAAAGCTGACTTTTACGGCAGATTTACCGATTGATTTTGCGTATTATATCAAAGAAACATCTCCGGCACCTGGATTTGCAACGACAGATGAAACACAGGAGTTCACGTTTGAGTATGGAGGTGCAGAAAAGGAAAAAGTATTTTATGCTTTTACCTTTGAGGACGAGCCGACTGTAATCGAGATCACCAAGACTTCCCTGACAGACGGAAAAGAACTGGAAGGAGCTAAGTTACAGGTAACTGACGAAAGCGGTAAAGTTGTAGATTCCTGGACTTCCGGTAAAGAAGCTCATATCATCAAAGAACTGGTAGTCGGACAGAAATATACTCTGACAGAAACAAAACCGGCAGATGGTTATGTGACAGCAGAAAGCATCACGTTTACCGTTGAAGATACTGCAAAGTCACAGAAAATCGAAATGAAAGATGATGTGACCAAGGTAGAAATTTCCAAAACGGATATTTCCGGTAAGGAACTGCCAGGAGCAAAACTGATCATTCTTGATAAAGATGGTAAGACAGTAGAGAACTGGACTTCTGAGGAAAAACCACATTACATAGAAATGCTTCCGATTGGAGAGTATACACTTCGTGAAGAGTCTGCCCCTGATGGATATCTGGTAGCTGAAGATGTGAAATTTACAGTGGAGGATACCGGGGAGATCCAGAAAGTAGTGATGAAAGATGAGGTAAAACCGGAAGAAACACCAACGCCGGAAACACCGTCTACACAGGTAACAGATACACCGAAAACAGGAGATGATACACACATGCTGATTTGGATTCTGCTTGCGATTGCAGGTATGGCAGGCAGTGTATCAGCAGTTTGGATTGCGAAAAAAAGAAAATAAAAGTTAATGGAGGGGCATTTATGGGCAGCAAAGTCATAGATGCCCTTTTGAATGATGAAAGGGGTATAAAATGAGAATGTTATTGATTATTGCAGGGATTCTTCTGGTATTAGCAGTCAACTTTGTTCTGTACTGCTGTATCCGGGTAGGAGCAAAGGAAGACCGTCTGTTGGAAAACCATAGAAAGGAACAGATTGATGCAGGAAGAAGTGAATGAAAAAACAGTGTCCCTGTGTATCACTGGCGGAAAAGTGACAGTTCGTTTATTGAAACAGGCAATGATGCGTTTTCTGGCAGCAATAGAGAAAGAAAAAGCAGAGAAAGCAAGAAAACAGCAGGTAAAAGGACCGCCAGATAAAGATTATCATGGGAAGCAGAGTTTAAAGAAGCTGGCACAGCAGAATGTTCAGCTTTCCAACATTGAGATTACGGATAACAACATTAAGGATTTTGAAAAAGTGGCAAAAAAATATGGCATTGATTTTAGTCTGAAACGTGATAAGTCCGTAGATCCACCCCGATATTTCGTTTTTTTCAAGGCAAGGGATGTGGATGTGATGACAGCGGCATTCCGGGAATTTACCGGAAAGACGCTGAATAAAACAAAGAAACCGTCTGTCCGTAAGAAATTACAGCAGGCAATCGCAGCCCGCAGCCAGGATAAACAGAGAGAACGGGAAAAATCGAAAGAAAAACAGAAGGAGCCGACCTTATGAGTGGGATAAAAAATATAAAGAAAAAACTGAAAGGATTTCAGGTGCGTCCCCCGAACGCAGAAGTGATAAAAAAGGTTCTGTTGCATATTCCGTATGTGGTTGTATTTTATGTGGTAAATAAATGCACCTGGCTGTATCAATATTGCAGAGGCAGTACAGTGGTGGACAGGCTGATGGTTCTTCTTATGAACTATCCGTTAGCGTTTAAAAAGTTGTTGCCGAGTATACAACCGAAAAGTCTGGCTGCGGGAACTATCGCAGCAGTCAGTGTGTGGGCAGTGGTATATTTTAAGGGAAAAAATGGAAAGAAGTTTCGCCAGGGAGAAGAATATGGTTCTGCCAGATGGGGAAATGAAAAGGATATAGCCCCTTTTATTGATCCGGTCTTTGAGAACAATATTCTGCTGACACAAACAGAACGTCTGACCATGAACAGCAGACCGAAGAAACCAAAGTATGCCAGAAACAAGAATGTCATAGTGATCGGGGGATCTGGCAGCGGCAAGACCAGATTTTATGTGAAACCACAGCTTATGCAGATGCCGGATAATGTGAGCTTTGTGGTTACTGATCCCAAGGGGACAATTATCGTAGAATGTGGTAAAATGTTAGCACGGGGGACACCGAAGAAAGATAAAAATGGGAAAATCCTGCGTGATAAAAATGGCAGAGAGGTAATGGCTCCTTACAAAATCAAGGTGCTGAATACTATCAACTTTGCCAAAAGTATGCACTATAATCCGTTTCATTACATTCGTTCGGAAAAAGACATTCTGAAACTGGTAAATACGATCATGGTAAATACCAAGGGAGAGGGAGAAAAATCTTCCGAGGATTTCTGGACAAGTGCGACTCGTTCGCAGACGGTAAAAAGTCTGCGCATGAGCAACGGTTTTCCGTTGTTCGGAGAACTGGTAGTTTGATAGGTGGAATGACGGGGTAACGCCCTGAAACGCCTAC
>JAJEQR010000056.1 GCA_020687485.1 Hominifimenecus microfluidus | reverse complement strand
AATCAGTTTAGTCCGCTCGCTCCGCATCGCGTCCGTTTTGCTCCGCAAAACCGTCTGGTGGAGTCCGCCGATTGCAAATGTGCGAGTGTGTGAAACTTTTTCTGTAAATAGCTAATAACAGCAAGGTCTTCTATGGTAAAATATAAATCATAGGGGGCCTTTTATTATGGCAAGAAGAGAAAAGAAACCTGTACACAAAGTAGTAATGACAGAAGGAAAGCGAAACATCATTCAGCAACTTCTTCAGGAGTATGATATTGAAACCGCAGAAGATATCCAGGATGCGCTTAAGGATCTGCTTGGCGGCACCATCAAAGAGATGATGGAAGCAGAAATGGATGATCATCTTGGCTACCAGAAATCTGAACGATCTGATAGCGATGATTACCGCAATGGATATAAATCAAAGCGTGTAAACAGCAGCTATGGCAGCATGGATATCGATGTTCCGCAGGATCGTAACGCCGTGATGTCCACACCGTATTTTCTTGCTTTCTTAAAAGAACGACATGCAATCGGTGTTTATTCCTTTACTAAATTTTTCGTCGAAAGCGGAAATGTTTGAATTGCCGATGATTTTACTAATATTTCATTAGCCTTTGAATATGCCCTTGCTACGAAAATAAGTCGTAGCAAGGGGCGAATCCCATTTCAGGTATGGGAAGTCTTAGTAAACAACTCTTTTCCGACGCTGTCAAAACGCTCATAGGCTGCTTGATTATGTAAAATATCATTATAGGTTAATTTATCGTATGGTATAGGCATAATTAACCCTCACAATCTCATTCTTGTTTATTCGTGCAGGAAAACCTTAATATAAATCTTTACCCACGAACCTTTCTTTTCTTTTGAAGTAATCTTCCCGAAAAGGAGTTTTCCGGCGTCCATCAGACGGGCAAATATTACATTGTCCTGCTTCGGAACATAACCGATTTTAACACCGTCAACAGTTTTAATAACAATCGCTTGCTTATCATACCGGTTATCAGGTTCTCTGAAAAACGCCAATCTGTCATCGACATTCAGATGTAGCTCTAATTCTTCAATGCCTTCAATATGGGTCGTTCCGGCTACATAGGTATCAAAAAGAAATATGTCCTTTTCAAAAGGCTTCGGTATTGATATTTCTCCGTTTTTTCCGTGTAGTAGCCCTACAAGTCCGCTACCGCCAGTTTTAACCAAATCACCCATAATCTCACCTCAATATTTCTTCGATTTTCGCCTTATAAATCGAGATAAGCTCGTTATATTGTTCAATAACACTTTCAAGTTCTTGCTTTTTCTGCTCGGTTTTCTTTGTGTCCTCAAGAATATCCTTCATCGTGTATGGATACTCTGATTTAATATTCTCAATACTTTCTCTTATGGATTCAAGTAGTCCTTCTAAACGCTCTCGTTCTTCAACAAGCTGTGTCATAGCGTCTTTATGCTGTTCAGGCAACGGATTGTTTCCAACCATTTCGCTGATAATTCTCAATGTTCCCAAATCTCCACTTTTATAAGCTGAAACCGCATTATCAAATAATTGAACCTGCGCTTCGGAAACATCGGGGTTAATATCCGGGTGTAGTGCCTTTGCTATTTTTCGATAGAGCTTTTTGAGTTCCTTGTTTTCTTCATCTGATAGGACTTCCGCCTTGCTTCGTTTAATAGCGGCGTTCACTTTATCAATCTGCTCATCGAGCTGTTTTTGATACTCGGCAAATTCCTCATCGAGAGTTTCCTCAATGGCAGAAATAATGATTTTTTCTTGTCTGTTTTTCTTTGCCTGAATCAAATCAATTTTTCTTTTCAGTCGCAAAGCGGCACATTGAGCTTCATACGCCTTATACTCAATACTGCCAAGTTTCAGCATATATTCTGTCTCTATATTCTTACAGATAACAAATCGAAGCTCATCACGCTCTAACAAAAGCATTGATAGTTCGGTACGCTTTTTTTCAACTTCGCTTTTCAGCTTTTCAAAATCAGGGAATACAATAACATTACTCGATGAAGATACTTTCACTTTTGTTTTGGTACTCTTTTCTTCGTTCATTCATTCGCACCTCATCTATCATCATTCAAACCCGCCCATTATATAATTGTTATTCGGTAGAACCAATTCATCGGTCTTGGCATAAAGCAGCATTCCAGACACATTGCCGGTATTCTCCGTATCAAGGTTTTTTACATAAGTAAGAATCTGATAGAGATTACCCGAATGCAAAGTGTTCACATCGTACTGCTTCTGCGTTGTATGGGCGTAATACTTGGCGTCTATAACTAATGTTCTGTCTCTCTGTTTTAATGTTATATCGCTCTGCATAACAGGGAGCATTTCTCTGTACCCATCATCTGTATCCCACGGAATTTGAGAAGCCGACGCCTTAACTTCGGGGTGTTCCTTCTTAAAATACTCAAGGATAAACTTTTCATAGAGCCTGCACATACACTGTTCATCAAGGAAATCCATTAACTTTGTTCTTCCATCAGAGGTTGTTTGTAGCAATCCTTTGAGTATCAGATAACAAATTGAAATCAACATCTGATGGGTTTGATTATTCTTATTAAATTGAAGCTTCCAATATATTACGGTGCGGCGGAGCCGCTAGTCCGGTGTGGCGAGAGCCACCTGTCCGGACTAACGGAGCCACTCCGTAATATTCATCTTTTTAATCCACCGTATAACAAACTATACCTTTTGGGCTTTTACAGTCACACCTTCTTTTATTGCTCTTTCAAGTAAAGATTTGATAAGATTAAATACTTCTTTCGTTTCATCAAATTCAAAAGTCTTTTCTTTATAAAGCATCAAATCTTCAAGATACTCCGTAGGATTGATTTCATAGACGCCACCGTTTTCTGAGAAAACACCTTCAAGCTGATGATAGTCTCGTGTAAAGCCTTTCCAGCCTTTACCATCAAGAGACGGGCTATCAAAAATGTCGTCAAAGTAACCTTCCCAAATGTGAATAGCTTCATCTTTTTCAATACACAGAACAATCTCGCTTTCGTCCTCATATCCCTCATAAAAAGTAAAATTATTTTTTAGGTTTCCAATGTCCATTATCTAACATCTCCTTTTGCTCTTTTGTTGCAGTGCCATTTTTTCTTGCTCGTATAGCTGCCTGCCATTCTTTCTTTGACACCCATTTGTTTTTTCCAACAAGTATCTCGTGTTTAGCAGGACGAGCGTTTTTTCCATATCCAATACCCGCTTTATCACGCTGAACAACCCAACTGTCGCCTTGCTCTTTCGGAGCGTTCGGTGTTCGAGTATGCCAACGACTTGTATAAGAGTAATCGTCTTTTTTCCAAGTATATTTTACTTGTTCGTATCCGTTTTTCTGTTCCTCTATAATAATAGCAGAAGAAGGAATCTTAATTGGCGAACTCTTAGGTAATGTATTTTCAATGTAATCCTTGTGTTTTTCTTTATTACCATGAGTGCCTCCGAATCCACCATGAAATCCTGCTCCCATTAGGCACTCACCGCCTTTCGGCTTCTCATAAAGTCACTGTCAAATTGCAGTACTTCAATGCCTTTTTCTTTGTATGGAGTAAATATCTTATCCGGTGCCGCCCCGTAAACAACAATGGTACTTGGTTCTAATTTATCAACTACATACTTTAATCCGCTAACAAAGTAGCTGCGGTCAGACAACAGTTTTATGCAACCGTGCGAACCGACTGCTATTGTCCCGTGCTTTTGAATACCTGCACAAGATAACTCATATGTACGTTCATCTCCAAATCGGATATTCGGGATAACCGGCACACCGTTTTCCTGCAACCAATAACCGATTGCACGACCGCGATATATGTTCCAATGCTGCATAACAAGTGGCATATCTCGATATACGCTAAAGTCCGGTGTGATTACGCCCTTAAATCTTTTGATAATCGGCAAATACTTATTTGGAGTATTCCATATTCTCTCAAAAGCGGCGTCATCTTCATAAAAATGTATCCAAGAATCAACCTCTTTACTTGCGATTGCTTTTGAAAATGCAACCAATTTTATCGGCTTTTGGATTTCTCTTGCTAAACAGGGAATTTCTAAATCTCCGTCGTATGTAGCATTTTTTACTAAAAATGCGTGAAAAACATCTTTGCACCCACTTCTGGTGCTGTTTCTTTCAGACAATATTATGCCCTCCATTCTTTAGATTTTGTGGTTTTTTCAAATTTTCTTGAACAAATATCAAAAAAACTTGAATTTTTCGTGTGGATGTGGCATAATATTTTATACTTCAATAAAAGGATGCTCGCATCCGACACAAGTGCACTTTGTAGATTGTTCCCGCAATTTACAGAGTGCATTTTATTTTTGTGGTAAAACACAATCAATATATCACCTGCCTCTCGTTTTATCATTGCCCATAATCAAAACCAGCTATTACGTTCCTGTTGACGAATATATTCATCTTCAAAATTGTATGTGTTTCGAATAAGACAAATTCTATTTAGAAAATCGGCATATTTTATGAGGATTATGTCGTCAAATTCTTTTTCTGCTCTTGAACGCCATTCCACATTTGTTCTTGCCAATGTTTCTATCCTTTTATCTGCCGCCTGAGCCGAAACACCAAAGTTGGTTTGCAAGAAAAATCTGTTTATTCTTGCTCCTCTGTTCTGGCACTCTCTAAGTATCTGTTCAGGCATAAGCAACTGTGCCGCAAAGTAATTAGTTTCGACTTCATACCTGTGGTATGTATCCTCATCCTTTTTAGAAAAATCGTGACCGTTAATTTCGTGCCCCAATTCGTGCAGTATTGAAAAACGGTTATGTGTATCCGGCTTTGTTTCATCATAAAATATGATTTTCTTTCCCTGAAAACTCATTATGATAGCCGATTCACTTCCAAACGCTGTGATGTCCACACCGTATTTTCTTGCTTTCTTAAAAGAACGACATACAATCGGTGTTTGTTCCTTTACTAAATCTTTCGGCGAGAGCGGAAATGTTTGAATTGCCGATGACTTTACTAATATTTCATTAGCCTTTGAATATGCTCTTGAAAAATCCGGTTTCTTACTATTCGGCAATCTCATCACTCCTCGTCATCATCAAAAATATCATCAAATGCAGCTTTTAAAATATTCTCAGCTTTTTTTAATTGGTCTGCATCCAACTTACCAAGATTACGTTGTAAATATTGCAGTTCTCCGTTTGGCACTTCTGAAGGCGAAGCAGATGAGCCAAGCAGATAATCTGTAGTGGTTTCTAAAGCTTTCGCTATTCTGGTCAGTACATCACTACGGGGTGTTCTGTCTCCCTTTACGTAATAAGACATCGCAGATTCAGTAACTCCAGCCTTTTGTGCTAATTCCTTTTGGTTAATTCCATTTTGCTTCATCAATGCGATAAGTCTTTCACTAAAAACTGACATATCATCAACCATCCTTTCGTATTCTCTTTTCTTATTATACTAAAAATTATAAGTTTGTCAAGTTCATTTTTACTATATCTTGTCTTTCGCTTCTATTCTCGGACAAGATAATGTATTTATCCACTTATCGTTTCAACATAATTATAATTTTAATCAAAATAACTTTCAATAGTATTTTTAAAAAAAGAAATGAGGTGTCGCAAATTGCTAACACCTCAAAATCCCTTTGCTTGCACTGAAATCATTAACTCCAATGGTTTGCTATTTTTCTCTATTCTTATCTTTTCTTATACAATACAAGTTCCGGATTTTTACCATTTTCTTCATAAGTGCAAATAAGAATAACATCCATATCTGCAACAACGCCGAAACATCTATCGCCGCCGTATTCACATTCAAATTGATTACCCAGATATGTCTTTGCGTCATTCAAAAACTTAACCGCTTGCCCATTCGGAAGCCGGTACTCAAGATTCACATACTTTCCCACAAGGGCATTCAGGATACATAGAGACATCTCGTTTTCCAATGTTGCGAATCAGCCCATATCAAGCAAATCGCATACTTGACTCATACAGAATAGGCCGACTCAAGGTATTCATCGAACTTTTTCCGCTTGATCATTCTTCGGTTTCCGACCCAGATAACATAGTTGCATTCGGGCTTATCGGTCATATCCCGCAGCTTTCTCACGCCGATACCGCTATATGCGGCAGCTTCTTCAAGGCTAATGGTAATGCGCTCCCAAACAGGAACGAGATTTTCTTTTTCTGTTCGCGTCATTTATTCCGCCTCCTCGTGTTTCCGGAGATAGGTCACATATTCACTTCTGTTTCGGAACTTGTACCATCTCCAGTTGTATTCCTCCGATTTGAAAAACGCCTTACGGATCGCATCATAGAAATGCTGGATAGCTTTCATGTTGATACCGGGGGTCAGCACCAAGTCGCCGACTTTGATTGCAGCAAGGTCTTTGTGTTCTTTTCTCCACGGAGTATAGAGGAAGGGCTGTGACATCATACCGTTATAGATAGCCTCATCGATAGCTGTGTTGGGATTCAGCCACTTATATAAGCAGATGATCACTTCCTCGACTCGGACAGCGTTCAGGCCCTGCATATTCATCAGGTCGAAAACACGCATATCAAGGATCTGCTTCAGGGAACGGAAGCCCAAATCGCAAAAGTAATCAGCGACGACCCGATCATCTTTTTCGAGCCACTTTGTCGAGCTGGGGTTGATGTTTATTTTCTTGTTCATGTGAATCACTCCTACCGGGTTTTATGAGATTGCCCTCTCACTTTCTCTTTGCCGAATTTTTTTGCGAGATTCCCACAGTTTTTTGCTCGTTTCCAAATTATTTTTCGGAACAGGGAGAATTAGGAGGGAGGAGTCATATTCTTTGGAATGAATTCTCATGCGCTATTGACAAAACTATCATCAGGATGATATAATGTGGTTGTATCATTACAATGATAATGGAGGCTTCATATTATGAGCGTCATTCAACTGCTTCATGGAACCGACCACATCATCGAGGTTCCGGATATTCATATCGGTAATCCGCACAACGACTATGGCATGGGCTTCTACTGTACCCGCGTCGATGAAATGGCTCGTGAGTGGGCCTGCAAAAAGAACACAGACGGTTTTGTCAACAGCTACGACTTTGACACGGAAGGGCTGAAGGTGCTGAATCTGTTGGCCGGAACGCATACGGTCCTGAACTGGATGGCTCTTCTGCTTCAGTTCCGCACCTTCAAGCTGGACTCCGAAGTTGCCGTTGATGCAAGGGACTACATCATTGACCACTATTCAATTGATTTAACCGGCTACGATGTTGTGATCGGCTATCGGGCAGACGATTCCTATTTCCAGTATGCAGAGTCCTTTGTGTCCAACACCTTACCGCTCAGAAGTCTGAACAAGGCTCTAAAACTGGGCAAGCTCGGCGAGCAGACGGTTGTCATTTCTCAAAAAGGCTTTGATCGGCTGCACTTCGTGAATGCTTATCCGGTCAGCAAGAGCGTCTATTACCCCAAGTTCTTGGATAGAGATACCAAAGCGAGGGATACTTACCGTAAAGAGATCAAGAAAAGCAAGTCTTACCGGGACGACATCTTCGTGCTGGATATCTTGAGGGAGGAGATGAGCAACGATGACCCACGCATACAGCGAATCTTATTTGAATAACGCCAAGGATTGTCTTTCCTCTTTCTTCGACTATGCAATCAACGACTGCAAATTAAAACCGGATTGGATCACAGCACTCTTCATCAATACCGGCTACGCCGAACAATTTGAACGAGGCAACCCCGCCTATGTCGCAGGGATGTCCGGTGTTGAGCTGGCCCGTGCGGTCATCACAAAGGCATACGGTCCAAAGGAGTTGCCAGCACCAACCAACGCAGAGGACTGCTCCCCTGAATATTGGGCCGGTTGGGCAGTTGCAGAGTACCAATGGTTTACTGGCCGTCGTTTCAAGGATATCTTTGAGCGCATTCCACTTTCCAAGATCATTGGGATGTATTCCGTTTACCACGAGATGGACATTACAAGTTTCATCGATACCATGGAGGAACTCTATAAAGCAGCGGAAGGCGATTCCAACCTGAAGCGCATCCGTGAAAACCGGGGCTTATCTCAGGCAGAGCTTGCAGAGCAATCCGGCGTGAATCTGCGCAACATTCAGATGTACGAACAGCGGGTCAATAGCATTGACAAGGCGCAGGCAAACATCCTCTACAAGTTGTCCCGTGTTCTCGGCTGCAATGTGGAAGACCTATTGGAAAACCCCATGATGTGATTTCATTCCTGCACCTGCTTCGGCAGGTGCATTTTCTATGTCAAACTACTCGTGTCATCCCAATTTGACCTACGCATTTCCTAAAATTTTCTTCAGCTTCTTCAGTGCATCATCCCTTTTTCTATAGATGCTCGTCTTGGGCATTGCGTATTTTTCCACAAGCTCCTTAACCGGTATTGGGGATTCTGTGAAGAAAGCAGGGCAGTTTAAACTCAATGCTCATTAGGGTTTCTGCATTCAACTTTGCTCGACTGCCACCTACCAAAAGTGATTCAATATCTGATTGACTTATGGCAAAGGCAAGAAAACTATTATCGGAAATTCCCGCCTTTCCTTGAAGGACGTGAGCGTGATTATTGACCCAAATACGCCCGTTTACGCATTTTACAGGGTAGTTTTTTAAGTCATTCGCTCCATCTTCAGCAACAAGGACAAATTCTCCATCGTGTGTAAATCCCTCCACATAATCCTGAATTCCGTTTGCTCCATAATACGGCGTTGTTCCGTGAACTCGAAGATTTGCTGCAACAGGGATACGCAGATTATCAAAGCGGTCAGCAACATCTTGAACCTTACGCTGTTCCCAAGAAAAATCAAAAGAGCCAAGGAAACACCTTGGCTCTCTTGTTAAGACCGCATATTTTTTCATTTTTCGGCTTGCTTTAGCGGTGATGGCACTCATTACGGCATATCAACCTCAAATCCACCGGTAAGAATGAACTGCCGCAAAAGCTGATCCGTTTTCATATTGACCTTGGGCGGAATCAACTTGGTTTGTTCATATGCTTCAAAGAACGCTTTTGCTTTGGACTTATCGACGCTCTTTTTCAGCTCGTCAAACCTGCCAAACTCATTGATAGTCGCTTCATTCAGGTTAAGCCCCATCATATTCCTGAGTTTATCCTCATCAAGACCGAAGATGGTTGCAAAACGGTGAATTTGGTCATCTTTTGCTCTAAACTGATACTCCGTGATGTAGTCACGAAGCGTTTTTCCGTCCTCGGCAATGACATCGCCTCGCTCAATGTCGTGCAGAAAGATATTTGCGTATTTCTGCTCCTCTTGCGTTAGGGCATCCGAAACTGCAAGGTACAATAGAAAAACTTTATCCCCCCCGTAACGGAAATTTAAATCATTAAAATCAAGCGGCAGGCTCATTTGGTCTGAGCCTGCCGCTTTCTGTTATCCTACACTCTGTTATTTGGCAGAGTGCTTTTGCTTTTTGCTGACAACCGTAGTGCCTATAACAGCTCCGCCGCTGATAAACAGCAATGCGATCCACAAAGCCAGATTGCTTGTGTCACCGGTCTTGGGAGGGTCGGCCTCTTCCGCAAGTTTCTTGATCTTCTCAGCTAAAGCGTCAACCTTGCCCAGAGCGTCCTTGCCGAGCATGGCTTTTTCGTTTTCGGTAAGCCCGTCAAGGAGCTTCTTCACTTGGTCGAGCGCACACTTGTCGCTGAGCTTTGCGTTGTCTGCCGAGGGGAGCTTGCCGATCTCATCGGCTGCTTTTTCCGCATTGCTTATAGCCGCAAGCGCCGCCTTCACTGTTTCAAGCTTTTCTTCAAGGTCTCTCTGCTCTTCTTCGGTATAGTTGCCGTCAAAATCGCGCAGAGCGCCCTCCAAAGCCTTTTCAGCCTTTTCAAGGGCTTCCTTGTTTTCGAGCTTCACATTGTCCTTGGTGATGCCGTCAACCGCCTTGATCTCATCGGCCTCGGCAGCGTCCTTCGCCGCAGCAATGCGGTCAAGGAGCGCACGAGCTGTGCCCTTCAGAGCTTCAAGAGCGGCTCTCTCTGATTCCGTCAGGTTGTCGCCGTCAAGCAGCGTGTCAATGTCGGAGATCAGCTTCTCAATGTCCGCCTTGTCGGCGCTCGTCACCTTGTCGATATCGTAAGCGGTCACAGCGTCGGTCAGGCGTGTGATTTCGTCTGCAACATCTGCAATACGCTTATTCAGATCCTTGCATTTTGCAGCCGCCTCGGTCAGCTTGTTCCACTCATCGTCGGTGGATTCGCCGTCGTCAAACGCCTCGGCGATGTCGAGGATTTGTCTTTCGACAGCGGATATCGTCTCTGCGTCGCTCGATTTCACGTTTTCGTCCGTAATCGCCGCAATAGCATCGGTAATGGACGAGATCGGCTTCATATAAACCGTATACTCGGTCATATTGCCCGCTTTATCCTCTGCGCGGATAACATAGGTAGCATCCTTGTCGCCGACAAGAGTGAATACATCTTCGACGGTCTCACCGTTCAGCGTGACCGATGCAAGGTTTTCGTCGTCGATCGCGACCTTTTTGGTCACATAGTAGGTCTTGTCATTCTCGACACCGACGATCTCGGGTGCGGTGGTATCAAAGGTCGCACCGTCCGAGCCGATGAGGGTGACATTTCCGGCGTTGTCCTCGATGCGAACATAGATAACGAACTTATCCATATCCTTTGCCTCAATGGCAAAGTCGCTGTTATCCGTCCAGTCGGTGATTGCGCGAACCTCTTCATCCGTGAGGATTCTGTCGGATTTGAAGTACATCACGGACTTCACGCCGGAAGCCTCATCCGTCGCCGTCAGCTTGACATGGACATCGTCCTTGAAGAACAGACCGAAAGTGATCGTGTTGATAAACTTCTGGAACGCCGTGCGCTCGTTCAGCTTGACCTCACCGGTCGGCGCGGTCTTGTCGATCTTGTAGTTCTCCGTCACTGCCGCAGAGATGATACCGGTTTCGGTGTTCTTCACGAAGAAGGTCAGCTTGCCGTTTCCGGTTTCATCCGATGCGGTAAGGGAATCTACCCATACGCCGTTTGCCGTGTCGGTCAGGCTGAGATTGTAGCCCTCCTTTGCCGTGATAACAAAATCTTTGTTGATCCAGTCATGGGAGTTCACACTATACTCGCTGCCGTCAGCCACATACTCGACGATATTTGCCGTAATTCCGCTCGGCTGTGTGAGCGTATAGTTGCCGACGGTCACACGGTCGCCGGAAAGGGTAAATGCGGTGAAGCTGATAGCAATGTTTTTACCGATCTTCACACTGTCAAAGGTCGGAACACCGCTTATGAGCGTCAGCACATCGCCGTCGACCACACCGACAAGCGCAGGTGTGCCGTCGATCTCGGCGGTGTTTTTGCCGTCATACTGCTTATCCTTGACCTTGAGGTCCGCGATCGTCAGCTCCTTGGCAGAAATACTTGCCGTGGTGCTTGCAGGCTGAGCCGCCAGCACATAGTTTGCAGCATCGTCTCCCGAAAGGGCAAACTCATAGAATGCGACCGTCTTCCCGTTGCCGACATTCTTGTCGTCATACGCCGCCTTACCGGTGACGATATCAACCTTGTCGCCGTCAATCAGTCCGTCGAATGTGCCCTTTTCCGTAATCTTGGCATCGGTGCTGCCGTCGTAGACTTTGGAAGCTTCAACCGCCGTATCCACGATCTTGATTTCCTTGACCGTGATATCCGCAGTTACGGCCTCGGGCTGAGCGGTCAACTTGTAGTTTGCTGCAGCATCACCTTCAAGCGCAAAGCCGGTGAACGTTACCGCCTTGCCCTTGCCGACATTCTTATTGTCGTAGGCAGCTTTACCGGCTGCCACCTTGAGGTTTTCGCCGTCGTAGTTGACGGACGGTGCACCTGCGTTCGTGATCTTCGCATCGGTCGTGCCGTCGTAGATCCTGCTCGCCTCAACCGCCGCGCCGTTGATTGTGATCTCCTTGACGGTGATGTCAGCTGCGGTGTCCGCAGGTTGGGAAGCAAGAGTATAGTTGCCTGCCGCATCGCCTGCCAGAGCAAATCCGGTAAAGGCTACCGTTTTGCCCGTGCCGACATTTTTGTTGTCGTAGGCTGCCGAACCGGTTACGATCGTAAGGTTTTCGCCGTCGTAGTTGTCGGACAGCGTTCCTGCATTTGTGATCTTTGCTTCGATCGTGCCGTCATAAACCTTGGAGCCTTCCACGGTCGCACCGTTAATCGTGATCTCCTTGGCAGTAATGTCGGCGGTTGTGTCTGCCGGCTGTGTGATCAGCTTGTAGTTGCCTGCCGCCGAGCCGGAAAGCTCAAATCCGGTAAAGGATACCGCCTTATCGGTACCGACATTCTTGTTGTCGTAGGCTGCCTTTCCGATTACGATTGCGAGGTTATCTCCGTCATAGTTTACCGACAGTGTTCCTGCATTTGTAATGGTCGCATTCGTCGTACCGTCATAGGTCTTATCAGCAACCTTGACATCAGAGATCGTAACCTCTTTCGGCTGAATCTCAAATTCCATTGTCGAGGAAGCTGACTTGAAGGTATCCGTCTCGGCTGTGGTGATACGGATCGTATACTTTCCGACATTCTTCGGTGCTTCGGTCGTATATGCCGTATCTTCCTCATCCGCTCTCTTGTATTCAAATGTCAGAGCTCCGTCGGAATCGGTATTGAGGGTCGGCTTGCCTATCGGCTTTCCGTCATAAATCTTTCCGTCGCTCGGCGTATGGTCGAGCGTCGGAGCCTTCTTTTCGACGGTCAGCTTCATAACAACATCTGCAGGAGCATCATTGCCGGAGTTGTCCGCATAATTTTCACCCATCGGCTTGATTGTCAGGCGGATAGTATATTCGCCTGCTGCCAACGTGCGAAGATAGCTGTTTTTCAGCATAAGCATGCCGTTGGCAAGTAAGGCATAGTCTGAGCCGGCACCGATTTCCTCTGTACCGTTATAAACCTTAGCAACGAAGTTACCGTTCAGATTCAGCTTGTAAACCACATCGGAATCGGTAGTCTTTGTAAAGGTCTGTGCCCCGGTGACCGCCTCGGCATCGGTGTAAACCACCATGCCGTCGGTGTTGACAACGGTGATGTTGTCGCTCATGTCCGTCACACGGACATAGACGAACGTCTTTTGGCTCGGCTCAATGCTGAAATATGCCTTAAATGCATCATTGAGATCAAGCTCAGTCCAAGAGCCTGTAATGGCGTCCTTATCGGCAAATGCGGTTTCGGACAGGAGGTATTCAACCTTTTTAATTCCGCTGCCGAAATCGTGAGCCTTCACTTCCACCGTCTGCGTCTGCTTGAAGAACAGCCCGAAGGTGATTCGGTTCAGGAATTCCTTGAAGCTGTTTCCGCGAATGCTGACCTCTACCTCGGGTGCGGTAATATCCGCAACGCCCTCAACGGTAATAACGAGGTTTTCGCTTACATTTCGAATCGCAAAGGAAGCGCTGTTTGCATCAGAGTCCCACTCGTCAAGTTTATTACCGTTCACAAGTACCTTAAAGTCCTCAGTCTTGGAATAACCGTTGTTGAACTGCACGATAAAGCTAAAGCTGTTGCCGTGTCTGACAGTGAGCTCGTCTGAAGAAAATAGCGTATAGCCTGCGCCGGTGGGCAGCGTGACATGATAGGTCTTAAAGATCCCGAAGCGGAAGCTGACCGTGTTGCCCGCAACGTCGGTCGCCGTGATCAAATGCGTCTCGTTGTCCGGCTCCATGGTATATTTCCCGTTTACAAGTGTGATCTCCTCATCGTCCATCCACACGGTGAAGTCGTTGGCATCGGTAACGGTGAACTCCAGCGAGCCGTAGTGATTATTCTCCGGATCAATACCGGAAATGACCGGCGCTTCGGTATCGACAGTCTCAACATAGCCGCAGCCGCAGAGCTTTTCGTGAGTGGAGGTTTTCCATATGCAGGTATGAGTGTGGTCTACGACCTTAACATCCCCGGCGATGCCCACACGGCCGTCGATGATAAAGCTGTTATTCATATCCTCAAAAGCCTTACCCTCCGCAAGACAGTCGATAAGATGCTGACCGTTAACGGTGATATTGGTAAATTCGCCGCCGCTTAGAGTGAAATCAACATTATTTTCAGCTCCGACCTCGGCATATGAGCCGCCGGAAACGATAAGCTTACTGCCCGACTCTGCCGTGAGCTTTTTGTCAAATGTGCCGCTCACAATTTCAAGCGTTCCGCCCGACTTCACATTGACAATATTGCCGTAAGCGCCGCCTGCGGATTTAAGGCTTCCGCCGTTGTTGACGGTAACCGTTCCGCTGACGATACACTCATCCGCCTCAGCGTTGCCGCTGACCGAAAGCTCACCATTTATCTCACAGGAATTAAGTTTCATGCTGCTGCCGCCCTTTGGCGATACAGCACCCATAAAAATACAGTCTCTGAAATCTCCGCTGCCAACGCAGTTGATCGCACCTGTAAAGTAGGTGTTTGATGCAGTCAGCTGTGCAGTCTTGGCTACAGTGACCCCTCCGCTGACAGTGCCGCCGGAAACGTTCACCTTCGCGGACTTTTTCACCTTAAGTCCACCGACGATATTGCCGTTGAGATCGATGCTGAAATCACCGGTGTCAACATCAACCGTGCCCTTCACATTGGCAAGCAGCCTCAGTGTGCAGTCCTTATTTTCGTCGGTCTGCGCCGCAGCCAGTGCCTCTGCAAAAGTCACATATCCGGTCGTTTTGCCGTCCTTAACAATAGCCGCCGCAAGGTCGCAGCCGCACTGGGAGCACTTGTTATACTCGTCATAGCCCGGGTGCTCGCACACTGCCATAGTGATTGTAAAAGTATTTGAATAGAGCACATAGCCGTTGTATTCCAGCTTAATACGGTACTGTCCCGAATCCGCCGTAGTGAACTCCCACAGGTTAATGGCATCCACGAAAATCCTCGTAGGCTTGACCGTGTTTGTATACACGACCGTTCCGTCTGTCTTTTCACCCGTAACGGTGATGTCGCCCTTGGGCGGATAACCGCCGCTGTATTCAACCGCAAAAGAAGCCCACTTTTCGTAATTCGGCGTAGTGAGATAGTAGACCTTGTTGCGAGGCTGGCTATGGAAGATCAGCGGAGCGGACACGACGGTGACGCCTTTGATCCAATAGGTTGTGCCCCTTCCCGAGATGTATTGACTCTCTACATCCTTCTCGCTCGCATACTCGCCGCTGCTCAGCATGAATGCACAGCCGTCGGCGAGGTAGGTCAGCGGAGATACGGAATCGCTGCCTTCCTTGCTTGCGACACAGTTAAACTTACCGCCCTTGATCGTCAGGCTGTCGGGACCATCAGCCGAAACCTTTGAAAGGTCGGTATAGTCGCCGCGCTCAATCGTCAGGTGACTGCCGGAACGAACTTCAAAAATCTCGCCCCATCTGCTGCTCTTGATTTTTCCATCGCCGACCGTATCGGTAACGGTCAGGTTACAGCCGCCGGTCACCGAGAGTCCCTGTAGTGATTCCGCTCCGTCTCCTATGGTCAGCGCTTTCCCTGCAAGATCGAGCGTGTAGGTACCGGTTTTAAGGTAAATATAGTAGTTAGAAATCAGTGAGCCGACATTCTCCCTACACAGCGTAATATCCTGCAGGAGCTTTACCGTGCTGCCGTCGTTCTGCTCGGCATAGCGGATAGCGCTTTCAAATGTTTCAAACAATTTTGTTGTTCCGCTTGCTTCAACAGAGAGGAAAAACTCCATTCCGCAGTCGGGGCAGATGCCGTCACTACCGATATCTGCATGATCGCAGGCAACGATGGTGGCATCTTTCAGCTCCGTTACCTTTGCCTGCTCAAGAGTCAGACCTTCAAAGCGGTAGCCCCTGGCGAGCAGATCGGCACAGGTAAGTCCTTCGATATCGACGATCTTTACCTCGCCGTAATGTCCGCCGTAAAGCGCAGTTTCTCTTGTGTATGACCAACCTACATCAAGTTTGGAAATGATAAGTGATTCAAAGGAACCGGCGTTGACCGTCAGTGTGCCGCGCTTATGTTCCAGCTTTTGGAAGGAGCATTCGCCGTCGATCGTCAGCTGACCTCCGTCCACCATGACATCCGCATTCATAGCACCATTGCCTACGAATGTAATATCGCCCGCGACATAGAATAGGGCAGCCACGGAATCAGGGTCAACACTCGAAGGATTAGAAATTGTGTAGCCGTTCAAATCAAATGTCCATTTTTTGCTCGTACTGCCATACGTCCCGGCTCCAGACATTTTTTCAACATTTCCGTAAAGCTTCAGGTAGAATCGGTCGAATCTATTCTCATCCACTTTACGCATTGTCTCATCCAAGCCGCCGCCTGATACAAACTCTTCCTCGTTATTATCATTGCTGCATTTGATCAATACGGCAGCCTGATATCCGCAGTATGCGCATACGCCGGTCTCCTCGTCAAAGGAGTGCTCCTTGTGCACATAGACCTCAACCGTCGAAATATTGCCGGCCTTGTCGTGCACCTCAAATGTGATCCACCGTTCGGTGCGATCGGTATCCGAAGCAGCCACAAGAAAAGGACTGCTCCATATCTTATCCTTTACTCCGTCTATGGTTCTATATGCTGTGTCAAAATTATCATCGATAAATTTGATTTGTGCGCCGCCGCAGACCTCCGCGCGCTGACCGTTTGAATATTGTTTACTCTGACCATCAGCGTCTACTTCTATAACAGGCGGTGTTGTATCTACTACAAAGCCGTCGGTAGAAATATATTCTTCATTTCCTGCAAAATCATTAAGTCTTGCATAAACTACATAACGGCTGTCATCGGAAATGTCAATTTCACCTTTGTATTCCGTAAAGGCTGAGTTCTTAACTGTCTCCAAACTCAGCTCGGTATTGCTGATAAGGTATTCAATCTTTACCGCATGCTTTGTTTCATCATATCCTGCCTGACTGTAGCTGTCGTCGGAAGCCGTGATCTCAACCGTGACCTTTTCCTTATAGAACAAGCTGAAGGTTATCGTATTGATAAAGCTCTGCCACCATGTGCGCTCTTTGATCTCGATCTTACCGACAGGTTCAACAGTATCCTGTACGAAATCGCCGTACTCGGCATGGCAAACAGAACATATCGCCTTCTGGAAATAGCTTGCTTCGCGGTCGTTTTTGCCGCTGTCATGGGGGCAGGCGTAATCGCACTCTGCGCATTTGCCGTCAACATATGTATCGTGGGTGTGCGGCTTGATAACGCATTCTTCGCCGTACCCGAAGGAGACATACGCGTCTTCTCCCTCTCCGTCAATCTGCCAATACGCTTCGTTTTCAACATCAATATACTTGCCGTCCTTATCAAAAAGCATACTTCCGTCGGCAAAAACAGCTTTCAGCCCCGCATAATTGAAGTCGGTGGTACCCAAATAACCGTAGATAATTCCGTTATGCAGCGTTGCAGATGTGATTTTTACCGAAGGATGCGCTCCCCAAATGTCACCCACGGCGAGCGCACCTGTAAAGGTAGTGTCGACTACCGTAAGGTTTCCGCTGAAAATATAAGCCGCATAGGAACGGGCGCCTTCAAATCCATGACCGGCAGTTAGTTCTACCACGTCCAAGGTTACAGTTCCGCCGTCAATTGCCAAAGCGTTGGCACATGTCAAGTTTATAACCGAACGGTCTATGTTGAAGGTATTGATCAGTTTTCCGTTTCGGATAGTGATATCTGCCGTACCGCTGACGGTAAGCAACTGATTTGTAATTTCACCGCTGACGGTTTTGCCGTTGAGATCAAGGGTAAATTTGCCGGACTGCGCAATGATACCGTCTTCCGCCTTGTCAAGAGTGATATCACAGAGCAGTTTCAGCGTTGAGCCTTCGTTATCGACTGCCGCATCCCATGCATCGGCAAAGGCTTCGTAATTTGTTACTGTACCGTCCGCTTTGACAAGGGAGGCAACATAGATCTGCGTGCCGCAGTTTTCACACTTACCCGTAGCACTGTCCACCACGCTGTGGTCACAGTTGAAGCCGCAGGGGCAGGCCGTGCCGCCACCAAAATCGTGGGTATGGGAAACGATCACCATTCCCTCGGTAATCTTGTTTGCCGTATAAACATCGGGAACAAACTCCTGCGGGTCGGAGACGGTCACGGTGTCACTGCTGTTATCATAACTGCACTTTACAAAGGCCGTTCCCTCGGGCAGATAGTCCGCAAGTACCTTGCCCTCCGGCACCTGCAAGCCGCTCAGCAGAACCGCGCCCTCTTTCAGGATAAGGGTGCCGCCGTTCAGCGTAATAGAAGGACACAAAACAACGTCCCCTTCAGGCATACCGCCCATGACACGGACATCTTCCTCTATCGTCACACTGCCGTTGTTTATCTCAATGCCGGTTCGGGCGCTGGAGCTGGACCTCCACTGGTAAAGCTCACCGTTTTTCAAGGTGACGCTGCCGCCGTTTACGGTCAGAGGAATATATTTCTTCTCATTATCAATATTGCCGATCCATCTTTTACCGCCAAGGTCAATTGTGACCGTACCATCGGTGCTGACAACATTTTCATTTACCTGCCGCGCAAGGGTTACCGTACCGCCGACAGGTGCGGCGGCGTCAATGGCGCTTTGCAGTGATGCATATTTCTTTCCGTCGTATGTTGCCGAATGAACCGCACCGCAGATGCAAATTTCGTCTTCGCCTTTATAGGTATGTGCAATATCGTCTACCGAATATTCGCATTTACATGTTGCCGTGTGGGTCAAGCCGTCGCTGTTGGGGGCATAGGTATAAGTGTGATATTCCGTGCTGTATCCTTTCCCGCAAGCGCAAATCAGGCGGTGTATGTCTGCACGGATGTATTGATATCTTGCCGTTGTATGTGCAACACCGGTTTCTGCTATACCGCAAAGGTCGCAGGTCCGGTCGTGGGTATCGTTTGTTATGTTTGTGTATGACCATTTATGCTCGGTGCATTTGGTAATGGTTATCGACGTACCGTCGGTATTATCGTAGGCATACGCCGTATTTTGGTCGTCGGTCTTAACACATTTCAGGCCTTTAGCAATGGTAACAGTAACCTTGCCGTAGGGCATAAGTTCAGGGTTTGTACCGATAGGCTGCGCGCCGTTATCCGTTTGTGCGGTGACGGTACCGCCGTAAATATTTACGCTGGCGCTGCCGCCGGTAGTATTATGCATAATACCGATGCCGGGTTGACGAACACCGGCTGTTCCTTTGACAATCAGTGTACCGGTACCGCCGTTTTGCCCGTAAATATTAAGCGTTGCGCCACCCATCAAATACAAGGTTTTTTGCAGGTTGAGTGTTGCTCCTTCACAAAGGATCAGGTTCAAGGTTTTGCCTCCGGCAATACCGATAAGGCCTTCCTTATTGACGGTTCCCTTGACAACGTACCAACCATTCAACCCTGTGGATCCATCGGTAGACTCGGTAAGCTCGGTGTACTCCGTGCAGCTCTGCTCGGTACCGTCCGCCGCGATGTATTTCACGCCGGGTTCCGGTACAACCGAAATCTCACGGTAAAGTGCCGACTCAGAATTTTTTTCATCATCGGCATTCTTTTGGTATACATAGCCCTTTGCAAGCAGATCGTCTACCTTGCCGCCGTCCTCACGCAGAATGCTGGGAATGCTGTAAACCTGAACGAAGTTCCCCTTTTCATCCATCTTAGAGCTTGTAAAGGTGCTGGAAAACCTGCCGCCCGACAGGCTGACATTGCCGTCGAAGCCCTCGGCGATCCACAGAGCATTGCCCTGCTGGGAGATAAACTTGCCGCCGTTAACGGTCAGATTGCCGCTCTTTACATAAAGGGGCACAATGTTGTTTTCCTCTCCGAACTTGCTGCCGTTTATAATAACATCTCCGCCGTCAAGATAGAGGATGCTGCCCGAGATTTTGTCGTAGTTGCTGGTTTTGTTCTTGATACCGTCGCCACCGACATCTTCGATGGTGAGCGTTCCGCCCTCCATATGAAACACGCTGTTTGAAATGTCGGTGCCGTTCGGATAGTAGAAAATACCGCCGAGGGTTTCCCTGTTTTCGGAGTTATTTACCACGGTCAGGTGGGCGTTTGTGCCCTTTTCAAAGGTAAACATGCTTGCCGACGCCTGATCTCTGGTGTTGCGGTTATACATATCAAAGCCGTTGACATCAAGCGTAATATCGCAGTTATCCTCGGCGGTAAAGGTTACCCCAAGGACCATGCTGCCCTTAAAGCTTTGCAGCACCTTGACCGTGCAGGGGTCGGTAAGCTTCTTCGCTGCGTCAAATGCCTCCTGAATGGTGGCATACTCTGTCACCGTTTCGTTTACGGTAACAGACGCCTGATTGCTGTCCGCAGCAAATACCGACAGCGGCACCATGGAAAATACCATGATGACCGTCAGCAGCACGGAAAGTATCCGCTTTTCAAGTGTCATGTTTGTGTTCATCTCGTTACTCCTTTACACGCATCTTGCAATCGCCGCAGAGAGGATCTGCGGGGAAACAGGCTTTTTATGAAAATACGCACAGCCGAGCCTGTAGGACTGCGCGCCGAATCCGTTATCATCCGAAAACCACAGCACCGGGATATCTTTGCAAACGCTTTTGGCGGCGATCACGCCCTCCATGCCGTCTGCGCCGTCCATCGCTATCACGATGCAGTCCGGCGGGCTTTCTCCGAGTCCTGTGATAAAGCTGTCATAATCCAGATAGCCTGTTATCTGCATTTTACGGTAACGTAGGTCCGGCAAGGCGGTGACAGAGCACATAAACTCATCTCTGTCCGTTTTTGTTCCGTATAGAATCAACCTCATATGGCACCTCCTTCACAGGCATACTTATACATAGATATCATAACTGATGTCGGGAATTTCCGCAATCGGTTTGGCGCAAGCGGTCAAAAAAGGACTCAAGCGGTAATCATTTAGGGATTGACGCTTTGTTTTTTCACAATTGTATGGTATAATGAGTGTAGTTGAAGTGCATTGACCTTATAAAGTAAAGAGGAGTTTTGGTTTTGAGGATCGCAATCGTTGACGATGACATACGGATGTATGAATGTCTGCAAACTTATTTCGGTGAACTGCTCGGTTCGTCTGCCGAGCTTACATATTTTAAAAGCGGAGAGGACTTTCTGCAAACTTGGCAGCCCGATGCTTTTGAGTTGATCGTACTGGATATTTTCATGGACAAGCTCACCGGCATGGATGTGGCAAGGGAAATACGCAAAACGGACAGCGATGTCCGTATCGCATTCGGCACCACAAGCAATGAGTTTGCCAGCGAGAGCTACGAGGTAAATGCCTGCTACTATCTGCACAAGCCGTTTGACCGGGAGCGTGTCAAAGCAATGCTTGACCGCATAGATCTTGCCCAGGTCGAAAAGGAACGAACAATACAGCTGCCTGACGGCAAAAGCGTCGTTCTGCGCGATATCATTTATGCAGACTACGCCGCACATTATACGACGCTGCACTGCAAATACGGCAAGGATATTATCCTGCGGGCAAACCTTTCGGAAATCGAAGCGCTGCTTTGTGGCTATCCGTATTTCTTTATCCCGTCGAAAGGGCTGATCATCAACTTTCACGAGGTCGACGCACAGAACGCAGACACCTTTACCATGAGCAACGGCAGCCTTATTCCCATCAGCCGCCGCAAGGCAAAAGAGGTGACGGATGCCTATTCCTCATTCCTGTTTGAGCAGCTGCGAAAAGGAGGCAAACGGTAATGCCGCCTGTTTATCGGTTCATTGAGATCATCGTATATTCGCTGCTGAACTTTCTGCCGTTTCTTGCCTTGGCGCTCTATCCGTTCCGGCACAGTCTGCGATTTTCAAGAGGCGTTACCGGAATTCTGATCGGACTGCTGTCTGTCATTCAGGTGCTGCTCGGCGCATGGGTCAGCTTTGTTCCCGGAAATCATGCCGCAATCGCCAGTGCGCTCAGCACAGCGCTGTATGCCGCTTTCTATTTTCTCGCCGTGAAGAAGCATTTCGGCAAAACGCTTTTCACGCTGCTGATGATCTCCAATCTTGCCAACTTCGCCGTAATCTCCGCCAAATGCATTGAGGGACTTTTGTTTCCGGCATTGGCTATGCAGAGCTACCGCTGGTCGTTCTCGATGATGCTCTTTGCCGTTGAAATCCTTCTCTCTGTGCCGATCTTTCTTTATATGAAGTCCGTATTCACTCCGGCAGTAGAAAAAGAACCGTCCGGCTTTGAGTGGCGGTATTTGTGGCTGATCCCCGCAACATTTTATATTGTATGGTATTTTGCAATATACAGCGTTGTCTCCCATTCGGCGCTGGAAATTGCGCTGCGTCCGAAGAACACTCTGTTTTTATTTATCATCAATGTGGGAGCGATCCTGATCTACTATGTCGTGACCCGCCTAATTTTGGAACAGAACCAAACGCTGGAGCTGAAAGAGAAAAATCATCAGCTCTCTATGCAGGCGGTGCAGTATGAGAATCTACAGGAAAAAATCACCGAGGCTCGCCGTGCCAAACACGATGTGCGGCATCATATCTCGATCATACACGAATATGTGAGCAAGGGAGAGCTTGACGCACTGCTTAGATATCTCGACGGCTATAACGACAGTCTGCCGGATGATTTGCTCATTCGTTTCTGCGAGAATCCCGCCGCCAATGCCGTATTGCTTTATTTCGCGCAGCAGGCGAAGGATAATGATATAGACTACATTGTCCAAGCCGATATCCCCGGCGATATTTTCGTTTCGGATACCGATATTTCCGTCCTGTTCGGCAACCTGATCGAGAATGCCATAGACGCCTGCAAAGAGGAGTCGGGCGATGACCGGAAAATCGATATTCGGGCAATGCTCAAAGGCAGCACGCTTTGCGTCACGGTCGATAACACCTTTACCGGAACGCTCCGGCGCACAACAGATAATGAATTTCTCTCGACCAAGCATAAAGGTCCCGGGCTCGGCACACAGTCGGTAAAAAGCATTGCCGAGCAGTACGGTGGTGTCTGCCGCTTTGAAGTAAAGGACGGTATGTTCTGCGCCTCGGTAATGTGCAATAAAAGATAGATATTCAAAAAGGCACAGCCATCAAAATGATAGCTGTGCCTTTTGCTTTATAATTCTGTTTACTTATTGACGGCATCCTTGAGAGCCTTGCCTGCTTTAAATGCCGGAGCCTTAGATGCCGGGATAGTGATTTCCGCACCTGTCTGAGGATTCTTAGCGGTTCTCTCTCCACGCTCACGGGTTTCAAAAGTGCCGAAACCGACAAACTGTACCTTGCCACCCGCAACAAGTACTTTTTCAATCTGTGCGAGGGTTGCATTAATGATGTTTTCTGCGTCTTTCTTGCTTGCGCCGGCAGCCTCTGCAACTGCAGCAACAAATTCTTTAGGTTAGAATCGATGATGGAGTAAACGAAAAAGCAGTTTTGACATTTCAGTGAACTGCCCCTTCGTT
>JAJEQR010000055.1 GCA_020687485.1 Hominifimenecus microfluidus | reverse complement strand
GGACAAGAAAAAGGGGCTGCCGCACGTTAGTGCGACAGCCCCTTTTCTTTTAGGGACTTATTTCACAGCCCCTTATGTCGTTATCTCAGACGATATTCCATATGATATTATACAACTTCGACGTCTACTCCTTTTTCCCGGATTTTACGGATGATTTCAGGATCTGTTCCGGTGTCGGTGATGATCAGATCGATCTTATCAAAGCCGTGGATGCTGATGAAACCGTGGCTTTCGAACTTGCTGTGATCACACAGAAGAATGGTTTTGGCAGAGTTGGCGATCATCTTCTGTTTCAGCGGAACATCGTTGGTATTGTATCCCATGATGCCTTTGTTTAAGTCGATGGAGTCAGCGCCTATGAAGGCAATTTCGGCGTTCATCTGATCCAGCCACTGTTCGGCGTTGGGGCCGTGGCAGGCCATCTGTCCCCGGCGGAGCTTGCCGCCGAGAATGAAGACGTCTGCATTTTTCAGGGCATTCAGATCTGTGATGTAGTTCAGATCGTAGGTGACAATGGATACGGGAAAATCCCTGGGGATCAGCCGGATCAGCTGTCCTACGGTGGAGCCGGAGTCGAACATGTAATAGGAATTGGGCTCCACATAACGGAGGGCCGCCTGCGCAATGCGTTTTTTCTCTTCAAGATTGGAATAAGAACGCAGCTGGAGCGAGGGCTCTGTATCCTGCTTCTTATTGCGGAAGATGATGCCGCCCCGGGTCTTATCGACGATGCCCTGGCCGCACAGCTCCTCCACATCCCGGCGGACGGTGGCCACGGAGACGTTCAACCGCTCGGCCAGCTCCTCCAGAGTGATCACATCTTTTTCATTGGATAAATTGGTGATTAAATTAAAACGTTCTGCACGAATCATTTGGCGCCCCTCACATTCTCCCTCTTTTTCTGTCTGCAAATTACAGCAGATGCATCAGATCTTTGTTCGCTGTATACAGTTTGTCATAAATATCGCAGTATTTTCTGTAAATCTTTGTATTTTCCTCATTTGGCAGGATAACCCGATCCGGCTCGATTACGGAGCTGAGTTCATGGAAGTCCTTCAGGTCACCTACACCGAGAGCAGCCATCAGGGCTTCTCCATAGCTGGCACCGATGCTGACCTTCGGAATGCATACCGGGCGGCCGATGACATCTGCCACGATCTGCATCCATACAGGGTTCTTTGTACCGCCGCCCACCGCGATCAGGTTCTCTACCGGCAGGTTTAACTCTTCCATGACCTTGATGTTCTGGGCGATGCAATAAGCAATGCCCTCCAGTGCGGCGTGATAAATATGATCTCTTGTGTGTTCCAGTGTCAGGCCGAAGATCATCCCCTTTGCCTGGGCATCGTTGATGGGGCATCGCTCCCCTGCAAAATAAGGCAGGATGACCAGACCATTGCTGCCAGCCGGGATATCCGCCACTCTCTCCATCATGACCTGATAGGGCTCTCTGCCGGATTTTGTCTGATCCTCCAGAATGTCAAAGTAGAGGGTGTCACGCATCCAGCGGGTCAGGGTGCCTGCGGTGTTGGTGCCGCCGGAGACGCTGAATGTGCCCGGAACGGTGAAATCCCCGCCATGGATCCGGTGATCATAGGTCAGATGATCGGAACAGTAATAGAAGAAAAGAGAGGATCCGAATTGAAACATCAGCTTTCCCGGAGTGGTGATGCCTACGCTGATGGCCTCAGAGGTGGAATCACCGGTGCCGCAGATAACAGAGGTGCCTTCCTTTAACCCGGTTTCTTCTGCGGCTTTGGCAGTTACATGTCCGGCAAGTTCGTGCACAAAACGGGCTTCTGCCATCTGGTCCGGGCGGCAGAACAGTGCACATTCCTTCTCATCGATCTTTGCATCATCGTTGTAGAGCGGACGGAAGGAAGCCTTTGCCAGAAACTGGTCAATGACATATTCTCCTGTGAGCTTGGCGGCAATATAGGAAGAGCCGGTCAGAAACTTGTGGGTTTTGGCATAAACCTCCGGCTCGTTGTTCTTGATCCACAGAATTTTGGGGGCAATGTCGTCAGAGCAGAGCGGATGGCCAAACAGCTCCCTGATGCGCTCTTCTCCGTAATGTTCATTTAAGAAAGCAATTTCCTCAGAAGCACGGGCATCAATGCCGTACAGAATGGCTTTGCGCAGCGGACGGCAGTTCTCATCTACCGGCAGGCAGTCACAACCCAGCACATCACTTCCTACGGCGACAATTTCCTCTGGCCGGATGCCGGCCTTTTCTATGAGACCCTTGGATACGATACAGAAATCTTTCCACCAGATTTCCTCTGCATCCTGCTCAAAATAATTGGGTTTCGGATTCTCCATGCCGTGCTTTGCACCCGTTTCTGCAACAACCTGAAACTTTTCATCGATGAGAACCCCTTTTGTCTCAAAGGTTCCCACATCTACACCTAAATAATATTTTGCCATGAAAACTACCTCTATATATATGTATACCACTTCTGCCAATATAGCATTTCCGGTGAGTGAATGCAAGAAAAAACCGGAATATTTTGCAAGAATATGAAAGGTTTTTGCGGGGACTGGAAGAGAGAATCGTGGAGATGCAGGAGAAATTCTGCAGAAAAGTTTGATAGAAGTGCAAAGAAGGCCGAAAAACGCTGAAAACAGGCGTTGATTTGCCAATAAAGCCAATTGGGAGAAATTGGAAAATAGAAACTTTTCTGTGTAAAGTGCAAAAAAGGAAAAATAACAGGGAGATTAAATCACTGGCAAAATAAATAAACAAAATCGCAAAACTTTACACAAAATAATAGAAACAGACAATTTGCTGCAATAAAGTATTGAAATGTGAAAAGTTTTGTGCTATTGTTGACGTAATTTGAAACATATGGGAGGAAATACGGGCCGGATTTTATGAGAGGCCTTGGCGTGACACTGCAGCTGGCGACGATCGGAACGGTCCTCGGATGTGTGCTTGGTTTCGTGGTCGGCATGGTGCGAAGCGTTAATATTGATAAACATTCTTCAGTCGTGTCACAGACCATCCTCCGTATCCTCAAGCAATCATCGCCGTTTATGTGGAGGTGATCCGTGGCACACCACTGATGGTACAGGCAACGGTCATTTATTATGGAACCATGTCTATCTGGGGGCTGGATATTCCGTCCTTCTCCGCTGGTATCCTGGCACTGTCCCTGCACATCGGTGCTTACTTTTCGGAATCTGTGCGAGGCGCCATCGGCGGTATCGACAAGGGACAGATGGAAGGCGGACAGGCTATCGGCATGAGTTATCTGCAGATCATGCTGCATGTCATCATCCCGCAGGCGTTCCGGAACCTGATTCCGCAGATCGGCAACACATATGTATCTGCCATCAAGGATACTTCCGTATTAAACGTTATCGCTGTTACCGAGCTGTATTTCACAGCCCGTACTGTAACCGGAACTTACTACAAGTTCTTTGAGACCTACTGCATCGTCAGCTTGATCTATTTCGTATGTACGTTTGTCATTTCCCGTCTGCTGAAGCTGCTTGAGAAGTTTATGGCAGGCTCCAGCACTTACGAGCTGATCACAGAATCCGAGGAAGAGGTGAGCAAATAATGCCAGAAGATATCATTTTAACAGAAAAAACAGAGGGAGATATCAAAACTATGTGGACAAAAGGATTATTTGGAACAGAGAAACCGATCATTGCATTGCTGCATCTGGATCCGTTGCCTGGTGATCCTGATTTCTGCGGTTCTCTGGATACTGTGATCGAGCATGCTTCTTGCGATGTGAAAGCATTACAGGAGGGCGGCGTGGACGGTGTGCTCATTGCCAACGAGTTCAGCTTCCCGATGACTTATGTCAGCCATGCCGAGACACTGATGGCCATGGCCTGTGTCATTGGTGCCATTAAGAAAGATATTCACGTTCCGTTCGGAACCAATGTTGTCATGAACCCGGAAGAAACAATCCGCATGGCCAAGGCAGTGGGTGCAAGCTTCGGCAGAAGTGCGTTTGCCGGTGCTTTCACAGGAACTTATGGCGTGCATGTGAATAACTTCGGTGAGAATGTCCGTCTGAAATATGCACTGGGCATCCCGGAAATGAAGCTGCTGTGCAAGATCAATCCGGAGGGAGATGTTTTGCTGGCAGAGCAGAGCATCGAGGAGATCATCGATAATGTGACGCTGGGCGATCATGTGGGTGCATTCTGTGTGTCCGGCCCGGGTGCGGGACAGGAAGCCAGCTGGGATCTGCTGGCACATGTATGCGACCTGGCGAAGGCAAAGCATGTACCGGTATTCTGCAACACCGGCTGTAAGGAGAGCACCATTGCCAAGATCCTCACCATCGCAGACGGCGGCTGTGTGGGAACTGCATTCAAGGGCGCAGATGGCCGTGTAGATGCGGATAAGGTAAGATCCTTTATGGCAGTGGCAAAAGAGGCGCGCGGAGACAGATAAGTCCCCGGGCAGCAGATGGATTTGTAGTATTTCCTGAGTGATCAGGGTGCTAATAAAAAAATGAAGAGGTGGAAAAAAGTATGAAAAGAAAGTTTTGGCAGCTGTACTTGTAGCTGTAATGACCATGGGTCTGGCTGCTTGCGGAAGCAAGAGCAACGACAGCGCTCCTGCTGATACAGCAGAGAAGACAGAGGAAGCAGCAGACGGCGAAGAGACCGCTGACGCTGAGGCAGCAGATGGAGAGGAGAAATATCCGGAAGGATATACCCTTCGTGTAGGTATGAACTGTGGCGCAGCTCCGTTTGGCTGGACCCAGGATGATGATTCCAACGGCGCATGGCCCATCGATGGCACCGACCAGTATGTTTGCGGATACGACGTACAGGTTGCACGCAAGATCTGCGATACCTACGGATGGAACCTGAAGATCATCAAAACAGACTGGGATGGCCTGATTCCCGGCGTTGTATCCGGTAAGCTTGACTGCTGCATCTCCTCACTGGGTGTTACCGAAGAGAGACTGCAGTCTGTAGATTTCTCTGATTACTACTGGAATAACGGCTGTGTAATGGTTGTCCGCAAAGACAGCAAATATGCAAATGCAACTTCTATTCAGGACTTTGCAGGTGCAAAGGTTACTTCCCAGGCAGTATCTATCTGGCTTCCGCTTGTAAAACAGATCCCGGATGTACAGGAGCAGCCCGGTCTTGGCGAAATGTCTGAGTTGTTCGTAGGTGTAAGCTCCGGTAAACTGGATGCGATCATCACCGGTCTGTCAGAGGCACAGTCCGGATGCATGTCCAACCCGGATCTGACATACGTTACCTTCGAGGATGGCAAGGGCTTTGACGTAGAACTTTCCTCTCTTTGCGCAGGTATCCCGATCGCGAAGGGCAACACCGAGCTGAAAGAGAAGGTCGATGCAGTTATCGCGACTATGGATCATGACACACAGCTTGAGATGATGACAAACGCACTGAACCAGCAGCCGCTGAGCGATGGTTCCGATGCGGAGGCTCTGACTGCAGAAGAGACAAAGGATGTAACAAACGAGTAATTGTGCATGAGCTGAAAAATGATATGATTAGAAATACAGGACGGCGTAGCTTTACTGCCAGGCCGTCTTTTGACCAAGCATAATAAAACAGGCAAGGAGGAGAATGTATGCCGTACTTACGAAGAGAACAGCTGGCCGGGATGGGAATCCATTATATGTACTACTCCCTGGATTATTTCCTGCAGAGCCAGGCGGAACTGGGCTTTAAGACCATCGAGATGTGGTGTGGTCTGCCCCATTTTATCCTGGATGACTATGGGTATCAGGACACACAGGAACTGAAAAAGAAAGTGGAGTCCTATGGACTGCATATCGGTGTGTTTACGCCTGAGTGTGCCATGTACAGTTATCTGATCTGTGCCCATGATCCGTTGGCACAGAAGCATTCCATGGGGTATTATACCAATGGCATCAAGGCGGCAGGGGAAGTGGGCGCAAAAATCATGCTGACCAACTGCTGCGGCGGAGACTGGAAGGAGGATCCGGAGCGCACCTTTGACCGGGCTGTGCAGGTGCTGCGAAAACTGGCACCGGTGGCAGAGGATAACGGCGTGACGCTGGCAGTGGAGACTGTTCGCCCGGAGGAATCCCGGGTAGTGATCACGCTGCCGGAGTTAAAACGACTGCTGGATGCGGTGGATCATCCCAATGTAAAAGCAGCACTGGATGTGACTGCCATGGGTGTGGCCGGTGAGACGATGCAGGAGTGGTTCGAGACGCTAGGCAGTGACATCCGCCATATGCATTTCCCGGACGGACGGCCTTACGGGCATCTGATCTGGGGCGACGGCCTGCATCCGCTGGAGGACTATCTGCAGCTGCTTAACGATTATCACTACGAAGGTTATCTGGGACAGGAGATCACGGACGGCAGATATTTCGATGATCCGAAGGAAGCTGACCGGAAAAATATCGCAGCCTTCGAGCCGTATTTTAAATAGAAGGGGGAGGAAAAGCGCATGAAACTTGCATCTATTGACCGGATTTCGGTTCTGAACATTCATTATATCAATTATTCGCTGGATTACTTCCTCGACTGCCAGCAGGCACTGGGAGTGAAAAACGTGGAGCTCCTGGCAGGGCGGCAGGGTATGTGGCTGGATCATAAGGGCTCCATTGACCCGAAGATTATTAAGAAAAAGCTGGATGACAGAGGGTTAAAATGCCCGGTGATCACGCCGGATAACTGCATGCTGGGATATCAGTTTGCGGCGAAGGAGCCGGAACTGCGGGAGCGAAGCTACAACTATTTCGTCAACGGGATCCGTCTGGGCGCTGAGCTGGGCGCAAAAATCCTGGCGGCAAACTCCGGTTGGGGATACTGGAATGAGCCTGAGGAGGAAGGCTTCAAGCGATCCGTAGAAATGCACCAGCGGCTGTCCGAGGTGGCGGCGGAATATGGCATGCAGATCGCCTGCGAGTCGCTGCGGCCGCAGGAGTCACGCATCGGTTATCGGATCGATCAGATCAAGCATCTGTTTGACGAAGTGAACCGCCCCAATTTCAAGGTGATGATCGATTTCACCGCCATGTCCGTGGCAGGGGAGACGATTCAGCAGTGGTTTGACACCTTTGGCGTGGAAAATATCATCCACAGCCATTTCCAGGACTGCAATCCTTACGGCCATTACATCTGGGGAGACGGCAACCGGAATCTTCGCCAGGATGTGGAGGATATGCTGAAGAACGGTTATCAGGGGCTGTTCAGCCAGGAGATCACGGACGGCGGCTACTATGAAGATCCGTTCTTTTATGATAAGCGCAACATGTATAACCTGAAACATTATTTTGGGGAGTAACACATCCCGGGGAGGATAAAACGTCTGAATTACTTATGTCACAGCTTGCGGTGACAAACATGGTATACATGCATTTTTCTTTTGATTATTTTCTGGATTCCTGCGACCGGCTGGGCATTCATCAGCTGGAACTGTACGGATGCAGCCACCACTTTCATTTTTACGATCAGAAAGAGAATCCGGCCGGAGCAGTGCCGTCAGTATCCCATTAATATTGCTTCACCCATTGCCTATGTGCGGGAGCGCAGTATGCAGTTTATGGAGCGGTATCTGGAGGATACGCTGGATCTGGGCACAGACCGGATGATCCTGGCGCCGGGCTGGGGCTATGTGGACGCACCGGAGGAAGAGGCTTTTGCGCGTTCGGTGGAAGCCATCCGGCGGCTGGCAGAGAAGGCGGCAGCGCTGGGCGTGAAGTTATCTGTGGAAGAGATGGATCCGCTGTCCACTTTGCTGGTGCGTGACCTGCCCCATCTGAAAAAATTGCTGGATGCAGTGGGATCAACACAGATCACGGCCTGCCTGGATACCTTCATGGCGGCTGACAATCAGGAAACCGTGGAGCAGTATTATGAGGCCTTTGGCCAGATCGGCCATGTGCATTTTTCAGGGTATGGCAGAGAGGGCTATATGGTACCGGGAACCGGGGAACTGGCAGCTCTGCAGCAGGAGAATGCTGACGGGGATGCAACGGATGTAGCTCCGGCAGATAAACAAGGAGCAAAAACGGTGCTGGAAAGACAGCTGGAATCCCTTGCGGCACATCATTATGAAGGAGATCTGGTGCTGGGGCTGTGGGGAGCCGGATATTTCAAGGATCCCGATGCGGCGTTGCGCCGGAGCGTGCAGTGGGTGCGGGAAAGTTCTTTGATTAGTATGTGAGCATAAAATCTGCTTCAGGAATATACGGGTGAACGGTTTAAAAAATTGTTAATTGCCGATCGCTGGTGTCCGCACTGTTCTGTTTGTGTTTCTCAAAGTGGGCGTGGTGTTCGGAGTAGTTCATATGCAGAATGCTCACCTGAAAATATGATTGCAAAGAAGGGGCTGTGAAATAAGTCCCTAAAAGAAAAGGGGCTGTCGCACTAACGTGCGGCAGCCCCTTTTTCTTTGATTGATCTGTTGATTGGTATCTGCTTTTAATGATTCTGTACGCCGTGGATGACAACGCTGACACGCTTGTAGAGCAGCATGGTCAGTACAGAGATAATCACGCCCTTAATCAGATTAAAGGGAGCCACGCAGAGAATAACGAATCCAGCCACGCTTCCGATTGCAGGATGAACGGCGGCTCCGGCAGCCAGGATGGCGTCCATGCCTCCGGCACTGGCGAAGAAGCTGTTCGCATAGAACGGAAGCAGCAGGAACGCGTTCAGAAAGCATCCAGCCACGGCCATGGTAACGGTACCTGCGATCATACCGATGATGGCGGATTTTTTCGTCTTCTTCATATGGTAAATGATTCCGGCAGGAAGAAGGAAAGAGCATCCGACCAGGAAATTGGCAAGGTCGCCAACGTATGCGGTGCTAGTGCCTTTGATCAGGAGCTTCAGTAGAATCTTAACCAGCTCGATGAGTACGCCGGCAACAGGTCCCATGGCAAAGGTCCCGATCAGCACGGGAAGCTCACTTAGGTCGATCTCGTAGAAGCTGGGAGCGATCATGGGGAGCGGCACTTCGAAGAGCATAAGCACCATGGCGATCGCGGCCATCATGGCGATCAGCACCAGATTTCGGATGTTCAGTGTCTTGGTTGTAGTCATAATATCCTCCTTGCTGTTCTTCTGAACCCTACGCGGAGAAAATTCTGAGTACAAAAAGCCCCGGCCTGAATATACAGCCGGGGCGCAGGAATCAAAACACTGATCGCGTAATCTTCTCTCATCCAGACTATACTGTCGGTTTTGGAATTGCACCAAATCGGCCGCCGAAGCGGTTCGCGGACTATACCGCCGGTGGGGAATTACACCCCGCCCCGAAGAACATATTTTATTTACTTTCTTAGTTTAGCACTCATCTTCTTAAAAATCAATAGAATTGTTGCATTATTCTGCAAGAAATTACAGATACATTAAAGAGCGGCTTAAAACCTGAGTTTTTCAGTGATTAAACCGCTCTTTTGATACTGCTTTGATACTAAAACTTCATTTTTTGTAATTTTTCCGCTAAATTTTGATGTTGATTCGGGTACAGGTGACCATAAACTTTATTGATCATTTCCACGCTATCACCGATTCGTTCGGCAATCAGCATAGGTTGATATCCCATGTTGATCAAGAGTGATACGTGACTATGCCGGATATCGTGAATGCGTATCTTGTCAATTCCCGCCTTGGCCGCTCCGGTGTCTATTGCATATCTCAACTTTCGACTTGTTACAGTCTGGAAGATGCGATCCTCCGGATCGGGGCAATAGATCCGATCAATAACGCTCCGGATCTCATCAACCAGGAACGGCGGAAGGTATACCGTGCGCACGCTGTTTTCTGTCTTGGGCGCTGTGATCAGATCTTCACGATCGAAGCGGTGATAGGTTCCGTTGATCGTGATCGTACCAGCGGCCGCGTCAAAGTCCTTTACCCGAAGCGCCAGTAGCTCCCCGCAACGAATCCCTGAATAGAACAGAGTCAGGAAGGCAGCCGTTAAGATCGGATCTTGTACCGTTGGGAGAAACTGCCGGAACTCATCCAAAGTCCAGAAGTTTAAGCTTCTGCCAATCTTGCCCATTGCTTTAATCTTGCTGCAGGGATTTGATGGCAGCCGGTAATATTTGCAGGCAAAGTTAAAGATGGTTGAAAGATGAACGTTGACAGTTCGCAGAGTGGATAAAGCAAGTCCCTTGTTCATCATTTCTGTTTGCCAGCTTCGCACGTCTGCCGGTGTGATCTCATTCAAACGGCGATCTTTCCAGAATGGAAGGATATGCCGCTCAATCAGTGAAACGCGGTTTCGTCTGGTAGATTCCTTCGTGTGCGCTGCCAGATCGGCCGCGTACAGCTCATACAGCGCCCCGAAGGTCATATCAGGAGTACCCTGAAGCGTTTCCAGGAAGTGCCGTTCCCATTCCTTCGCTTCCCGCTGCAGCTTAAAGCCGCGCTTCATCTTCTGTTTACGTGCTCCGGTGTAATCGGTATAGTACAGTTTGACGTACCAGGTCTTTCTTTCGGTGTCTTGATATACAGGCATTTCTCTTTCTCCTTATCGCCTGGCCGGGCATGGATGGGAGGGAGATCTATCTGTTATTCGTTGTCCTGGTTGTTATCCTGGTGTGGATCAGCGCCAGCAGGAGGCTGTCCTTCGGTTGGTAACAGCTCTGCAAGACTTGGGTCGTCAAGTAATTTCATGTAATCTTGAATCACTTCATTCTCTGAATGCACATCTTTAACGCGCTCGACTATTGGAAAAAATACAGCCTTGGCTACTTCGTAGAGGCATTCTAAATCATGGTCATACAAGACAAATTGCTGATTGATATCTTTACCGATAAGCCAATAATCGCCAGAAGCATATTTTCCGTCTAAAGACTTATTTTCAGTTCTTCCGTACATATCAGCTAAGATAGCTGCAACGCCGAGGAGTGCATCAGCCTTTCTCGCGCTACGCATCCAAGAATCGCCGTCTTTAAAATTATCGATAATATCATCTATATTAACATTTAATGCGTAGGCTATCCTCTCCACAGTGCCTATTTTAGGAATCTGTCGCCCAAGTTCATATTTTCTTATATTTGCTTCGTTTATTGGAGGGGCGCACAATTCCCCAAGTTCTTTTTGTGTTAATCCTCGTTCTTTTCGTAGTTTTCGTATATTTTCGCCGATAGACATAAAACAGTGTTCCTTCTTTTTTTTGATTATAACATAAGCAAACGAAAAATAACAGGATAAGAACAACCTTTTTTTTTAAAAACTTGACAGATTGTTTTTTATCTGATATTGTTAAAATACAGATTGAAAACAATCTGAAAACAGATAAAAGGAGGTGAACAAACATGAAACTTGACAAGGACAAAATCAAAATTCTGATGGCGCGTAAGTGCTGGAAGCGTAGCGACCTAGCAAAAGCCTATGGCGTAAGTCCAAGCCGTATCAACATTATCCTGGGCGCTGCAGAAGTAAGCACCGTTGTAGTTGGCCGCATGGCCGCTGCTCTGGGTGTGGATGTAACAGAAATTATCGAAGCGTAAGCAGGAGCAAAGGTAAATAACGATACGCCCGTTAAGGATCAGCGATCCGGGCGAAATGTCAGCACAGAAAACACGTAAACGCAGCACAATAAGAAAATGCCTGGCCGGGCATGGATGAGCGGGAGAACCGCCCAAAGAACGAAAGAAAGGAGTGAAAGCATGAAACAATATCTGAACGCTGTTGATGTGGCCGGAATCATGGAATGCTCAGTGAATCACGCGTACAAGGTGATCAGGGGCCTGAATGACGAGCTGAAAGCGCAAGGGTACATTACCAGATCTGGAAGGATCCCGGCAAAGTACTTCTACGAACGCGCCGGCCTTGGTGATCTGCAGGAGGCGCACAATGAATCTTGATAAGTTCCTTCAGGAGCTGGATCTGAAGAACCCACCGGATGAGCGGACATGTAAACAGATCTATGGGTTCGAGATCGGGAATCCTGGCATTGCTGAAAAAGTAATGCGAATGTATGAAGAAGCTGGCCTCTGGTATATCCGGACGTTGTACGGAGTGTACCTTGAAGATCAGCAGGCGAAGGAGCGGAAAACCGCTTTGGAAGTGTCAGAATGGTATCACGAAGAAATGAAGAAAAGGAAGGAATATAAAGAGCACTTCATAAAAGAGAAAATGGAGGAACTTATCAACAGGAGGACACAGAATGGATCGTGAAGAATTTTTAGACGGTTTAGCGGAAGGATTCGAGCCGAGCCCGTACGTATTGGAGCAAATCTATATCTTGAACGGGGAATATCCTGGCTTTGCTGAAGCAGCATTAAAGACAATGGAGGAAGCCGGAGGTTGGGACATTAGACCGTACTTTGGAGATGTGATTTCTGGAAGAGAGGCTTTAAGAGAAAAAGCGCTCAAAGAAGTCTATGAGTGGTTTTCTGAGGAACTGAACGAAAGGAAGGAGTATAAAGAACGTTGGATAGAGAAGCGAATGCAGGAAATCTTAGAAGAGCGGAGACGGAAGCAGAATTCGTAGACCGTACCCGTCAGGAGGCCGAGGACTGGTTTAATGCAAACGATGACGGGGCTTATGGTCTTCGAAAGAACTGGAACGTACAGCCGCCAGCGAAAGAACGCCTTCGGAAGCACTTTAACACGATCTCAGGCGAGGAACTGCAGAACATGGAGATTCCACCGATTGAGTTTATCGTAGAGAATATTTTAACGCCTGGGCTTGCCTTGCTGGGGGCGCCGCCGAAGACATGTAAAAGCTTCATGTGTCTTCAGATGTGCCTGGCAATTTGCAGGGGTAAGGATTTCATGGGATTTCATACCGAACAGCACGATTGCTTGTATCTGGATCTTGAAAGCTCCTTTGGACGTCCGAAGAAACGCGCCAAGCAGATTTTGAACGGCGAACCGATCCCGAAGAACTTCTTTATCAGCACTGAGTCTGAACCGATGGGAAAGGGCTTTGAAGAGAGCTTCCGAGCAGAACTTGAAAAGCACCCTACAATCAAGGTTGTTATCATTGACGTATTCAAGAAGATCCGGCCGGGAGCAAGGCGCGGTGTAGATCCGTACGATCGGGACTATGAGGATTACGGAGCGATCAAGGCGCTTGCTGATGAATATCACCTTGCGATCATCCTGGTGACGCACACAACCAAGATGAAGCACCCGGACGATCCTTTCAATGAGTTGATCGGCTCCGCTGGCACTCTGGGAAGCGTAGATGTTGCAATGGTGATCAAGAAGGAAACCAGGGACGCAGAGACCGCGAAACTGTACGTATCAGGCAAGGACGTAGAGGATCAATGCTATGAAATCCGCTTTGACGGGAAGCGCCATATCTGGGAGAAGCTGGGAACGTCTCAGGAGGTGGAAGCGCGGCGGCTCCGGGAGGAGTACGAGAACAACCACACGATCAAGACGATCCGAAAGCTTGTAGAGCAGGGGAATGGTCACTGGGAAGGCACTGCCAGCGATATCATAGACGCAAGCCGGTACTTTGCAGGCTGCCAGATCCACGAAGACGATAAACGCGTAGGAAAGCTGATTCGGCGCTTTGAACAGCAGCTAAAGGATATTGACGCTATTACATACAGGATTGACCTTGGAAGAGGGCAAGCAAGGAAGCTTATCTTCTGTACTGAGAACCCTTTTTTAATGTAATCAATGTCATTAACGTCATCAATGTCTGCAATGTAATCAATGTCATTCTGGACAGGTGATGACATTAAAAGGGAGGAGCAATTGGTTTTAATGTCATCATTGCAAACCGCGTAACCATGCGGCTTATCCGACTTATGATGACAATAATGACATTGAAGACATTGTTTTTCTACTATCGTGCAACCGAACAATAAAAAAGCCTTTACCTGGCTGCAACCTGGTAAAGGCAAGACAGGGAACCCCGCCCAAAAACACATGTTTATTATAGCAGGGTTTCCTGGGAAAGGAAACAGATATGATGAAATTTTTAAAGAAACTGATGATCTACTCCGTAACCCTGGCCGCTCTTATTCTGGTGGCGCTGGCCGTTGCCCTGGTGAACTGGCCGGAGTACGATGCAACCTGGCTTGTTCTGCAGATCCCCGCTGTCCTGGTTGGTGGCGGCTGGCTTGTGGCCTTCGTGGCTGCCAATTAAGGGAGGTACGGCATGGATGCATTGAACAAGGCACTGGACGCCCTGGAGCATAACCTGAACCAGGGTGAATACATGGTAGAGTGCGCCGGAACGATCAGCAACAAGATTGTAGGCGCGTATCTGGAACTGAACGACGAGTACCAGCGCGAGTACTTCGGCCATGAACACGCGAAGCGGGCGCAGGTAATCACGGAGCAGCATATCAAGGAGGCGCTGGAACGCCTGGAAGCAGCGCACGGCTGCCTGATGGAAGTATTCGCTTTCCTTCGGAACGCAGAGAGCGAGGAGAAGGAGGGAGACGCATGAATAACGCAGATGAGAAGGTCAGGGCAGTTATTGAAGCGCTCCGCGTGGATCTGGCCGGGATGACTCCGGAGCAACTGTCAGCGCTGCAGGAGGATGTGACCGACTGGCTGCAAGTGATCAGCGAGAACGTGCGGACGCTCTGCAAGGAGCTCCTGCAGGAGGCCATTGACGCAAAGAGACAGTAATACACATAGCGGGCCCGGCCTGGTGTCGGGCTCCGTACACAGAAGGAGGATAATATGCGTAGATTGTGGATACAGGCAGCCAATGAAGCCGAATATGAGGAGATCGAGGAATGGATCTTGTACAAGCTGGGGCCGTTGGAGCTGCTGGGTGATGAGCTGCCCACTGTGATTCAGACATCAGACCGGCTGCACGTCAAGGAACTCAGCCCGGCCTATGGCGTGATCGGGGAAGCGCTGCCGCTGATGATCGAGCACTTCGGAGCTGAGAATCTGATGGTAAAGGAGTTCCCGATTGAGCCGCCGCAGGATGTGAACCGTGATCCATTGGAGCGGATCGCTGCCGCCCTGGAACGGATCGCGGACGATCTGGAAGCCGTCACGGTGTCCGGGCTGCACAGTCAGGCTCTGGTTGTGGCCGGAACGATTGACGCCAGCAGATAGTACAGGAAAAGCCCCCCTGCCAAAATTACCAGTGACAGGAGGGCTCTTTCACAACAAGAAAAAGGAGAATACAAACAATCTCAAAAGAGAACACCTACACATAAAGCATACACCAAGAAAGGAGAAAATGCAAATGATTGAGAAGCCTACAAGCGTTAATGATATGATGGCGCGCAACATTGATACACTGAACGAGGTATTTGAGCATACGCAGCTTAGCAAGCCGGAGGAGCGTTCCTTGCTGTGGCTGGCAGCTGGGGAACCTGGAACCGTGATTAATCTGGTATCTGCAATTAAGAAGATCCGGAAAGCGGTGTCTGTATGATCAAGATTAAAGTATCGTATGAGAGCCCTGAAGAGTTGATGCGGCTGCTGGCCGTGCTGGGTGATCGGGTGGAGTCCTGGAAGGTATCACGTAACCAGGAAGGCAGATACCGGAAGGCGTATATTATACTGAGAGTGTAGCCGATCGGAGCGATACAGGCGGGCGTTTCCTTTTGTGCGCTGTGGAGTGGATCGGGGGCGCAAGTGCATTGTGAGAGCTGCCAGAGCGCCGGAGAATCTCCGGAGAAACGCAACGCCCATGTTGCAAAATGTTGCAACGAAATCCAACGCAGGAGCTTGGAAATGCTAAGATAAAACGCAACGCAGCTTTAAGGTGCTTGTTAGTAAATGTTTGTCTGCATTGACAGAAATTGCGAAAAATAAGATTCTGTGGTACACTGGACGCAGTACCCCCGACGCGATCGGGAAGCCTGGAAGGCGTGGGAATAACCTTATAGTGGTTGCTCCTGCGCCTTCGTGCGCTTCTGGGAGCGGAAAGGAGAAACAATATGAATTATAAAAGCGAACTGTTAACCATTGTGCGAAGACGTGCCGCCGGACTGCAGGCAGGCATTGAGCAGATCAACGAGGCGAAGGCAAGCGGGCGTTATACGCTGGCCGGGCTGCAGGCATATGTGGACGATCTGAACGCAGCCAACGCAGTCGCAGTTGCCGCCGATCAGGCGCGAGCGCTGCAGGTGATCGATCAGGCCGCGGAAGACTGGAAGACAAGCAGGAAGAGCACTTCGGCCGGAAACCTGCAGGATGCCGGATACCAAGCAGGCCTTGCCAACGTGCTGCAGTTGATTCGCTCCGGAGCGATGGATCCGGAGAACTTCCCGGCTGTCCTGGAAGCCTACGAGGGCGATACCCTGAGCATGGCAGCGGTCACGGATGCGGTGCGGAACAGTCACAATGTTGATCTGTTGGAGCTACTGCCGCAGAAGGTGAATCAGGGCGAGGTCTTCGTGCAGCTCCGGAAGAACGCGAGCAAGTACATTGCGCCGGTAAACCTGAACAATAACGCGGCGGCTCAGATGGGCCTGTCCTTGCTTATGAAGATTCTGGATCGAATGAACGATAATCTTATCATGGAGGAATAGAGACATGTCAGCAAAGAGTGAACTTATCAAGGTATTGACGAACTACCGGAACGCATATGAACAGGTACGGGCGCAGATCGACCAGATCCGGAAGAACCCGGATTATACCGAAGAAGGAAAGGTGAATCTGATTGATCCGATCGTAACCAATTTTGTTCCTTCAGTGGATCAGGCGCGCCAGGCCGCCGCTGCAGTGATTCAAGGAGCTCTGGAAGCCCTGGACAGCTTCGGTGTGGTTGCAGGCATGACCGGAGGCGCACACCTGAGAGACGCAGGCTATCAGGCCGGACTTGCCAACGTGCTGCATATGCTAGAGATCGGAGCCCTGGACGCGGACGAGGTGCGCCGGATCGCGAAGGAGTATGAAGGTGATTATGCCGCGATTGCCACGATGCGCAAGCTCTGCGCGGGGCGTGGGTGGGCTGCTGCCGGTATTATGGACATTTTCCCGAAGGATACCAGGGAACACAGGCGCCAGGTATTGCTGCAGCTGCTGCGCAACATTGAACAGTATATCAACATTGCACCTCTGAAGAGCTCCGGAGCCGTGAAGGCGTGGAACGCTGCCAATCATGGCGCTCCTGCAGATATCCCGAAGCTGCTTGATGGCCTGGTTGCGTTTATCAATAACAAGCTGGGTGATGATCTGAGCATGGACGAGTAAACAGGAAGGAGGACCCGGAGGAATGACAAATGAACAGTTGGCGCTCCGGGTCCGTGCCGGTGATGATGTCGCTGCAAGCATGGCCGCTCTGATTGATCAGGTGCGGCCTTTCGCATACCAGCAGGCTGCAAGGTACAAGGGCCTGGCTGAGCTGGAGGATCTGCAGCAGGAGGCTATCCTGGCATTATATGCGGCTGTGGATCACTACGATCCGGAGCGGGGAAGCTTCCTGAGTGTGGCGGCGCTCTGGATCAGGAAGCAGCTGCAGCAGTATGTTGATCAGAATTCCGGGTATCGGCTGCCATACGGACGCCTTGCAAAGGTGCGGAAGTTCCGGAAGGCGTACGCAGAATATCAGGAACGAACAGGCAGGGAGCCGCAGGAGGGCGATTTAGCCGCGATCCTGCACGTAACCACAGAACAGATCAGAGAGATTGAGATTGACAGCTATATGAGCAGCACAGCGCGCCTGGACGCGCCCTTGTCCGATGATCCAGAAGGCGGAACCCTGGGAGACCTGGCAGCCGATCCGGAAGGCCTGGAAGATTCCTTCGTAGCTGCCGCCGATCAGGAAGAGCTTGCCGCCCTTCTCTGGCCGTTGGTGGACGATCTGCCAGGGAAACAGCCGGAGGTGATCCGCGGAATCTACCAGAGGACGAGCTCAGCGCCGCAAATAGCCGCCGAACTGGGAATAGGTGAACAGGAAGCCGTCAACCTTCACAAGAAGGCACTCCGGGCGCTACGAAAGCCGGAACGGTCAAACAGATTGCGGCCATATCTGCCGGAAGCAGAGCAAATATACATGGACGCCATGAAGGGCAACGGTGTAGGGATCTGGAAGCGTACGGAAACCAGCAGCACAGAGCGCGCCGCTATTAAGGCGTATGAGCGAACAGGAGGGAAGCATGGACAGAAAGACATTGAATGAGTGTAGGAAGCGCAGGCAGGGCGTACAGCGCATGATTGATACCAGGGACGCGGAAGCAGTCGCGGACACGATCCTATTGATCCAGGAAGTCACGCGCTGGGTGGATCAGATCGAAGACGGCCTTACCCGTAACGTGTTCCGGATGTATTACCTGGACGGCCTGAGCTGGGCAGAGATCGCGGAGAAGATCGGAAGAACCGGGCGGCCGGACTGGCCACGAATCCGCGTTCGTGACGCATACCTGAAGCAGCCCGGAGTCCTAGCATAAAGAAAAAGGCCCCGACAGGACAACGGGACCTTTTCTTTGGTTACAACTTGCTATTGCTTATGTGGATAATGGGTAATTACATTCTATCATGTGCAGGAGATCATTGCAACCTTAGGATTTGTGGCCGTGATACCGCTTTGATACTGATAAGCAATACAGGCATACACTGAGTAAAAATATATTGTAATAAGATAAGGAAGAAACAGAAGAAAATAAAGAAAAATTGGTGAAAAATCAAGTTGTGATTTTCTGCAAGAAATTACTTTCCGCCGGAATCAAATCATGCTATACTGATATACATGGAAAAGAAAATTTACGAATCATGGAATGAACAGGATACGTATCGGTTCGGAGAGCAGCTGGCACAATCTGTTGCCGCCGGATCTTTATACTGCCTGGAGGGAGACCTCGGCGTTGGTAAGACGGTATTTACACAGGGGTTTGCGCACGGACTCGGAATCGAAGAGCCGGTGACAAGCCCGACCTTTACGATTGTACAGGAGTATGAGACGGGACGAATCCCGCTGTATCATTTTGATGTATACCGTCTGGCGGATCCGGAGGAACTCGAGGAGATCGGCTACGAGGAATATTTCTTCGGCGAAGGCGTATGCTTGATCGAATGGCCGAGCCGGATCGAGGAGCTGATTCCGGAGGACGCCGTGAGGATCACGATAGAGAAGGAACTTTCCAGAGGATTTGATTATCGAAAGATCACAGTGACTGGAGGAAGAGTGGATCATGAGTAAGATATTGGGAATTGAAAGTTCATCTCTTGTAGCTTCCGTGGCGATCCTAGACGGAGACACCATCACGGCGGAATACACCGTAAATCATAAGAAGACGCACTCACAGACGCTTCTGCCGATGCTGGATGAGATTGTACGCATGACGGAGCAGAATCTGGAAGATCTGGACGCGATCGCTGTATCTGGCGGTCCCGGCTCCTTTACCGGACTCCGAATCGGATCTGCAACCGCGAAGGGACTGGGCTTGGCGTTGGAGAAGCCGCTGATCCATGTTCCGACTCTGGATGCGATGGCCTATAATCTGTATGGTTGCGGCGAGCGGATCTGTCCGATTATGGATGCGAGACGCGGACAGGTATATACCGGAATTTACCGCTTTGAAGATAATACCTTTCGGACTCTGAAGGAAGACTGTGCGATCGCACTGGAGGAACTTCTGGAAGAACTTGCCGCCGCACAGGAGCCGGTTGTATTCCTTGGCGATGGAGTTCCGGTCGGAAGAGAGAAGATTGCGGCACGGCTGGGCAGCCTTGCCCGCTTTGCGCCGGCACAGATGAACCGGCAGCGCGCCGCGTCTGTTGCCGCGCTGGGAGCTGTTATGTATGCAGAAGGAAAGACGGAGACGGCAGCCGCGCATGCGCCGGAATATCTTCGGATGTCCCAGGCAGAGCGCGAACGAAAAGCGAAAGGTCTTCCGGTATCCGCAGAGGAGAATCAGGGATGAGCACTTATTCCGTCAGAGAGCTTGCGGCAGGAGAATTGGCGGCGGCAGCTTCAATGGAGGCGGAGCTTTTTTCCGATGCCTGGACGGAAGTGTCCCTGCAGGAGCTTCTTGCGAATCCCTGCAACCATGCATATGAGCTTCGGATCGGGGAGGATGCGGCCGCTTACTGTCTGACCTGTGAGATTCTGGACGAGGGGGAGATTCTTCGCATTGGAACGTTAAGAAAATATCAAAGTAGAGGAGCAGGAAGCTTTCTGCTGCAGGATATTCTGCGGCGGAGAGCAGAGATTACCTGCTGGAATCTGGAAGTGCGGGAAAGCAACCGGGCAGCAGCCGCGCTATACCAGAAATGCCGCTTTGAAGTGATTGGTATCAGAAAGAATTATTACAGTAGCCCAACAGAGAACGCTGTTTTGATGCAGCGGAAGGGGAATTAATATATGTTAGATGTTTGTTTACTTGGAACCGGAGGCATGATGCCTCTGCCTTATCGATGGCTGACATCTCTGATGACACGTTTTGATGGATGCCAGTTGATGATTGACTGCGGAGAAGGAACGCAGATTGCAGCAAAAGAAGGGGGATGGAGCTTTAAACCGATTGACTACATGTGCTTTACTCATTATCATGCGGACCACATCAGTGGTTTGCCCGGTCTGCTTCTCACAATGGGGAACGCGGAGCGGACAGAACCTCTGACGATGATCGGGCCGCGCGGCCTGGAACGTGTTGTGAATTCTCTGAAGGTGATTGCGCCGGAGCTTCCGTTTGAAATCCGGTTTATCGAGCTTACGGAGAAGGAACAGGACATCGAGGCTGGACCGTACCGGATTCATGCGTTTCGAGTCAACCACAATGTGACCTGCTACGGTTACTCACTGACTATCCCACGGGCAGGTAAGTTCCATGTAGAGAAGGCCAGAGAACTGGGGCTTCCGGTTCAGTTCTGGAACCCTCTGCAGAAAGGAAATACTGTGGAATGGGAAGGTAGAACGTATACGCCGGATCAGGTAATGGGAGAAGCACGGCGCGGACTGAAGGTGACTTACTGTACGGATACACGGCCGACTCCGCTGATTACAGAGGCGGCGCGCGGCGCGGATCTTTTTATCTGTGAAGGCATGTACGGGGAGCCGGGCAAAGAGGCAAAGGCTGTGGAGCACAAGCACATGACCTTTACAGAAGCTGCCCGCATTGCCAGAGAGGCAGCTCCCGCGGAGATGTGGCTGACCCATTTCAGCCCTTCCCTGAACCGGCCGGAGGAGTATATGGATTCAGTCCGTAAGGTCTTTCCGAATGCCTTCGCCGGACATGACGGCATGCGTGTGGAGCTGAAGTTCGACGAGCAGGAGTCGTAAGAAGTCAGGAAGCAAGTGAATCGGAAATCAAAGAGGTAGAGAGGAAAAGGGGATCGTTTTCCCCAGGCAGGAGAGGAGAAGAATGGAAGAAAAACGAAAGGAAGGTAAAGATGAAATGGAGCAGGATGTCTATGTGCTTGCAGTCGAGAGTTCATGCGATGAGACGGCGGCAGCGGTAATCCGCAATGGCAGAGAGATCCTTTCCAATGTGATCTCATCACAGATCGCTCTTCATACTCTTTATGGAGGTGTAGTGCCGGAACTGGCAAGCCGAAAGCATATCGAGAATATCAATCCGGTGATTGAGCAGGCATTATCCGATGCCGGCAAGACGCTGGATGAGATTGATGCGATCGGCGTTACCTATGGACCGGGGCTGGTGGGCGCGCTGCTGGTCGGCGTGGCCGAGGCCAAGGCGATTGCCTATGCGAAGAAGAAACCGCTGATCGGTGTACATCACATCGAAGGCCATGTATGCGCGAATCTTCTGGAGCATCCGGATCTCAAGCCGCCGTTTCTGTGTCTGATTGTATCCGGAGGGCATACGCATCTGGCGATCATGAAGGACTATGGTGAGTTCGAGATTCTGGGGCGGACACGCGATGATGCGGCAGGCGAAGCCTTTGATAAGGTGGCCAGAGCCATTGGACTTGGTTATCCGGGCGGCCCCAAGATTGAGAAGGCTGCCAGAGAAGGCGATCCGAAGGCCATTGACTTCCCCAGAGGAAAGATTGATGGCAGTCCTTACGATTTTACTTTCAGCGGAATGAAGTCGGCAGTCCTGAACTATCTGAATCAGGCAGCTATGATGAAGAAAGAGGTAAATCCTAACGATGTGGCGGCCAGCTTCCAGCAGGCAGTCATTGATGTTCTGGTGGACCGTGCCATGACGGCAGCCAGAGACCTTCACCAGGATAAACTTGTCTTGGCCGGAGGTGTAGCCGCGAACGGCGCATTGCGAGAAGCGCTGGCAGCCGCATGCAAAAAAAGAAAAATTGAATTTTATCATCCCTCGCCGATTCTCTGCACAGACAATGCAGCTATGATTGGCGCGGCAGCGTACTACCATTATATGAAGGGAGAGCGCGCAGGCTGGGATCTGAACGCGGTTCCTGGATTAAAACTGGCGGAGTAGGCAGAAGGTTATACCTTCTAAACAAAAAGACAACTGAATAAATAACAGAATAAACAGGAGGAGCACTATGTATCTGAATGATTTTAATGCCGTTGCGGGAAGTGCGGCGGCGAAAGCGGATTTTCTTAAGAAAAATCCTGCGGGTTATGTGATCTCATCTTTCCTGGCCGGATTCTTTATTGCAATCGGCGGCATCCTTATGGGGTTCGTCGGCGGCATTCTGACCGGTCTGCCGGCACAGAAACTGGTGTCGGGTATTGTCTTCTCCGTGGGTCTCTGTCTCGTAACCATGGCAGGGGCTGAGCTTTTTACCGGAAATAATATGGTTATGTCAATCGGAAGTATGCAGAAGACTGTTACCTGGGGGCAGACATTCCGCCTTTGGGCAGTCTGTTATATCGGCAACCTCCTCGGATCTGTTGTCGCTGCGGTGATCTTTACACTGACGGCGATTCCTGCTTCCGGCGCAGTGGGTGAATTCTTCGTGAATGCGACTGTGAACAAGATCAGCGGAGCTCCGCTGGCACTCTTTGCCAAGGGTATTATGTGTAATATTCTTGTCTGTCTTGCCGTGTGGTGCGCATCCCGCATGAAATCGGAAGGTGCGAAGATCGCCATGAACTTCTGCTGCGTGGGTACGTTTGTAACCTGCGGCTTCGAGCACTGTGTTGCCAATATGTCTCTGCTTACGATTGGATATCTGAATGCCGGTGACGCGGCAATTACTGTCGGCGGCATGCTTTACAATTTATTGGTTGTTACATTAGGAAATATGGTAGGCGGAATTCTCTTTGTAGCAGTTCCCTACTACTTTATCTCCAGAGAAAAATAAGCGGTTACATAATATGCGTATCATTTTTGCACAAAGATTGCGGTATCTTCGTATCGTGGAGCGCATATTAAGAGAATTCCCGGGCCGGGCGCGCTGCTCCGGCACCGGGAATTTCTGCTTTAATGCTGCGAAAAAGCAGCATTTCCCCGGCAAAAAGGTCTGCGCAAAAAAACTTGAAAAAAGTTAAAAAAAGTATTGACAAATACTGCGGAGGATGATATTATAATTGAGCGTTGTGCGAAACACAACGACGAACATCCGGAGAGGTGTCCGAGTGGTTTAAGGAGCTGGTCTTGAAAACCAGTGACTCCGAAAGGGGCCGTGGGTTCGAATCCCACCTTCTCCGCTCAATACACTTCATTGAATCGGGCATTGACTATGGAGAAGTACCCAAGCTGGCCGAAGGGGCTCCCCTGGAAAGGGAGTAGGTCGTTAACGCGGCGCAAGGGTTCAAATCCCTTCTTCTCCGCTTATCTGATTTGAAGAAATTCAAAAAGATAAAAAAGTGCTTGACAAGAACAGCGAGTTGTGATAACATATACAAGCTGTCACTTGAACAGCAAAGCAAAGAACCTTGACAAATGAACAATGTATCCAACCCTGAAA
>JAJEQR010000054.1 GCA_020687485.1 Hominifimenecus microfluidus | reverse complement strand
AATATCGCCAGCCATAGCATGGCTGACGATACAAAAATTTATTATTTTTTATTGTCCTCTTGACGGGGAGCACACCAATTTGCACTCCGACGGCGTTATGTCATTTCATCTGTATTCTCTTCACTCTGTCTGTTCTGTTTCATGGTTCACCACGCATCAGCACATTCCTGCAAAGATCTTGTAGTACTCTTCGATAAAGGCATTCAGCTTCTCCATAAGTTCCTTCATAATATTCACCATGTCCTTTCTGTGGCTGTGAATCAGTTACTTTTAAGAGGTCCGGCCTGACTTCCTTTTGATGGTTATAATATAGCATATTGCATTTATAATGTGAAATACATATAATAAAGTCATGGCAATACTTTTTAGGTATTGCATATTTCTGCGAAAGGATGGAAAATAAGACATGGAATTACGGCATATCCGTTACTTTAAAGCAGTCGCCGAAGAAAAGAACTTCACCCGCGCAGCCGAGAAACTGGCCATCGCGCAGCCACCTCTAAGCCGTCAGATTCAGGATCTGGAGGCGGAGCTTGGCACACCGCTTTTTATCCGTTCTCCGCATAAGGTGGATCTGACACCGGAGGGTGAACTCTTCCTGCAGTACGCGACCCAGATCCTTGACCTGGTCACCCGTTCTGAGGAGGACGTCCGCGAACGCAGGGAAGGGCTTCAAGGAACGCTCTACATCGCTTCCGTCGAAGGCTGCGGCCCCCGCCTCTTCGCTGGATGGATCTCCTCTTTCCAGAAAAAGCATCCGCATGTCCAGTACAATCTGTGGAACGGCAACACGGATGATGTGAACCGCCGTCTTTCCAAAGGGCTGTGCGAGATTGCGATGATCACAGCCCCTTATAACACCGAGGAATGCCATGTACTCCCGGTCTATGAGGAGCCATGGGTCGCGGTAATCCCTCATGGGCATCCGCTTTATTCTGAGGAGAACGCCCCCGTAAAGCCGTCGGAACTGCTTCCTTACGATCTGTTGATTCCGTCCCGCGAATCCCGCCAGAGTGAGATTAACCACTGGTTCGGGGACTCGGAGCATCCGCCGGTCATCCGTGGACGCGTTGCCCATATGATGAACGCTTACGAACTGAGTCTTCACGGCGTTGGACTTGCCATCTATCCGGCCACTATCGCGACAATCGTGCGCAACCGGAACGTATGCGTGCGCCCCATCGATCACCCGGAGGCACACGCCTCCTACGCACTGATCTGGGATAAGAATCACAAGCTCTCACATGTCGCCAGCGAATTTATTGAGCATATAAAAGCAGCCCAAAGCCATGAGAGCTCCGGCCGCGTAAGCGGAAATGGAAGCACAGGAAAGCTTTGAGCTGCCAGCAATTGCATATCGGAATGACAGATGATTAATTAATGAATCTCTTCTACATCATAAGGCGTACTCTGGTATACATAGAAATTCAGCCAGTTGGAGTACAGCAGCTGACCGGCGGAACGCCAGGTTACGCGCGGCGGCTGCGTGGGATCATCGTTCGGGAAATAATTCTTCGGAAGATCCACAGTGGTAAGTCCCTTCTCCATATCGCGGAAATATTCCTGCGAAAGCGTGTCCGCATCGTACTCCGTATGGCAGGTCACGAAGAACTGTCGGCTGTCCTTCGTCTTCGCGATCGCCAGGCTTCCGCCCTCGGTAACGGCCATGACTTCCAGTTCCGGAATCGCCTCCACATCGGAAAGGCGGACATCCGTCGCGCGGGAGTGCGGCGCCATGAAAATATCATCAAATCCACGGAACAGCGGGGAAGTCTTCTTACGGATCTCATGCGGGAATACGCCGAAGAGCTTGCGGTCAAGATCCAGCTTCTCCACGCCGTAGTGATAGTACAGACCGGCATATGCACCCCAGCACAGATGGAAGGTACAATGTACATGCGTCTTGGTCCACTCCATGATCTCGCAGACCTCATCCCAGTAGGCAGTTTTTTCACAAGGCACATAGTCTAACGGTGCACCCGTGATGATCATGCCATCATAGCGGCGGTCCTTGATCTGGTCAAAGGTACAGTAGAACTGTGCCATATGGCTCGGATCGGCATGCTTGGATGTATAGCTTGCGGTCTGCAGGAACTCTACATGGATCTGCAGCGGCGTATTGGACAGCTTGCGCAGCAGCTGCGTCTCGGTTACGATCTTCGTGGGCATCAGATTCAGGATCAGAACATTCAGCGGACGAATATCCTGATGCATCGCGCGATGCTCTGTCATTACGAAAATATTTTCTGATTCCAGGATGGCATGCGCCGGCAGGGAATCGGGAATACGAATAGGCATAACTCTTCTCCTCTTTTCTCAGACTTTTCAGCCTTCTTCCGTCTATTCTAAATCTTATCCGGACAAAAGACAAGCATAAAAAAGTCAACTCTAAACGAAGAAAAACGCCATTGCACGGATCAAAACTTTCTATTCGAAGCTGAAATCCTTATAATCCGCCGGGAGAAAGCGGTGATAGATCACATGAAGTCCCTCATTCTTAAAGCAGTAGTAATACGGATCCGGGAAAGGCTGTTCAAAATAGATCAGCAGGTCGAACTCGTCCCCGTCCATCACTTCCATATGCGCTTCCGGCTGACGGCTGCGGAATAGTTCCCGGATCTGCTCCAGCGTCGTGCCATGCTTCCCGACCAGAGCAATCAGTTCCCCAATGAATTCATCCGGCTGTGTGTGCTCATGTACGTAGCGACTCCCCTGCTCCGGAATATAGAAGCAGAAACGTTCCTTCCGGCAGGATGCCGTTACCACTCCCAGGCGATCCGCCGTAAATGCACCGAAATCTGCAAGGCTCTGTAAGGTCTCCTCTGCACTGCCTGTCGTATTCAGCAGGTGATTCACGGAACTTAACGGGTAGTACAGCCGGATCTCCTCCAGGCGGTACCCCAACTTCGCTTGCTCTTCTTTAATTACGTCAATGATATTCTGTTCCAGATTTTGATAGTTCACGCTTTCTTGTCCTCACTTCCGGTCTGGCTATCTTTGCTTCGAAGCCCGTATTTCTGCGCCTCCAGTGAAATATCGTACAGCTCCAGAAATCCAGTTCTTTCTTTAGTCCTTCATGCAGTCACACCCGGACGGCTCATCCCAGACCAGCTTTCCGGTCTTCATGGCACCCTCATAACGACCGATCTTGTATTCCAGGGTATCCTGCGTGTATTGTACTTTTCACTTACTTCTTTAATTGTCAATGGTTTCACTTTGTTTGTTTTGTGCAAAATTGCGAAACAGGGAAGCGCACAGTACCGCCTCGCTCCTCTTTTATATTAAGACCTGGATCTTGCGCAAAGTCAATAGTTTTTTATTTTCTATGCCATTTAACTGCCCGCCTTCTTTATCCTGAATTATTCACGATCGTGAATAATTCAGGATAAAGAAAAAAATCTACTACAGTCAAATCAAAAAAGCTCCCAATTCGAACACTCCGTAAAGCCAAGATTAGAAGCCATTGTTCGTTTGAAACAGACATTAGATCAAGATTTTACCCTGTATTCTTATCTTCCGCGATATTATTCTTTTCATACTCAAATACAAGCCGATTATTTAATTTCCAGCGCCGCTTCACCCGCTAATTTTGTTTTTATTATCAAGTCTAATCAAAGTGACGATCTTTCTTTTTGTGATTTTGTCTGCTGCTCTGCTTTTACTCAAAACACTCGAGATTACAGAGAAAATCAGCGAGCACGAACCCTCTTGAAAAAAGAGCGCATACATATTTTTACTAAAGAATCTGTAGCTCTATTTGATCGATTAAACAATCAGGAATGACATGGGAATGCAGCACAAAAAGCTACGGAAAAGCTCATCTCCTATAGCCTTTCCGTAGCTTCCGGCCTGTATTAAAGACAGAGAACATTTCGAAATTCTCTTCCGTTTCACCTATTTTTATCTTGGAATCACCGGCAGCAGCAGATGCGACGGATATTCCTCACTGTGAAGAATCGTCTGGTGCGCAACGACAGCTTCAGCTCCATATCCCATCGGTTCCGCAGTGTTCAGGTTTCGATCGTATTCCGGGAAATCGCTGCTTGTCACTTCAATCCGGATCTGATGTCCCTCCTTAAAGACAAGACTGAGCGGTCCCAGTTTGAAATCAACCGCATAAACTTCTCCGGGCGTCATATAACGCGGCTCGTAGAAACCATCCCGGTATCGCATCCGGAAGACACCTGCCAGATAGCTGTACGCTTTTCCATCCGGAAGTACATCAATCAGACGAACAAAGAAATCCGTATCCACCGCAGACGAGCGTATGAAAAACTTTACCCGGATATTTCCGGTTACTTCCAGATCTTCTTTCAAGGTAGCCGTACTGTAGACCAGCATATCCTCCCGCTGTTCCTTTTCTCTCCGATCTTTAATAATCCCCTTATGCAGGTCGCTGTCCGTGTTATCACACGGATTCATCGGATCATAGTCGTAGAAATCAGATTCAAAAGCAAATGTCTTCTCAAATGTCAATCGACCGCTTCCGTTCAGGGTTCTGGCATCCCCATCGCTGTCCAGATAGAGAGGCGTATAGACCGTTCGTGCCAGAGGCCACTCCTGCTCGTCCCTCCAGATATTATCCCCCATGACATAAATCCGCACCGGAGCTCCGGTGTCAACATCTTCTCCTTTCAGGTACTTCGCATAGAACTTCAGGAAGCTATCATACATTTCTTTGGTATATCCGGAGTTCGGAGGAAACGTGAGCTCTCCATATCGTACACCGGAATTGGAATCGGTGCTGGTTCCGTATTCTGTCGTGTGAATCCAAGGCCCCAGCACCAATCGGTGACTGGCTGCCAGCTCTGGATCTTCCGTACGGTGGGAAAGCAGTTCGAAACAGTCCGCCTGCCCGGGACACATATAATCAAACCAACCTGTATAAAAAAAGCACGGAACATTCACGTTCTCGATTCCCAGTGGCTGCCCCATTCTTGCCCAGTATTCTTTGTCGTCGCAATGATCCACCCATTCATTGAAAAATTTTCTCACCGGAACTCCCTCGAATTTCAGCACGTTTGCACTAAGAAATGGAAGCGCATAGCATTCCTTCTCATTCCGGAAACGCATGATATATTCGATTTCTTCCAGCTTTTTCTGACGTTCTTCTTTCGCCATATCGCCTTTCCCGCTAAGCAGTGCATTTCGGATCTGCTTCATATACCAGAACAGACTGGTTCGATGCGATAACACACCGTACATCAGAGTGGGAAGAAACCATCCGCTAGCTCCTCCCGGAGCTGCCGCTGCCAGTGCCGAAGGTCTTGTGGATGCTGCCAGAATCTGCTGGCCGCCGTTATAGGAATAACCGAAGGTTCCGACCTTTCCATTACACCACGGCTGATCAGCCGCCCATTGTATGGTATCGTACCCATCATTTTTTTCATTTGCAAAGGGTGTGAACTCGCCCTCAGACTGCCCGCCGCCGCGGACATCACAAAGCAAGATATGATAACCTTTAAATGCCGTCTCCATAACAGAGTATACCTGCTTTGTATAGAAGCTTTCTTTCAGATAGGGCGTGCGCACAATTAATACTGGCAGAGGTTCTTCACACTGCGGCTCCAGATGATCTGCCCGCAGAATCACACCGTCTCTCATCGGAATCTCAATATTCTTATGTACCACAACATCCCGAATTACGTTTTTTTTCATATTGTCCATATCTTTCTGCCGCCTCCTTTCTCACTTTTCTCTTCTCTCTATTCACGCATTCCCTGCATACCATATTCGAAGCAGGTCATCGATTATTTTCTGACAATAATTACTATTCTCCGGTATGAATCTGCACCGCATTATACTCCCGGATAAATTCCGTCTGAATATCCTGATCGTCATTAATACTCTCGATGTAACGTGCGATTTCTTCGAACTCCCTTCGATCTTCGGAAAGCACCTCCGGATTCGAATCCTCATCCAACAGTACCGGCAAATATCCTACCTGCTGAATGCGTTTCTCAGCAATCTCGATCTTCGCCAGAATTGTCTTATAGGAATCCTCCGGCATCTTTTTCTTCGAATTCTTCCAGTCAGCGTTCAGCTTCATGATCTCCTTATGCTGATCCTGCCGCTCCAGGTCTTCCGTAAAAGCCTGCGGAGGGTCTAGCGCAAAATTAGCCAGACTGTAGAAAATCACCTTTCCTTTATACACTTCAATCGGCTTCAGGATATGTGTATGATGTCCGAGAATGATGTCCGCTCCTGCATCAATTGCGGCATGCGCAACATCCCTCTGGTAATCCGCAAGCACAGCCGGAACAAAGTGAATGCCCCAGTGAATTGACAATACCAGCACATCTACCTGACTGCGCAGCTTTCGGATATCCGTCAGCAGGTTCTGAAGATCCTCCCGGTGCGGAAATGTATGAATCCGGCAAGGTGTTCCTGGCTGATCGTGCTCGATTGGTTCATATACCGTCAGACCGCGCATCGGTGCACAGCCGGGACGATTTTTCGTCGCATAATAATCCTGCGGCAGAATCGTATTGTAACCGAGAAAACCGATTTTTGTCTCCCCGATCTCTATAATTGTCGGTGTTCTCGCCTCGTCGATATTCTTTCCGACCCCGATCACCTGCATTCCCTCTTCTTTCAGGACGCCGATCGTCTGATAAAAGGCCTCCCTCCCCCAATCCATACAGTGATTCGTTGCAAACGAAATGACATCATACCCGGCCCGGCGGATCGCTCCGGCTCCAGCAGGATTGCCTCTCATGGGAAGTCTCGCCTGACACGCCGGTGTTCCTATTGATGCCAGACAAGGCTCCAACTGACCGAAGACCAGATCTCCGCTCTGAAGAGTCTCACGAACTCCTTGAAAAATAGAGTCCGGATTGTCCCGGTTCATTCCGATATCGCCGGTCGCATAGAATACAATTTTATCATTCATACATTATCCTCTCCTGTGAACCTGCGTTAAAAATGCTGCTCCATTCTCTCGATTACTTCATCCTGCATCTGTGCGTTCAGCTGTACAAAATATGCGCTGTATCCTGCGATTCGCACAATCAGCTGACGGTACTCCTTCGGATTCGCTTTCGCCTTTAATAAGGTCTCACGATCCACTACATTGAACTGCACATGCTTTCCGCCGTTTACGAGATAAGTTCGAATCAGTGCGGACAGTTTCTGCAGATCCTCTTCCGATTCCAGGGATGACGGAATAAACTTCATGTTCATCAGAGTCGCCTGGAACGGATCCTGATTGATTTTCTTTGCGCTGTTCATAACCGCTGTCGGCCCATTGGTATCCATTCCATGCATCGGAGATACACTGCCATCCGCCAGGATCTCATGCGCATGACGGCCATCCGGCGTGGCTCCGGTCAGCTCGCCTCCGGGCTGATGTGAGGTAATAGAGATTCCAGTCGGAATCAGCGGATGGTCATAAATCGTTTTTTTCGAATCTACGATCCGGCAGAAATCCGCAAACCATTTCACGGCGATTTCATCCACAAAGTCATTATCATTACCGTATTTCGGTGCATGCTCAAAATCCAGGCGCATCTTCTCATAGCCCTTCCAGTCTGCTTCCAGTGCTGTGTTCAGTTCCTCCAGTGTATATTTCTTTTCCTCGAAGACTAATTTCTTTATTGCGGCCATAATGTCTGCAATATTAATCATGCCGATTGGATTAATGACTGCCCCGTTCTCGAAGGGCATGACCCGGTCAAACGTATCTTTGCCGGATTCGATGCCCTGATCCATAAGTGCCGAGCGAAGAGGATCCGGCAGCAGCTCTCTTGTAATCGTCAGCTCTATGTTGTCCTTCTCTGCCATAATACCAATGATGTAATCTACCTGCTTTAAATACGCTTGGTAGAAATCCTCGTAGCTTTCGAAGGCTTCGAAATTTCCGGTCTCGATTCCACATTTTTTTCCAGTTTTAACATCTACTCCGTTATGCCGGAAGATATCAAAGATAAGCGGCATCGTTACCATGGGAACCGGGCCAGTTCTGGATTTGCCGGGGATATTGGCATCCAGACAGCCGGTCATGACATATTCTCTGGCGTCCTCAATGGGAAGACCACGGGAAGTAAAGGTCTTTATGTAAGACTCATCTCCAATAAATGCCGGAAGTCCCATTCCCATACGCACAACCTCTAGCGCTCGGATCATCAGCTTCTCAGGCGTTCCTTTATGTACCCGCAGAGTAAGCGTATGGTGCGGCGTCTTCGTGATAGCTGCCGCGTCCAACAGCATATATGTCATCTCATTCGTTGCGTCCGTTCCATCTGCTTTAACGCCGCCGATCGTAAAATTATGCCACTTTGCCATTCCGGCATTCTTCTTGCGGTTGTTCTTGCCGGAGGTACGGTTCAGCTCCATATCCTTCAGGCGCAGGCAGCACAGCAGCTCCAACGCCTCTTCTCTCGTAATTCTTCCTTCCGCCAGATCCTTCTCGTAATACGGGTTCATATACTGATCGAAGCGATTCCCCGGCAATGTCGTCGAGGGACTTAACATCAGAAACAGGAACCAGAAGCACTGAATAGCCTCCCGGAAGGTCTCCGCCGGTTTTGCCGGAACTCTTGCGCAGATCCGGGCGATCTCTTCCAGTTCCTTCTTTCTTTCGGGGCGTATCTCTTTCTTCGCCATCTCCTCTGCCAGTGCTGCATACCTCTGTCCCAACATCTTCATTGCCCGGAACGCGGAAATCATAGCCTGATAATAGCGGAACTTATCTACGGAATCTTTGTCGGTAAAGCGAATCTTCTCTTTATAATCTTCCGCCTGCCGGATCAGTTCATCCGCTCCCAGATGAAGAAGCTTCGTATAATCAGCGGCTAGAAGAATTAGTGACGGACCAAGTCCAAGGCCCGACTGCGCATAACCACCTCCGACGCCGCTCCCTCGCTCCGGCTTCCACGGAGGCAGGCACAATCCGGCTTCCAACACAGAAATCAGACGTTCATTTTCATAAAAAATATTTCCCATCTGATTAATCAAAGTTGCCGGTACATACTCCCGATTCAGTTTTTGCAGCTCCTCTTCATCCTCCAGGTCGATCAGATAACCGTCCTCCTTCAGAGAATCAATCTCATCCTGTTCCCATATACCATAGTCCGGATCTATCTCCAACCCCATCGGTTTGCTGGCTGCCATTCCGACAATCAGCTCGTCCTCATTGATACCGATTGGCATTTTTTCCGCAATCTCTTCTAAAATCTTTCCCCTCTGAACCATAATCGGCAAATTTCTGTACTTTTTTCTTGCTTCCAGCGTAATCCGGAACTTCTCTATGCAAATCGGGTAATGGTCAATCACCACCCTTGACTTTATACGCTCAATTCTCTCATACATACGTGCAGTCTCCTCCTATTTTGCTGTCCTACCTCCGATCATTCTCATCCAAAAGGCAGGACAGCAGTTCTCTCTGCGCCTGCAGCGATGCCTTCATCAGTATTCTGCAGATCTGTCTCTCTTATCTCCAGGAGAAATAATTTCCTCGAACGGTAATTCCGCCTCTGGCCGGAACTACCTCATTCAATGCACCATTGGCTACCAGCAGCGTCGCATTTGATGCAATTGCATAGTAGGGAACCTCATCACAGATGAGTTGCGTCAGCTTCTCCGTATTTTCATGAATCAGATCCTTGTCGGTCGTATTTACAGCGGCTGCTGACAATTCTGCTCCCTCTTCATTCGTGTAATGCAGGTTCGGAATGATGAAGCAGTACAGGTTGATCAGATCCAGGGAACTCTTACTGCCTGCCGTATTCATAGTGTTGAAACTGATATCATATCCGCTGTTTTCATCCTTCTGAGAATCGTCAAATACAGCTGCCTCTACCTGTTTGATCTCCGCGTTCATACCCACGCTCTGCAGCGATTGCTGAAGAATCTCTGCACAGGTCGTGGTTGCTGCGTCGCCGCTCTTTACCATGATCGTAAAACTGGTGCCGTCTGCGATTCCGGCGTCGGAGAATGCTGCCTTCGCCTTATCCAGATCGTAAGTATAGTAATCATCCGGGATATACATATCCGACAGGTTGATCATACCAACAGAACTGCAGGTCGTGCAGAGCTCGCCGTATCCGCCGTAAGCGGCCTGAAGGATACCCTCGTTATCTGTCGCATAGGCAATTGCCTGACGTACCTTCGGATCCTGGCAAATCGAGGAGGACGAGTTGTTGAACATCAGATTCAATGCGCGGTCCGTAATAATCTCACTGCCGGAAAAGCCTTCGGCAATAAGTCCGGAATAATCTGAAGGAAGTACATCATACGCACAGTCAACCTCGCCGGTCTGAAGCGCCGTAGTTCTCTGCGATGCTTCCTTGATGAACATAACTTTCAGGTTCGGGATGGAAGCCTTATCGCCCCAGTAATCATCTCTCGCCTCGAACAACGCATATGAGCCGCTTACATACTCCTTCAGTGTATAAGGACCGGAGCCGATCGGATTGCTCGTCATGCCGTCGACGCTGGCTTCATAAGCCTCCTGATAGAACAGATTCACATTTTGCAGGGTGCTAATCGCGAATGCATACTCACTGACCAACGCCAGCTCTACGGTTACATCGTCCGCAGCCTTCGTATTCTCCATATCCAAGTACTTGACCCAGCTGCTGGAGTTGGAATCTTCGCTGTACATTTTCAGAGAATACACCACATCCTCCGCCGTCAGCAGATGCCCATCCGAGAACTTAACGTCATTGCGCAAATGCAGCTTGTAGTGGCTGCCATCCACCTGCTCGACCTCCGTGCACACGCTGGGGACAAAGTTTCCATCCGTATCATAAGTGAACAAACAGTCGTAAATCTGATACGTCATCTCCGAGTAACCAGATTTCGGCTGACGAAGCGGACCAAAGGACTCCGGATCATTCGGATAGGCATATACAACCGTATCTTTCTTCTCCCCGGAAGCGATTTCTGCTCCTGTAGCTGCCGCAGAGCCTCCCGATGCTGCCGACTCCGTTGTTCCGCCTGTTGTGCAGGCTCCCAATGATAATGCCATCACCAGCGATAACATAAGTGCCATTGCTTTTTTCATACTGTTTCTCCTCCTGGTTTTTAAATATTTTTGTAACAACTCCCATTCTCATGTCTCGGAATCACTATATAAATTTCTTACTACAGCAGCAGGATACAAAGTGTCCCGGCTCAACCTCTTCCAGTGTCTGCGGAGCTTTGCATTCCTCCGAAGCGTATGCGCAGCGAGCGGCAAAACGGCATCCGGGCTTCGGATTCACCGGTGAAGTAATCTCTCCTTTCAGCAGAATTCTCTTCCGCTCAATGTTCACCTTCGGAATCGGAATCGCGGAAAGCAGCGCCTTCGTGTAGGGATGAATCGGATGGTAAAACAGCTCCGCCGCCGACGCCTTTTCCACCATCTGCCCCAGATACATAACAGAGATTTCATCTGACATATGTTTTACAACGGAAAGATCGTGCGTGATAAAGATGTAGCTTAATCCCATCTGATCTTGAAGATCCTTCATAAGATTCAGAATCTGCGCCTGAATTGAAACATCTAGCGCAGAAACCGGTTCATCACAGACAATGAACTTAGGGTTCAGTGATAACGCACGGGCAATTCCGATACGCTGCCTCCTGCCACCATCCAGCTCATGCGGGTAGCTGTTGGCAAAACGCTGCGCCAGTCCCACCAGATCCATCAGGCGCTCAACATCCGTATCCAACTCAGCTTTCGTTCTTCCGCCCTTTCGCTTCAGAGGCTCCCGAATGATCTCACTGACAGACATTCTCGGATTCAAAGAAGAGTACGGGTCCTGGAAGATAATCTGCATATCCTCTCTCAGTGCCTTCAGCTTCTTTTTATCCACGCGGGTAATGTCCTCTCCCTGAAAGAAAATCTTTCCGTCGGTACTTTCATGCAGATGAAGCACCGTGCGCCCCAGAGTGGATTTTCCGCACCCGGACTCTCCTACTACGCCAAGAGTAGTTCCAGCTTCCATGCGAAAACTGACATTATCCACGGCATGCAACTCCCCGCCGGGAGTCTGAAAATACTTCTTCAGGTTCTTTACTTCCAGTATCTGTGCCATCATCTACTTCACCTCCTCTGCTCTCAGGCACTTAACACGATGCGTCTCGCTGAGTTTCCGATCTTCTATCGCGCCCTTCCGGCACGCCTCCTCACAGTTCGGGCACCGGGGAGCGAATTTGCAGCCCGTCGGAAGCTCCGTCGGGTCCGGCATCAATCCCGGAATCGGACTCAGACGTTCCACATCCTGTTCCAGATCGATCAGTGAGCCGAACAGTCCCTTCGTATAAGGATGGGAGGGTTTCTCGAAGATTTCCTCCACCGTACCGAACTCTACCACCTCACCAGCATAGATAACGGCAACCTGCTGACACATTTCTGCGATTACTCCTAGGTCGTGCGTGATCATAACCACAGAGGTTCCGTATTCTGCCTTCAGCCGATTCATCATATCCAGGACCTGCGCCTGAATCGTTACATCCAGCGCCGTCGTTGGTTCATCTGCCAGCAACAACTCCGGATGACAGGCCAGCGCCATCGCGATCACCACTCGCTGCTTCATTCCTCCGGAAAACTGATGCGGATAATCTCCATAACGACTTCCCGGAATTCCCACCTGCTCCAGCATCTCAATGGCCCGCTGCTGAATCTCCGTCTTTGACAGCTTTTCGTGTAGCTGAATTGCCTCGCTGATCTGATCGCCGACGCTACGGATCGGATTCAGAGACGTCATCGGATCCTGAAAAATCATCGAAATCTTCTTGCCGCGAATCTTTCGCATCTTTGCTTCCGGTATCGTCAGCAGATTTTCACCATCTACAAAAATCTCTCCTGCGTCCATATGCCCCTGCGGCTGCGGCAGAATCCGAAGGATTGCTTTCGCGATCGTTGTCTTTCCGGCTCCGGTCTCGCCAACAAGTCCAAGAGTTTCTCCTTTTTCAAGAACAAGATCCACGCCGTTTACCGCACATACCTTCTTTCCGTCCGCCTGATACGATACCTTCAATCCTTTAATTTCCAGTAAGTTCTGATTGCTCATCTGCCCCTCCTTAATCCTTCAGCTTCGGGTCCAGTGCATCTCGAAGCCCATCGCCCAGAAGGTTGAACGACAATACCGTTACCATAATGCAAAGACCGGGAGCCAGTGCCAGATACGGATAGTTTCTGAGGTAATTTCTTCCCTCTGAAATCATCGTTCCCCATTCCGGTGAAGGCGGCTGCGCACCAAGCCCAAGGAAGCTCAGGGTTGCTCCTGCCAGAATGGAAAGCCCAAGACTCATGGTAATCTGAACGATCATCGGAGAGATGGCATTGGGAAGTACATGTTTAAAGATAATCTCAAAGTCGTTCGCATTCGTCGCAATCGCCGCTTCCACGTATTCCTGCTCCCGCAGCGTCATAAACTGGGAACGCAAGATTCTGGCATGCAGAGGAATCGTACTGATTCCCAGCGCAAGAATCGTATTCTGTGTGCTGGCTCCCAGAGCAGTTGCCAGTACCATCGACATCAGAATATTCGGAATCGACTGATATATATCCAAGAAACGCATCAGGACGTTGTCCAGAACACCGCCATAGTACCCGGCAATCGCTCCCAGCACCATGCCAATGCTCGCCGCAAGAAGAACCGAAAGAAAACCGATCAACAACGACTCCCTCGCACCATAGATCAGGCGGCTGAATACATCTCTTCCCAGCTTATCTGTTCCGCAAAGATGAGTTGCGCTCGGAGAAGCGAACGTATTCTTCAGATCCTGTTCCGCATATCCGTATGGAGCAATAACATCGGCAAAGATCGCAATCAAAATCAGCAGAATAATGATGATAAGTCCTGCCATCGCGAACTTATTTCTCTTCAGCCGCTTCATGACTGCGGCAAACTGGCTTTCTTTCTTTTTTCTCGCCGGGCCGTTACATTTTCTTCCTCTCATTTTCTGCTCACCTTTCCTTTCTTATACTGTGAACGGATTCTCGGATCCGCCCACGCATAGATCAGATCCATGCCCAGCATACAGAGGCCAAACCAGAGCGCAATCACGAAAACGCCCGCCTGTACAACTGCGTAATCGCGAGAATTGATCGCATTGATCAGATAATTCCCCATTCCCGGAATAGAGAAAATAGACTCAACAACCATGGAACCTGCGAGTGCGCCTGCGAAGCGAGAGCCAATAACTGTAATAATCGGCATCATCGCATTCTGAAGCGCATGTCCGTAAATAACAACCTTCTCCTTCTGCCCTTTCGCTCTTGCTGTCGTGATATAATCCTGACGAATAACCTCCAACATACTCGAACGGGTCTGACGGGCGATGCTGGCTGTCGTACCCAGCGCAACTGCGATACAGGGAATAATATATCCTTTCACCGTCTCGATACCGACCGACGGCAGCCATCCCAGCTTCAGCGAGAAGACCGTGATCATCATCAGCGCGAACCAGAAGTTCGGCATGGATACGCAGAACAGCGCCGCCAGCATGGTAAGATTATCCCGCAGAGAATATTGATGCGTCGCTGATATAACTCCGCAGGGGATTCCGATCAACACCGATATTACCAGACTCACCAGTGAAATTGTCAGGGTGTACGGAATCCGAAAAAGGATCTGACTGCGAATGCTCTCTCCGGAAGTATAGGAATTTCCGAACTCAAAGTGGAAGGCATTCACAACAAAACGTCCATAACGGACAATAAACGGATCATCTAGCCCCAGCTCCGCATTTAATTCCGCGACGTTCTCTTCCGTTGCGTCGATTCCCAGCATGATCTTCGCCGGATCGCCAGGACAGAACTCCATGATCGCCATAATCAAAAGAGAGACGCCGAGAAGCACCGGAATCATCCATAATAATCTCTTGATCGTATATCGAAGCATTTTCTTCCTCCTTCTTTTACTTCTGCATCGCCTGAAGAATAAATCGTCCCTTTTTCCGGTCAGTGACAACTCCCGGCAGGGCTAGCGCCGGCGTCATAATATCAACCGTCAGCCGATCCTCCTCAAAGTAAAACGTGAACTTATCGGATTCAATCCTTCCAAAGCTTCTTCCGTATACCCGGAAAATATTTCGTTCTCTCCATGCGCCGCTGGCGATATTAACAGAAGAGTCTTCTCCGTCAATAAAGTTCCCATGCCCCATATTTTCCGGAATCAGGATATAATCCTCACATTCCGGCCAAGTTCCGTTCAATCCGCAGATCAGCCGGTGTATCTTTCCATTTTGCATGGAAGTAATTACAGCCTTTTCTTCCGCTTCCATAAACTCCAACTGAATCGTCTCACATCCTAACAGATTCGGTTCAAAGGAATAAATCTTTCCATGAAGTGTATCTGTCAGACCGCTTCGGTCACTTCCCTTCGGGGCCAGATTCCAGTTCTGCAACCATACCTGCAGCCGCTGGTACGCTTCCGGATTCTCTTTGATCGGATAGGCAAGAGAGTTCTTATACACGATATTATGGAATATTTCTTCCAGATCCACTTCGTGCTGCGTCTTATTACATGCCATGCAGGAAAACACCAGATCTGCTTCACGATAGACACAGGACAAGTTGTCATTGCCTCCGTGGAAGACAAATCCATCACAGGGCATCTTCCATACCTGATAGCCGTATCCGTAGGAGCGGAAGGCATGCTTATGTGTGATCGTCGGTACATGGAATCGTCCGAATTCTTCACAGAGCGACTCGTCGATCAGCTGGCGTCCGTTCCATTTTCCCTTTTTCAGGAAAACATAACCGATCTTCGTCAATGCCTCCTGTGTAACACAGACTGTTGAAGGCTCCCGCTCTCCCTGCGCATTGTGGCGGCACAAGATATCGATTCCCAGCGGAGTCAGGAATCTCGGCCGCATATAACTGATAATATCCACTCCGCTTTTCTTCTCGACAATCGCTGCCAGAATATGCGGAATTCCGTTGTTATAACAGAAGTACGTGCCCGGCTCATATTCCGGCTCGATAGAAAGGAAGGTCTTCACCCAATTATCACTCTGAAAAAGCGTTGCGCAGGTATCCTCCGCATGTCCGGTATTCATCGTCAGCAGATGGTATACCGTAACCTGCTTCATCCGTTCCGATAAATTCTCCGGAAGATTATCCGCAAAAATATCCGTAATCCTTTCCTTCAGATCCAAGATCTTATCCTGAACGGCCAGCAACACACCAATCGCAATAATTCCCTTCGCCGCCGAATAGATCCGGTGATAGCGCTCCAAACCGAACGGCGCTGCTGCCCCCTCCGCAATCACGAAATCATTCCGGATGATCTGAAAGCTGTGAAGATCCACCATCCCGTCCTGATCATTCTTCCGAACTTCTTCCAGAAAGCGAAGAATACTTTCCGAAGAAATTCCCTGTGCTTCCGGAGTACTGTATTTTAAATCCTGACATCCCATTAACATTCCCGATCCCTCACTTTCTTCTCTGTAAATTTCTGTCTTACTGATAGCCATTGGAAGGCTCTCTGCCTCTCGCTGCTTTCCTTCCGGCGTTCCTATGCCTGATACCTCTATATACCGCAATTTCCATGCCAAACTCTCTTTTTTTACGAAATCCGCCTTTTTCCGCGTAATTACGAAAAAAGGATGCCGGTTCCTACCAACATCCTCAGCGAAATCAATCTTTCTATTTATAATTTTTGTTTCAATTTGAAATGATCTTTTCTTTTCCTTTAGAACTGCTCTGTAATTTCGTAGCTTTTCATTTTTCTCCACAAGCTGGTCTTGCTGATCCCCAGTATCTCCGCCGCCTTCGCCCGATTGCCGGAGGCAGCATTCAACGCTCCGATAATCTCCTCCTTCTCATTGAGCGGCAGCAATCTCTTCGGTTCTTTTCGCGTTGCCTGCTCCGGCTCTTTTCCCTGCGCAGGATGCACTTCCGGATTTTTTCGTGAGAGCTTCAGCATATAGACGTCTGAGAGCTGACGCTCTACAAAATCCGCGTTCAGCTCCGGCTGCTCCGCCACAATCACCAGACGCTCACAGAAGTTCTTCAGCTGACGAATATTTCCTCTCCACTGATAGCGGCATACCTGCCGCTCCGCATCTTCGGACAGATGCACATTTTTCTTTAATTTTTTGCTGAATTCCTCCACAAAATTCCTAGTCAGCAGCATCAGGTCGTCCCCCCGGTCGCGAAGCGGCGGAATATAAAGCGTCAGCACATTCAGCCGATAGTACAGATCCTCCCGGAACTTTCCCTGCTCGATTAATTCCAGCAGATTCTTATTCGACGCTGCAATCACGCGAATATCGATGGGAATCTCCTTATCATCGCCAACCCGACGGATGACCCGTTCCTCCAGAACCCGAAGGAGCTGCACCTGACCATTGAAGTCCATCTCCGATATTTCATCCAGGAACAGGGTTCCGTGATTCGCAATCTCCATGAGTCCCTTCTTCCCCTTCCGGGAAGCGCCGGTAAAAGCTCCGTCCACATAACCGAACAGCTCGCTCTCCAGCAGGTTCACCGGAATCGCGCCACAGTTCACCGCCACAAAGGGCTCATCTTTCCGCAGACTCGCATTGTGTATACTTTGCGCGAAAACCTCTTTTCCGGTGCCGGTCTCCCCCGCAATCAACACATTCGAATCATACTTTGAGAACTGCTTTGCCAGTCGGCGGGATTCCCTTATCGCTTCAGATGTACCTGCAATATCCTCAAAGGTATATCGTGCAGTATATCCTTTCGTCCGGTATTCGTGCTTTACCGCAGCCTCCAGCTTCTCAATCTCTCGAAACTCAGTCAGATGAAAAACCGCGCCGATGATTTCCTCATGACGTTTTAAAGGCGTTACATTCACCACAAACGCCTGCACGCCGCGCTCCACAACTTTGCCATAACAGGCATTTCCCTCCTTCATCTCCTGTTCGGAAATAGCATGCGACAGTTCCGGGACAACTTCCCAGGCAACTCTTCCAATCACATCCTCCATGCTGCACTGAAACAGATTCGCTGCCGCCTGATTGCACAGCGAAATTCTTCCGCAGGAATCTACCGTAAAAACAGCTTCGAAGGCATAATCGATCACCGTTTTCATCTCCGTCAGGTTCTTCTTATAGGCGGAAATCCATTCCGATACAATCTGAGCCAGATCCAGATCTCGCCAGATCATCTGCGGCAGCGAAGGGCGCAGAATATAGAAAGCTTCAATATCTACTTTTTCTGTGATTTTTTTGAAATTCTTTCCACAAATTACATAACGATAGCCTTCGCTCTTCAGCTTCAGCAGATCCTGCTCGGCCCGGTAAAAATCAAGGGACGAAATCACTACATTTTTTACTTCCATGCCAAAGATCGAACTATAGAGCGCAATATCAATATTGAGTGGCTGATGCGACAGCAGCGCAACCTTCGGAATATCCCTCTCCGGATGGCACTGCTGTTCCTGCTTCCATTTCTGCTGAACCTCCCACAGAGCAAAAAGAGTCTCTTCCGAATGTGATCCGGACGGAATGACAAGAACTGGGCACTTCAGCTTCTGGAGCCAGGATAAAATCCGTCCCTTGGCAACAATTACATCCACATCCCTGTCCCTGGCAATCTCAATGCACATGCGGACATAGTCTTCCTCCGGCGCAGGAAGCGTCTTCGGATAAAGAGAAATGCCCTTCTTTCTGGCATATTCCATCGCGATATGCAATTCTTCCTGGTCGGTTGTCAAATACATGATTTTTATCATACGTATCTCTTCCTTTGGCTTCAATATTCAGACATCATTCTGCTTATATTATGTTTGGAATCAGTCACAAAATCAATCGTAAATTTTTACGATTGATTTTGTGATTGATTTTACGCGATTTTTTTTAATGGAAAAGGAAAGGGATTGCCATTCGCCGCAATCCCCTTTGTCCTTCATTATAATAAATTATAAGCATAATCAAGCCCTACAGGCTTCCGCAATCAGCCCAAAAACATCTTCCTGATTCTTGCCAAGTGCAATTCCCAGCTCTGCATACAACTGGTTCTCCGCCTGACGATAGTAATGCTCATCAATCGTTGTATTCTTCTTTCCGCTCTCCAGACGTCTCTTTTTCCGAAGATACAGACTCTTAATCATGCCAATCAGGGACTCCGGCTCCCCGCTTCGGATGACCGTCTTGTACTGCTGTTCCCGCTCCTTGTCATTTCGAATCCAGGTCTCTTCAATCTGCGGAATTTTCCGGATCAGAGCTTCCGCTTCTTCCTTCGTCATCGCCTTTCGGATCTTTATTGCGGAAGAATCCACCGGCACATAGATTTTCTCCCCGGCATGATCCGAAGGAATCAGCAGATAATACAGGCGATTCTTATCCGCCTTTGACAGATCCAGATGCAAAATATTCTCCACACGACACACACCCGTCGCTGGCTTTACCACATAATCACCGATTTGAAACATATTCTTCCTCCTTCCGATACATCTGTATTAATTATATCAAAAATATATTTTTATTTCAAAAGTACATCTGCACAAAAATGCAGTTCCGGATTTTTGTGCAGAATGCCCATAAGAAAAAATCGACCAGTTTGTCCTGGTCGATTTTTTCTGTCTACACATCTTTATAGCACTTCTCTTAAAACTCTGTAAAGGTATATCTTACCATGCTTCCGGCTCCATCACCGGTAATAATCTGCGTATCTCCATTTGACATCTGTACATGATCGATCACCGGATATCGTCCGTTTTCTTTTACGTAAGCCTCAGGGCTTTCGGCCTCCGCCTCAATAATCTCCTTTTGGGCATGGGCCTCTCCACCGCAGGGGTTAATAGTTTCAATCAGGATTTCATATTCTTTCACTAAAATCACCTCCTCTGTTTTTGTTAAGTATATCACTAAAAAGAATCCGGATGCAAGCGAGAATCTAACAGAAACTCCGCATTTCAACGATAGAGTGCACAGATTGTCTCCACACACCGATCAATTCCCAGTACGCCACTGTCCAGCGTCAGATGGTAATTCTGCGCATAGCCCCATTTCATATCCGTATAGAAACGGTGATATGCCGCACGGCGCTTATCCTTATCCCGTAAGCGATCCTCCGGAGACTGTTCCCGTTCCCCGTATTCCCTCACAATGCGTTCCGCGCGAAACTTCATGTCTGCATGAATGAAAACTGTCAGACAGTCCGCCTTGTCCCGCAAAATATAATCGGCGCAGCGGCCGACGATCACACACGGTCCTTTTTCCGCAAGCGCTATAATGACCCTGTACTGACGTTCCCACAGAATATCCTCATTGGTCGGACCAAACATCCGATTAGAGAATGCGGCAGAAAGAAAACTGCCAGGAGCATATTCGCCCGCTTCTTTCACATAATCCGGCGAAAAGCCGGTTTCCTTTGCCATTTCCTGAATAATTTCTGCGTCATAGCACGGAATTCCCAGCTTCTCAGCAACCATTTTTCCGATCGTGTGTCCACCGCTGCCAAACTCACGACTGATCGTAATTACTCTGTTCTTCATGATTTTTGAACTCCTCCCGCATCTGTATTTAATTCCCGATAGCTCTTCACAATAATTACCGCCGAAATAATGAAAGTCAGGATATCCGAGACCGGCATAGAATACAGCACACCGTCCAACCCGAAGAACACCGGCAGCAGCAGCGCAAAGCCAACACCGAATACAACTTCACGGAACATCGACAGCATCGTGGAGGCTAGCGCCTTGCCAACCGCCTGCAAGAAGATAAAGCATGCCTTATTCACGCAGGCCAGCACCATCATACAGAGATAAGTTCGAAATGCTTTAACTGCGAAGTCTGTATAGTAGCTGCTCTCGTTGGCCGCGCCGAAAATATCGATCAGTTGACGCGGAAAGCCCTCGGCCAGCACAAGCGCCACAGCGCCCACCAACGCTTCAGCAATCAGCAGTTTTGTGAACAGCTTCCGGACACGCAGCTTCTTCTCTGCGCCCATGTTGTATCCGACAACCGGAATACAGCCAGCTGCCATACCAACTACAATAGAAATGACGATCTGGAAGAACTTCATTACGATCCCAACAACCGCCATCGGAATCTGCGCATACTGCTCCTGCCCGAAAATTTCATCCAACGCACCGTATTTGCGAAGCATATTGTTGATAGCCGCCATCGCCGCCACCAGACTGATCTGGGAAAGGAAGCTGGTAATTCCCAGCATCAGCATCCGTCCGCAGACAGATCCGATCAACGCATAATCTCCGCGCGCAGGCTTAATGATCCGCATGTGCAGCAGATACCACACAGCAAAAACCGCTGTCACCACCTGACCAATCACAGTTGCCACAGCGGCCCCCATCATGCCCCATTGAAAAATAAAAATGAAAATGGGGTCCAGAATAATATTGATGACAGCGCCCGCCAATGTGGAGACCATCGCAAACTTCGGGTTTCCGTCTGCCCGAATGATCGGATTCATCGCCTGTCCAAACATATAAAAGGGAATTCCCAGCGTAATATAGAAGAAATACTCCTGCGAATGATGGAAAGTTTCTTCATTCACTGTGCCGCCAAACATGGCGATGATAGCATTTGCAAAGATCAAATAAACCGCCGTTAAAGCAATGCTTGCTGCCAGGATCAGCACAACCGCATTGCCGACGCTGAGCTTTGCCTTATCCACTTCATTCCGCCCCAGCGCCATACTGACAAAGGCGCAGCAGCCGTCTCCCACCATAACGGCAATCGCCAGCGCAACCACCGTCAGAGGAAATACAACCGTATTGGCCGCATTGCCGTAGGAACCGAGGTAGCTGGCATTGGCAATAAAGATCTGATCCACAATGTTATACAATGCGCCAACCAGCAGCGAGATAATACAGGGGACCGCATACTGACGCATGAGCTTCTCGATGCGTTCTGTCCCAAGGAACTGATTTCCGTTATCCATAATAACCACCTTTCTTTCCAAAAAATAAATGCGCAAGCCCTCAAAATCCGGACTTACGCATTTCTGCTACACGATCTTCCTATGAAATTTTTCACCATATATAACTATTCTCATCTCTCCTCCCACTTCATAAATAAAAAACGTGTGACGTTTCTGCAACTGGATTTACGCAGAAACGCCACACGCTGTAAAAGTTATTATAACCGAATGAAACAGAAATTTCAAATGGTTTTTGGAGAGAAATTTTCCGAAGCTACTGACCCAGCGTCAACTCATTGACCGCTTCGATCAGATTGACCGTCTGACTTCTGGAGACAAATGCAACCGGCGTACCGTCCACCACGGCAATGCAGTTGATTCCATCGTAACGATAAAGCGTCACCGTGAAGGTTGGGAATTCTGCGTTATCCAGGTGTACCGTCATGGAAACCTCCTCCTGACCATCCGGAGTCTCTTCCGTGAATTCAGATACTGAGAGCGCGCAGAGAGCATTCTGAAGATCCTGAATATCAAACTCTTCGTCCTGATACATCCAGGTATCGTTCTCATCCTTATTGTCCTGATCTTCCGATGCCTCCTAATTCTTCAACATTTCTTCTTTCAGATTTTTTCTCAGAGCTCTTCCTACAAATTTTCTCAGAGCTTTTTTCACCAATTCCTATTTTCGGATCGTTTCCCGAATCAGCTGTTCACGCTCTTCTGTCTCTCCTCCTCATTTTGGGGAAGAAAGTGCCTCCAGCAGTCCCCGGCAACCGGATTCCACATCCCGCCAAGTAGCTTCGAAATCCCTGGTATACCACGGGTCCGCAACTTCCGCTCCTGCCCTTCCGGCATAATCCAACAACAGCCTACACTTCTCCGGATGCGCGGCGCAGATCCGCTTCATGTTCCGCAGGTTCGCCTGATCCATCCCGATCAGAAGGTCATATTCCTCCGCATCGCGGGCTGTCAGCTGCCGCGCCGCATGACCGTCACAGCGGATTCCATGCTCCGCCAGCTTCCTCCTCGCCGGAGGATACACCGGATTGCCGATCTCCTCCCGGCTTGTCGCTGCCGAAGCGATCACGAACTCGGCTTCCCGCCCAGCAGATTTCACCATATCCTTCATTACATACTCTGCCATAGGACTGCGGCAGATATTGCCGTGGCAGATGAAAAGTACTTTTATCATAGTTTTGTTTCTCCTTGTTTTGCCCCGGAATGCCCTGTTTTGCAAGGTTTTCTGGGGTTATGATGATATGCTCTGAAAATGCAGATTGTGGCAAATCAGAGCAGAATTGAGCACGTTGTTACTACCTGTTAGTAGTAAAATTGGTAGTAAAACAGAACTTTTTACTACTAAGCCATTTTTAACACACCACAAGTTACCTCAGAAGTATGCTTTGAAGAAATCTCATACGAAATAGTCTCTGGAACATTTTTAAATACTAACACTGAAGGAAGTGCCATTTTAGTATTATGTTTCAAATAGTCTAAATGAATCACCAGAACATCTTCATCGTCTTTTTCATATATCTCAAAACAAAAAATTTGATTTATACTATCTTCATATTTCTGCTTACTATCTTCATATTCTTCTTCGACAGATGGTTGGTTAAATGGAGTATTTATTCTATAATTAATTCTTGGCGGCAACATTGGGTATCCTACATAGCCAATTACTTTATCTGTCTCTCGCATTTTAAAAACTGATTCTGTAAATTGCATTTCAATAAAATCGTCAATCGTCAAAATACCTGGTATCGGTAATTCTTCCTTCTTTACAATATTTCCTTTTCCTACATGAAGTTTCACATCAATATCTTCATCATATGTTGTTCCGTCATTTGCCAACACCAATTCTACTATCTTGTAACTATCTATGATGCCTAAGAATTCACGATATTCATCCAATTCTTCTATTTTCCAATATATATCCTTTATTTCTGAATAGTGCTGTTTTTCATCATCGTTTCCATTTAAAGATGACCCCCCACCACCCAACACCGGATTAAGCAAAGATTTTGATACAGTCAAATTTCCAACATTCCAAAATGCATCATCAATAGTTATTCCCAAACGATTTGAGAAAGATAATATTTTTTTCTTCCATTCCTCTTTTATCTCAGCATTTGATGTCAAACCTTTGAAAAAATCTGTTTCTTTCAATGTCAATTTGGTACCATCTATCTCTATTACCTTATCATTTTTTTCTTCAGATATAGCTTTTTTTTCTTCACAATTCACTTTTTCAATACGTGGTTGCAAAACAATACTTTTTGTCTTTTCTATCCTCTCAATAATGTCCGTTTCCATTTTAGAAACAAATTTTCCATTAATATAGTCTGAATGCAAAACTGCTACACATCCTTCTTCTGAATCATTATAATCTTCAATAATTAATTTTGATTCTTTCTGACTTGATATTGTTACCTGCTTTTCTCCCATAATTATTGGCAAAAAATACATTGTGAGATGATTACTAAAAATTTTTCTAAATTCTTCGATATTACTTACTGAGGAATATGTACCATACTTTTCTTTTCCCTCATATTTTGCCTTGAACTCTTGCACTTTCTTATATTGCTCAAGATCTACTTTATTTAAATCTACTGATTCTGTAACAAAATATGTAAAAACTTGTTTTCCGGCTGAGCGCATTTCCTCAATTTCTTCTTCCGTTCCAGAACCATATTTATCTGTTGATGTACCAAATCGTGTCCAAAATATAGCAACAGCAGCATCACAATCTCTCACAAACTGTTTATTTAATATTTCCTGCGGCCTATCTCCTGATTGGGAAAAACTACTTATTGACCAATGTTGTCCTACTATTTCAGCATTATTAAGTCTGCCGATAGTTATATTAAAACTCTCTATACACTCCTTAACCACATCAACATACTTGGTAACATCCCCAGGACATGATATCATCAAATCATATGCTGTAATATTTTTTCTAGGCATACTATCCCTCCAATGCAATATTAATACAAAATATATTATATCAATAGCTTCTTGTTTTTTCCACCAAAAAAAACGCCCCAGCCTATGATATGCTACCCTCATATAGGACAATGAAATATAAAAGTCCTATATGGGGGTATTTTCATGTTCAGAAAGAGTA
>JAJEQR010000053.1 GCA_020687485.1 Hominifimenecus microfluidus | reverse complement strand
AAACTACCAGTTCTCCGAACAACGGAAAACCGTTGCTCGTGCGCAGACTTTTTACCGTCTGCGAACGAGTCGCACTCACCCAGAAATCCTCGCCGGATTTTTCCCCGTCGCCTTTGGTGTTGGCGATAATGGTATTGACTAACTTCAAAATGTCCTTTTCGCTCCGCAGATAGGCAAAGGGGTTGTATTTCATGGATTTTTTGAAGTTAATCGTATTTAGCACTTTGATACGGTATTTGTACCGCTGCAACATTTTTCCGGTTTCCAAAATCAGTGTTCCTTTCGGGTCAGTGACGATATACGACGTTGGAAAATCCTTTGACGTACATTGCATGAGCGACGGTTTCACAAAGAACCGGGTCTTGCCGCTGCCGGAACCGCCGATTACAAGGATATTTTTGTTTCTTGCGTATTTCGGCTGCTTCGGGCGGCTGTTCATGGTGAGCCGTTCCGTCTGCGTTAAGGGGATATTATTCTCAAATACCGGGTCTGTGTATGGCTTTATATCGTCAGCCCCGCCCCAACGCGCCGAACCGTATTCTGTCCCGCGGCGGTATTTCTTCGCGTTCTTGCCTTTGGTGTAGATAATCAGCCGAACAATGACCGCCCCCGCAATGCCTAAAGCTAAGTCTGCCGGGTGGAAGCTCGGCGCGATACTGGAAAAGGCGGCGGTAAAACCGTCCCCAAGATGTAGCAGCTTTGCGCTTGCGTCCGCGCCGGGGGAGAGCCGGACAGCCGCGCCCGCTTTATCAAAGAGCCAGACAAAGAGCAGATACGGGAGATTTAAGATAAGCAGCTTCTTGATTTCCGGCTTCATAGCGATACCTCCCTGTCCTTGTTCTTGACCTTTGCCCGTTCCGCGTTTCTGCCCTGTGCAGCTTCTTTGAGGGTAGAGAGCAGCTTTCGGATTGAGGGCTTTTTCTCCTGTGTCAGCTTTTTTGCGGAAAATTCCTTAAAGGCTGCGGTCAGCACGTCCGCGTCCCGCCCCTTGAAGAAAACCAGATAGCGGGGCGGGCTTTCCGTCGCGTCCTTTTTCAGCGCAAAGTCGATACCGTACTTTTTCGCCGTACTCTCAAAGGCTTTGATATTGCCCTCGGTAATCTCAATGTTGGAAACGCCCGCGTTCTGCTTCATAAGCTGCTTTAAGCTCTGCTTGCCCTGTGGCGGTTTGGAAAGCTGCTTTTTTCCCTTTGACAGTATGGCTTTCATTGCCTTTTGGAGCGTCTGGGCGGTCAGCTTCCCGGTCTTGATGTAAAGGGCTATGGTCTTTTCGTTTACTTCGTCCTGCAATTTGTCGCGTCCTCCTTTCGCGTTTCTTTATGGGGCGGCGGTCAGATACGCACCCGCAGCCCGTTCAAGTCCTCGGCTCTGATACCCACAAGATACCAGTTGTCGCCGTACTCAATCCGGGTCGGCTTCCACTTGCCCCGCACGAATACGTCAAAACACTCGCCACAATGCAGCCCGCCATAGTAGCTGTTTAAGTCAAAGCGAATGTCGTAACGGTCGGTGCGCTCGTCAAATACCAATGCTCCTGTCATTTTCTGTGCCATAATAAAATCCTCCTTTTGTTGTTTTACAGGCTTTCGCCCGGTTTGCATGAATAATAGTCCGGGTCGCCGTACTGCGGCTTCTTCGGTGACAGTGCGCCGCTTGCCATGTCATGGGCGACAAGGGAAGTGTAATAATTGCCGATAGTGGACGGGGCGTTGAAAAGGGCTGCTTTCAGATATTGCTTGATGTTGCGGATTTTCGTTGTGTTCTCCCGCATACAGTCAAGCACAAAGCGGATATGCTCGCCGTCCAGTTTCATAAACTTTGACTTCACAAGCTCTGCCGGGTAGTCGTCCCCCGCAATCCGTACCCGCTTTCTGGCGGTGCATACGGTTTCAAGCATGAGGTCTACAATCTCGTCAAGCCTGTCACTGTCAAACTTCATGTCCTGTTTGAGAATGTGGTAGTCGATATTGTCCTTGATGATTTCCCGGTATATATCAACTGCGCTCTGTGCTGCCGCTTCCGTTCCTTTCCGTTCCGGCGGCGTAGCCGCTTCTCTGCAAGGAGAGGGGTTAGGGGAAAGGATAGGAATGGAATGGGTACTTTGTTCATCAGTAATTATTTTTTCTTTTTTTGGTAAGTCAGTTCTTTGTATATCTTTATTTAATTGCGTTGGATTTTCCAACGTAGGTTTTTCCAATGTAGGTTTTTCCTGTGTTGGATTATCCAATGTTGGATTTTCCAATGTAGGTAAATCCGGCGTAGGCGGCTGCGGCTGCTCGAATATCACATAGTCCGCGCCCCGCAAGCGTCCTTTCTCGTCGCGCTCCCTTGAACGGACGATATACCCGGCGCGTTCAAGCTCCTTAATGGCTTCGCGGATAGCGTCTATCTTCTCCCGGTTGATAAGGGATAAGCCTTTCAAGGTGTAGTCCCAATCTTCGGGGAGTGACAGCATTTGCGACAACAGCCCCTTTGCCTTTAGGGAAAGCTCCTTGTTGCGTAGGTGGTGGTTGCTCATTACGGTGTAGCCCTTGTTCCGTTCCACTCTGAAAACTGCCATAGTTCATAACTCCTTTGCTTTGGATTTGTTACGCAGTAGAAGCGCGGTTTCGGGGGATAAGGTATAAATCCCTTTCCGCACCAGATACGCGCCCGGAAAACCGCTTGTAGCAAGGCTTTTTCTGCCCCTACTGCGTAACAAAGGGCATGAAAAAAGCGGCGTTCCTGTTCTCCCATGTAGAGAGTAAGAAACGCCGCTTCTGCGTCGTATTCAGTTTTTAGTACAATACCCTGCTTGTCCGTCGCTCGAAAAACCTTGATTTTCCAGTGTTTTCAAAAGTATCGTTATCTAACGTCAGCTTTTGATCGTCCCGGATTTTTGGCAATGATGAAAGAAGTGGAAGCCGGGAATGTGGAGTACCTGTGTATCAAGGACATGAGCCGCATGGGTCGTGACTATCTGAAAGTCGGTCAGATTATGGAAATCCTGCGTCAGCGTGGCGTGCGACTTATCGCCATCAATGACGGCGTGGATAGTGCCAGAGGTGACGATGATTTTACCCCTTTCCGCAACATTATGAACGAGTATTACGCCAGAGACACCAGCCGAAAAATCCGTTCCACTTTCCAGTCCAAAGGCAAGTCCGGCAAGCACCTCACAGGCACGGTCATTTACGGCTATCTCTGGAACGAAGCAAGAGACCAATGGTTGGTTGACCCCGAAGCCGCAGAGGTGGTCAAGCGTATCTTTGCCATGACGATTGAAGGCTACGGTCCGTATCAGATCGCCAGCAAACTGAAATCGGAAAAGGTGCTTATTCCGTCCGCTTACCTTGCCCAGCACGGCGAGGGCGTGAACAAAAACAAGACTTTCAAAGATGTGTACGGCTGGGGTTCTTCCACCATCTGCAACATTCTTGAAAAGCGTGAATATCTGGGACACACCATCAATTTCAAGACCCGAAAGCACTTCAAGGACAAGAAAAGCCATTATGTCCCGGAGGACGAATGGACGATTTTTGAGAATACGCACGAAGCCATTATTGACCAGCAGACCTTTGACCTTGTGCAGAAAATCCGTGGGAATGTCAGACGCTACCCGGACGGCTGGGGCGAAGCAGCTCCCCTCACGGGCTTACTCTATTGCGCCGATTGCGGCGGCAAGATGTATGTCCACCGCACCAACAACGGCAAGCGCATTTCTCAATACACCTGCTCACAGTACACCAAAGTTCCTTGCGGAACGCTCTGCAAGACCCAGCACCGTATCAATGAAGATGTGGTACTGTCCCTTGTCTCTGAAATGCTGAAATTCATTGCCGAGTATGCGAAGCATGACAGAGCCGAGTTTGTCCGTGTGGTGCAGGAAGCGCAGTCCAGCCAGCAGACCACAGAGGTCAGGAAACAGCGGACACGCCTTGCCACAGCAAAGCAGAGAGTTTCCGAGCTGGAAGTCCTGCTCTGCAAAATCTACGAGGACAACATTTTAGGAAAGCTGTCCGACAGCAGATACGCCACTCTGGACGCTCAATATGAAAAGGAGCAGACCGAGCTTACCGCCGAAATCTCTGTTCTGGAAAAGGCTGTCAAGAGCTATGAGAAGCACGAAAAGGACGCTGACCGTTTTATCGCTCTGATTGACAAGTACGAGAACTTCGACAAGCTGACCATTGCTATGCTCAACGAGTTTATCGAGAAAATCCTTGTGCATGAGCGTGACCGCAAAGGCAGTATACAGACCACACAGGAGGTCGAGATTTACTTCAATTTTGTCGGGCGTTTCGTTCCCCCAGCGTTTGGAGAAGTGGAGCTTACTCCGGAGGAATTAGAGGAAATCCGCAAGCGTGAGGAACGCAAGGACAGGCTTCATCAGAACTACTTGAAGCGGAAAGCCAGCGGAGCGCAGAAGCGATACGAGGACAAAATCAAGGGGAGAAAAAAGGCAGAAATCGAAGCCAAGAAAGCCGCTATTCGTGCGGAGGATATTGCAAAGGGAGTGTTCGTCCCTGTCAGCAGTTTACCGCAGAGAGAGCCGATGAAAGGAGTACAAACAGCATGAATATCACTTATACACAGAACGGCGATTATCTTATCCCGAACATCGTTATCCGCAAGACCAAGCCCCTCGGACACTACGGCAGACTTCGCAAGGCGTATCTGGAAATGCACCGTCCGATACTGTTCAATGAACTGGTGCTATCCGACAAGCTCTTTGAGCATTGCGCCGAGATTGACGAAGCGGCACGAAACCGCATGGAGCTGATCGTGCGGTCACTGGCAGAGCAAAACGGCGTGACCGAGCAACTAAAAGCCAAAAACCAAATGGAATGGGTGCGGCAGATGAACGCTTGCAAGGCACAGGCAGAGGAGATTGTGAAAGCGGAATTGATTTATGATTGAGCGAGGAAGTCCGGGCAGAAAACTGTTCGGACTTTTCTCATGTAGTCCAAAGTTGCGGTAGAATTGTTCACGAGTTTTATGGTACAATTTATGCGAATAAAAAAAACGGAAAATTAGAATCTAACAAGAGAATGTGGTTGTATGAAAAAATCCATATTAGTATTTTGGGCAATCGTGTGTCTGTTACCTATTCAAAGGAGGTTTAAGAATTTCAAATGAAACATATAAGAAATATATTGCTGTTGATTACGATTATTTTTGCTTTTGTTATGCAAGCTGAAGTATATCAAAATATGCTCTGGAACTTTAATGGTGCTTATTATTTATCGTCCAGATACACAACTACTAATGACGATATGGATTCGTTTTTAGCCAATGCAGAAGATACAGCTGAGAAGCATGGTGTTCATATTTTTTCGACTTTTAATCAGAGAGTTTCTAATTATCAGACAAGACTTTATATTTATGGTGATGATACCGTTGTTCGGGATAGTCTTAAAAGCACAATGGATATTGAGGAAAAAACATATACGGCTTTGATAGGCGGAATCACCGTAATAGAATTTGAAGATTTTAGAGAAGCAAAAAACACAGGCAATGGACAGGAAATAATGGTCAGCTATATCGGTGACGATGATGACATTATTGCCACATATCAAGATTTGGCAAAAGAATATTCTATATCGCAGCCAGAGTTTTGGCAATCAACCGAAACTGATATGATGTTCATTGTTTGGGGCCTGGTTGCCATATTGATGATTGTACTTAATATGATTGAGGTGATACGCAGACAAAAGGAAGTAGTTGTACGAGCTTCTCTGGGCGAAAATGCTGCTGTGATTGCTCTAAAAGCTGTAGTGGCTGATATGATTTCATATGCTGCATTATTCGTCTTAGCAAAGTTGCTTGTTTCTCAATTTATATCGGGAGCGTATGAAGATCATCTCATTTTGGCAGTGTATTGTGCCGGAGCAGTTCTTTCCGTAATTCCTTATGCTGCTTTTGTCCGCTTTGATGTAAAAAAAGCCTTTGCCAATGCTTCAGATAAAAAAGGTATGTTTTATCTTCTGAACGGTCTTAAAGTATTTGCTACTGCTATGACAATTTTTACAATAACTACAAATCTCAGTAGCATTCAAGGTAATTTACTTACAAACACTACTCTTTTAGAAAATCATTATAATGATTATTATTTTGGAGTTATGCAGATTGAACCTCCTTTTGAAGAAAATGAGGAGGAATCCAAAGAGAGCAAATTTTGGAATGACCTTTACGAAAATGAATACAACACTATAAATCCGGTGGTCTGCATAGGCAGCCGGATAAGCGATACGGATAATTATATTTTTGTAAATCATAATGCCAGAGATATGCTACAAGGGTTTTCTGATATGCTTACTGAAGATGATGAAAAAGAGGATATCGTGGTCTTCGTGCCAAAGGGAAGAAATGCGGAATCATACAAAGATATCGCAAAAGAGGAAATTGACTCTCTTACCCAAAATGCAGAAGAACTGCGTGTTGTTTATAAAGAATATTCTGGCAGAGAGCAATTTTATTATCTCAATTCGAACAGAGAAGAGGCTATTGACGGATTGTCAAGAGCAACAAATCCGATTGTTATTTATCAGGCAAATGAGGCTGTTGCTTTGAATGGAAGTTATATCGAAACAGGAACATATAATGGTGAGGTAATCTACGGATGCGATGAAAGCACAATTCGTAATGCTGCGAAAAAATATGCAGAACAGCTTGGTTCACACTATTTTATGCTGACGAATGTCGGAGAGGATTACATTTATAGTCATAGTTTCCTTGTAAAATTGATTAGCTTTATAAGCTCTCTTTGCGTATTAGTATTGCTGTTAGATATAGCTATCATCGTATCTGAAGCGAAAATGGAATTTAGACTTAGCTCTATGGAAATCTCCCTCAAAAAGGTTTTAGGTTATAGCTTTTATGAAAGGCACAAAAGATTTATTTCCGTTAATCTCATAGAAAATATAGCCGTTGTGATATTGATTTGCATTGTTTCGATTTTTATATCTAACGCAAGTGTCGGGATTGCTTTACTAATTGGATCATTGCTCACCATTATTGAAATGGCAATCATTTTCACAAATATTATGTGGGTTGAAAAAACAAATATCTCAAAGTCATTGAAGGGAGGATGTTTATGATTATAATTCGTGGCTTAAATAAAGCATTTGGAGAGAAAATAATTTTCTCCAACTTTAATTTGGAAATTCCGGATGGAAGTTTTGTAGTAATCAGCGGGGATAGCGGCAGTGGAAAAAGCACTTTGCTCAATATGATTGGTGGTATCGAAAAGCCGGATAGCGGCAGTATCATAATCGAAGGGCTGAATATTACCCGGCTTAAAAATAAAAACAGTTTTTTTGCGGATACAGTGGGGTTTCTTTTTCAGAATTTTGCACTGCTTGAAAATAAGACAGTTAAAGAAAATTTAAGTTTGATTAAAAAATCAAGCCGAACTAAAGTATCACTTAAAGAAGCTCTTAATCGTGTGGGGTTATCAAAGGAAGTTAACAAAAAAGTTTATCAGCTTTCCGGTGGTGAACAACAGAGAGTTGCTTTAGCTCGTCTTATGATGAAAAAATGTTCTGTTGTTTTGGCAGATGAACCTACTGGCTCACTTGACAAGAAAAATAGAGATATTGTTATGAGGTTGTTGCACGAACTCAATGAAGAAGGTAAAACGGTTATCATTGTTACCCACGATCAGGGTATTATTGAAGATGAACCTTATGTTGTGAAAATCTGAGAGTACCTCTTAGAAATGTCTTGATCTACATTTTATATAATTTGGGTCAGAAGAAAATCCCTTTAGGAACTAAAGGGCGCACTTCTATACTCTCCTATCGGGAGTATGTGCGTCCTGCGGAGCTTCATTCCCAGTCAGCAGAAGAAAACTGCCCGACCGAGAATGTTTCGTCACTTCGTTCCGTCAAGGGAGCTACACTCCCTTGCGACGCTTGTGCGTCTATCCCTTGTGGACTTGCCGTCCGCAAACAGCATAAAATGCTGTTCGCCGCCAGCAAGTTTGGAAAAACAAATACTGAAAATCAGACCGTTGACTGGTCGCAATGTGCGAAAAGTTGACGGTCTTTTTTTATCCCAAAAATCAAAAAAAGGAGGTCAATCACAATGACAAAACCGAAAACCCTTGACCAGCTTCGAGCCGAAAAGGAACGAGCCGAGACGCAGCTTGCACAGGAACAGCACAAGTTGGAGCGTCTGGAGAACAGAAAGAAGTATCTGGAGAAAGGCGAACGCACCAAGCGCACCCACCGCCTTTGCAATCTGGGCGGCACGATTGAGAGCCTTGCCCCGGAGGTCAAAGATCTCACACGCACCGAAATGACAGAGCTGATGGAACACATCTTTTCCCTGTCCGAAGTCCAGCGAGCCGTCCGTCACATGGCGATTACCCACATCAGCCAAGCAAACAGAGAAAAGGAGTTGAAAGCCGATGGCACTATTTCATCTGAGCGTCACGCAGACTAAGCGAAGCGCAGGACAGTCCGCTATTGCTTCTGCCGCCTACCGTGCCGGGGAGCGATTGTATAGCGAGTATTACGGCGAATACAGCGACTACACCCGCAAGGGCGGCGTGATCTGCTCCGATATTCTCCTGCCGTCCCATGCACCGCCCGAATACGCAGACCGCCAGACCCTATGGAACGCCGTGGAAAAAGCCGAGCGTGGAAAGAACGCCCAGCTTGCATACAGCTTTGACATTGCCTTGCAGAATGAATTTTCCCTTGAGGAAAACATCGCTCTTGCAAGGCAATTTTTGTTGGAGAACTTTGTGAGCCGGGGCATGGTGGTTGACTTCGCCGTACACCAGCCAGACAGGGAGGACGGCGGCATACCAAACCCACACTTCCATGTGCTTTGCCCTATCCGTCCCATTAAGCAGGACGGCAAATGGGGGCTAAAGCAACGCCGGGTGTACGAGCTGGACGAGGACGGCAACCGTATCCGAGACCAGAACGGCGAGTTTATTTTCAACGCCGTTCCCACTACCGACTGGGGCAGTCCCGAAACGCTGGAATACTGGCGGCAGACATGGGCGGAGCTATGCAACGCCAAGTTTGCGGAAAAGGGGCTTGACGTTCGTATCGACCACCGAAGCTATGAGCGTCAGGGCGTGGAGCTTCTTCCCACCGTTCATGAGGGCGCAACCGTCCGGGCAATGGAGAAGAAAGGCATACGCACCGAGAAAGGCGAGTTCAACCGCTGGATCAGAGCGACCAATGCCGTTATCCGGGACATCAAGAAGAAAATCGCTCTCCTGTTTGATTGGATTGTCGAAGCAAAAGCAGAGCTTGCCAAGCCGCAGGCACCCGACCTTGTTTCTCTGCTGAACGCCTATTACACCCAGCGCAGAGCCGGGGCATATTCGCAGAAAGGCAAGGTCAGCAACCTAAAGGAGATGAACGAGACTTTCAATTATCTCCGGGCAAACGGCATTTACTCCCTTGAAGATTTGGAAAGCCGTGTCAGCGAACACAGTGCTGCCACAGAGAGCTTGAAGAAAACGCTGGACGAACAGACCGCCCGAATGAAAGCAATTAAGCAGCTCTATGACAGCTCTGCTGCTTTCCAGAGCTTGAAGCCTGTCTATGACGGCTTGCAGAAAATCAAGTTTGAGAAGCCCAGAGCCAAGTACAAGGCTGAACACGCCGACGAACTGAAAATGTTCTACGCCGCCAGACGCAAGCTGACCGGGGAGTTCCCGGACGGCAAGGTGGATATGAAAAAGCTGACCGAAGAGTATGACGAGCTGGAACAGGCGCACGAAACCACCTATGGCGAGTTTAAGGCTGTCAGAGACGATTTACACCGCCTTTGGAAGGTCAAGTCATGTGTAGATACTGCCGCCCGATTTAACGAGCGTACAGAGGAACAAATGCTCCAAAATCGACCCCAAACACGACACAAAAAGGAGGAACTATCCCGATGAATTACACCCAAGCGCAGATTGACCGGGCAAACGCCGTCAGTCTGGAAGATTTTCTCCGCACACAGGGAGAGACACTTATCAAAAGCGGACGGGAATACCGCTGGAAAGAACATGACAGCCTGACCGTCCGGGGAAACAAGTGGTTTCGCCACAGCCAGAGTAAGGGCGGCTATCCCATTGATTTCGTCATGGAGTTTTACGGCAAGTCCTTTCCCGAAGCCGTCCAAATGCTGACCGGCGAAAGCGGCGAAGGACAGACCGAAGCCACCACAGCACCGCCCACAGCGTTCCACTTGCCCTTGCACAACCGAACAGCCGACAGGGTAATTCAATATCTTTGCGAAAGCCGGGGTCTCAACAAAACGCTTGTTGAGGCTTTTCTTCTTTCCGGGGATATTTACGAGGACGCAAAGCGGCACAATGTTGTCTTTGTCGGCAGAGACCGAAACGGCACACCGAGATACGCCCATGTGCGAGGAACGGCAGACCCATTCAGACAGGACATTGCCGGGTCTGACAAGTCCTATCCGTTCCGCTATGAGGGAAACGGCAACCAGCTCTTTGTCTTTGAAGCACCGATTGACCTGTTATCGTTTATCTGCCTATATCCGCAAGACTGGCAGACAAGGAGCTATCTTGCCCTGGGCGGCGTTTCGGGCAAAGCACTTGACCGTTTCCTTTCTGAACGCAAGGACACCCGAAAAGTGTTCCTCTGCCTTGACAGCGACACCGCAGGAAGCGAAGCCTGTACCCGACTGGCACAGTCCATTCCCGGCGAGATCGCCGTCATTCGCCTTGTCCCGGCAAGGAAAGACTGGAACGATGTTCTCCGTCAGCAAGGGGACATTCCCAGCCGCAAATTCATAGCCGAGACAATCACGCTGCGAGAGCTGCCCACCGCCCAGCCTGTTCCCATGCTCCGCATGGCAGATGTGGAGCTGACGAGCGTGGATTGGCTATGGTTTCCCTATATCCCCTTTGGAAAGCTGACGATCATACAGGGCAACCCCGGCGAGGGCAAGACCTACTTTGCCATGCGTCTTGCGGCGGCTTGCACCAACCGAAAGCCTTTACCCGGTATGGAGACCCTTGAGCCTTTCAACATCATCTACCAGACCGCAGAGGACGGTCTGGGCGATACCGTCAAGCCCCGACTGATGGAAGCGGAAGCAGACCTTGAAAGAGTGCTTGTCATTGACGATAGGGACATGCCGCTGACCCTTGCCGATGAGCGCATAGCAAGGGCAATCCGTGAGAACAACGCAAGGCTGGTTATCATTGACCCGGTGCAGGCGTTTCTGGGCGCAGATGTGGACATGAACCGGGCAAATGAAGTCCGTCCCATCTTCCGCAGTCTGGGAGACATTGCACAGGCTACCGGGTGCGCTATCGTGCTGATAGGACACCTCAACAAAGCCGCAGGAACGCAAAGCACCTACCGGGGATTGGGGTCTATCGACATTACGGCGGCAGTCCGCAGTCTGCTTTTTATCGGCAAGCTGAAGGACAGCCCCACAACGAGGGTGCTTATCCATGAGAAAAGCTCCCTTGCACCGCCCGGACAGTCCCTTGCCTTTTCTCTGGGAGACGTGAAAGGCTTTGAATGGATAGGAGCTTATGACATTACCGCTGACGAGCTTCTTGCCGGGACAGACACCTCCAAGACCGAAAGCAAGACTGCACAGGCAGAAGCACTGATACTGGAACTGCTGGCAGACGGAAAGCGTATGCCAAGTGCAGAGCTGGAAAAGACGGTCAATGAGCGTGGAATTTCTTCACGCACCATGAGAACGGCAAAGAGCCGTATCGGGGACAGACTTGTGACCGAGAAAGACGGCACAGCATGGGTCTGCTATCTCCGAAACTGACAACAGGAACACGGCAAGCGTGGCAAAGACGGCAAGGTTTTTATAGATACCTTAATGTTGCCGCCTTGCCTTGTTCCATCATACCGACACCGCCCGATGATGAACAGTCACCGGGCATTTTTCATTTACAGGAGGATTTTGAATGAACAACAATACCGCAACCAACACCGCCACTTGCCCGACTGTCAGAAAGCAGATTGGCAAGACCACCTATATCGTCCGTGTCCATTTCAGCGAGACCGCCAAGGAGACGATGGAGGACAAAATCAAGCGTATGCTTCGTGAGGAAGTCCGCAAAATGTGACTTCTTTTTGAATTTGATGAAAAAGTCCTTGACTTTTCGTCTCTGGAAAGACAGCAAAATCTATTTTGATTAGCTGTGGTGCGAGGTTGGCACCATTTGACATCAAGGAGCTGCGTGACCTGACTGCTTATGATGAACTGGAGCTTGATACATTGGGGGAGAAAAAGACAGCACTGTTTGTCATTATCTCCGATACCGATGCGACATTCAATTTCATTGTAAGTATCATGTATTCGCAGTTATTCAATCTGCTCTGTGACAAGGCAGATGATGTATATAACGGGAGACTGCCGATTCACGTCCGGTGCCTATTGGATGAATTTAGTAATATTGGGCAGATTCCCCAATTTCAGAAATTGATAGCGACCATAAGGTCGAGAGAAATCTCAGCTTCAATTATTTTACAGTCAAAATCTCAACTTAAGGCGTTATATAAGGATGATGCAGATACAATCGAGGGAAACTGTGATACAACCCTGTTTTTGGGAGGAAAAGAGAAAACCACTTTAAAAGAATTGGCAGAAATTCTTGGAAAAGAAACGATTGATCTTTACAATACCTCAGATACAAGAGGTACGAGCCAGTCTTATGGTCTGAATTACCAAAAGACCGGAAAAGAACTGATGAGCCAGGACGAGATTGCAGTCATGGATGGCAGCAAGTGTATCATGCAGCTTAGGGGAGTGAGACCTTTTTTCTCTGACAAGTTTGATATAACGAAGCATAAGCAGTACCCGCTGTTATCCGATTATGACAAAAAGAATGAATTTGACATTGAAAAATACGTTAAGAACCGCAATAAACTCCGTTTTAAGAGAAATGATGTGGTGGATGAGGTATGCGATGTCGGAGAAATCACAGCTTAACTCCTGGTCACAGCGTCCAGAAGTGACTTTACAACTAAATATTGGAACTATTGTTATGGGAGTTTTTCTGAAAAATCATAAATCAGAACAGCTCCCTTTTTTAATTCATTTTTCAGAAAAAGGAGACAAAAGAATGAGCTTTTTTACAACTTCAGTAACAGGACTTAAAACAGTAGTAACCGCTATCGGCGCAGGTGTAGGTGTGTGGGGAGTTATCAATCTTCTCGAAGGATATGGAAACGATAATCCCGGTGCAAAATCACAGGGCATCAAGCAGTTCATGGCTAATTAAAGGGAACAAAAAGAAAGGGAATGCGCAATCCAGACGGTATCAGCGGCAGGCTACAAGAATAAATTGTGATTACACAAGATTGGTGCTATAATAAGAGAAAAGTTCCTGCCGGGGCAGCCGCCCCGGTGGTATGGATAGGAAGGCGGGAAAGCAATATGCACATCAGCTATAAACCACTCTGGCATACACTGTTAGAGCGTGATATGAGAAAAGAAGATTTAAGGCTTGCTGCTGGTATGACAACGAATATGATTGCCAACATGAGCAAAGAGGGAAAGCACATCAGCATGGATACATTAGCCCGTATCTGCGAAACGCTGAATTGTGAGATTACCGATGTGATTGAGTTAGTACCAGACGAGCCTGCTTCCACAGGAGGTAAGGAACATGAGCGAACTGAAACCAAGAATAACGGAAAACGGAATTGATTATATCCTTGTCGGAGATTACTATATCCCGGATTTGAAGCTGCCAAAGGAACACCGCCCTATTGGAAAGTACGGACGGATGCACAGGGAATATTTAAGGGAAGTCCACCCAGTCAGATTGAACACATTGACCTTGACCGGGGAGTTATGGACATACCTTGCAGACCTGAACGAACAGGCACAGGAACGGTTAGACACCATCATGGAGCAGATGAAAGATGCCGAGGGCGTGACCGAGGAATTGAAACGAACCCAAGAAATGGAATGGGTGCGGCGTTGCAATAACATTCACAACCGGGCAGAAGAAATTGTTTTGTATGAGATGATTTATTCATAACGGGAGCAATTAAATCGGAGGTATATAAGATGATTGAAATTGTATTTGGTGAAAGTGCCTGTGGAAGTTTGAAAATTGCCCAAACTTACGGCAAGGGAAAGTATAGAGGAAGTGCTGTTTCAATATTTATGAGGCACGAAGACGGGAGTGTTCCATCTTCAGATGAAATGAAAAAGGCACAGCTTCAAGCACAGGAACAAGAACGCATTGCTTGGGAGAATGCTATTCCATTGGGAGGCAAGAGCAGTGATGTTTATTGTTTTGATATGGTTCTTAGTGTGGGAGATATTTCTGATAATGGAATTGGCGAACAGCGGAAAAATATTTTCAAGAAAATGCTGTCTGTCTGCTTTGTAGAGGATTTAGATTATCAGGTTGAAGAAAAAATACAGAAAATTAAAACTACATTGACCTCAGTGATTGAACGATATGTAGCTGGGGAAGAAATTCGCATTTGGTATAGCTATAATCCAGATGAGCTTTGTGGTATGTATTGGCTTATGAAACAACTTCAACCATTAAACTGCCAGACAACAATTTATTTGGTTAAGTTACCTACATGGGAATATGGAAAAGAAAATACTATGACATCCAAAATAGCATGGGGCGAGGTGTCTCCTGGCGAATGGGGAAACTATATAACTCTACAAGAGAAAGCTAATCCTGTATTTCTTTCAGCTTGTACTATGAAATGGAATCAACTTCAAAATGAAAATGCACCTTTGCGTGCAATGTTAAATGGTAAATTGCAAAGCGTTTCAGAAGATATATATGATAGTTTCATTCTTCGTGAAATTGCGGAACAGCCAGAGCAATTCAAAATGGCTATTGTCATAGGTAATGTTTTAGGAAAATATCAACTTGGAATTAGTGATGTATGGATTTCCAATCGCATTGATAAAATGCTTGAAGATGGTGTGTTGGAAATTATACAGGACGCACCAAAGGGAGAAACAAATTATCGCCGAATATTAAGAAAACGAATGAAATAATAACCACAGCACAAACCGCTGCTACATGGAATCCAACAAACCATGCAACAGCGGTTTTCCTTTACCGTTTTTTCCTCTGGCTGATAGGCGTTCCCATTTTCTTTGATTTTTTGAGAATACGAATGAACCAGCGAAATTCTTCTTCTGACAGGTTTTTATAGTTGATACCAAGCTGCTTGCAGTAAAGGATAACCAGTTTTTCATCTCGACTGCCCTTGAAATTTTCGACCGCTTCCAGATTTTCTTTCAGTTCATCGGCAACGGTAGTTTGGGGCGCACTCTCGCTGTCCTTTTTGTGGAATTCCCGAATATCCCGGATAATCAGGTTGAGGTCATCCAGAACCATGTGACTGAAATACTCATCATCACTGATATGTGCGGCTTGCAGCACCTTCAAATGCGGGTCATCTTCGCCGGGGCGATACCGTTCAATAATTTCATGCCGGACGGTATCAACAAGGGAGTTGAGATTTTGGATTTGCATGGTGGCAATCCCGTCCACATAAATCTCAATGTCCGCAAGAAACTTGATAAAGTCCTTATGGGTGGCAAGTTCGCAGAGCAGACGGTTGTTAATCCGACCGCTTTTCAGCAGTGCCACCATCTCATCGTTCAAATGCAGCTCCGTCAGTGGCGTGTTGATCTGCTCCCTGTTCTCTGTCCGGCACAGCAGATAATCGACGGAAACCCCATAGAAGTCTGCCAGCGTGATAAGGTTGCCATGATTGATTTCCTTATAATCCTCTTTTTCATAACTGCCAAGGGCTGATTTAGAAATGCCCGTCAGCTTTGATAGTTCTTCCAGATTTAAGCCTTTGTCTTTGCGGAGTTCCCAAAGGCGTTCCTGTATGCTTGTTGCAACTTTCATGGGCGCACGCTCCTTTCCGGTGGTTTTATTTCTGCCGTTTAACTGGATTATATCACACTTTCCGCAATCGTGGAAATTTCTGATTTTCCCCCTGATTCCTACTTTGTGGATATACGGCACAGGGCACAAAAATGTTCTATGATACAGGTAGTTCATCGATGGATTATTCCAATCGAATGACCAGCCTGTGTGGGATATGCTTCCCCGGCGATGTAGCGCCATGACTTTTGGCAGGGATATGGAGGAACCCTGACCGAAACGAGCGTACCAAAGGGAGCGATACGCCGCTGTGAGATTCAGGGGAGGAACGACACCGGGGAGAACTGGCGAACTGACACCGAAATGATACCGAAACACGACAATCTGATAGGGGGATAGTCTACCCTATCGCTGATACTTCGGGAGATTTTAAGCGGCTCTATGACCGTAATTTTGCCGAAAATCGCCCCGAAACCATACACAAAAATGGGAGGAAGCGCAATATGCCGAGAATGAGCAAAAAGAGGAAGCATGAGCTTTCCTTTTACCTCAATGACCGGGGGCGTGTCACTTACAACGAATTATGCCGGAAATGCCAGCATGGGTGCAGGCAGAGCTTCCGGGCGGTTGTGGTTGACTGCCCCCGTTATTTATCCAAACGAGCAAAGAAAAAGGAGGAACACACCGAATGAATTTTGAATTTATGACGATAGACACACCATTGCCGCCGTGTATGCCATTTCCCATAGCGTTGACAGGATTTCCAGTCAGCAGCACCGCAAAGGTCATGTACTGCCGGATGCTGGACGCTATGCTATCCAAAGGGCAGGAGGACGAAAACGGAATCCTGTTTGTCTGCTTCCCTGTCACAGCCATTGCTACAGTCCTGTCCCGCAACTCCATGACGGTCAAGCGTTCTCTGAATGAACTGGAAACCGCTGGGCTTATCATGCGGGTGCGTCAGGGCGTGGGAGAACCAAACCGGATTTATGTGCTGATACCGGGAAAGGAGGACGCTGCCCTTGCCTGAGACCTCAAAGCTGGAAAAACTCAACTGGGAGCTGGAGAAAAGCGAAAAGAAACTGCGGAAAGCCATCAATGATGAAAAGGCATTGCAGTACCAGTTAAAGCAGCTTACCCGAAAGGAACGAACGCACCGGCTCTGTACCCGTGGCGGTATGCTGGAAAGTTTTCTGCAAGAGCCGGAACGCCTGACAGATGATGATGTCATGCTGTTGTTGAAACTCATTTTTCACAGGCAGGACACGCAGGAACTATTGAAAAAACTGCTGGAACGGGAGAAGCCGGAAACCCCTTAGTTTACTAAGGGCGCAATTATACACCACCCAGAGGTTGGTGCATTGCGTTCTCCGAAGGCTCCTTGCCGGAGGGCTGTGATTTTCCGCAGTCAAGGTCTGCTCCAAATCATACAGGGGACGCTACGCTTCCCCTGCGCTGGCTGCCGCCAGCTACCCTTTTGTGGACTTGCCATCTGGGGACACCTTGCGTTGCAAGCTGTTCCCAGCCGATAAGTTTCATAAAATATAATGCAAATGGAAAGCTAACTTGACATAAAAGAACTATGTGATATAATGGAAGCATGGAAAGTTAACTTTCCATAAGAGAGGAGGATGACATGAAAAATCGCCTGGAAGAATTACGAAAGCAACGAGGCATAAAGCAAGAAGATTTAGCAAATGCATTGGAAGTATCACGACAGACCATCGGCTCTTTGGAAAACGGACGCTATAACCCATCTATTCAGTTGGCATTTAAGATTGCCAGATATTTCAACATGAGTATTGAAGAAATTTTTATTTACGAGGAGGATTGATTATGAAAAAAAGGTTGTTGATTTTAATGACAGTTACAGGAATGATTATTCTACTGGGAGGATTGCTAACATACGGTTTGGGAGTACATGAAATAATACCTGTGCCACGTCCCGACTTAATAGTAGTAGGTACATCTCTCATTGGAATTTTGCTGATTGTATCTGGTGTGTGCGACTTGTTCGTTAAGAAAACCAAAGAAATGGAAATAGAGGAAAATGACGAGAGAAATATTTCGCTTAGTAATGCTGCTATGGCAAGTGGCTTCAAGGTAATGAATGTTACGATTGCTGTTTCTATTTTTGCTTTGATTTTCACCGGATATATGACAGTAGTCCCATGTTTCACTATTATTGGGGCTTATGCTATTGGACAAATTGTATTTATTGTGCGACTTTGGTACTTGCACAAAACTATGTAAATGTATTACTAAATACCCGCCGCCCCCAGCGGCACAACAAGCAGGAAATCTGAAAAGGTATCCTGCTTTTTCTATGTCCAAAAACGGAAAGGAGGAACACAAAATGCCCTGTCCACACAACGAAATCTCTATTGTGCAGCGCAGCCACCGCCAGTCTGCGGTTGCCGCCGCTGCTTACCAGAGCGGCGAAAAGCTGTTCTGTGAATATGACCAGGAAGTAAAACACTACCCGGAAAAGCGTGGTATCGTCCACAATGAAATCCTGCTCCCGGCAAACGCTCCCCTGGAGTACACAGACCGCAACACCCTCTGGAACGCTGCCGAAGCTGTTGAGAAGCAATGGAACTCCCAGCTTGCAAGGCGGTGGGTGCTTTCCATTCCCAGAGAGATACCGCCCGACCAGTACGCCGCCCTTGTACGGGATTTCTGCCGCCAGCAGTTTGTTTCCAAAGGAATGTGCGTGGATTTTGCCATCCATGACAAAGGGGACGGAAACCCACACGCCCATGTCATGCTGACCATGCGGGCAATGGATGAGCGTGGGAAATGGCTTCCCAAGAGCCGCAAGGTCTATGAACTTGATAAGAACGGGGAACGAATCAAGCTCCCGTCCGGCAGGTGGAAAAGCCACAAGGAAGATACGGTTGACTGGAACGACCGCAAATATGGCGAAATCTGGCGGCATGAATGGGAGGTCATCCAAAACCGCTATCTGGAAGCCAACAACCGCCCGGAACGAGTAGATCTCCGTTCTTACGAAAGACAGGGGCTTGATATTATCCCTACCGTCCATGAAGGGGCTGCTGTCCGGCAGATGGAAAAGCGTGGGATTCAGACGAACATCGGCAACCTGAACCGAGAAATCAAAGCCGCCAATAGTTTGATGAAGTCCATCCGGCAGCTTATTAAAAATCTCAAAGGCTGGATTGCGGAGCTTAGCGAAAAGCGGAATGAACTGCTTGCCCAAAAAGCTGCGGAGGAAGCGGTCTTTCTTCCCAATCTGCTGATGAAGTATATGGAGATACGAAAGGCAGAACGGAGCAGCTGGACACGGGCGGGACAAAGCCGGGGGACTTCCAAAGACTTAAAGGCAGTCAGCGAAGCCCTGTCCTATCTCCAGAGAAAGGGACTTTCCACCGTGGAGGATTTGGAAAACTTTATAGAAACGTCCGGGAAATCTGCCGCCGACTACCGAAAGCAGATGAAGCCAAAGGAAACCCGCAGCAACGTGATTGACGCTATCCTTGCCGCCCGGACGGACTGTAAGGAATGTAAGCCCGTTTATGAGAAATACCAGAAGATATTTTTCAAGAAAACTAAGGAAAAATTCAAGCTGGAACACCCGGAGGTTGCCCGGTTTGAGAAAGCCAGTGCCTACCTTGCCAAGCACCCGGACGATAAGGACAGCACGAAAAAGGAGCTTTTGCAGGAACAGGCGAAGCTTGTGGACGAAATCGCAGACTTGAAAGTACCGTTGACCGAGGTGCAGGAAGATTTGAAGAAGCTGTGGGACATCCGCTACTGGGTACGGAAAGCCACACCCGGCACAGAGGAAAGCAAAGAGCCGCCCAAGAAGCAGCCCCTCAAAGAAGTCTTGCAGGATAAGGCTGACGAGAAGAGAGCACAGAAAAACGCCCCGGCGCAGACGAAACACAAACAACAGGATATGGAACTTTAACAGGCACTTGCCATTTTCAGATTGAGAATGATAAGTGCCTTTTCTTTTTTACAAGGAGGAATTGATTTGAATGTATTTGAAGCTGTGAAGCAGTCCGTTACGACAAGACAGGCTGCGGAGCATTACGGAATCCGGGTAAACAGAAACGGGATGGCTTGCTGCCCGTTCCACAACGATAAGACCCCCAGCATGAAGCTGGACAAGCGTTTCCACTGCTTCGGATGTGGTGCAGATGGGGATGTGATTGATTTTGTAGCTGCCCTGTACGGGCTGGGGAAAAAGGAAGCCGCCGCACAGTTGGCGAGTGACTTCGGGCTTGCCTATGAGGACTGGAAGCCACCGGGCAGGGCAAGGAAGCCCAAGCCCCGGCAGAAATCCCCGGAAGAACAGTTCCGGGAAGCAAAGGCACATTGCTTCCGTGTCCTTGCCGATTATCTACACCTCTTACGGGTATGGAAAACCGACTATGCCCCGCACTCCCCGGAGGAAGCGTTTCATCCCCGGTTCGTGGAAGCCTTGCAGAAGCAAGCCCATGTGGAATATCTGCTGGATGTGCTGCTGTTTGGGGATACGGAGGAAATCGCTTCACTGATTACGGAACATGGAAAGGATGTGATACAGCTTGAACAGCGAATGGCAGAGCTTGCCGCCGCAGACGCAGCAAGAACTAAAAAACACCATGAACGCCATGCAGCCGCCCCAGAGCGTTGAGGAAGTAAAGGCAACTCTGGAAACCACCGAGAAAGGCGGTGTCCGCCAGAGCATACGGAACTGCCTGACCGTATTCCAGCGTGACCCGGTGCTTGCCGGGGCAATCGCCTATAACATCCTGACCGACCGAAAGGACATCATAAAGCCCATCGGTTTTCACAGAGAAAGCACAGCCCTGACCGATACAGACATGAAGTATCTGCTTCTCTATCTGGAGGAAACCTACGGGCTGACCAGTGAGAAAAAGATTGAAACCGCCATCGGGATTGTGGCGAATGAGAATAAGTACCACCCCATCCGGGATTTTCTGAACAGCCTTGCATGGGACGGGACGGAGCGCATCCGCTTCTGTCTGCGGCACTTTCTGGGGGCGGATGTGGACGATTACACCTATGAAGCCCTAAAGCTGTTTCTTTTGGGGGCGATTACAAGGGCATTTAAGCCCGGAAGCAAGTTTGAAATCATGCTGTGTCTGGTAGGCGGTCAGGGGGCTGGCAAGTCCACCTTCTTCCGTCTGCTGGCAGTCCGGGACGAGTGGTTTTCCGATGATTTGCGGAAGCTGGACGATGATAACGTGTACCGCAAGCTGCAAGGTCACTGGATAATTGAAATGTCGGAAATGATGGCAACCGCCAATGCCAAGAGCATTGAGGAAATCAAGTCTTTTCTAAGCCGACAGAAAGAGGTTTATAAGATACCCTATGAAACCCACCCGGCAGACCGTCCCCGTCAGTGCGTGTTCGGCGGTACTTCCAACGCCCTTGACTTTCTCCCCCTTGACCGTTCCGGCAACCGCCGATTTATCCCGGTCATGGTGTACCCGGAGCAAGCCGAGGTTCACATTTTGGAGGACGAAGCCGCTTCCAGAGCCTATATCAGCCAGATGTGGGCGGAAGCAATGGAGATTTACCGAAGCGGCAGGTACAAGCTGTCATTCAGCCCAGCCATGCAGCGGTATCTCAAAGAACACCAGCGGGATTTTATGCCGGAGGACACCAAAGCCGGGATGATACAGGCTTACCTTGATAAGTACACCGGGGAAACGGTCTGTTCCAAGCAGCTCTACAAGGAAGCCTTAAATCACACCTTTGACGAGCCGAAGCAATGGGAAATCCGGGAAATCAACGAGATAATGAACCAGTGCATTACCGGGTGGAACTACTTTTCCAATCCAAGAATGTTTGCGGAATATGGCAGACAAAAGGGCTGGGAGCGTGAAATCCCGGCAACGGACACCGACAACCCGCCCGAAAAATCTATGGACGGTTTTGTGGAGGTCACGGAGCAGATGGAGCTTCCATTCTGAAAATGACAGCCCGTTGCCGACTTCGTTGCTATCCCGTTGCCGAGCCGGTTGCCGGGGAAAAACCCATAACTGCGGGCTTTTCTCCCCTATGACAACCAAAACAACAGAAAAATAAAAGAAAAGTATAAATAGTAACCACCGCCAGATTGAGATTGTTTGCAAGGTCTTTTGAAGCCCGTTGCCGGACTTCGTTGCCGACACCCTCTGTCTGGCTATTTTCATGTATGGAGGATAACTGCCTATGGCAAAAAACAAAACAGAGATTCATGTGACCACTGTATTTGACGGGGAGCTGGACGCCACCGATGTGTTCGTCAGCCTGATTTCCCAGAAATACGGCAAGACAAATACAAAAGAATATCTTGCTAAAAAGAAAGAATTGAAGTATAATGAAGATGAGGTTCAAAAGAGCCGGATACCGTCTGGATTGTGTGGGTAAATGGCTATGATGAACGAAATGGAATACAGAACAATCGGTTCGGCACTTGCCGGGGGCTATCGTGCAGCGGTCTATTGCAGACTGTCAAAGGACGATGACCTGCAAGGCGAAAGTGCCAGTATCGCAAACCAGCGTGATATGCTGGAAAAATACTGCGAAAAGCAGGGATGGGAGGTTGTGGCAGTCTATCAGGACGATGGCTTCACAGGTCTTAATATGGAGCGTCCTGATTTACAGAGAATGTTGAGATCCATTGAGCGCAGGCAAATCAACCTTGTTATCACGAAAGACCTCAGCCGACTGGGGCGTAACTATCTGCAAACCGGGCATTTGATTGAGGACTTTTTCCCAAGAAACGGGGTGCGCTATATCGCCATGAATGACGGTATCGACACCTTACGGGATAACAACGACATTGCCCCGTTCAAGAATATCCTGAACGAGATGTACAGCAAGGATATTTCCAAGAAAGTCCATTCCTCTTATCTTCTGAAAGCGCAGAAAGGACAGTTTACCGGGTGTCTTGCCCCGTTTGGGTATCGGAAAGACCCGGAGGACAAAAACCATCTGCTCATTGACGAGGAAACCGCCCCGATTGTGCGGCTGATTTTCGGATATGCCCTAAACGGTCATGGTCCGAACTATATCCGCAGACGGCTGGAGGAAGAAAAAATCCCCTGCCCCACATGGTGGAACCGGGAACGGGGGCTTCGCAATACCCGCACCAAATGGGAAAAGAAAGACCCGGAAAACGGGCGGTATATGTGGGACTTCTCCGTTATCAAAGACCTTTTGATGAATCCCGTCTACACCGGGGCGATTGCTTCCCAGAAAAAAGACTACCGCTTCAAAATCGGCACGATTGGGGAAAAGAAACCGGAGGACTGGGTTGTGGTTGAGGGACAGCACGAACCGCTGATTGACCGCATGAGCTTTGATATTGTGCAGAACAAGCTGAAATCCCGCCAGCGTCCGGGGCAGACCAATGAAATCAGCCTGTTTGCCGGACTGATAAAATGCGGCGAGTGTGGGAAGTCGCTGACGATACGCTACACAAACGCAAAACATCCCCAGCGGATTTACTCCTGCAAGACCTACAATGCCTTTGGAAAGAACCACTGCACCCAGCACCGGATTGACTATGACACCCTTTACAGCCATGTGCTGCGGAAAATCCGGGAATGTGCCAGAGCTGCCCTGATGGACGGGGAAGCGGTTGCTGACCGCCTGACCAATACCTGTGAAGCCGAGCAGCGGGAACAGCGGGAAGCAATGGAACGCTCCCTTACAAGGGACGAGGAACGGATTGAGGTTCTGGACAAAATGGTCATGCGGCTTTATGAGGATATGATTGCAGGGCGTATCAGTGAGCAGAATTTCAACACCATGCTGGAAAAGACACAGACCGAGCAGACGGAGCTTAAAACAAAAGTGTCCGAGGGCAGAAAGCGGCTGTCCGATGAAGTCCAGCTTGCCAATGACGCAAAACAATGGGTGGAAGCCATTCAGGAATACGCCAACATCACAGAGCTGGACGCAGCCACCCTCAACCGCTTAATCAAAGAAATCGTCGTGCATGAGCGCATTGACGAAGATAAAACAAGACACATTTCTATCGAAATTCATTTTAATCTCAAACCCATCCCGGAGGTGGAACAGGTCACTGCCTGACCTGTCCCGCCGGGACGGTTCTCTTAAAAAATACCATATAGATTTTTTGTACGCCGCCGCCCGCCATCGAGCAGAGTTTTACACCTAATTGGGGATAAAACAGCTTATGAGTGGCGGTGGCATCATCATTGTGGCACAGACGGTAATTCCACAGCTTACCACTCTGTTCTCATAATTCATGGGCGGGATCATTGATAAGATTACTGAATTCATAAAGGAACTGTTGCAGGGGTGGGTTCTGACCAACTTTGAAACCATGTTTACCGATGTCAATGACAAAGTAGGCACGATTGCAGGGGAGGTCAGCAAAACTCCAAGCACATGGAACTCCGGTATTTTTAATATGATAAAAACCTTGTCCGACAATGTGATGATTCCCATAGCGGGAATGATCATCAGTTTTGTACTCGTCTATGAGCTTATTTCCATGGTCATTGACAAAAATAACCTGCATGACTTCAATACAGCCATTTTTATCCGCTTTTTTATGAAAGCGTGTATTGCAGTCATGCTTCTTAGCAAGACTTTTGACATTGTAATGGCAGTATTTGATGTGGGAAGCCATATCGTAAATTCTGCCGCATCAGCGATTACCGGAAGCACCAGTATTGATGTAGCAAGTACGCTGCAGACGATGTTCAATGAGCAGTTTTCGGAAATGAGCATAGGAGAGCTGTTGGGACTGGGAATGGAGACCATGATCGTCAGTTTATGTATGAAAATCATGTCAGTCCTTATCACCGTCATTCTTTATGGGCGAATGATTGAAATATATCTTTATGTATCAGTAGCACCAGTTCCCTGTGCAACCGTAACCAACCGGGAATGGGGAACGATAGGAACGAATTATTTTAAGGGGCTTTGTGCTCTAGCATTTCAGGGATTTTTTATGATGGTATGCGTTGCAATCTATGCAGTGCTTGTGGCTGGTGTGGCAGTATCCGACAACCTGCATACGGCACTCTGGTCGGTGGCAGCATATACCGTTATTTTATGCTTTTCACTCTTTAAGACTGGTTCATTATCGAAATCTATCTGGAATGCGCACTAAGGGAGGAACGATATGGCAATATCCGTGCAGGTGCCGAAGGATTTGTCCGGTATCAAGACAAAAGTGGCACTGAACTTGACAAAGAGACAGATCATCTGTTTCAGCGGTGCGGC
>JAJEQR010000052.1 GCA_020687485.1 Hominifimenecus microfluidus | reverse complement strand
TTTTTAAAAGAATTTTCAGGGTTGGATACATTGTTCATTTGTCAAGGTTCTTTGCTTTGCTGTTCAAGTGACAGCTTGTATATGTTATCATAACTCGCTGTTCTTGTCAAGCACTTTTTAAACTTTTTTGTTGAGGCTTTTCAGCAACAACTTTCAAAGTATACCACACTCTCATATGCCTGTCAACAACTTTTTTCAAAAATGCTGTTGCCGCATTTCGCGGTAGGTGTCCATCATATCACACCTATTCCTGCTTGTCAACTGTTTTTTAGAGTCAAAAAAACAGCCGAACCGGCTGGTAAAGGAGCGGAGAAGGAGGGATTTGAACCCTCGCGCCGGTTGCCCGACCTACACCCTTAGCAGGGGCGCCTCTTCGGCCTCTTGAGTACTTCTCCGAATTGATTTTACCATATAAACACACTCGCTGAGTGCTTATTTAGTATACTAGATGGGACATTCTTTGTCAACACCTTTTTGAAAAAACTTTTATCTAAGCAGAGCCCCGACACAACTGTGCCAGGGCTCCCCCATATAGGTATTATGTTCATTCTTCGCTGCAATATTCCTTTACAGCGGTTTCGTAGAGATTATTTCCTTCGGAGTCCATTACTACAATAACCGGGAAATTCTCAACCTCCAGGCGGCGGATAGCTTCCGCACCGAGATCGTCATAGGCTACGACCTCCGCTTTCTTGATTCGCTGGGAGAGCAGCGCTCCAGCTCCTCCTACCGCCGCGAAGTACACGGCGCCATTGCGCATGATGGCTTCTTTTACAGCTTCGTTCCGTTTTCCCTTGGCAATCATGCCAATCAGGCCAAGATCCAGCAGCCGTGGCGCGTACTTATCCATACGGCTGGCCGTTGTTGGACCGGCGGAACCAATCGGACGGCCTTCTCTGGCCGGGGAAGGTCCCATATAGTACAGAATATTTCCATCGATTTCGATGGGAAGCTTCTCTCCTGCGTCCAGAGCCTCAATCATGCGCTTGTGTGCCGCGTCACGGGCCGTATAGATGGTTCCTGTAATGGTTACGTAGTCTCCGGCCCGCAGCTCCTTTGCCATCTCTTTCGTCAGCGGTGTCTTTATCTCACGGTTCATCACAGAATCCTCCTTGCATGACGGTTTACGTGGCAGCAAATGTTTACAGCGACAGGAAGACAGGCGATATGCGTTGGATAGGTCTCGATATTTACCGCAAGTGCCGTTACGGTGCCACCGAGTCCTGCTGGACCGATGCCGAGGCGGTTGATCTTCTCCAGCATCTCGTTTTCGAGCTCCTCCACATATGCCTGCGCAGGCTTCTCATGAAGCTCACGGGTCAGCGCTTTCTTCGCCATCAGCGCGCACTTTTCGAAGTTGCCGCCGATACCGACGCCAACAACCATAGGCGGACAGGCATTCGGGCCTGCGTCCTTTACAGCCGTCAGGATAGCCTCCTTGACGCCCTCAATGCCGTCTGCCGGCTTCAGCATGAAGATACGGCTCATATTCTCACTGCCGGCCCCCTTGGGCGCCACTGTGAGCGTGAGTTCGTCGCCTTCTACCATATCATAGTGAATAATCGCAGGCGTATTATCCCCGGTGTTCTTCCGGATCAGCGGATCGCCAACTACGGATTTGCGCAGGAATCCTTCGACATAGCCCTGACGTACGCCCTCCTGGATTGCTTCGGACAGGCTTCCGCCTTCGATCCGCAGATCCTGTCCCACCTCTGCGAATACCACTGCCATGCCGGTATCCTGACAGATCGGAATCTGATCTCTTCCCGCAATCATCAGGTTCTCATTCAGCTGCTCCAGGATCTGGCGTCCCAGCGGGGACGCCTCTACCTGTACTCCTGCCCGAAGCGCTTCTTCCATGTCCTCGGACAGGAAATGATTCGCTTCGATACACATTTCCTTAATATTGCGGATGATCTCCTTCGTATGTATGGTTCTCATATTCTTCCTCCGCTTACTGGTATTTCGCGTATTTGCCGTCGTTCGCATCGAAGCAGATCGCGCCCATGATGCCGCGGCCCGTATGCGCGCCGATGGCGCAGCCGACGCAGGACGTGATAATTTCCTTCGGATGCAGACGATCCTCCACCATCCGCTTCAGCAGTTCCAGTGTCTCGGCATCCTCTCCGTGTACGAGAGATATTGTTGCGTTCTCCGGCTCCGCTACCCAGTTTTCCATATAGTCAACCAGTGTCTTCAGTGACTTCTTGCGTCCTCTGACCTTTTCCTTTGCTTCGAGTGCTCCGGCTTCATTCACAATCAGAATTGGCTTTAAGTCGAGTGCCTCTCCAACCATGCCGGCCATCTTACTGACGCGGCCTCCCTTAATCAGGTAGTGAAGCGTCTGTACGGTAAATACAACCCTGCAATGCTGGATATAGTAATCCGCCGCCTCCAGGATCAGCTCCTTCGGTGCGCCGTTCTCCTGCATCTTCAGCAGCTTGTATACGATCATTCCGAACCCCATGGAAGCATTCTTGCAATCCTTGATCGTGATCTTAAAATCCGGATATTCCTCCAGCAGTTCTTCCTTCGCCAGGTTCGCCGCGTTGTAGGTTCCTGCAATTCCGGTGGAGAAGCAACAGTAAAGAACTTCATCGCCGGCTTTCGCATAAGGCTCGAAGGCTTCATGGAACATATAGGAATTAATATGATACGTGGAAATCTCGTTCACATCGTCATGGTCCAGCAAACTGTAGAACTCCTTCGTGCCCATGCTGACGCCATCCCGGTGATCCACGCCGTTCACGATGAAGGGGGTCGGGATCACATGAAGATGGTACTTTTCTCTGATTTCCGGTGCCATATCGGTTGCCGAGTCAGTGATGATTTTAAATGCCATATCGTATTCCTTCCTGAGGGGCGGCCGCTGCAGCCGCCCTGGTTTCTTTCTATTCGTCGAACCTTATTTTTCCGACTCGCTCTCCAGGTTCAGAAGAACCTGCTCATCGCTTTCCTTGGAGCCGCCGTCTCTTACCTTTGCGATGCTTGCGACAGTGATGTCCTCTTCCATATTGATCAGCTTCACGCCAGATGTGATGCGCTTCAGGGTAGAGATATCGCCGACATTGATGCGAATGATGATGCCCTCCGTCGTAATCAGCATGATCTCCTGATCATCGTTCACAGCCTTCGCGCCGACAATCTCGCCGGTACGGCTGCTGATCTTGTAGCACTTAATTCCCTTGCCGCCGCGATTCTGAGTGCCGAATTCTCCCATCCGGCTCTTCTTGCCCATGCCTTTGGCCGATACGATCAGCAGAGACTCGCCCTGGCTGTCGAGCTGCATACCGATCACGGTATCCTTCTCCTCCAGCTTCATGCCAATAACGCCCATGGAAGCTCTTCCTGTAGGTCTTACGTCAGTCGCATGGAAACGAATGCTCATGCCCTGACGGGTCACCAGAAGGATGTCTTTGGTATCGTCCGTATATTTTACTTCGATCAGCTCATCACTTTCCCGCAGGTTGATGGCGGTCAATCCGGTCTTGCGGATGTTCTCGAAGTCCTTTAACGGAGTCTTCTTGACCATACCGTTGCGGGTCGCCATGATGAGATAGCTGTTCTCGCTGACCTTCTTGCCGGGAAGGATCGCTGTAACCTTCTCTCCTGCCGACAGCTGAAGCAGATTCACGATCGCAGTGCCGCGGGCAGTACGGCTGGCCTCCGGAATTTCATAGGTCTTCAGGCGGTATACCTTGCCAAGATTCGTGAAGCACATAATGGAATTATGGTTATTCGTCATCAGCAGGTCTTCGATGTAATCCTCATCCAGCGTCTGCATGCCCTTGATGCCCTTGCCGCCGCGGTGCTGACTCTTGAAGTTATTCACGCTCATGCGCTTGATGTAGCCGAGATTCGTCATGGCGATCACGGAAGGCTCATCCGGAATCAGATCCTCCATGGAAAGTTCGCCTTCCTCATCGTCGTGGCCGATCTTTGTGCGGCGGTCATCTCCGTACTTCTCGCTGATGATCAGGATCTCCTCCTTGATGACAAGGAGGAGCTTCTTCTCATCGGCCAGGATTCCCTTCAGCTCAGCAATACGCAGCTGCAGTTCCTGATACTCGTTCTCCAGCTTCTCGCGTTCCAGACCGGTCAGTGCGCGCAGACGCATATCTACAATCGCCTGTGCCTGTGCGTCACTTAAGCCGAAGCGGGTCATCAGATTGTTCTTCGCTTCCTGCGTATTCGCAGATGCGCGGATAATCTTAATAACCTCATCGATGTTGTCCAGAGCAATCAGCAGTCCCTGCAGGATGTGAGCGCGCTCCTCCGCCTTGTTCAGGTCGTATTTCGTTCTTCTCGTTACAACATCTTTCTGGTGTTCCAGATAGTAGTGCAGCACTTCCTTCAGGTTCAGAACCTTCGGCTGCTGATCCATCAGCGCCAGCATGATCACCCCAAAGCTGTCCATCAGCTGCGTGTGCTTCATCAGCTGATTCAGCACGATGTTCGGGTTCACATCGCGGCGCAGCTCAACGCAGATACGCATACCGGAACGGTCGGACTCGTCGCGAAGATCGGTGATACCGTCGATCTTCTTATCCTTTACCAGCTCCGCGATCTTCTCGATCAGACGTGCCTTGTTCACCATGTAGGGAATCTCGGTCACTACGATGCGGTGCTTGCCGCCGGACATCGGCTCGATATCCGTAACGGCGCGCACACGGATCTTGCCGCGACCGGTCCGGTAGGCTTCCTCGATGCCGGCTCTTCCGAGAATGGTGGCGCCGGTCGGGAAGTCGGGACCCTTTACGATGTCGATCAACTCTTCAATATCGGTATCCCGGTCTTCCATAACCTGGTTGTCAATGATCTTTACAACAGCCGCGATGACCTCTCTCAGGTTGTGAGGAGGAATGTTCGTCGCCATGCCGACGGCGATACCGCTGGCGCCGTTCACCAGCAGATGCGGGAAACGTGCCGGAAGCACGGAAGGCTCCTTCTCCGTCTCATCAAAGTTGGGAACAAAGTCCACGGTATTTTTACCGATATCCGCGGTCATTTCCATGGAAATTTTACTCAGTCTCGCCTCGGTATAACGCATGGCTGCTGCGCCGTCGCCGTCCACGGAACCGAAGTTGCCGTGTCCATCCACCAGCGGGTAACGGGTGTTGAAATCCTGTGCCAGCTTTACCAGAGCGTCATAGATGGAACTGTCGCCATGCGGGTGATATTTACCCATGGTATCGCCGACGATACGCGCGCACTTTCTGTGCGGCTTGTCCGGCCCGTTGTTCAGTTCGATCATGGAATATAAGATTCTTCGCTGTACCGGCTTCAGACCGTCCCGGACGTCCGGGATCGCACGAGAGACGATAACGCTCATGGCGTAATCCACGTAGCTGTCTTCCATGGTCTTCTTCAGGTCAACCTCATGAATCTTATCAAAATCAAATATGGTTGCGTCCATTTCTTTCCTCCGCTGTCAGAGCCTATACATCCAGGTTCTTTACGAACTTTGCATTGGCTTCGATAAATTCTCTTCGGGGCTCTACTTTATCCCCCATCAGGGTAGTAAAGGTTACGTCGATCTCCGACTCCGCCTCCTCATCCATAGTTACCTTCAGGAGAATGCGCCGTTCGGGATCCATGGTTGTCTCCCAGAGCTGATCCGCATCCATCTCTCCCAGTCCCTTGTAACGCTGGATCTTATTATTGTTGTCACGTCCGATCTCGGTCAGGATCTTATCCAGTTCCTCATCGCTGTAGGCATACCATACCTTCTTGTTCTTCTCCACCTTATACAGCGGGGGCTGCGCCAGGTATACGTATCCCTGCTTGATCAGCTCCGGCATGAAGCGGTAGAGGAACGTCAACATCAGCGTGCTGATATGCGCACCGTCCACATCGGCATCGGTCATGATGATAATCTTGTGGTAGCGCAGCTTCGTGATATCGAAATCTTCGTGAATGCCGGTTCCGAAGGCAGTGATCATCGCCTTGATCTCCGCGTTCGCGTAGATGCGATCCAGACGCGCCTTCTCCACATTCAAAATCTTGCCTCGAAGAGGCAGGATTGCCTGCGTCGCACGGGAACGCGCGGACTTCGCGCTGCCTCCTGCAGAGTCTCCCTCTACGATGAAGATCTCACAGTTCTCCGGATTCTTGTCCGAGCAGTCCGCCAGCTTGCCGGGCAGAGCCATGCCTTCCAGTGCTGTCTTTCTTCTCGTAAGATCGCGGGCCTTTCTCGCTGCCGCGCGAGCTCTCTGCGCCAGAACTGCCTTCTCGCAGATGGTCTTCGCAACCGCCGGGTTCTGCTCCAGGAAGTAGGTCACCTGCTCGCTGGTCACAGTATCCACGGCACCTCTTGCCTCGCTGTTGCCCAGCTTCTGCTTCGTCTGTCCCTCGAACTGAGGATCTTCGATCTTGATACTGATGATTGCGGTCAGACCTTCTCGGATATCGTCACCAGAAAGATTTGGTTCGTTATCCTTCAGCAACTTGTTCTTTCTTGCGTAATCGTTAAAGGTCTTCGTCAATGCGTTCTTGAAGCCGGCCACATGCGTACCGCCTTCCGGCGTGATAATGTTATTGACGAAGCTGTAGGTGCTCTCCGTAAAGGAATCGTTGTGCTGGAAAGCAACCTCCACATATACATTATCCTTCTTGCCCTCACAGTAGACCACGCTGTCGTACAGAGCGGTTTTGCTCTTATTCAGATAAGTGACAAACTCCTTGATACCACCCTCGTAATGGAAAATCTTCTCTTTCTTCTCTTCCCGTTCATCTCTCAGGATGATCTTCAGGTTTTTTGTCAGGAAAGCTGTCTCGCGCAGACGCTGCTTTAACGTATCGTAATCGAATACGGTCTCCTCGAAAATCGTGTCGTCCGGAAGGAAGGTAACGCGGGTACCGGTCTTCGATTTCTTACAGGTACCAACAACTGTCAGCGGCTCCATCACCTTGCCCCTCTCATAACGCTGCTTATAAATATTTCCATCCTTGAAGATCTCGACCTCCAGCCAGTTGGACAGAGCATTTACAACCGAAGCGCCTACGCCGTGCAGACCGCCGGACACCTTGTATCCGCCGCCGCCGAACTTGCCGCCGGCATGAAGGATCGTGAATACAACCTCCACCGCCGGAATCCCTGCCTTCGGATGAATGCCGATCGGGATGCCTCGTCCGTTATCCTCTACCGTAATAGAATTATCCGCATTGATCTGTACGTCAATCGTATCGCAATATCCTGCCAGCGCCTCATCCACTGCATTATCTACGATCTCATACACCAGATGGTGCAGACCGCGGGCGGATGTGCTGCCAATATACATACCTGGACGCTTTCTTACCGCCTCCAGGCCTTCCAGAATCTGGATCTGTTCCGCTCCATAATTCTGTCCGCTGTTCGTATCACTCATGGTTACCTCCTAATCTATCTGCCTTCCGGATTCAATGTGGAAGGATTTGTCTATATGAAAACAATGCGCTACAAAGTCGTCAAGACCCGTGCAGGTAATCATTGTCTGTATATCTCCGACGCTTTCCAGAAGACGTTCCTGCCTTCCGGAGTCCAGCTCCGACAGGACGTCATCCAAAAGAAGAACCGGCTTCTCCCGGATTCTTTTCTTTACAAGTTCAATCTCCGCAAGCTTCAGAGAGAGCGCCGCCGTCCGCTGCTGCCCCTGGCTTCCGAACTGACGCACATCGATATCATTGATAAAAAACAGAAGATCATCTCTGTGCGGACCGGTTAGTGAGACTTTCGCCTTCAGATCCCGGGCTCGCTCGCCTGCCAGCTTCCGCTCGATCACAGACGCATCCACATTCGGCGCATACTCCAGGCGTATTTTCTCTCGGGAGCCTGTGATTGACCCATGGATCTCCGCCATGATTCTCCCCAGTTCCTTCACGAACTCCTGCCGCCGCTCAATCACGGGCCGGGCATAGCGAACCATCTGCATATCCCATATCTCAAGGGTATCCAGAAGATCCTTCCGGTAATCAATTTCTTTCAGAAGCTTGTTTCTCTGACTGACCACCTTGTTGTAATTAATCAAATTGTGTGTATATACCTTATCCAGCTGACAAAGCTCCAGGTCGATGAACCGCCGCCGCTCTGCCGGAGAATTCTTGATGATTCCCAGGTCCTCCGGCGAGAAAAAAATCACGTTCAGGATACCGAACAGCTCCGTTACTTTATGAATCGGAATGCCGTTCACGGCAACACCTTTCGAACGGTTCTTCTTCAGGTGCATATCGATCCGGCAGGGAACGCCCTGTTTCTCCACGATCAGCTTGATATGGCTCTCCTCCGCGCCGAAGCGGATCATCTCTCGGTCTTTGCTGCCCCGGTGGGATTTCGTGGTAGCGCAGAGGAACATCGCTTCCAGAGCATTCGTCTTTCCCTGCGCATTATCTCCGTAGAACACATTGATGTGATCATCAAAATTCAAATGCAGCGATTCATAGTTTCTGTAGTTTTCCAGCTCCAGAGAACGAATGATCATCTATTCCTCAATCCGGATAGTCTGTCCTTCGAACAGAACCTCATCCCCGGCATACAGTTTCTTGCCGCGCTGTACCTCTACCTCTCCATTCACCTTTACCATCCCCTGTACGATGACATCCTTGGCATCCGCTCCGGATTCCACGAACCCGGCTGCCTTCAGCGCCTGGCCCAGCTTAATGTACTCGTCACGAAGTTTTATAACCTGCATAAATACTTACTCCCTCCTGGTTATGCAAAATTCCTAGTGGCTTACCGTAAAGTTTACCGGAAGAATCAGGTAAATATACTTCCCTTCATCATCACGGATGAAGCAGGGCGCCTTGGAATTCACCATATATACAGAGATCTCCTCGTCATCGATAACGCGCAGCGCATCAATCATGAAACGGGGATTGAAACCGATCATGATATCCTTGCCGGTATGACGCACCAGGATATCCTCGCGCATGGAACCGATCATGGAATTTAAGGAAAGCTCCATATTGCTGTCCTTAATGTTAATGATGATCGGTTTCTTATCGGATTCACGCACCAGAAGAACCGAACGCTCAATACTGTCCAGAAGTTCTCTCTTGTTCACCGTGATCTTTGTCTCGAAATCACTGGAGATCATCTGGTCAATCTTAAAGTATTCTCCCTCAATCAGGCGAGACAGTACCAGTGTCTGATCAAACTGGAACAGAATATGATTCTTACTGAAGAAAATCATAACATCCTTATCCGCATCGCCGGGCAGGATACGGCTGATCTCCATCAGAGTCTTGCCGGGTACAACCACCTTACGATTCTCATAATGCTCTTTCAGCTGTACGTTGCGGATCGAAATCCGGTGTCCATCCAGAGACACGACCTTCAGATTATCATCCTTTACCTCGAACAACTCACCTGTCATCAGCTTATTGTTCTCATTCGGCGCAATCGAGAAGATCGTCTGACGGATAATCTCCTTCAGCGTGAACTGGGACACACAGATGTGTTCTTCTGTCTCGATCGCCGGCATATGAACAAAATCATCGCTTCTGCGGCCGGAAATGTTGAAGTTGGCTTTCTCACAGGAGATGGTGATATTTTCATTCTTCTCATCAATCACAATTTCACTGTCGGGAAGCTTACGGATAATTTCGGAGAAAAGCTTGGCATCAATCGCTGCGCTTCCTTTCTCAAGAATATTTCCTTTCACCTTCGTTTCGATGGCAAGCTCCATATCGTTCGCGGTGATCTTGATCTCATCATCTGCTTCTATTAAGAGGCATTCCAGAATCGGCATCGTGGTCTTGGAAGGAACCGCCTTCAGGGTGATATTGATGGCATTTAACAGGTCGCTTTTTAGAAAAGTTAATTTCATAGTGTGGGTAACTCCTTTAGCCATATATATATTTATATTTAAAAGATCCTTCGTAATCGTATTAATAGGGGGTGTGAATTGGTTGATAACCCCAAAAACGCTTGAAACTACGTGCTTTTACAGAAGGATAACTCTGTGAAAAAGGGTGGGAAAACAAAAGTATAACTCCTGTTTTATCCACCGTGAAAAAAGCGGCAAAAGAAAAACACAACTTATCCACCGCTTATTAATGGTTATCCACCGAATTTTGTGGATACTTGTGAATATTAGCCCGGATTCAATTTATTCTTGAGAATATTCACAGTATACTGCAGATTCTCATCTGTGGATAATTCCTTTGCAATCTTGTTGCGGCCATGAATGACAGTCGTGTGATCGTTCTTACCGAGATACTTGGCGATCATCTGCAGCGAGTAATCCTTACCGACCATATCACAGCACAGATACATGGCGATCTGGCGGGGATATGCGATGGAGCGGCTCCGGTTGGCACTGGAAATATCTTCAGGGCTGATGTTAAAGTGATCGGCAACCACATCGATGATGAGCTGCGGAGTGATCTCTCTGCCCTGGGTGGGAGAGATGTGATCTTTCAGTGCCTCTTCGGCCATTTCGAGAGTTATCTCACTGTTCGTCAGCCGGGCGGAAGCCACGATCTTGGTCAGTGCACCTTCCAGCTCACGAATGTTGGACTTAATGTTCGTGGCTATGTAGCGGATCACGGCGTCATCGATATTGTAGCCTTCCATATCCTCTTTCTTGCGGAGAATGGCCATACGTGTCTCGTAATCCGGAGAGCCAATGTCTACCGTAAGACCCCACTCGAAACGGGAGCGCAGGCGTTCCTCCAGTGTTTCGATATCCTTGGGCGGACGATCGCTGGAGAGAATGATCTGCTTCTTTGCTTCATAAAGTGCGTTGAACGTATGGAAAATCTCTTCCTGAGTACTTTCCTTATTCATGATAAACTGAATATCATCGATCAGAAGCACATCGATGTTGCGGTATTTCTCACGGAATTCCGTGGTGGTAATATTGTTTTTATTTCGGATCGCATCGATCAGTTCGTTCGTGAAGGTCTCGCAGGTGACATAGAGAACCTTGGCGTCCGGATTGTTCTTCAGAATAAAGTGTGCGATCGAGTGCATCAGGTGAGTCTTGCCCAGTCCCACGCCTCCATAGATAAACAGAGGGTTGTAGATTTCGGCAGGAGATTCTGCAACTGCTAGGGATGCCGCATGAGCCATCTTGTTGTTCGAGCCGACCACGAAGGTATCGAATGTATAGCGCGGGTTCAGATTCGCTTTGATAATATCCGCGTCAACGACCTTCTTCTTCGGCGCTTTCTTGGCCTTCTCTTCAGGAATCACGAGATGCAGTTCGCATTTGAAGCCGATGACTTCCTCGATGGCGACCTGAATAAAGATCTTATACTTCTTGTCGATGTATTCCAGACCGATTGAATTGACCGGACACAGGATTGTCACAACGTTTCCTTCGACGGATACCGGCTTCAGAGGAACCAGCCAGGTATTAAAGGAAACATCAGAAAGGTCCTGATCCTCTTTCACATTGTCCAGGATTTTCTCCCAGTTTTCTTTTAGTTGTTCTAACATAAATGTCTCCTGAAATTGTATAAGTGCGCAAATATCCACAGTAAAGATAGATACAATTGAGTATATTCTAACGGATATAGGAGCTTTTTTCAATGCAAATCTAAAAAGTTTTGTGGAAAAAATACGATGTGGATGACTTATCCACCGCAAAAAAGCTTGAAAAATGAGGAAATAAGCAAGTTAAACACAATACACAAACGGGTTATCAACAGGATATTCACATATTGTGGATAAGTTGTGCGAGAATATGTGTACAGGCTGTGAAAACGTGTGAATAGAAATTTGATCCACAGACATGCGAAGCCGTACAAAGGACACTATTATTTTTTGTCAAAGAAAGTGCTTGACGGAAAGGCATTCTTTGCTTATAATGGTTATGCTATTTTCCAAAGTGAGGAGGTGTATCTACATGAAAATGACTTTCCAGCCCAAGAAGAGATCCAGATCCAAGGTTCACGGTTTCCGTGCAAGAATGAGCAGTGCCGGCGGAAGAAAGGTTCTTGCTTCCAGAAGAGCAAAAGGAAGAAAACAGCTTTCAGCATAGGCCGCAGCAATGTGGTCTATTCTTTTATCGCCTTTCTTCCTATTATATAAGGAGGCGCGATGGAGCAATTTGTTTCATTGAAAAAGAACGATGATTTTGGACGGGTCTACCGGCAGGGCAGATCTTACGGGAATAAGCTTCTCGTCATGTATGTTTTGGAAAGAGGCCAAGATCAGGAAAGCAGAATTGGTATTTCTGTTAGTAAGAAAGTCGGGAACAGTGTGGTTCGCCACAGGATCAAGCGATTGATCCGGGAAAGTTTCCGAACCCACTCGAAAGAGTGGAAGGCTGGCTATGATATCGTTGTGATAGCCAGACAAGAAGCAAAAGACAAAGACTACAAAAAAATTGAAAGTGCGTTGATGCACTTGGGAAAACATCATCATATTGTAAATTCGGAAGGTGAGAGTCAATGAAGAAGCTATTAATAGCCGGAATCCGGTTTTATCAGCGGAATCTCTCACCTTTCAAACATTATGGGTGCTGTAAGTATTTTCCTACCTGTTCTCAATATGCAATTGAAGCATTGGAAAAGCATGGGCTTCTTAAAGGCGGTCTTCTGGCTGTGTGGAGAATTTTACGGTGCAATCCTTTTTCCAGGGGCGGATACGACCCGGTTCCTTAAGCTGGAACGAAACCACCTAGATGAACGGAGGAATTATGAGATTTTTTTCGCTTACAACCACGACATCAGGGTCTGCGTTCGGCAACTGGCCGATTATTAAGCAGATCGCCTGGGTGCTTGGTTTACTGATGCAGGGGATCTTTATCGTATTAAGCGGTATGGGGATTCGCAGCGTGGCTGCCTGCATCATTGTGTTTACCGTAATCACCAAGATGCTGATGCTTCCTCTGACGATTAAGCAGCAGAAGTTTACGAAGGTGAACGCCCTGATGACCCCGGAAATCCAGGCGATTCAGAAGAAATATGCCAACAAGAAGGATCAGGCTTCTATGGCGAAGATGCAGCTGGAACAGCAGCAGGTTTACGATAAGTACGGCTCTTCCATGAGCGCCGGCTGTCTGCCGTCTCTGATTCAGTTTCCGATTCTGTTCGCCCTGTATCCGGTTATTTATGATCTGGAGAAGTACATTCCTCAGCTGGCGAATTATTCCGAGAGTGAAGTTCAGGCCATGTACCAGTTCATGGGAATGGATCTGGCGTCCACTCCAGGCCTTTCTTTCCCGGGAATTTTGATTCCGATTCTCGCGGCTCTGTTTTCTTTCCTGTCTTCCAAGCTGATGATGGTGAACCAGCCGAAGATGGAGGATAGTCCGATGGGAAGCAGCATGAAGATGATGAATTACACCATGCCGATTATGTCGCTGGTAATCTGCTTTACGCTTCCCGCTTTCCTGGGTCTGTACTGGGTGGTACAGTCTCTGGTTATGATCATCCAGCAGTGGGCGATCAACAAGCATATGGAGGGAATCTCTGTAGAGGATATTATCAAGGAGAATATTGAGAAGCAGAACAAGAAGCGTGCCAAGAAGGGGCTTCCGCCTCTGAACGAAAAGGCGAATATCAATGCGAAGAAGCTTGCTCAGATGGAAGCGAAGAACAAGGAAGAGCATGATAAGAAGCTGGCGGACCGTGATGCGAAGATGAAGTCTTCCACCGATTATTATAATGCGAAGGCTGCAGATCCGAACAGTTTGGCTGCACGCGCGAATATGGTTCGCGAGTTTAATGAGAGAAACAGCAAGAAAAAATAGCTACAATAATTAAAAGAATAACAAGAAGCAGTAATCCATCCAACATTCAAAGAGGAGAACGAATATGGATTTCGTGAAATATTCTGCGAAGACTGTGAATGATGCCATTACGCAGGCGGCGCTTGCTCTTGGTGTAAGCAGTGAGCAGTTGGAGATTGAGGTCATTGACGAGGGCAGCAATGGTTTCCTGGGGATTGGAAGTCGTCTCGCTGTCATCCAGGCGAAGAAGAAGTTTTCTCTGGAGGGTACCGCTGTTGATTTCCTGAAGGATGTGTTCCGCACCATGAATATGGAAGTGGAGATCGATGTTGTCTATGACGCAGACGAGAAGACCATGGACATTGACTTAAAGGGCGATGACATGGGCATCCTGATTGGTAAGAGAGGACAGACACTGGATTCCCTTCAGTACCTGACTAGCCTGGTTGTAAATAAGTACACGGAGGATTATATCCGCGTAAAGCTGGATATTGAGAACTACAGAGAACGCAGGAAGGAGACTCTGGAGACTCTGGCCAGAAACATTGCTTATAAGGTAAAGAGAACCAGACGTCCGGTATCCCTGGAGCCGATGAACCCTTATGAGAGACGCATCATTCATTCCGCATTACAGAATGATCGTTATGTTGTAACCCGAAGCGAAGGAGAAGAGCCGTTCCGTCATGTGGTGGTGTCTCTGAAGAGAGAACAGCGCAATGACCGCTATGAAAAGGGCGGTTACCGCAGAGATTACAGGAACTCCTATCATTCGGAGGAGGAATAAAATGTGAGGAGGTTTCCGAAGGAAACCTCCTTTTCTTATTTTCATCCATATGGCGAGAAGCCGCAGTGGGATGCAGCGCAAGAGGAATGGAGAAGGCGCTATGAATCGTTATATTTAAGTGGAAAAAAGAGAGGAGATGTCGTCATGACTACAGAAACAATTGCAGCAATTGCCAGCGGACTGACGCATGCAGGAATCGGAATCATTCGCATTAGCGGTCCGGATGCGCTGCAGGTGGGAGACCGGGTCGTAACCCTGAAGACCGGGAAAGCCATCGCAGCGGTTCCCACCCATACGGTGCATTACGGACTGGCTCATGAAGGGGAGGAAGTCCTGGATGAAATCCTTGCTGTTGTCATGAGGGCACCTCACAGCTTTACCGGAGAGGATGTTGTGGAGCTGCAGTGCCACGGAGGGCCGCTGATTATGCGCCGTCTGCTGGACGCAGTGCTGCATCAGGGTGCCCGCCTTGCCGAACCCGGAGAATTCACAAGAAGAGCTTTTCTGAACGGGCGCATGGATCTTTCCCAGGCGGAAGCCGTTATGGATCTGATCCATTCGCAGAATGAATTTGCAAGGAAAGCATCGATCGAGCAGCTGCAGGGGCAGGTCAGTGAGAAAGTGAAGAAGCTACGGGAGAAGATCCTGTACCAGCTCGCCTTTATTGAGGCAGCACTGGACGATCCGGAACATATTTCAACGGAAGGCTACCAGGAAAAATTGAATGGTCTGCTGGATCCTCTGATCAGAGAACTGGACGTTCTCCTTAAGGATGCGGGAAGCAGCCGTATTCTGGCTGACGGTGTGCGCACCGTTATTTTAGGGCGCCCGAACGCAGGCAAGTCTTCTTTGCTCAACCTGCTGGTAGGGGAAGAGCGGGCCATTGTAACCGATATTGCGGGTACAACACGCGACACGCTGGAGGAAAATATTCCTCTGGGAGGCATCAGTCTGCGTCTGGTTGACACGGCGGGAATCCGCGAGACGGAAGATCAGATCGAGCAGATGGGCGTGGAGCGCGCAAAGGCACAGGCGGAGAAAGCGGATCTGCTGATTCATATGGTGGATGCATCAAGACCACTGGCGCAGGAGGAGGACGAGATATTCCGCATACTTCAGGGAAAACGGGCGGTGATCCTGATGAACAAGTCAGATCTGACCGCTGCCGTGGACGCGGAAACCGTCCGGGAGAAAGCGCCGGGCGTTCCGGTACTGACCTTCTCAGCAAGAGAAGGCATTGGAAAAGACGCGTTGGAGAAAACGATCCTCGATATGTTTGATGCCGGAGAAATCGGGAAGAGATCCTCCGTGACGATTACGAATCTTCGCCATAAGGATGCACTGGAGCACGCCAGAGACAGTCTGTGCATGGTAAAACAGAGCATCGCCGACGGAATGCCGGAGGATTTCTATTCCATTGATCTGATGGAAGCATACCGCCAACTGGGACTTATTATCGGAGAATCCGTGGAGGATGATCTGGTGAATGAGATCTTCGCCAAATTTTGCATGGGAAAATAAAGAGGAACACGGCATCTTGCAATGGATTCTCACTATATGGGTTACCAGACGATATTCACTTATGTAGGTACGGCTCATAGTGCAGATAGGAGTCTTTATGGCTTTGAACCTTTAAAACAAACATATTAAAGCTAAATAAAATAGCAAAAAAACGCTATTAAAGCAGAGTGAACCTTAAAAACAAATAGGATGATAAAATGATATAAAAAATATATCAAATAAAGAAAAAAAAAAATGAACACAAAAATAGAACGAAAAAACGTTAAAAACAGTGAAAGTAAAAATATAAATAGCAAATATCAATAAAATACAGAAAATAAATAAGGAAAAAATAAAATTTACTATACATATAAAACAAAATTATGGAATATGCAATTATTCAGGGCTGGGCGGTTAGAGCTGGAGTTTTGAATTGCTGTGAAAATTAAAACCAGGAGATACAAATATGGGAATTGTTGAAACATTTGATGTGGCAGTAATTGGAGCTGGACATGCCGGCTGTGAGGCTGCGTTGGCAGCTGCCAGGCTGGGGCTTCGTACGGTTATCTTTACCGTAAGTGTGGACAGTATTGCGTTAATGCCCTGCAACCCAAATATCGGAGGAAGTTCGAAAGGACATCTGGTAAGAGAATTGGATGCCCTGGGCGGCGAGATGGGGAAAAATATTGACAGAACCTTTCTTCAGTCCAAAATGCTGAATCAATCCAAAGGTCCTGCCGTGCATTCACTGCGCGCGCAGGCGGACAAGCAGAGTTACACAAGAGAAATGAGGAAAATACTGGAAAATACACAGGGACTCGTGATCAAGCAGGCGGAAGTGGCGGAAATCTGTCTGACAGATGGGAAAGTAAGCTCGGTTCTTACAGCATCCGGAGCACGTTATTTGTGCCGGGCAGCAATTCTGTGTTCTGGTACGTATCTTCGTTCTCGTTGTATTTACGGAGATGTCAGCAATCCGACCGGACCGAACGGTCTTCAGGCGGCAAATCACCTCTCAAAGGCTCTGATCCGCCTGGGAATTGAATTGGTTCGCTTCAAAACAGGTACTCCGGCGCGAATTGACGGCCGTACCATTGATTACAGCAAAATGGAAGAGCAGAAGGGGGATGAGAACATCGTACCGTTTTCCTTTACCACAGACCCGAAAAAGATACAGAAAGAGCAGGTTTCCTGCTGGTTGACATACACGAATGAGCGTACACATGACATTATTCGCAGTAATCTGGACCGTTCTCCACTGTATTCCGGTGTCATCAATGGTACAGGACCTCGCTATTGTCCGTCAATCGAGGATAAAGTGGTGCGTTTCGCAGATAAAAGCAGACATCAGCTCTTTATTGAGCCGGAAGGCCTCTACACAAATGAGATGTATGTGGGAGGAATGTCAAGTTCTATGCCGGAAGATGTACAATATGAGATGATTCATACTGTACCGGGCCTGGAACACGCCGAAATCGTGAGAAATGCATATGCAATTGAGTATGATTGCATCAATCCACGCCAACTGAAGCCGTCACTGGAATTTAAGGATATTCCGGGATTCTTCAGTGCCGGGCAGGCGAATGGAAGCTCCGGATACGAAGAAGCAGCAGCTCAGGGCTTAATTGCCGGAATTAATGCTGCAAAATCCGTAAAAGGAGAAGAACCGTTGATTCTGGATCGCTCTCAGGCGTATATTGGCGTGTTAATTGACGATCTGGTGACGAAAGAAAACCATGAACCATATCGAATGATGACTTCGCGGGCGGAATATCGCCTGCTTTTGCGCCAGGATAACGCGGATCTGCGTCTGACTGAGCTGGGATATCAGGTTGGTTTGATTGATGAAGCACGTTATCAGAGACTTTTAAAGAAAAAAGAACAGATTGAGGCGGAAATTCAGCGTCTGGAGCATACTTCCGTGGGTGGAAGCGAGAAAATTCAGCTTTTTCTGGATGAAAACGGTTCCACAAGGATCAAATCCGGTATTTCCCTGGCGGAATTGGTGCGCAGACCAGAGCTAGATTACTGGAAAGTACAAAAAATCGATGAAAAACACCCGGATTTACCCTATGATGTGTGCGAACAGGTAAACATCGATATTAAATATGAGGGGTATATCCGCCGCCAGAAGCAGCAGGTCGAGCAGTTTCGCAAGCTGGAAGGAAAGAAAATCCCCGAAGATATTCGTTATGAAGAGGTCGGAAGCCTTCGCAAAGAGGCAATTCAGAAGCTGGAGATCTATCGTCCACTTTCTATTGGTCAGGCCTCACGTATTTCCGGCGTTTCTCCGGCAGATATTTCTGTTCTTTTGGTGTATCTGGAACAGAAACGCAGACAGAAAGTTGAAAAGTAAGCAGGATAGCAGGAAAAAATGTTTCATGTGAAACATTTTTGGTGTTTGACCAGACAGGAGCGTGTGTGTTTATGGAAGAAAACAGAGAGAAGATGGAAAAAACAGAAAAACTCACAGAAGAAATATTGTATATACAGGAAGAATTTGACAAAATCGGCGTGAAACTGACCAATCGGCAGGCATCTCAGTTTAAAATGTATGCAGATCTGCTGGTAGAATGGAACTCTTTCATGAATCTGACCGCAATTACGGATTTTAAGGAGATTGTGCAGAAGCATTTTATTGACAGTGCAGCTTATGTGTTTCTTCCGGATGTTTCACGTGAAACATCGGAGGAATATATGATTGATGTGGGAACGGGAGCCGGTTTCCCCGGAATTCCGCTGAAAATCCTCTACCCACAGTGGAAAATTGTGCTGATGGATTCTCTGAATAAGAGAATTAAGTTCCTGGATGAGGTAATTCAGCGTCTGGAACTTGAAAATATTCGTACAGTGCACGGCCGTGCGGAGGAACTGGCTCAAAAAAAGGAATACCGGGAGCAATTTTCACTTTGCGTTTCTCGCGCAGTGGCAAATTTGGCGACTTTATCGGAATATTGTCTGCCTTTTATCAAAAAAGGCGGTCGCCTTGTTTCTTATAAGTCTGGCGAAGTGGCAGATGAGTTGAAAAATGCAGAAAAAGCAATCAAAATTCTGGGAGGAGAGCGCCAGCAGCCGATTTATTTCAATCTTCCTGGCACAGATATACAGCGTTCTTTCATTATTATAAAGAAGACGGAAACAACACCCAAAAAATATCCGAGAAAAGCAGGAACACCTTCCAAACAGCCACTGGGAGTTGAAATTATTGAGAAAAAGTGAAAAAATGAAAATGTTTCACGTGAAACATCAAAAAAAGCAGGAAGAAAAATGCTTCATGTGAAACACCAGCAAAAGCAGAAGGCAAAATGTTTCACGTGGAACATTAAAAAAAGGAAGCAAAATGTTTCATGTGAAACACCAACAAAAGCAGAAGGCAAAATGTTTCACATGGAACATTAAAAAAAAGGAAGCAAAATGTTTCATGTGAAACACCAGCAAAAACAGAAAGCAAAATGTTTCACGTGGAACATTAAAAAAAGGAAGCAAAATGTTTCATGTGAAACACCAACAAAAGCAGAAGGCAAAATGTTTCACATGGAACATCAAAAGTACAGGAAGAGGAGTGTTTCACGTGAAACATGAACGAAAATCCTGTCGAAAACGAAATGATTCGATGTTTTTTGTGCAAAGTTAAGAAAAATCATATAGAATCTTGCATGTATTTGTGATAAAATACATATGTTAGATATAGGAGCCGGAGTACATAAACCTTCCGGCTTTTGTCTGCCTCTTCAGATCTTAGCCCGTTCGGGCTTGGAATGACAGCATATATGAAAATGTGAATGGCCGCTAATGCGGGCATCCGAATACACAGGAGAATGTTTCTATGGAACGAATTATTGCAGTAGCAAATCAGAAGGGCGGAGTCGGGAAGACGACAACAGCGATCAATCTGTCCGCCTGTCTTGCAGAGATGGGAAAGCATGTGCTTGCCATCGATCTGGATCCGCAGGGAAATACGACCAGCGGACTTGGTGTGGACAAGGATGAAAAGGAAAATACCGTGTATGAGCTTTTACTGGGAGAATCCACGGTGGAAGAGTGCATTGTTCCGACAGTATGTGAAGGTCTGGATCTGATTCCTTCTAATGTAAATCTTTCCGGTGCGGAGATCGAGCTAATGGGAACGGAAGAAAAAGAGTTCATCCTGAAGAAGCAGATTGATCTGGTAAAGAAATCCTATGATTATATTATTATCGACTGTCCGCCGGCTCTAAGCATGCTTACCATTAATGCCATGACAACGGCATCCTCGGTGCTGGTTCCGATTCAGTGTGAGTATTATGCACTGGAAGGACTGTCACAGCTGATGTATACGATTGATCTGGTTCATGAGCGCCTGAATCCGGAGCTGATCCTGGAAGGCGTGGTATTTACTATGTATGATGCCAGAACCAACCTGTCTCTGCAGGTTGTAGAAAATGTAAAATCAAATCTGAACCAGAATATTTATAAGACAATCATTCCGAGAAATGTACGCCTGGCGGAGGCGCCCAGTCATGGCCTTCCGATCACGTTGTATGATTCAAGATCTACGGGGGCAGAGAGTTACCGGATGCTGGCGGAAGAAGTTGTTGAGTACGGAAAAAATGAGTAAAGGTGGTCAACAAAGATGGCAAGAAAAGGTGGTTTAGGCAAAGGATTAGACTCGCTGATTCCAAATTCCCGTGGAAAAGAATCGGTACATACGGTAAAATCCACAGAAGAATCCACAATTGTGAATAAACCTGTGGATAACTCGGAGAAAAAGGAAAAAGAAAATGAGCAAATGGTGAAGGTCACACAGATCGAACCAAACCGGGAACAGCCCAGAAAGAATTTTGAAGAAGAGTCTCTGAATGAACTGGCGGAGTCGATTCGACAGTTCGGGATTCTTCAGCCACTCCTGGTGAAGAAGAAAGGGGAGAGATATGAGATCATTGCCGGAGAGAGGCGTTGGCGGGCAGCCAAGCTGGCTGGTGTGAAGGAAGTACCGGTTGTTGTAAGAAATTATACTGATCAGGAGATTATGGAGATTGCGCTGATTGAGAATATTCAGAGAGAAAATCTGAATCCGATCGAAGAAGCACAGGCATATATGCGCCTGATTCAGGAATTTCATCTGAAGCAGGAAGAACTGGGGCAGCGAGTGGCGAAGAGCCGTACTGTGATTGCTAATCGCATGCGTCTGCTGAAGTTGGCGCCGGAAGTACAGGAGATGCTGGCGGAAGGACTGCTGAGTGAAGGTCATGCGAGAGCAATTCTGGGTCTTGAGAATCTGGAGCAGCAGGTGAAAGCAGCAAATGACGTAGTTGGTATGTCGTTAAATGTAAGAGAAACAGAAAAATTGGTAAAAAAAATGCAGAATACAAAACAGAATAAGGAAAAAGACGAGAGTTGGAGAGAGAAGGATCAGCTCGTTTATGATCAGGCGGAAGAAAATCTGAAAATTATATTCGGAACGAAAGTAGCGATCCATCGGAAAAATTCGGATCAGGGACAGATTCAGATTGATTATTATTCTTTTGAAGATCTGGATCGAATCTTGGATTTTATCAATGAACAGAATCGCATGAAGATAAAGTAAGGAGTTTTTTTATGAGCAGTGAAATCTTGAATCAGTTGGGGTTAGATCCGGCCATTCTGGTTGTTATACTGGCAGCTCTGGTTCTGATACTTACCATTGTAGTGATCGTGATGGTTGTTCGTATGGAGAAGGTCTATCGCCGTTACGATTTTTTCATGCGAGGCAAGGACGCTGAGACATTGGAAGATAAGATCGCCGAGATTTACGAGACCATGTACAAGCTTCAGGATGAAGATATGGCGAATCGCGATGTGATGAAGGTTATTAACCGCAACATGACGAATTCGATTCAGAAGACCGGTATGGTAAAGTACAATGCGTTTGATGGAATGGGAGGACAGTCCAGCTTTGCGCTGGCTCTTCTTGACAGCACTGGGAGCGGATATCTGCTGAATGCTATGCACAGCCGTACCGCATGCTACGTATATATCAAGACGGTTGAGAACGGCGCGCCGGAATCTTCTCTGAGCAATGAAGAAAAACAGGCGCTGGAGATGGCATTAAAGAAATAGAAGTAACTATTCAGAGCGCCAACCCGGTTTCGTATGGCTTTGAGTCGTTACAAAAATTACTAAATGAAAGTGCCCGGTGATATTTCGTCACCGGGCACTTCTTTATGAATAGTTCAGGAAAGAGCGAATTAGAAATTAGCAGATACCCTGCTCCTCCATAGCTTGAAGGACACGCTCTGCTGCAGCCAGGTTTGCACCTGCGATCAGATCGCCGGGCTTGCCATACTTTTCAGCAGCCGCATTGATGTTCTTGAAGATGTTCTTCATGATCGGATGAAGCTTATCTTCGACTTCTTCCTCGGTCCAAGGCATCTTCATTGCATTCTGGCTCATCTCCATAGCGGAAACAGCTACACCGCCGGCATTTACAGCCTTGGAAGGAGCGATTACCCAACCCTTGCTCTTCAGCAGTTCAATAGCTTCCAGAGTAGTGGGCATGTTTGCTACTTCTACGAGGATAGAGCTGTGGTTTTCAGCGATCATGCGCTCTGCATCTTCCAGACGAATATCGTTCTGAGTTGCACAAGGCATGTAGATATCAGCATTTACACGGCCCCAAGGCTTCTCGCCAGCATGGAACTGAGCGCTCGGATACTTGTCAGCGTAATCCTGTACACGGTCACGAAGAGAATTTCTCATCTCTACCATGTAATCAGCCTTCTCACCGGAGATTCCTTCGGGATCGTATACATATCCGTCAGGACCGGAGATAGCAACTACCTTGCCGCCCAGCTGATCCAGCTTCTTGGCAACGCCCCAAGATACATTACCGAAACCGGACAGGCAGAAGGTGGTACCTTCAATCTTCTTACCAAGCGTGTTCAGCAGCTCTTCGGTGAAGTATACAGCGCCGTAGCCGGTAGCGGTGTTACGACCAAGGCTACCGCCGGAAGCTACGGGCTTACCGGAAAGTGCGCCTGCGTCGTACTCACCAACGAGTCTCTTATAGTAACCAAACATGTAACCGATCTCTTTGCCGCCGCAGCCAAGATCACCGGCGGGGCAGTCCAGGTTCGGTCCGATGTGCTTGTAAAGACCGGTAACGAAAGACTGGCAGAAACGCATCAGCTCGCCGTCGGACTTTCCGCGAGGGTTAAAGTCGCTGCCGCCTTTGCCGCCGCCGATCGGCAGACCAGTCAGGGAATTCTTAAACATCTGCTCAAAAGCGAGGAACTTCAGAACGCTCAGATTAACGGTGGGATGGAAGCGGATACCACCCTTGTACGGGCCGATTGCGCTGTTGAACTGAACTCTCCAGCCACGGTTGATGTGTGCCTGGCCCTGATCATCGGTCCAGGGAACACGGAAGTATGCAACCTTCTCAGGCTCAACCAGTCTCTCCAGCAGTGCTTCCTTTCGGTATTTTTCTTCATTGGCCTCAATGATCGGGCGCAGAGAATCAAGAATCTCGGTTAAAACCTGAAGAAACTCGGGTTCATGTGCATCTTTCTCTTTCATTTGTGCCAGTACGTCATCTACGTAAGACATTTCTTTTTCCTCCTCTTTTTAGAACAGCTTTGCTAAGGAACACTTGGTTCCGCATTTTTGCGGCTCATTCATTACGCATTCAATATAACGCTATCGTCTTTAAAAGTCACGATTTTATTAAAAGAAAAATGTTTGAATCTTTTACCATTATTAGGCAAATGGCCAGTATATCTTTTCTGACAGCAGAAAAAAAGGATATAATTAAGAATTGTTACTAATATTGCAAAAAGCTGCTTGCCAAGCTGAAATAAATATCGTATAATAAGAATTGTGTCTGCAGAGTGATTAATTATGGAGAGAACGAATGCACAAGTATCTGAGGGCAATAGGATTCAGTAAATATAATAAGAAGCGGGAACTTCGTCCTCTTTTGGATCTGGTGATTCAGTCATCTACAGCCTCTTCCCTGATTACGGAGGGGGATGAGGTCTATGGACACATCAGCCGGGCGTTCGGTGATCGATTTGGCCTGCGTCTCTATGGGGAGTATGGGAAAGGACAGGCATTTGAGCCGGAATACTGCTTTCCCTACGCAGACAGCGATGTCGTATCTACCACTGTTCCCTGTGTGGTGGAGCGCCATGCAGATAAGAATTCCTATGGGGGGATGTGCGAGGAGCCGATGATCGGCGTGTCGCTGATTTTCTATCTGAGCAACGGTCTGGAATATATGCGGCGCGTGAAGAACAAGCAGGAGAGTTCCCGCATTACGGGGGTTTCTCTTACCGGCCTTTGTCTGGACGGGAAGATTCTTCTCCCCTTGCAGAAGACTGCGCGGCAGAGAGCGATCAGCAGCAATGTCTCGAAGAACCGGAGCGCACTGATGGAAGCGGCCCGGAAGGGCGATGAGAAGGCCATGGAGAGTCTTGCCATGGAGGATATGAATCTGGTTCAGCAGATTTCAAACCGTATTATGGAGGAGGATATTTATTCTTTAGTGGATACCTGCTTTATGCCATACGGTCTGGAATGCGATGTATACTCCGTGATTGGAGAGATTCTTTCCTGGGAGATCGTGAGAAATCATGTGAGCGGCGAGGAGATGTATCGCTTCCTGCTGAACTGTAATGATATGAAGCTTTCCGTGATGATCAATCGAATGGATCTTCTCGGTGAGCCGGCGGTCGGTCGCCGATTTAAGGGTGATATCTGGCTCCAGGGAAGAGCCGAGTTTGAGTAACTGTTAAAAATAAATTTATAAATGTCTCTGTAGCTCAGTAGGATAGAGCGTCCGCCTCCTAAGCGGTGACCAGAGTTATCGCCTCGGCGTATAACAGAAAAATGAATTTGAGTTCGATTCTGTTATGTGATGTCACAATTTAGGAGACATGCGTTTTTGGAAAAGGCGATAGCTTCATACCAAAAAAATTCATCATATAAGATTGATTCAGCTGACGTAAGTCAGTTTTAAATCATAAAATCCAATGCCGTTGAAATGGCTGAAAACCTTGATTTTAAGCCAAAAATCCGGTATTAGTCCTGTTAGTTTAATGGATAGAACAAGTGCCTCCTAAGCACTAGATGTGGGTTCGATTCCCGCACGGGACGTCCTATCAAAAGCGGAATGTATTAGAAAAATTTCTAATATAATTTCCGCTTTTTTGTTTTTTCAAGTGGAAAATGGAATGGAATATCAGCTAATACGGAAAGAATCCTATTAGCCGCTGTCTAATAAAACGCACTGCTGGTATAATAGCTGGAAATAAATCGAAATTCTAATAAAAGAGAAAAGCCAGCTGTTTATTTGAGAAAGTGGATGTAAATTCAAGCTCAGATAAGAAAAAAGAGGAAGGGAAATATCCGGCGGTAAGTTATTAGGCGTGAATACAATAGAATCTTTGCTTAGCGAAAACTAAGGTCAACAGTAAGCCTGTTTGGATCAGATTTCAAAAAGAAATCTATCTGGACAGGCTTTTTCTGTTGCAGATAAGAAATGGAGGAAAAATATGGATACAGTGGCATCAGTTCCAGAAGATGGCGAAAAAATCATAGAGATTCAGCTGGAACGTCTGCGGACCTTTAGGAACCATCCATTTAAGGTTCGGATGGATCAGGAAATGATTCGGCTCAGTGCGAGTGTTGAGAAATACGGAATCATAAATCCACTGATTGTACGACCGATTCCAGATGGTGTTTATGAGATTATCTCCGGACACAGAAGAAAGGCAGCTGCTGAAAAGTTTGGTTACAGGAAGGTGCCGGTCATTATTAGAGTCATGTCAGATGATGAAGCAGTAATTAATATGGTGGATTCCGTGCGCCCGTAAGGCGGTTGGGGTGGACACCCAATTGTCGTGGGTCATTGTGATTTTACTATGAGAAAGTA
>JAJEQR010000051.1 GCA_020687485.1 Hominifimenecus microfluidus | reverse complement strand
GAAAGTCGCACGTCCGGTGTGGAGTGGGGGAAAATCCGGCGATAACTTCAAAGGATTACCTATCACTATAAGCGGAAAAGCTCTACTATACCGCACTAATCGGCTATATCTGGTATGAAGCCCCGGAGGACGAGAAGAACTTCACGACGCTGCTTGAAATGATAAATGCGTCGGAAGCCCGCGAGGACGACGAGGACTTCCAGAACCCGGTTGACCTCATGTTTGAACGTCTGGAAGAAAAAGACCCGGAACATTTTGCAGTCAAGCAGTACAAAAAATACAAACTTGCGGCGGGCAAGACCGCAAAAAGCATACTTATCTCATGCGGCGCGAGGTTAGCCCCATTCGACATTAAGGAGCTGCGGGAGCTTATGGAAACCGACGAAATGGAGCTTGACACCATAGGCGACAGAAAGACCGCCCTTTTCGTGATTATCAGCGACACCGACGACACCTTTAACTTTGTCGTGAGTATTCTCTACACACAGCTATTCAACCTCTTGTGCGACAAAGCAGATGATGAATACGGCGGGCGGCTTCCCGTCCATGTAAGGTGCTTACTTGATGAATTTGCGAATATCGGGCAGATACCGAAGTTTGAAAAGCTCATTGCAACGATACGGAGCCGGGAAATATCCGCGTCAATCATCTTGCAGAGCCAGTCACAGCTAAAGGCAATCTACAAGGACAACGCCGATACCATAGTCGGCAACTGCGACACCACGCTTTTCTTGGGTGGCAAGGAAAAAACGACGCTCAAAGAAATATCGGAGATTTTAGGCAAGGAAACGATAGACAGCTTCAACACGTCCGAAACAAGGGGGCGGGAGCTTTCGCATGGGCTGAACTATCAGAAATTGGGAAAGCAGCTTATGACGGAAGATGAAATCGCAGTCATGGACGGAGGGAAATGTATCTTGCAGCTACGCGGGGTGCGCCCGTTCTTTTCGGACAAATTCGACATAACGAAGCACCCGAAATACAAGTACCTGTCCGACGCAGACCCGAAGAACGCCTTTGACATGGAAAAGCACCTTAAACGCCGCCCCGCCATTGTCAAGCCCGACGAGGTTTTTGACTATTACGAGATTGACGCGGCAGACTTACAGGAGGACGCAGACCATGAGGAAACGTAGCGCAGAGGAAAAACAAAAGCAGCTTGAACGGTTTTTAATGAATGTTGCGGAAGCCGCCGACGCTGCATTATGGGAGTATTGGCGGGAAAAGGAAGCGGAACACCGCCGTTTTGCAACGGAGTATGTCACGCGCCGGGGGGCTTATCCCGCAACAGTGACAGCATGGCAGACCGCCGGGGGACAGGGGAAGCTACACTTCCCCTACGCTGCCTTGCGGCAGCTACCCCTTTGTGAACTTGCGGGAAGCGAACACCTTGCTACGCAAGCTATTCACTTCCCGCAAGTCTGAAAAAAACGTCCGGCAGCACAGCGGGACACAGAAAGGAGCGATTGAAGCAATCACATCTATCCATACCGGCTACATGATACGCGCCCCCACTTTCCGGCGCAGTACACAGCGGCAGGAGCCGCACCCCCTACAACTGAATACCGCCGCGCCGCAGAACTTACGCAGCGCGGGGACAGCCGCCTTTACCAGAGGGCGGTTTTTTTGTGCGGCGGCATATGCTGACCGCCTTTTGTCCGCTTGCCGGACAGCCGCAGACGCGGCAGAAAGGATATATTTATGGCATTTTTCAATAGCGCAGTAGACGTTTTGCAGACCCTTGTTGTAGCACTTGGAGCCGGGCTTGGTATCTGGGGCGTAATCAATCTGATGGAGGGCTACGGCAACGACAATCCGGGCGCGAAAAGCCAGGGCATGAAGCAGCTTATGGCGGGCGGCGGCGTTGCCCTTATCGGCATGACCCTTGTACCGCTGCTTTCCGGGCTGTTCGGTTAAGAAGCGCGGGTAAAGGCTTATGCAGAGCATACTTGACGCGATTAACGAATGGATAAAGGAAATCCTCATAGGAGCCATAAACGGTAATCTGTCAACTATGTTCGGGGACGTAAACGAAAAAGTCGGCACTATCGCCGCAGAGGTAGGGCAGACCCCGCAAGGGTGGAACGCAAATATATTCTCCATGATACAGACCCTTAGTGAGAATGTAATCGTACCCATTGCGGGGCTTGTCATTACCTACGTCCTATGCTATGAGCTTATCAGCATGGTAACGGAAAAGAACAATATGCACGACGTTGACACTTCCATGTTCTTCAAGTGGGTGTTCAAGGCGTTTGTGGCAGTCTACCTTGTGACGCACACCTTTGACATCACTATGGCGGTGTTCGATATGGCGCAGCACGTTGTTTCCGGCGCGGCGGGGGTAATCGGCGGCAGCACAGAGATTGATGTTGCCGCCGCCCTTGCTTCCATGCAAAGCGGGCTTGACGCTATGGAAATCCCCGAACTGCTCTTACTTGTCATGGAAACAAGCCTTGTGAGCTTGTGCATGAAAATCATGTCCGTACTGATAACCGTTATCCTCTACGGGCGTATGATAGAAATTTACCTTTACTGTTCGGTATCGCCTATCCCGTTTGCAACTATGACTAACCGGGAATGGGGGCAGATAGGAAACAACTACCTAAAATCCCTGTTCGCTATCGGTTTTCAAGGCTTCCTCATTATGATATGCGTCGGCATTTACGCGGTTCTGGTAAACAACATGATAATAGCGGACAATCTGCACAGCGCGATATTCTCCCTTGCAGCCTACACCGTTATCCTCTGTTTCTCCCTGTTCAAATCCGGCGCACTGGCGAAGTCGATTTTTTCCGCGCATTAGCGGCGTGTCAAGGGCAGGGTGGAGATTTTCAGAGCGAAGCGGCGAAAATACGACCCGACCTTGACGCGGATAACCCCCATATAATACGGGCGGGCAAAGGGCATAGATTGACCTTTGCCTTGATTACCCTTATGGAAAATTACAGCAACACCAAACCCAGAGAAAGGAGGTTTTCACTTGGCGTATGTACCCGTACCCAAAGACTTATCCAAAGTCAAGACAAAAGTAGCGTTCAACCTTACCAAACGGCAGATTGTATGTTTTGCGGCGGCTCTCCTGTTCGGCTTGCCGCTTTTCTTTCTGCTCAAAGACAGCACAGGCACCAGCCTTGCGTCTATGGCTATGATTGCCGTCATGCTGCCCTGTTTCCTCTTTGCCATGTATGAGAAGCATGGACAGCCCCTTGAAGTGGTGGTGAAGAACATCATTCAGACAAAATTCATAGCCCCCAAAGAACGACCATACAGGACAGACAACTTTTATTCCGTCTTAGAACGGCAGAGAAAACTTGAAAAGGAGGTATCAGCGATTGCAAAAGGAAACACGAAGAAACAGCGCGGCGGGAAGCGCAAAGCCTAACCCGCCCCGCAAGCTCACCCGCGCCGAGAAAAAGCAGATTGCGGAAATCATCAGACAGGCAAAGGGCGACGGGAAAGCGCACACCGCGCAGCAGACAATCCCCTATATCCAGATGTACCCGGACGGTATCTGCAAGGTTACGGGACGGAAATACTCAAAGACCGTCGCCTTTGAAGATATTAACTATCAGCTTGCACAGGCAGACGACAAGACCGCCATTTTTGAGAACTGGTGCGACTTCCTAAACTACTTTGACGCTTCCGTTTCGGTGCAGCTTTCTTTCATCAATCAGGGGACGCAGCGGGGCGAAGCGGAAAAGGCGGTCAATATCCCGGCACAGGAGGACGCTTTCAATTCTATCCGCACAGAATACCGGGATATGCTGAAAAACCAGCTTGCAAAGGGCAACAACGGGCTTGTCAAGGCGAAGTATATCACCTTTGCCATTGAAGCCGACAGTCTGGGCGCGGCGAAATCCCGCCTTGCCCGTATCGAAACGGACGTGCTGAACAACTTTAAGCTCTTGGGCGTAGCTGCCCGCCCCATGACAGGCTATGAACGCCTTAAAATGCTGCATGGCATTTTCCACCCGGAGGGCGGGCAGTTTTCCTTTGATTTTTCTTGGCTTGCCCCGTCCGGGCTTTCCACAAAGGACTTTATCGCCCCGTCCTCTTTCCGTTTTGGCGAGGGGCGTTATTTCCGCATGGGGCGCAAAATCGGCGCGGTTTCATTCCTTGAAATCCTTGCCCCGGAGTTAAACGACCGTATCTTATCGGATATTCTGGACTTGGAAACGGGCGTTATCGTCAATCTGCATATCCACAGTATCGACCAGACCGAAGCCATAAAGACAATCAAGCGGAAAATCACCGACCTTGACAAAATGAAAATCGAGGAACAGAAAAAAGCGGTACGCAGCGGCTATGACATGGATATAATCCCGTCCGACCTTGCCACGTTCGGCAGCGAAGCGAAGAACCTCTTACAGGACTTGCAGAGCCGGAATGAAAGAATGTTCCTCTTGACGTTCCTTGTGGTGAACATGGCGGACACGAAGCGGAAACTGGAAAATGACGTATTCGCGGCGGCGGGCATAGCACAGAAGAACAACTGCGCCTTAACCCGCCTTGACTACCAACAGGAAGCGGGGCTTATGTCCTCTGTACCGCTTGGGGAGAACCTTATCCCCATTCAAAGAGGGCTTACCACGTCAAGCACCGCTATCTTTATCCCCTTTATCACACAGGAGCTTTTCCAGACGGGCGCGGCTTTGTACTACGGCTTGAACGCCCTGTCTAACAACATGATACTCTGCGACCGCAAGCAGCTAAAGAACCCCAACGGCTTAATCTTGGGTACGCCGGGAAGCGGGAAATCCTTTGCCGCCAAACGGGAAATGACAAACGCTTTCCTCATTACAGACGACGACATTATTATCTGCGACCCGGAAGCAGAGTATTTTTCCCTTGTGCAGCGGCTTGACGGGCAAGTGATACGGTTATCGCCTACGGGCAAGGGCATTGACGGGAAGCCCCAGTATGTGAACCCTATGGATATTAACCTCAACTATTCCGAGGACGACAGCCCCCTTGCGCTGAAATCCGACTTTATCCTCTCCCTCTGCGAGCTTGTCATAGGCGGTAAGGAGGGCTTGCAGCCTGTCGATAAGACCGTCATTGACCGCGCTGTTAGGAACGTGTACCGCCCTTTCCTTGCAGACCCCGACCCGGAGAAAATGCCTATCTTGGGCGACCTCTACGACGAGCTTTTGAAGCAGCCGGAGCCGGAAGCGGCGCGTATCGCGGCGGCATTGGAGCTTTACGTTTCCGGGAGCCTTAACGTATTCAACCACCGTACCAACGTGGAGCTGAACAACCGCCTTGTCTGCTTTGACATCAAGCAGCTTGGGAAGCAGCTCAAAAAGTTAGGTATGCTCATTGTGCAGGACCAGGTATGGAACCGCGTCACCGTCAACCGGGCAGAAAGGAAATCCACCCGGTATTTTATGGACGAATTTCATCTTCTCTTGAAAGAGGAACAGACCGCCGCCTATTCCGTTGAAATCTGGAAGCGTTTCAGAAAATGGGGCGGCATACCCACAGCCATTACGCAGAATGTCAAGGATTTGCTTGCTTCCCGCGAAGTGGAGAATATCTTTGAAAACTCTGATTTTGTCCTCATGCTCAATCAGGCGGCGGGCGACCGGGCTATCCTTGCAAAGCAGCTCAACATCTCCCCGCAGCAGATGAAATATGTCACCCACACCGAAGCGGGCGAGGGGCTTATCTTCTACGGGAACGTGGTGCTGCCCTTTGTAGACCGCTTCCCGAAAGACACCGAGCTTTACCGGGTAATGACGACGAAGCCGGAGGAAGTAGGCGAAGCATGAACGGGCTGAAAACTGACACCATCATCAACCGCGACGCGCTCTATGCCTTGCGGGAGCTTCCAGAGGAAAGCGTACACTGTTGCGTCACAAGCCCGCCCTACTATGCGCTTAGAGATTATGGGCTTGATATGCAGATTGGGCGGGAGGACACGCCGGAGCAGTACATTGACAGGCTGACCGAGGTTTTCCGCGAGCTGCGCCGGGTACTGCGTTCTGACGGTACGCTCTGGCTGAATATCGCGGACACTTACTGCGGCACAGGAAATAAAGGCTACCATGCAGACCCGAAGAACCCGAAAGGCAGAAACGGACAGCAGATTGCAAGAAACAACCGCGTTTCCGGCTGCAAACAAAAGGACTTAATCGGTATCCCTTGGCTTTTAGCCTTTGCCCTACGCGCTGACGGGTGGTATTTACGGAGCGACATTATCTGGCAGAAAGAAAACCCCATGCCGGAGAGCGTGAAAGACCGCCCTACCCGCTGCTATGAACATATCTTTCTGCTTACGAAGTCAAAGAAATATTTCTATGACGCAGCCGCCATAGCCGAGCCGTTAGCCCCCACAACGGCGGCGCGGTACCGCACCGGGCGCAGCGCGGGACAGAAATATGCGGACGAAATACCCGGACAGGGGAAAGTACAGGGGCTTAACCGGGCGCGAAGCGGCAGCTACTACGACGAAGCCCTCATGCCGACCATGCGGAACAGGCGGGACGTGTGGCTTATCAATACCGTTCCCTACAAGGGCGGGCATTTCGCCGCGTTCCCGCCAAAACTTGCCGAAACCTGTATCAAGGCGGGCTGTCCGAAAGGCGGCGTTGTGCTTGACCCCTTTTTCGGCAGCGGCACGACGGGGGCAGCCGCAAGGCAGCTTGACAGGCATTATATAGGCATTGAGATAAACGCCGAGTATTGCGCCCTTGCAAGGGCGCGGATTGGAGGGACAGAAAAATAAAACAGTATCGAGCGCGTGAGAAAGTCACGCAGAAAATGACCCGCGAGGGGGCTGTCGAGGTAAACGCCGCCACCGGGAAAAAGAAACGTATCAGCAAGCGGATAAGGGACGCGGACTTTGCAAAGACCGAAGCACCGCAGCCGCCGGAACAGGCAGCGCAGCCCCTACCGGGCGGCGCAACTTCCCCGCCCTTAACCGACACGCCGCCACTTCCCCATGCGCCGGGGGCAGAACGGGAACAGGACACCGCCGCAGCCGAGCGCGTCTTGGAGCGTATCGACGGGGCGCGTACCAGAAAGGCGAGCAAAAAGGCGGCGAGGAAAGCACAGGCAGAAGCCACAGCAAAAGAAAAATCTTCCCGCTTGCAGTTTACCGACGAGGAACGGGCAACGCCGGAGCTTGAAAAGTATATCCGAAAATCGGACAAAGCAGCCGACCGTCTGGACGCGGCAAAGGCGGCTATCCCCAAAGAAAAGAAACTTGTACGGGAGCGCACCTTTGACGAAGCTACCGGGAAAGGCAAGACCCGCCTACGCTTTGAGGAACGGGAAAAGCCCATAGGAAAGAATAAGCCCCACAATAACCCGCTATCCCGCCCCGCACAGGAAGCGGGTATTTTCGTCCACAACAAGATACATTCCGTTGAAAAGGACAATTCCGGCGTTGAGGGGGCGCACAAATCCGAAGAACTGGCAGAGCGCGGCGCAAAGTACGGGGCGAGGAAAGTCAAGGAGGGCTACCGCAGCCACAAGCTGAAACCCTACCGGGCGGCGGCAAAGGCAGAGAAAGCGGCGTTCAAGGCAAATGTGGATTTCCAGTACCACAAAGCCTTACATGACAATCCGCAGATTGCGAGCAATCCCCTTTCCCGCTTCATGCAGAAGCAGCAAATCAAGCGGCAGTATGCAAAGGCAGCGAAAAAAGGGGGCGCAGCCACAGCAAAAAAGGCAGCGGAGAATACAAGGAAAGCGGCAAAGAAAACCGCCGAGGAAACCAAACGGGCAATCGCTTTTGTAGGGCGGCACCCGGCGGGCGTATGTATCGCCGTTGCCGCGCTGCTCTTATTCATCATGGTATCGGCGGGGCTTTCCTCTTGCGGTTCCATGTTCTCCGGCTTGATGAACGGCATACTTGGGACTTCCTACACGTCGGAGGACAGCGACCTTGTGGCGACGGAGAACAATTACGCCGCAAAGGAAAACGAGCTTCAGCAGCAGATTGACAATATCGAAAGCACCCACCCCGGCTATGACGAATACCGCTATGACCTTGACAGTATCGGGCATAACCCCCATGAGTTAGCGTCCTACCTCACCGCCCTTTTACAGACCTACACCCCGCAGAGCGCACAGGCAGAACTAAACCGCGTCTTTGCCATGCAGTACACCTTGACGCTGACGGAAGAAACGGAAATCCGCTACCGCACAGAAACAAGCACCGACCCGGAAACAGGGGAAACGACCACCGAGGAAGTACCCTACGAGTACCATATCCTTAATGTGAAGCTGACGAACAAGCCCATTTCCGAGATTGCGGAGGAACTTCTAACGCCACAGCAGCTTGAAATGTACCGCGTCTATCTGGAAACAAGCGGAAACAAACCGCTGATTTTCGGCGGCGGCTCCCCCGATATGGGCGCGTCCGAGGATTTAAGCGGCGTACAGCTTGTAAACGGCACACGCCCCGGCAACACCGCCGTTGTAGACCTTGCAAAGCGGCAAGTCGGCAACGTGGGCGGGCGACCCTTTTGGAGCTGGTACGGATTTAACAGCCGCGTGGAATGGTGCGCCTGTTTCGTTTCATGGTGCTACAATCAAGCCGGAAAGAGCGAGCCGCGCTTTGCCGGGTGCCAGTCACAGGGCGTACCCTGGTTCCAGTCACGCGGGCAATGGGGCGCGAGGGGCTATGAGAATATCGCCCCCGGCGACGCTATCTTTTTCGACTGGGACGGGGACGGGAGCGCAGACCATGTGGGGCTTGTTATCGGAACGGACGGGGAGCGCGTCTATACCGTCGAGGGCAATTCCGGCGACGCCTGCAAGATAAAGAGCTACCCCGTCAATTACTCCTGTATCAAAGGCTATGGGCTGATGAACTGGAATTAACATATTTTTGAGCAAAGAAAGGAGAAATTTATTTATGGCTATGAACAAAATTGAACGTATCGACAGGGAGATTGCAAAGACCCGCGAGAAAATCACCGAGTACCAGAACAAATTAAGGGGGCTTGAAGCGCAGAAAACCGAAGCGGAAAACCTGCAAATCGTACAGCTTGTGCGCTCCATGCGCCTTTCCCCGCATGAGCTTTCCGCTATGCTTTCCGGGGGCGGTATTCCGGGCATGGAAGCCGCGCCGGGCTACCCCGCAGAACCCGCAGACCATGACACCGAAGAAATGGAGGACACCGAGAATGAATAAGAAAATCCTTAGAACCTTGACCGCACTTTGCGCCGCCCTTGTACTTATGGGCGGCTTTTCCGTCACCGCTTTTGCACAGACCCCGGAGGGAGAGGACGACACCAACGACAGCGGCGTTGTCTACGAGGAACCCCAAAAGGAAGAACCCCTTACCCCGGACGGGAACGCGACCCTTGTAGACGATTTCGGCGGCAACAAGCAGCTTATCACCGTAACGACCAAAAACGGCAATTACTTTTATATCCTCATTGACCGGGACGACGAGGGCGAGGACACCGTACATTTCCTTAATCAAGTGGACGAAGCCGACCTCTTAGCACTTATGGAGGACGGAAGCACCGAAGCAGCCCCGCCCGCCGTTTGCAGTTGCACCGATAAATGCGAAGCCGGAAAGGTAAATGTGAGCTGCCCTGTCTGCAAGGACAACATGACCGCTTGCAGTGGCAAGGAAGCGGAGCCGGAAACCGAGAAACCAACAGAGCAGCCCAAAGAGAAAGGCAATACAGGCGGGCTTGTGCTTTTCCTTGTCGTGGCACTTCTTGGCGGCGGGGGCGCGTTCTATTATTTTAAGTTTATGAAGCCAAAGCAGAACGTCAAGGGCGACACCGACCTTGAAGATTTCGATTTTGACGATTACGACGAGGACGAGGGGGACGGGCTTTCTGATGAAGAACAGGAGGACGAGGAAGCATGAGGCTTTTCACCGAAAATCCTTTGGAAAAAATGATGGTACAAAGACCCACCGGGCGGCGTGACAGTGCGCCGCCCGTTCCAAAATCCCCGGCGTGTGTGCGCTGCCCTTATAAGGCGCAATCCCCCTGTATCGGCTATTGTCTGAAACAGGCACAGGAGAAGAAGCACACCGCGCCGGAACGCTGAAAGGAGGATTTTTTCATGGCACTTAGACTTGTGATTGCAGAAAAGCCGAGCGTGGCGCAGACTATCGCCGCCGCGCTTGGCGTTAAGGAAAAGAAAGACGGATATATCGAGGGCGTCGGCTACCTCATTTCATGGTGCGTCGGGCATTTGGTACAGCTTGCGGAAGCTGCCGCCTACGGGGAGCAATATAAAAAATGGAGTTTTGACAGCTTACCCATTCTGCCGGAGGAATGGCAGTACGCCGTTGACCCGGACAAGGGGAAGCAATTCAAGACCTTAAAAGAGCTTATGCACCGCGCCGACGTTTCCGAAGTGGTGAACGCCTGCGACGCGGGGCGCGAGGGAGAATTGATTTTCCGCTTTGTCTACGAAGCGGCGGGCTGCAAGAAGCCCATGCGCCGCTTGTGGATTTCCTCAATGGAGGACGGGGCGATTAAGGCGGGCTTTGCTTCCCTCAAAGACGGGCGGGACTACGACGCGCTCTTTGCGTCTGCCCTCTGCCGCGCAAAGGCTGACTGGCTTATCGGCATTAACGCCACCCGGCTTTTCTCCTGCCTGTATGGAAAGACCTTGAACGTGGGGCGCGTCCAGACCCCGACCTTAAAAATGCTCACCGACCGGGACGCGGCTATCTCCCATTTCCAGAAAGAAAAATATTATCATGTTCGCCTTGATTTATCCGGCGCGGAAGCGGCAAGCGAAAGGATTTCAGACAAGGCAGAAGCCGACGCGCTGAAAGGGGCTTGCGAAACAGAAACGGCGGTATGCGTTTCCCTTACCAGAGAGAAGAAAACCGCAGCCCCGCCGAAGCTCTTTGACCTTACCTCTTTGCAGCGGGAAGCGAACCGCATTTTCGGCTACACCGCGAAACAGACCCTTGACCTTGCACAAGCCCTTTATGAAAAAAGACTGCTTACCTATCCGAGGACGGACAGCAGCTTTCTTACTGACGACATGGGCGGCACCGCAGCGGGCATTATCGCGCTGCTTTGCGAAAAGCTCCCCTTTATGGCGGGCGCGGACTTCACGCCGGAGGTTGCAAAGGTAACAGACAGTAAAAAAGTATCAGACCACCACGCAATCATTCCCACTATGGAGCTTGCAAAGGCTGACCCGGACGCGCTGCCGGAAAGCGAGAGAAATATCCTCACCCTTGCGGGGGCGCGTCTGCTCCTTGCCACCGCCGAGCCGCATATCTTTGAAGCGGTTACGGCGGTTTTCTCATGCGCCGATACGGAGTTTACGGTGCGGGGAAAGACTGTTATTTCTGACGGTTGGAAAGAAATGGAACGCAGATACCGGGCGACGCTGAAAGATAAGCCCGAAGCGGAGGACGGGGAAAATGCAGACGTGACGCTGCCGGAGCTTTCCGAGGGACAGGGCTTTCCTAACCCCGCCGCAAAAGTAACGGAGCATATCACAACGCCGCCGAAGCCCCACAGCGAAGCAAGCCTTTTGTCGGCTATGGAACGCGCCGGGAACGGGGACACCGACCCGGACGCGGAACGCCGGGGGCTTGGCACTCCCGCCACCCGCGCCGCCGTCATTGAAAAACTGGTAAAGGGCGGCTTTGCAGAGCGCAAAGGCAAGCAGCTTATCCCCACGCAGAATGGAGCCGCCCTTGTATCAATCTTGCCGGATATGCTCACTTCCCCGCAGCTTACCGCAGAATGGGAAAACAATCTGACGCAGATAGCAAAGGGAGCCGCAGACCCCGGCGAATTTCTGTCCGGCATTGAAGCTATGGCGCGGGAGCTTGTGCGGACACACGCCGCAGCACTTGACGGGAAAAAGGATTTGTTCCGGGAGGAAAAGCCCTCTGTCGGCAAATGCCCCCGTTGCGGTTCCCCCGTCCATGAGGGGAAGAAAAACTATTATTGCAGCAACAAAGAATGTGCCTTTGTCATGTGGAAGAACGACCGCTTTTTCGAGGAACGCAAGACCGCTTTTTCCGCGAAGATTGCCGCCGCGCTCCTTAAATCCGGCAAGGCAAATGTAAAGAAGCTCTACTCCCCGAAAACAGGCAAGACCTACGACGGAACTATCGTTCTGGCTGACACTGGCGGAAAATACGTCAACTACCGTATCGAAGTACAGAAGAACTAAAAACTTGAATAGCAAGCATAGGAAGCGGGTACCCACTTCCGTAAATCCCCGTTGCGACGCTGACGCGCCGGACGGGGATTTTGCTTGTTGGGAAGTTTCCCAAACCCTCTTTTGCGGAGGGCTTCACCCTCTAAAAATTTTCAAAAATATTTGGCAGAAATGCGGGCGTACCCGTAGTAGACCATGCAGCCAAAAAATGCAGCTTATGACGCTGCCGCAGAGAAAGGAGGTTTTTCACTATGGCAAGTTTACGGGACACCGTAAAGGACTATCAAGACGAGCTTAGGGACGGTATCGCATGGGTGGCGTTCTGGAAACAGGGGCGTTCATGGAACGCGGAATATTTTCATCTTGATATGGACGATACGCTCTACCCGGAGGACAGGAGCCGGTTAGAGGAAATAAAAAGCATTGACCCCGCCGCCGTTATCTTAAACGGCTACTATTGCGGGCATTTAGGCGAGGACATGAGCCTTGACGAGCTGACCGCCGGAGTGCGTTACCACTACGAAAACAGCATGAACGACATTGACGGTTTTATCGGAGCGCATGACGACAGGCTTCCCCCGGAGGTTATCGAGGAAGCGAGGGCAGCCGCCCATGAAGCGGGGCTTCCCTTTTCCGAAAAGCCCTACCGGGACGGGGAGGATTTTAACCCCTATGTATTTGACGGGAGCATGAGCATTGAGGATTTTGAGCTTATGCACCGCATGATTGAAAAAGAAAGGAGCGAACAAATGGCAGAACCGATTTTAAGCGGCTATCTTTCCAATCTTGGGAAGTACACCGAGGGCAGACCCGCGGGCGAATGGGTGACATTCCCCACGACTGCCGAACATCTGAAAGAAGTCTTTGACCGTATCGGGATTGACTTCAAGCACTATGAGGAATGGCATTTCACAGAATTTCAATCCACTATCCCCGGCTTGACGGAGCATTTAAGCGAGTATTCCCACCCCGACGAGCTGAACTATTTAGGGAAGCTCTTGGAAATGCAGTTTGACGACGACCGGGAGAAATTCATTGCAGCCATTGAATACGGCGACCATGCCGACAGCTTACAGGACATTATCAACCTTGCACAGAACCTTGACTGCTACTGGATTTATCCGTCCGTCCACAATGAAGAAGAATACGGGCGTTATCTGGTTGATGAACTGGAAGAACCGGAACTTCCCGAAGAAGCGAAAAAGTATTTCATGTATGAGGAATACGGGCGGGACGCTTCCATTAACGACGACGGTATGTTTACCGAAAAGGGCTATATCTACAACAACCGCAACACCTTTACAGAATGGTACGACGGGCGCGACGTGCCGGAGGAATACCGGGTAACGCCGCAGCCCCCGCAGCCGGAAAGACCCGACCCGTCAAAGGTAGAAATGGACGCAGCCGCGCCGGGGCAGAGAACGGCGCAGACCGCAGAGCAGCCACAGGAGCCGCGCCCGGTTATCCCTATCGTGCTGACGAGCGAGAAGCCCGCCGAAAAGCTCAAAGAGATTACCGACCGTCTGGAACAGGGTATTGCGGAACTCTTTGACAGCGAGCGTTACCGGGAATATCTGAAAGTCATGTCAAAATTCCATAATTACAGCTTCCGAAACACCGTCCTTATCGCCATGCAGAAGCCGGACGCTTCCCTTGTGGCGGGCTTTTCCGCTTGGAAGAACAACTTTGAACGAAACGTGATGAAAGGGCAAAAGGGAATTAAAATCATTGCTCCGTCACCCTATAAAATCAAACAGGAAATGCAGAAAATCGACCCGCACACGCAGAAGCCCGTTATCGGCAAGGACGGGAAGCCCGTCACCGAGGAAAAGGAAGTCACCATACCCGCCTACAAGGTGGTATCCGTCTTTGACGTTTCCCAGACCGAGGGAAAGGAGCTGCCGGACATTGCGGTTGACGAGCTGACAGGCGACGTTGACCGCTACAAGGATTTTTTCGCAGCCCTTGAAAAGACTTCCCCCGTTCCTATCGCCTTTGAGAATATCGAGGGCGGCTCTCATGGCTACTACCACTTGGAGGACAAGCGCATTGCTATCAACGAGGGCATGAGCGAATTACAGACCTTAAAGACCGCTATTCACGAAATCGCCCATGCGAAGCTGCACGACATTGACCTCAACGCGCCAAAGGACGAGCAGCAGCCCCACGTTGACCGCCGCACCCGCGAAGTCGAAGCGGAAAGCGTCGCCTATACTGTCTGCCAACATTACGGGCTTGACACGTCGGACTACTCTTTCGGCTATGTCGCCGGGTGGAGCAGCGGGCGGGAGCTGTCCGAGCTGAAAAGCTCCCTTGAAACGATACGCAGCGCAGCCGCCGAGATTATCAATTCCATAGACGAGAACTTAGCGGAGCTGCAAAAGGCACAGGACAAGGAGCAGACCGCCGGACAGGAGCAGCCCACCAGAGAGGGACAGGAAGCCGCGCCGGAGAAGCCGGAGCCGGAAGCAGCCGCACCGGGAAAATCCGGCGCACAGGAAAAAGCGGGCGCAGCCCCGAAAGAAGCCTTTACCCCGGAAACGATTTACAGAGTGCGCCGGAACCTTTACAGCGACAGCCGGGAAAACAGCTACCTCTTGCAAGCCTATGTGACACAGGAGAACGGGCGGGCGAAAATGGGCGACGTGCTTTATACGGGAACGCCGGAGAAATGCCGCGAGCTTATGGGGCAGCTCAAAAGCGGCGAGCTGACCGAGGGCGACGTGAAGCAGCTTTACGCAAAGGCACAGGAAACGGCGCAGACCGCCGGACAGGACAAAGACACCTTTTCCATTTACCAGATAAAGGGCGGGGACGAAACAAGGGATTTCCGCTTTGAGCCATACGACCGCCTGCAGGCGGCGGGAAATGTGGTTGACAGGGCGAACTATGAGCTTGTCTATTCCGCGCCCCTTGCGCCGGAAACTTCCCTTGAAGATATTTACACCTGTTTCAATATCGACCACCCCAAAGATTTTAAGGGACACAGCCTTTCCGTTTCCGACGTGGTAGTGCTTCATCAGGACGGACAGGACGCGGCGCATTTCGTTGACAGTGTAGGTTTTCGGGAAGTGCCGGAGTTTTTACAGGAGCAAAAGCAGCTTACCCCGGACGACTTGGAAACGGGCGAAACTGTCAAGACACCGAGGGGGACTTTCCATGTGACCGCCATGAGCCGGGAGCAGATAGAAGCCGCCGGATATGGCTTTCACCACCAGTCGGACGACGGAAAGTATCTGATTATGGGGAATGGGACGCGGGCGTTTGCCGTTGCCGCAGAACAGGCGCAGCGGGACAATCCCTTGAAAACCGCCGAGCAGACCACAGAGCAGAACGGGAACATGATTGACGGTATCATCAACAACACCCCCACCGTTGACGAACTGGAAGCAAAGGTAAAGGCGGGCGAGCAGATTTCCCTTGTTGACCTGGCTAACGCTGTCAAAGCCGACAAGGAGCGCGGCAAGGGAGCGAAGCCGGAAAAGAAACCCTCTATCCGGGCGCAGCTTAGAGCCGACAAGGAAAAGGCACAGAAGAAAAACGCAAAGCAGAAGTCACAGGACTTGGAAAGGAGCTGACCCATGCCGGAACAGAGCAAATTTGAAAACATGGATTTGTTTGCTTCCCTTGAAGCGATTATGAAGCAGAACACAGGCTTTTACCAGAGCGACTTAGACATTGACAAAGAGATTATCGCAAAGGCGGCGGCAAGCCCCCACAGGGAGGACAAAACACTTTTGTGGTTCTGCCGCCCGTCCGGGACGCACTGTTTCCGGGAGCGCGACGTTTTCCTCAAAGACACCGCGCCCCACAACACATGGCGTTTCTACATGGAGCAGACAAGCGACCGCGTTCTTGCCTATGCAATCGAGCTGACGGGAAAGGAGCGCGGGAAAATCAAGGGCAATCTGTACGAACTGGACTACTCTAAACATTATGAGCGCGTCAAGGAAAAGGAGCTGCCCGCCGATACGGTGAAGCTGATTTATGAGCATGGGGAAAGGGTACAGGAAGCCGGGAGATATTTTGACGGAACCCCAGACCCGCAGCTTGGGAAATTTGAACGCTTTGAAGCCGTACCCAACGACCCGGACGCGCTGCAATCGCTCTTACAGGAAGAACGGCGCAGCCGGGAGCAGCTTTCGCCGGGGGATTTCAAGGCGCATATTGCCGCTTTGCGGGACGGGCTGATTGAAACGGAAGCGCGGCGCATTGTGCGAGAAATGAAGCGGCATTACGAGCCGAACAGCCCGAACAAGACCCATTTCATGGCAGAGCTTTCCCCGGCGTTCATGCGGCTTGCAGCCACAAAGGACACTGACCGCCTTTTCTCCATGCTGCCCTACAAGACCCTTTCCTTTTCCAAAATCGAGGGCAGACATGGGACGTATGCGCTGATTGACAAGGGGGAGAACCGGGACAGGGAGATAAGGAAGCCCCGCCCCTCTATCCGGGCGCAGCTTAAAGCAGACAAGGCAAAGACCGCCCCGAAAAAGGCGGCGGCAAAAACAAAAAATCACGATATGGAGGTATGAGCATGATTAGACTGACTGTTGAAGAAACAAACCTTTTGAGCATTTACAACGAGGGCGGCAAGCGGGCTTTGATTGAGAATGTCAACGCCGCGCTGCCCTACATGGACGCGGATATGCGGGAGCTTGCAAAGCGCACCCTTTCCAAAGTGGACGCTTTGACCGAAGCGGAATTTGCAGAGCTTCCCATTTACGCCGCTGATGAAGTATGAACGGGGTTAAGCGGCTGACGCCGCCCCAGAGCCGGAAAGTCAACGCCCTTGTGCGCCGGACGTGCTGCAATTATGATAACGGGAACTGTATCTTACTGGACGACGGGGACGAGTGCGTATGTCCGCAGCTCATTTCCTATTCGCTTCTCTGCAAGTGGTTCCGGGTTGCGGTGCTTCCCGCCGACAGGCTGCTTTATGCGGAGCTTTACCAGACAGGGGATAAGAAGAAATGTACCGAGTGCGGCGCGTTCTTTGCGTCAACCTCTAACAGTGTCAAATACTGCCCCGTCTGCCGGAAACGTATCACCCGCAGACAAGCCGCCGAGCGCATGAGGAAAAGACGCGCCCCTGTTACGCAGTAGGCGCGGAAAATCCCTTGATTTACAGGGCTTTCCGGGCGTGAAAATCGGATAGGCGATACTTTATACCTTTACCCCCAAAAATGGCGTTCTACTGCGTAACATTCACGAAAACAGCACCCATAAAAAGACAGGGCGCGGAAGTCATATACTGGCTTCCGCGCCCTGTTCTTTTTTTGCCTATCTGACATTTCCCTTTTCCATTTCTTCAAGCGGGAACTGCGGGAGGGCTTCTATCAGCTTCTTTGTGATGGACTGGCGCATATCTTCGTTGATTTCCTGTTTCGTGCTTCCGTCCGGCTGTCTGACCGCTACCGTCGATAGCCTGTCGATTTCGTCCTTGTAGCACTCCACGACTTTCTCCACCGCCCATTTTTCCCCGGCAACGGCGGCGCGTATGGTTTCATATTCCGGCATTTTCTGGTTTTCCATGCTCAACGCTCCTCTGCTTTTTGATAGCCCTATCATAGCACAGCGGCGGGGATTTTGCTATCCTTATCCGCGCTCTGTTCCCTTTTCCCGTTCCGGCTGCCTGTCTGCCTGTAAAATGCTGTCAATGTTCTGCTTGATAATATCGTATTCCCGGACTTTCTTTTTCAGCTTCCCATAGTCGGCATAAAGGGCTTCTTTCTGCGCTTGGAGGGCTTCATATTCCGATTGCAGCGCGGCAAGGTTCGGGAGCTTTGCAATGCCCGCCGCTTTCAGCGACCTTGCGGCGGCTTCATGTAGGATAATCGCCTGTTCCTGTCCGGCGCGGTACTTCTCCCTGTTCCTTGCCTTGCGGTATGCGTCATAGACGGGCTTTGTCTTTTGGTAGGTGGAAACATTCTTGATAAGCACCGCCATGTCCGCAAGCCGCTTTTCCGCGTCCTTCAATGCGTCTGCCGCCTGTCCGCTTTCCGCTGCCATTTCTTCAATCCGGCTGACTAAATCCGCGTACTGTTCAATCTTATGTTCCGTCAAGAAATTCATGGTCTTTGCTGCCTGTTTCAGATTGTGGATTTTCGCCCACTGTTCATAGCCCTTACTCTGCGCCGCCTTGATACTGTTCTCAATGTCGATAAGCAGCGAAACGCCGCGCTGCTCTCTGGGGGCTTTCGCCGCCTTTGCCCGTCTGCCCGCTATCCGTTCCCTTATGGCTTCCTCTGTATAATCCGCGCCGAGGGTTTTAAGACGGGTGAAGCGTTCCTGTCCGGGGGCGCGGCATGACACATATTTCCCCGGCTTTATCTCATAGCCCGCCGCCTGTAACCGCTGCAACAATTCCTCAAAACTGGAAACTTGGGGGATAAGCGCGTCAACGGCAATCTTTAGCTTGCCTTTCCAACTTGTACCCGTCTTTTCTGCCTGGTACTCCGCATAGCTCTTTCCCTTGCTGCCCTTGCCGGGAACGACGACGGACAAGCCATTTTCCCGACACAGCTTGTCGCTCATGTTCCGTATGCCGTAATAGCTCCTTTTGTTGGAATTATATTTGCGGTGGTCTACGAAATTTACGGCGCAGAAAATAATGTGATTGTGGACGTGTCCTTTGTCAATGTGCGTCGTGAGTACATATTCATGCTGCCCCTTTGTTACCGCGTCGGCAAGCTGCTTTCCGATTTCATGGGCTTTCTGATAATCGACTTCCCCCGGCTCAAAGGACTGTATCAGATGAAAGGCTAAATTGTTCCCCTTTTGGAGTGCTTGGGACAAGGTATATTCAAATTCAATATCTGCCGTTTCATAGGAGCAGCCGAAAGAGGACACAAGCATTTTTCCGTCCGTCTTGTCCGGGTTTTCGATATAGTCAAGGGCTTTGCTTAGAGTGCTTTTAATAGGCTTAATCTTTGTAACCGCCATATCTCCGCAAGCACCCCCTTTATTTCCTCTATGTCCTCTTGGTATGCGTTCCCCGTCGCGTTTACGCGGCGTGCTATCTGGTTGACGTTGACACCGATTTTCTGTATCTCTGCGGTCATTGCCTTTATATCGGCATGGTCTATCTGAATGATATACCCGTCAATGGCAATCTTCCGCAGATATGCCGCCATGTTCCGGGTGGGTACGAGCTTCATTTTTTCCAGTATTAAATCCCGTTCCGCTTCCGTCACTCTGAATTTGATTTGCACCGTTCTTTTGCGTCCGTTCATGTATTCGCTCCTTTCCTTTCCGTTCCGAGGGTTTGGGACACTTCCCAACAAGCAATTTTCAACCGACGCGCCGCAGCGCGGGAGGGGAAAATACGGAAGTGGGTACCCGCTTCCTATGCTTGCTACGAATGTTTTTATCCTTTAGGCTCTTATCACCTACTACGGAGAAAAAGCGATTTTGCCAAACTTACGCAAAAGAAAAACGCTGCAACCTCAAAAAAGATTACAACGCTTTCTAAATCCTGTTCAGTTTTAAGTCGGACATTCCTATTCGCCCTCTTTTTCGACTTCGGAAATCTCCTTTGCCGTTGCGGTTACAATCCGTATGCCTGTATCGCTCATACCGTCAAGAAGCGCGTCAAGCTGCCGCCGCTGCGTGTTCTTCTCCGGCGGCGTTTCTAAAAGGAATTGGTCTACGGATATATGGTAACGCTGTATCAGCTCAAAGAATATCTGTAAACTTGGGTGCTGCCCCTTGTTCTCAATGTTCGCAAGGTAGCGCGGCGAGATAAACATTTCGTCGCCTACTTTCTTGCGGCTCTCCTTGCATCCCTCACGCGCTGCCTTTATCGCTGCCCCAAAAGCCTTAAAGTCGTATCGTGGTACTGGTCTTTTTGCCATAGTTATTCATCCTATTACATTTTACTGTTCCCCTTTCTTCTTGGATATGTCTACGTAGTTCTATCAGTTAGCCAAAATAATTCATATATATATATGTTGACAACAAGCTGCTTTTGTATATAATATTATATAAAAGGGGGGGAATGTTTATGTTACATAGCATGCGTATTCGATAAGCATTGAAATCAAAAAAGATTTTTCCCATTTTCAATATGGGCTTTTTTGTCATGCTTATTTTGCGTATGCTATACAACAAAACTAACGACGTATAGACATAGTATAAAAACTATGCCTTAATTTTGTTGTAGTATTATATGTATAAATGCAGGTCAATGCTCATGTTGAGAATTGACCTGCATTTTTTTGCGCAAAAGGAGAAATATTATGCTTGAAAAATATTGGATAAAATGTCCAATTTGTAACGGAAAGACGAGGGTTCAAGTATTTTATAATACGGTATTAAGAAATTTTCCTCTTTTCTGCCCTAAATGTAAATTAACGCATATCGTTGATGTTGAAAAACTAGAAATCATAATCAAAAACTCTGAAAAACAAACTTTTTAATTTTGAAAAGGAAGGATATTTAAATGAAACACTTACCTAAAAGTACACCTACGGAAATATTGAATGACCCATACGGATTTACTTACAAAGAAATGTCGGAAGTAATTGGAGAGGATAAAGCAAGAGCCTTATATACGGAATTGTATAAACAGCCATTTCACAAAGAAAATCTATCAATATCAACAAAAAAAGTCTATAAAAGTAGCGATACTGAAAAGTATGTTTATGAATTGAAAGATAACAGGTATATTGAAACGGTTTTTATTAAACGGCGAGATGGTGGGACTGTTTGCGTAAGTACGCAAGTTGGTTGTTCTGTTGGCTGTATTTTTTGTGAGTCCGGACGCAATGGTTTTGTTCGTAATCTAACACCGTCTGAAATTGTGCAGCAGGTTGTATTGATACGTCAAAAAGTAAATCGTATCGTTTTTATGGGAATGGGAGAACCTTTATTCAATTACGACAACTTGATTGCAGCAATCCATATTCTTCGAGATAGAAATGGACTTAACTTTCCAACCGACGGCATTACCGTATCAACAGTTGGTCCAGTTAATCAATTAAAAAAATTGCGCGAAGAACATCTAAAAATTCAGTTGACAATATCTTTACATGCAGCAACACAGGCTGCGAGAAACTGTATCATTCCTCATATGCACATGTACGCTATTGAAGATGTTGTTAAGCAAGCATTGTCCTATTCTCAAAGGCATAATCGAAAAGTGGTATTTGCGTATTTGCTTTTACCAGGTATAAATGACCGTTCCTCAGATATAAGGCAACTTGCAAAATGGTTTAAGGGCAAAAATGTTATGATTAACGTGCTGCAATACAACCCGACGAGTAATTCAAAAATTAGAGCACCACAAAAACAAGAAATGGTTGCGTTCAAACATCAATTAGAGCAAACAGGACTTGAAGTTACCATGAGAGTTTCTCATGGTAGAGAGATTAAAGCAGCTTGTGGACAGTTAGCTAATACATATAATAAAGCCAAAAAACAACAGAAATAATTTAATTAAAAGAGCCAGACGCACAGACGCAGAGCCGATAATATGCAGTTTGAAATACTGCTGTTATCGGCTCTTTTTTGATTTTAATTTGTGCCCCTAATAACCATATTGGAGCAAAATCAGAACTGTTGCTTGTCGTTCTTTGATTTCCGCAGCAGCTTTGAAAAATCAAAGCCGCCGTTTCTTTTTATCTTCTAATGAAATGACGCGGTATCACTGTTGAAATCGGCGGCTAAAGGAGGTAGCCGCCATGAAGCAAAAAGCATATCGACAAAATCCGACAGTTATTGACTTATCAAAAAAAGCCCGCCCACCACCGGGGGAAACTACGCTTATATATATGAACTGTCTAATCATCTGGATACTGCTTACAATGCCTATGCGCCCGTCCGGGCTTTTCGGACGGGCGCATTTTGTACGTTCAAAAAATTTTTGAAGAAATTTCAAAAAATCTTCGGCGTTTTTGAAAAACGCCGTATTGCCCCGCGAAAAGGGGGGAAGCACCACCAACTTTCCAACGAGAAAGGAGGTGAGAATGTGGAACCTAATAGCAGGGAGTTTTACAAACAGTGTGCTTTTCAGAAGTTTTGTAATACGGTATTGCACAATGAAGCTTGCGACACCCATAGAGAACTTCGCAGACACAAGGCAAAGGAAGTGACCTTTTCCGACATGACCTTAGACGAAGCGCGGCAGCTTCATACGTTTGATGAATATTTCAAACGTGAAGCCGCCGAAACCGTCTTTGAGAAAGCCGGGAAGAAAATCACGCCAAAGCTGCTTCTTGAAGCAATCCGTACTTTGCCGGAAGAAAAGCGCAAAGCCATATTGCTGTATTACTTCGAGGGAATGAACGATACCGAGATTGCGGAGCTGTTCAACACGTCGAGAAGCACGATACAGTACAGGCGGACAAGCTCTTTTGAGAAATTAAGAAAATATCTGGAGGAAAATGCTGATGAATGGGACGAATGGTAACGAACCCGGCTACCCGGAAAATGCCCTTGTTCCTTATCCTGTCATTGTGGCAGCGACAAAGGGCGACCCGGACGCCATGAAGATTGTCTTGCAGCATTTCAGCGGCTACATAGCCCGCCTCTCCATGCGGAAGCTGTACGACGAGCGCGGGAACGTCTATTTTGGCGTAGACCACGACATTCGGGAACGGCTGCAAGCAAAACTGATGATGGCTGTCCTCACCTTTAAGGCAGAGGAATAAACCGCAGCGGCGGCGGGACGCTTTCTCTCTCCCCCTTTTCCGTTCCGCTGCTGACGCGGCAGCAAAGCCATTCTGAACCTTGACAAAGAAAGCGGCGCAAGATAACGGCGGCGCAGCATAGGGCAAATCGGATACGTTCCTTTTGCGCCGAGCCATACGGCGGGTGCGCCATGACGCTATCCGGGTGAGGTTATCCCCGCCCGGACAGCCGAGCGACCAACACCGCGCCGGAAAGCAAGTGTAGCGGCTTGCGGGCGACGACACGCAGAATATACAATGATACTTCCTTACAGCCACAGTCCGAGCGTTAAGAGCGTCGCAGGCAATGGGTAGGGCGGCATGAGAACCATGCCGGGGTGAAATTCCCATGAGGTTATGCTAATAACCGTCCGATTAAAGCCTTTGTTTTATTGAATAGTGGACTTGCTGCTATTCATAGACTATATTATATGTTTGCGAAAGAAAGGGGGATTTTCTTTGACGCAAAACCAAACGCCCGTTACCACAACGGAGCATAAAATAGGAAAAGTTACTTACCTTGTATGTTCGTCCGCAAGTGAACGCGCAACGGACACACTGGATAAAAAGATAAAAAAACTCATTCGCAAAGACATGGAACTGAACCCCGCAAACGCCCGGAAATAGGGCGTTTCTTCACATTTTATACATGACACAGGCAGCGGTATGTGGTATAATATAGACAGTACAAATACCATGCTTGTCTGTCGTCGGAAAGGAGGACAAAATGTTACAGACAGACAAGATTACCGCTTTATATTGCAGATTGAGCCAGGAAGATATGCAAGCCGGGGAAAGCGAGAGCATACAGAACCAAAAACTGATTTTACAAAAGTATGCTGACGAACACCACTTTTTCAACACGCGCTTTTTCGTAGACGACGGATTTTCCGGCGTGAGCTTTGAGCGTGAGGGGCTTCAAGCCATGCTGCATGAGGTTGAAGCCGGGAACGTGGCGACCGTCATAACAAAAGACCTTTCCCGTCTGGGACGTAATTATCTGAAAACCGGGGAGCTGATAGAGATTGTCTTTCCCGAATATGAAGTGCGCTACATTGCCATTAACGACGGTGTAGACACAGCAAGGGAAGATAACGAGTTTACCCCTCTGCGGAACTGGTTCAACGAGTTTTACGCCCGCGACACCTCAAAGAAAATCCGGGCTGTCAAACAGGCAAAGGCGCAGAAAGGCGAGCGCGTCAACGGCGAAGCTCCTTACGGCTACCTTATCGACCCGGATAACCGCAATCATCTGATACCCGACCCGGAAACGGCGCACGTCGTAAAACAGATTTTTGCAATGTATGTACGGGGCGACCGTATGTGTGAAATCCAGAACTGGCTGCGGGACAATGAAATACTGACCGTCGGGGAACTGCGCTACCGCAGGACAGGGAGCAAACGCCACCCCCGCCCACAGCTCAACGCATGGTACAACTGGCCGGATAAGACGCTGTACGACATTCTGACAAGGAAAGAATATTTAGGGCATACCATAACCGGGAAAACCTACAAGGTATCTTATAAGTCGAAAAAGACGAAAAAGAACCCGGAGGAAAAAAGGTATTTCTTCCCCAACACTCACGAACCTTTGATTGATGAAGAAACCTTTGAACTTGCACAGAAGCGGATTGCCACCCGGCAACGCCCGACAAAGGTTGATGAAATTGACCTGTTTTCCGGGCTGCTCTTTTGCGGGGACTGCGGCTACAAAATGTATGCAGTACGCGGAGCCGGGACGCTTGAACGGAAACACGCCTACACTTGCGGCAACTACCGCAACCGGGCAAGAAATGATATGCTCTGCACTACGCATTATATCCGCAAAAGCGTATTGAAAGAACTTGTCCTTGCAGACTTGCAGCGAGTAACGTCTTATGTGAAAGAGCATGAACAGGAGTTTATCGAAACAGCCAACGAGTGCAGCGCAAAGGCAGTACAAAAGACGCTGACACAGCAGCGGAAAGAGCTTGACAAGGCGCAGAACCGTATTAACGAGCTGAACATCTTATTCCGCAAGCTCTACGAGGACAACGCTTTAGGGAAACTTTCAGATGAACAATTTGCTTTTCTGACTTCCGGCTATGATGAAGAAAAAAAGACGCTGACCCGGAGGATTGCGGAGCTGTCACAGGAAATCGACAACGCCACCGAGCGCAGCGCGGACGTAAAAAGGTTTGTCGCACTGGTACGCAGATACACAGCGATTGAAGAACTGACCTACGAAAACGTCCATGAATTTATTGACCGTATTCTTATTCACGAACTGGATAAGGAAACGAACACCCGCAAAATCGAAATCTTTTATAGCTTTGTCGGCAGAGTTGATACAGGTGACAAGCCTACCGAAAGTATCTCCTATTTCAGACAGATAGGAGCCGACGTAAAGAGTTATGCTATCTAACATACATCAAAAAGAGGTAAGATAACACCCTCTGCAAAAAAGGTATCGTTATCTTACCTCAACAAAGCAAGTGCCGCTAATACCATCATCCGTGAAATGGACAATGTTCGTAAAGCCCTGCCGTGCGGCGAACTCCTCCAACATAGCCTTTTGATTGGAAATGGAATTGCTCTCACGCTGTTGGTCATCGTCTTTGCCGAAGTCATCACGGCTCAATCGTTCGTACAGAGCTGTGATTTTCTCGTTTTTTCTCATAACTTGCGCTCCTTTCTTCGGTTTTAGGTTGTGTGTTCTAAGAGACTTCCCAACTGCTTGATTAAGAAGTCTTTTAGAGCATACAACACCTGCGGCAAGTTTATACTTCTTATACTGCCTTACCGCAAAGTGGTTCGGGTTCTTCTGCTCCAGCTCCTCAAACAGCAGGTCAACCGCATTTTTGAAGTCCTCATCATCTTCCCTTGCTTCACTGGCATCCACCAGATCAATCAGCATGGAAAAATTCTGTTCTTCCTCCGGTGCTTCGTACCAGATATATGCGATCAGTGCCGTGTAATAGAGCTTTTCAGCTTATAGTGATAGGTAATCCTTTGAAGTTATCGCCGGATTTTCCCCCACTCCACACCGGACGTGCGACTTTCACCG
>JAJEQR010000050.1 GCA_020687485.1 Hominifimenecus microfluidus | reverse complement strand
AGATTGGACTCCCACTGAGACAAATTTGCTGTCACTCGCCACCTGAAAGAGGTGGGAGTCTTCTCGACTGAGATAAACCACAACGTTTTCGAGCTTCCAATTATTTTTTGTGAGATATCGACGTAAAGTATTACAGGGAAGGGGCTGTTTTGATTGCCTCTTCCCTGTGTTTTATTTTCCCTGTGTTTGGTTTTACAGCAAGCTGCTGTCCCTTTTCCTGGCAGGCATATTCCAGCGCTTATGATTCTGCATTCTCCGCATATATTTCACAAAGTCTTATCAAGATCTCTACGTTTTTAGCCATAGCATCAATCGAAACACATTCGAAATGCCCATGAGCATTCTCATATCCGGCAGTAATATTCGGGCAGGGCAATCCCATCTGTGACAGCCAGGAACCGTCCGTTCCGCCTCTCATGGCAATCTGATATGGTTCTACTCCGCAATCCAGCATTGCCTGACGCGCAAACGGCACCATAAATGGAACAGTTTTAATAACCTCGAACATACTGAAATACTGATTAACCCATGTAAGACTGGCTGTTCCACTTCCATATTTCTCGTTTAAAAAATCAATACAACGTTCTACATACTGCTTTCGCTCGTAGTAGCGTTCTAAATCATGATCTCTGATCAGACAGCGTATTGTTGCCAGCTCCACAGTCGCATTCAATGTAAATGGATGGTAATACCCCTGCCGCAGTTCTGTATTTTGCGGTCGCTCCAATGCCGGAAGCAGATTCATAAATTCTCCTGCAATTTCCACAGCATTCTTCATAATTCCTTTCGCAGTCCCTGGATGAACACTAATTCCATGAATCGTCACCTGTGCCTCCCAGGCATTAAAGGATTCTTCATAAATACCACCCAGACCATCTCCGTCCATTGTATAGGCCACTTCTGCGCCAAAGTCTTTGACATCAAAATTTTCTGTGCCGCGCCCTACTTCTTCGTCCGGCGTAAAACCAAGCTGAATCTCTCCGTGATGCACTTCCGGATGTCCGCATAAATATTCTGCAAAAGTCATGATTGCAGCCACTGCCGCTTTATCATCTCCGCCAAGCAGTGTCGTACCATCCGTAAAAATCATATCATGCCCCACATATTTTTTCATAGAAGGGAATCTAGCGCTTTCAAGTATAATATTCCTTTCCTTATTTAAAAGGACATCACCGCCATCATAATTTTCCAACACCCACGGCCTAACATTCGTTCCAGACGCATCCGGCGTAGTATCCATATGCGCAATAAAACCAACACTTTTTACTGCCTTTTCTTTCTCTTTTTCCTTTATGTTCGATGGAATTGCAGCAAAGAGACAGCACTGTTCACTCAGCCGAACATTCTGCGCTCCCATCTCCTCCAGCTCTCTTTTCAGTTCTTTGGCAAGATCAAACTGCTTCTTCGTACTTGGAGTCGAAGAAGAACCTGCCTGCGATTGCGTATCAATTTTTGCATAGCGAATGAAGCGTTCTCTCACTTTATTCTTGATATCTTCCATACTCTCTATCGCCTTTCTACCTGTGATTCAGATCTATGCTAATGCTTGTCGTCGAATATCAGATGGTAAAAGGCCAGACGGATGCGTGTCTGACCTTTTCTCTGTCCTGCAAGATCATGTAAAACTTATTACACGAATCTTTCTCTTAATCTATATGTTGTTTTATTCCACCCATTTATAGAGATACATCGAGTACCAGGCCGAAGACGGATCAATGCTTTCCAGATCGGAAGCATGTGCGACTGCGCTCATATTCGCATAGATCGCAACAGAAGGAACATCCTCCATGTAGAGTTCCATAAGTTCTTTGTAGTAACCTTTTCGGGTTTCTTCATCGGAAGCTGCATTTCCCTCTGCAATCAGCTCATCTGCCTTCTCATTGACATAGAACCCAAAGTTTCCGCTGGTTCCCACATTGGCAGAATTCATATAGACACCAACAGCCGCACCGAAATCATAAGAACTATTGCTCCAGGAGAACGGGCAAATGGTAACTTCTCCGTTGTTACACTGCTCCAGGAATGCCGAGCGTTCCATTGTCTCTACTTTAGCATCCAGTCCGATATTCGTTAATACACCCTGCAGCCATACCGAAAGCGTTGCATACGGCTCTGTGTTATAGGATTTAATTACAACTTCTGCACCTGTATTTCCACATTCTTCCACGAGCGCCTTCGCTTTCTCTACGTCATACTCATAAGTTGTGGAAGGCACAAAGTCCGGATTCGCTGTAACCATATCTCCAAGGTCGCAGGGATAAATAACAACCTTGCCCTGTCCATCCGCGCATACAGCCAGGCATTCCTCCTTATTGATTCCATAAGCCACTGCTTTTCTCATACGGACATCCGTAAAAATTCCGGTCTGGCAATTCATATATACGGATTCATTTCGGCAGGTATAGAATTCATCGATTGTAACATTATTCGCATTTCTAAGGTTCTGCAGGTTCACACCGCTGATCGGATTCATGTACTGATCCAGCTCACCCGTCTGAAGTGCAACAACAGCGGCATTCGCATCCGCAATCGCAACATACTTCAGATTTTTAATGCTGGCCGCACCCATATAATAATCTTCTTTCGCTTCAAATTTTACGTACTCATTTTCTTTCCAGTCCGTAATTACGTAAGGGCCCGTACCAACGACCTTATCCGCGGAAGAACCATACTCGTCGCCATATTTCTCGTAAGCCGCCTTCGAGAAAATGCCGCCATAGTTCGTGCTGCACATCGTACTGATCCGGGAAGAATCCGCAACTGTGAAGTGATATACAACCGTATGATCATCCACAACTTCTACATCTTCCAGATCTTTATAGAGCCACTGCCACTGAGGGCATTCATCCCGGATATATTCCGAAGAGAACTCTACATCTGCCGCTGTAAACGGTGTTCCATCGCTCCAGGTAACACCCTGACGAAGATGGAATGTGTAATCTTTTCCATCATCAGAAATCTCATAGGATTCTGCCAGATACCCAACGATTTCATGATTAATCTTTCGAACCAGAGTATCATATACCTGATCCGCTGCCTGCATATCGTTGGCAGACGTAATGTTCTTCATGTCAAAACTGGTAATCATACTGGCGGAACCATACACCACTTCCCGATGCTCCGTACTTCCTCCTGCACTGCCTCCGTTTGCCTCAGACGCTGCATTTGTTCCCGCATCGGAAGCTGCGCTTGTACCCGCCTGGGAATCTCCGCAGGCTGCCATAGAAAGCATCACAGACACGGCCAATGCTGCAGACAATAAACCTTTCATCCTTTTCCTCATATAAGACCTCCTTTGCTTTTGAGAATATTCGCATCCCAATATTCCGGTTTTCATTTACTTATAACAAAGAGTGCATGCCACTTTATGTCCATCTCCCATATCCACCAGTTCGATATTCTGTCCCTGACATTCCGGGCGGCAAAATTCACAGCGACCGGCGAAACGGCATCCGGGAGCCGGATCAATCGGACTGAACACTTCCCCGCGAAGCAGTTTTCGGTTTCTGTTTCCCTCCAGTGTTGGCCTCGGAATCGCATCCAGAAGAGCTCTGGTATACGGATGCAGCGGATTCGCAAATAACTCATCCGAAGATGCAATTTCCACACATTGTCCCAGATACATCACCATAATGGAATCTGATATATGCTTTACCACCGATAAATTATGTGTAATAAACATATAAGTAAGACCTTTATCCCTTTGCATATCCATCAGAAGATTCAGAATCTGTGCCTGAATCGAAACATCCAGGGCACTTACCGGTTCATCACACACAATAAACTTCGGATTCAGCGCCAGTGCTCTGGCTACACCGATTCGCTGTCTTCGTCCGCCGTCAAGCTCATGCGGATAGGAATTGATAAAACGTTCCGCCAGTCCAACTGTTTCCATCAGTTCCCGTACACGGCTCAGCTCCTCTTTCTTGTTCTTACATACATGATTCATGATCAGCGGTTCCGCAATCAGTTCGTAGACGGATAATCTCGGATCCAGACTAGAGTAAGGATCCTGAAAAATCATCTGTACTTCCCGGCGGACTTTTTGAAATTCTCGTTTCGAACATGAGACAATATCCTTGTCCTCAAACAGGATCTGTCCGGAAGTTGCCGGAAGCAGTCCCATCATGACCCGTCCCAAGGTAGATTTTCCACAGCCAGATTCTCCTACAACCCCCAACGTCTTCCCCCGCGGGATCTCAATGTTGATTCCGTCAACGGCATGAAGCTGTCTGCCGCCTCCTACATTGAAGTATTTCTTCAATTCTAATGTTTTGATCAGATTATCCATAGCTACTCCCTCTCCGCATAAAGGTTGCAGAATATGCGATGTCCTTCATTCTCATATAGCGATGGGATTCCACTCCTGCATTGCTCTGTGCAATGAGGACATCGCGGACTAAATTTGCAGCCAGGGGGAAGGGCTGCCGGATCTGGCATAAGACCATCAATCGGCTGTAACCGATCTGTTTTGACATCCAGATTGGGAATCGCCTGAAACAGGCCAACCGTATACGGATGATGCTTCTCTCCGCTAAAAATATCCTTCAGCGAACCGTATTCCACAATCTCACCCGCATACATAACCGCCACTTTATCACAGGTTTCAGCAACAACTCCCAGATCATGCGTAATCATGATCATGGACGTTCCCAGTTTTTTCTTCAATTCTTCCATCAGCATCAACACCTGTGCCTGAATCGTAACATCCAACGCAGTAGTCGGCTCATCGGCAATCAGCAATTGCGGCTGACAGGCCAACGCGATTGCAATAACAATCCGCTGCTTCATTCCACCGGAGAACTGATGCGGATACTCCTTTTTTCGGTCTGCAGGAATGCCAACGAGATTGAAAAGTTCATCTACTCTGGCATCCAGTTCCTCATGGCTTTTATTATCATAATTATGGATTTCCAGAGATTCTCTCACCTGACTACCCACGGTCAGAACCGGATTCAATGCTGTCATAGGATCCTGAAAAATAATGGAAATCTCTGCGCCGCGCACCAGACGAATCTCCGCCGGATTCTTTTTCAGAAGATTTTCTCCCCGGAACAGAATCTCGCCGTTCGTTATGTGCCCGGTTCTCTCGGGAAGCAGCCGAAGAATGGAGAGTGCTGTCGTACTTTTGCCCGCTCCGGTTTCTCCAACCAGGCCAATCGTCTCTCTTTCATTCAGGGAAAAGCTGATTCCATTGACTGCATGAATTACATTTTCATCTGTTTTATAAACCACTTCCAGATCCTTCACTTCCAGTAAGGGAGTTCCTGCGTCCGGGGCTCTTCCATTTAATTCCTTCGCCATACATCTCCCTCCTTAATCCTTCAGTTTCGGATCCAATGCATCCCGCAGTCCATCTCCCATCAGATTTAAAGAAAGTGCGGTAAGACCGATCGCCACTCCTGGGAAAATAACCATATACGGATACATCGTCATAAAGGCCTTCGCGTCATTCAACATTGCCCCCCATTCCGGAGCCGGTGCCTGTATTCCCATTCCCACGAAGCTGATACCAGCTGCTGAGATAATTGCAGCACCTACTGACATGGTGGCCTGAACAATAATCGGTCCAATTGCATTCGGAATTACGTGTTTCATAATAATTCGATATCCCGGCGCGCCACAAGACTTTGCCGCTTCAATATAGGTCTGACCAGTTACAGACATTACTGCGGATCGAATAATACGACAATAGCGCGGAACGCTGGAGATTGTCATAGCAATCAGTACATTCGTCAGACTTGTTCCCAACGCAGCTACAATTGCCAGTGCCATCATCGTGGTCGGAATACACATGATGGAATCCAGTATCCGCATTACAATCGCATCTACTCTTCCTCCCACGTAGCCGCATATTGCTCCCAGAATTCCTCCCAAAGTCACACCGATCAGAACAGATCCAAATCCAACCAGCAGAGAATTTCTTGATCCGTGAACAATTCTTGCAAATAAATCACGTCCGAAATTATCGGTTCCAAAAGGATGGGCGGCACAGGGACCAAGGAGACGATCACTCGGCACCTGTTGAATCGCTGCATTATAATCAACAATAACATCTGCCAAAATAGTTATCAGCATAATAATCGCGAACAGAATCATGCCAATGATCGCCAGTTTGTTCTTCCGAAAGCGCCTCCAAATTTCTCCGGCACGGCTTTTCTTTTTTATTACAATACTTTTGCTCTCATTCATATGGTACTCCCCTCCTCAAATTTCTATTTTTTCAAGTAACGTGCTTTGATTTGAGGATCAATGAATGCATACGCGATATCAACCACCAGCATAACCAGTGTATAGCAGACGGCAATAATTACAATAGCACCGACGACAACCGGAATGTCTTTGCTTCGAATGGAAGCTAGCAATAAAGTTCCTACTCCATTTAGAGTAAATACTGTCTCTACCGTAACCGTGCCTCCCAGCATTGCTCCGAAATTCATGCCCATAATCGTAATTACCGGAAGAAGTGCATTTCTCAGAGCATGACGGTAAATCACAATTCGTTCCTTCTGCCCTTTGGCTCTTGCTGTTCGAATATAATCCATTCGAATACATTCCAACATAGATGTTCGCGTCATGCGAAGCTGAGAAGCAACGAATCCGCAGGCTGTTGTAAACCATGGAAGAATATAGCTCTTGAAGGAATCTGTGCCGTAAGATGGCAGCCAGCCAAGCTTCAGTGAGAAGAGAATAATGAGCATCATACCAATCCAGAATGCTGGAAATGATGCCAGTATCATTGCCAGTGAAGTTCCTGCGATGTCCCATCCGCTATACTGCTTCACCGCTGCCAGAACACCAAGAAGAACGCCAAATACAACTCCAATCAGGGTTGCTCCAGCCGCCAAAATAATAGTCACCGGAAAGCGGGCCATAACCAGATCAAACACCGGTTTATTATTCGTCCAGCTAACACCAAGATCTCCTTTACACAGATTCAGAATGTACTTAAAATATCTGACAAAGAAAGGATCATTATAACCAAGCTCTGCATTCTTTGCCGCAATTGCCTCTGCTGATGCATTCTGCCCCAAAATCAGGGTACCGGGATCACTGGGTGTCAGCTCCATAATAAAATATACGACAAACACAATAATCAATATTGTCGGGATCAGCGCCAATAGTCTTTTTAAAACGTACTTTCCCATTCCTTATCCCCCTACTGCTTTCGATACTTTATCTCACCCTCACCAATGGTATAGATTACCTGTGCTCCCATATCGCTTCCGGGGATCCCCTGGAAAACAGCAAAGTTAGCATCCTTACCGATCTCAATAGAGCCAAGGCGATCATCTACTCCAAGAAGTTCCGCCGGATAGATAGTCACCATCTTCATCGCCCGTATCGGATCTGCACCTTCTCTTACTGCCTGTTCCAGGTGACTTAACAATGCGTCCAGACCAATCAGAGGCGAATCAACCGTAAGACAACACTTCACACCCATTCGATCCAACTTTCCAACCGCATCAATATCCACAAACCTTGATTCATAGAATGATTTTCTGCCACCGATCGGTCCAAATACAATCGTACAGCCGCTCTCCGCTATCTCTTCCAGATAATTGCTTGCCCCCCAGGCATGCTCAATCGAAAACCTTACGCCGTATGAGGAAAGAATTGCAATCGCAGCAGCCATATCATTATGCGTACAGTGAATTCTGGCAGGAATCTCTCTCTTCAGTACAGGAATCAGAACTTCATACTTTTCATTATATACAAGATCTTTATCTCCCGACTCTTTTCTTTCCATATAATCCTTCGCATTGGAAAGGTACTCTTCCAGAATAAACGTCACTCCCATACGGGAATCCGGCTCCCGATGCTGCCCCTGGAACACTCCTTTCGGATTTTCACCAAGAGACATCTTCATACACATATCCTGCTTCAGACACATTTCAAAGATGTTATCTCCCCAGGTTCTTGTCGCAAAACCAAGTCCATCAATAATATCGCTGCTCCCCGGGATAATTCCCAGTGTCGTAATCCCATTCTTCAAGGCAAATGAAAAGCATGGATTTGACGGATCGGCCGAATAAATAACTCTCATCTGAGGACTGACAGGATCTCCGGTATCGGTTCCATAGGATAAGCCAAGAACACTTTTCCCGGGGCCAAGTCCTGCATGAGAATGACAATCCACCCACCCTGGCATCAAAACCAGTCCTGTCAGATCAAGCACTTCTGCATTTTCACTGTTTAAATCTTTGCCAATTTCAATAATTCTACCGTCCTTACACAGCACATCTCCCGTAAACGGCGCCGCCTCTGTCTGTGGATAAATCCTTGCGTTTTTTAAAAGAAGCATTCGCTACGCCTCCTCTCCGTTAAAAGAAAATACAGTTTCTCCTTCAATCATGGTTTCTAACAAAACAGCATTTACTTTCTCAAAAGGATTCCCCCGATAGATCAGAAGATCTGCATCCAGTCCCTCCTTAATAGCGCCAATACGATCCGATACGCCAAACATCTCCGCCGGATTTACAGTCAGCATCTTTACAGCTGTCTCTTTATCCTCCTCACCCTGAAGCAATCTTGAAACATTCCAGAATACAGTCTCACGCCCCCACGACATATCCGTTCCCAACAAAGTCAGTCCAAACGGAAGCCCATCATCCGCCATTTTTCTCAGTTGTCCGTAATTCATCTGATAATGGCAATGCAAAGAGGACCGGGAACTATCTCCCAGAATCACTGCCGCATTTCTCTCCTTCAGCTGATCCGCAATTCGATCTGCCTGATAAGAAAGCGTAAAGATAACTTTCATATCAGGATACGGCTTTACAACATCGAGAAAACGAAGCATCTGCACTGCTGTATCGCAGGCAACCAGAATCGGAATATCACCTCTTTTCACCTGCTCCATGATCAAATGCGTTCTTCGACTACGAAAATCCGTTCCTTCATTCGGATCCGCCAACGCATTGCTCAGGAGACTGGCCATTCCCATTGGTGTCTTCGGTCCGCCCTTCGTCTTATATATATCAATTACATGATCCATAAAAGCCGCTTTCAGAGCAACATCACGCCGAACCGTTATCTTATTAATGTTTTTTCCTTTTGTCTTCACAACGGCACAAGTTCCGCCAAGGATATTGTCATTTCCGGGAGATACTACCATACTGGTAATTCCGGCTTTGTACAATTCCTGAATCGATAATTCATCCGGATCCAGAGAATGCCATACATCAAGATACGGCGTTATCGGAGATGAATTTTCATTCCAGTCATGTGCGTAAAATGCCATATCCTGCGTTCCAAGAAAGTTGCCTGCATCCATAAAACCCGGGAAAATATCCAGGCCAGTCAAATCGCGAACATCCGTACCTTCAAGATTATTTCCCACTTCGGCAATTTTTCCTGCCTGGATTCGAATGTCACCCTGACGTACTGTACCATCACCTACATGAATCATTGCATTCTTCAGAATCATACCGTTCCTCCTGCCTGTTTTAGTGTCAGTAACCTACATTGCCATTTTTAATCGCGATCAATTCTGAAAATAAATATACCCCTTTCTCTCTCGCGAGTTCTCATACATCATTGTATTAACCACGATCAATCGAGGGGTAAAAAATCCTTCCTGTTCTCAGTAGCCTGCCTTTAATCAGCAAACGCCCGAAATATTTCATGAAGGCCCTCAGCGAAACGTTCCTTCATGCGCTCCAGGCTCTGCTCATTCGAATTGAACTCATAGATAACACCTCTGCTGAAGTTACTTAATACAAATCCAAGCAACTCCGCGCGTTCCTCTGTAAAAGTTCCATTCTCAATACAGAACCTTAAAACCAGATGATCATCCGATGTTTTAAGCGTTTTTTCGAACAGGATTCTGGCAATATCAGAATTCAGCTGCTTCTTTCGCTCCGGAAACATCTCATAATAATCACCTGCAATTGCACCTAACTTTCCGGCATACGGTCCGTAAATCAGCTTCATAAAAATATCCGGATTTCGAAGTGCATGATCCATATAAATAAGCCATGACTTCTCGTATGCCTCTGCAGAATATCCTTCCCTGGCGTGCAGGGTAGATACATCCGCAAGGTAATCCGCATAATATTCCATGTTTGCATAAGCAATCAGTTCATCCAGATTCTCAAAATAGTAATAAATATTTCCCGTATAACAGTCCATACTCTTCGCTATTTTCCGAATGCTCAAACCATGGATACCGTCAGATGCAATAATCTCGGATGCACACTCTATAAACTTTTTTCTTGATAATTCAGATGCCATGTTGTCTCCCTTATGGCAATCATTTTAATCGCGATCAAACCTTTTGTCAATAGTTTTTTGTATTTTTTGTCGTTTAAGAACCGAAGTCTGAACTGTGGTCTATTATGCTCTAGTTTCGTCTTTTCATTTTGTTATTGTCAGAGTTATCAGTTTATTTTATTTGTAGTAAAGAACTATCTACTATGTTCTAAATAAGAATCAGAGGATATACCCTATGCACATCTGCATAGCCCGTATACCCTCTGATAAATATAATCACTCTATGATACAATATTTACTCTTCCACCGCATGCTTCTCCATATATTTGTTCAGATATACTTTCTTCAGGACAAGGAAATACACAACTGCAAAGAGATTTACAAATCCCATTACCGTATATACATTTACGATTCCAAGCGTATCATACATCATACCAACCAGCGATGCGAATACAATCGCTACAAAATCCAGGAACATGTAAAGCGTCTGTGAAACAACACCAGCCTGACTCTTTCCGGCAACTTTGAAACAGGTCGCCTGCAGCGCCGGCCAGTAGGACGCAATTCCCACCTGATAACAGATTGCCGCAATATTATACATGGTGAGATTCGAACCCAGTCCATACAGAAGATTGCTGGCTCCCAGGAAACAGTAAGATACAACTAAAACCAGATCCGAATTGATGCGGTCGATCAGAAATCCAACAACAAAGCCGATCCAGACAGTAACCACCGCTGCCATTGCAATACCAATTGTAGTATCAATCCCCTGCTCTACGCCAAGCTGTACTGTATATGTCATAAAAAGGTCACGGGTGCAGTTTGCAAACAAGCCAAGGGTACAGATCGGAAGTACCGCAAAACTGATTCCCTTCAGATAATCCTTCATACCCATACGCTTCTTTGTTTTTTCCGCTTCCTTCTTGTCCGAATTTTCCGCCTCATTCTTTTTCTCCAGTTTTAAGAACAGGCACAGAACTGCCGGAATCAGCTGTACAATCGCAGCCACCAGAAAGGCAATGAAAAAGCTCTGATTCTCAAACAGAGATTTCGAGATCTTCGGCGCATAACCAACAAAAACATTTGAAATTGCGGAAATCACAGCTACTGCCATACCAAATCCGCCCATGCCAAGGCTCTTTACCAGCATCGAATAGGCCAGACCGCCAAGAAGACCGCCGGAGAAGCCCTGCAGAACTTTGGCAATCGCAAAAACTGCCGTATTCTGTGCGATACCATATACGAAATAGCATACAGCTGTCGCAACATAGCCGATACACAGCATCTTTTTCTCTGACAGATGATCGAAGATCCATCCGGAGAACGGACGCATGCACATCTGAATGACTTTCTGCATGGAAGTCAGCACGCCGAGTAAAGTTCCTGCAATTCCGAGCGCTACCGATTGTGTAGTAATGGGCGTCGTTCCCAGTTTATTCGCAAAATTCGCGGTAATAAACACAAGAAGCATGATCAAAAAGTTTCTGGTAAAAAAGCTCTTCACGTACTCTTTAAAACTCATCTTATCTTTTGCCATAGAATTTTCTCCTCTCAAAAAATGTTCATTTCTTTTTACAATTTTCTCACTGACAGTTTCCTTCGGTTCAACCAGATCAGATAGTAAACAATCGCTGCCGCATTGACGATTCCCACAACATAATACATATGGCTGCTGCCCAGAGTATCATACAAATAACCCAGAAGAACATTATTCACGAGAGAAACTACATCCATAAAGAAATATAGTGTGGCAATCGCCGCTCCCTGCCTTCCGGGAAGAAGCTGACAGCAGAATGTGATCAGGCAGGGCCAGTATCCACCGATACCAATCTTGTAGAAAACAGCCGCGGCTGTTGCCATTCCTGCACTATTTGCACTGCCGTATAAAATATTACTGATCACAAGGAAGGACAGACAGATCAGCATCACCTTTTTCACAAAACCATGATCGATCAAAATTCCGGTCAGCAACAGCACACCGATCGACAATGTTCCCGCGATTGCAATTCCCGTCGTAACATCAATTCCTTTATCCAGTCCCAGCTGCACAGTATAAAAACTATTCAGATCCTTTGTAATGTTCACAAGCAGGCCGATCATACAGGCTGGAATTACCTTCGCTGATAGACCGCGAAGCCAGGCAGGCTTTCCTTCGTCTGCTTCCTCCGTTTCTGCATTCTGAGCTTTATCCGACGAAACATCTGCCTTTTGAATATTAGCTGGAATCCCCCACAGGGAAAGCAGCAGACAAACGGAGGACAAAACAGCCGCCGCTGCATAAGCATGCGGATAGCCATATGTTGTAAAAATTCCGGCTGACAGCTTCGGCGCATACGAGGCTCCCAGAGAAGCCAGAATCGAATAAATCGCTGTCGCCGATCCTACCAGCCCCGGCTCCATAACGGAAGGAAGAAGAGCGGTAAATGCAGCCCCGGTATACCCTGCAGTAAAACCGGTCAGGAAACGCACCAGCCCGTATCCGACCCGGCTGCGAACCAGAAGAAACAGAACCGCATTCACACATATCACAAGAAACCCGATTGCAATCGCTTTTCTGTACTTTCCATCGTCAACCAGCGTCCCTGCCACATTTCTCGCCGCCATGCACGAAAACTCATACAGATTCGATATCACACCAAGAACAACACCGGAAATTCCAAGAGAAAGGCCAAAGGAAGTCATTGGCGTCATGATCATCTGAAAGACAAACTGATACAGAAAGATCATCACATAAATCGCCAGTAACTGCCTGGTAAATATCTTTTTTCGGTAGAATTGAATTTTGTTCATTCACCTTTCCCCTCTCTTCTGGTATCTGAACCGGTCATTATCTCACGTTACTATCCAGGAAATCAAAAATGTCTTTCACTGCAAAAGTCCAGGAAAGTGAATGATTTCCTCCGCCTATAATCATCTTTTTGTATTGAATTCCCAGCCGGTCCAATTCCGCGTAAGCTTTTATCATATCATCAAAACCGTACTCATCTTCCGTTCCAATGATGTGAAGCAGCGTCCCCGGACGAATCTGACTCATATCCGCAAAATGATAATTAATAAATCCGCCCGTCGGAACCGCCGCCCGAAAGATTTCCGGATATTTCAGGAAAAAATACATAGTACTGTTGGAACCGGCGGAATTCCCCATCGCAAAGAGATTTTCTTTATCCACATTCCACTTTCGCTCTATTTCCTTCATGGCTGTCCACATCCCCTGCTCTGCAATTGCTCTCAAATCCAGCGTTTCCTGCGGCCAGTTCTCCGGATTTTCCGGATCTGCATGTTCATAATCGATTCCATCCAACGTCTGCAGAATCGGGATCCGGCTGCCGAAAAATGTTGATACGCCATACCCGGTCAGACCAATCACCAGATAGTCATGAACTTCCGCTTCCCGCTGAAATCCTCCACCCGGCACGCGATCAAAATACGAATTCTCATTCGCCAGTCCGCCGGGGAATGTAACCAGCGCCTTCTGCGGCTTTGATGAATCATAAGCATACGGAACATATACACGATATGGCATCACTCTGCGCCCTTCCGGGAACCAGTAAGTGCCGTAGATATCACCATACACCTTCGACCGGGATCGTGTCAGTGCATTCGCATATGGCTTCGTCAACGAAAAATCCCTGCAGAAAGAAATGGAAATCGTATCCCGCTCGGTAAGTGCTCTTGCCCAGAATGTCTTCTCCGTTCCCTCATGCAGCCGCTGTACATTCGCACCGAACGCATATTGCATAATTTCCACCACTGGAAGATAAAGGCTCTCTCCCTCCAGGTACGGAGCATCCTCCAGATCTATCTTCCCGCGATCTGTAACCATAACCGATGAGCCCAGCTTCAGAACGGCTTCCTGAATATCCGTAACCGGCATATAGGGAACGCCTCCAACAATTTCCCGCTTCGGGCATCCTGCCAGCGCCCGGTCACTGAAATCCGCATACTGAATATAATCCGTAAACTCCAGAGAAATCTCTGATCCATCGATAGAAAAATTCAGATCCGGTGCATAGATGCGATAAAAATCCGTTTCACTGATCATAACTCCCTGCTTTGTAAAACGCAGCGGATGAATCGTTTCATAAATACACTGATCCAGGTATATTCTTGCGGTATCATCCGTCTGAAATGTAATTGCCTGCCACTCATGATTCATCAGCGGCCGGCGCTCTGCCAGCGGCAAAGTAGTTGCATGCTTCATATAATTTGAATTCGCCCCTTTCAATATTCCTTCCGGAAAACTTATCTAAGTTCATTGTACTAACAAATCCATTTTCCGAAAAGCGCAAAAAAATTCCTCCCCCCTGTTACAAAAAATCAAGGGGAAGGATAATTCATCCACTATGCCGCTGCATTTACACTATTATCATAATCATCACAATCATTCGTGATTCATAGAAAAAAATTCCCTAGTGCAGGCATCCAGAACAATCTGTGCGGAGGGGGATAACGGAAGACCTTCCTGAACAACTGCATACAAAGCATCTACCGCCTGATTGTTCCAGGGAATTTTTATAAAAACCAGCTTCTCATTCTGCAAAAAAGGCTGGCAATTCACAGAAGGAGCAATAGTAACACCGAGATCATTCTCCACAAGGCCAAAGATAGAATAGTAAGAACAAAGTTCCTGCACATGAACCGGCTCCAGATTCATATCTTTTAATGCCAGGTCAATCAACTGCCTGTCTCTGTAATAGGACTGTGTCAGATAAAATGGCAAACTCTGCAGTTCATCCCACGGAATCTGATCAAAAACATCCGGACGTTCTTCAGAAATCCGGTTGTAGCAGGAACGCGCCATCACGAGATACAGCGTCTCATTTGCTAGCGGAAGATATCTTAGACCAACACTCTGCTGCTCCGGATAATGGCAGAGAAGAAAATCAATCTTGCCGCACTGCAGGTGTTCTTCCAGAATGCGCACATTGTAATCATAAATCACACAATGAATATTGGGATACGTCTCCTGCAGCCAAGACAATGCGTGGGACAGTACGGAAGCCACAATCGAATACGTTGCCCCTACACACACCGTTCCACTGTATTCCTTGCTGATCTCATAAATCTCCGATTTCATCTTTCGGATCTCTGTCAGAAACTTCTCCGCATACCGGATATAGATCTCTCCGGCCTGTGTGGGGACAATCCCGGAAGGAACCCGCTTAAATAACGGCGTATCCAGTTCTTCCTCCACTTTCTTGATACAACGGCTCAGAGCCGAGCGGGTAATGTACATTTCCTCCGCAGCCTTCGACATACTGCCCATCCGGCCTACCGTTGTTATATAACGCATTTCGTCTTCGGTCATAATCGCTCACCCACATCTAATCATGCTTAAAATTCTCTTATATAGCGTCTTATCGACATAATAGTATTCTGACTGTGCCTCTTCGAAAACCTTATGCAGTATCTGATCACAGGCCCCAGATGATTTTTATGATTCAACGAAGGACATTATACTATAATTCGGGAAGACGAGCAAGCAGGCAATAGACGCAATTCATCTCCCACCTTAGAGGTCGGAGTCTTCTTGCTGAAAGAGGATAAATTGTTTACCGTCCGATGGGAAACTCCCCATGCCGCTGCAACTTCTTTACAGGTTTTCATCTGAACCATCCCTCATCTGCTGCCGTCCCCTGTTTTTTTATTTTCGCCAATTATAACGCGAGATTCGCAAGAAATTAAACAACGTTTTGCGTTTTGCGAATGCATCTTGCGAAGAGTTTGTCAATCCACCTTTTCCGCCACATAGCGTCTCCGGTAATATTCCATCGTCCGGTATTCCAGAATGTCCTTCATCTGCGCAACCAGTGCCGGATTCGTGATCCACGCCCGCAGCTCTTCACGAATGGCAAGTACAAAGCCCTCCTTCTCAATGAAGAAACCTTTCCCAGAGGATTTCAGAAATTTTACCGGCATGCTCTTCGCTTTGCTCAGATGCTGACGGTCGGACATTTTTCGGTATTCTTCATAAGTAATGCCAGCATGAAAATCTTTCCAGTTCGTACCGGTATCGAAAAATTCTTTCCATGCCGCCAGAACCTGCTCTTCTGTCACTTCCATGCGCAATTCACCATGATTATAGAAGCTATAGAGAATCGGCATCTTGTAAACCTTCTGCATGTCTGTCGTCTCCAGGATGGCGATAAACTCCCGGCAGATGCTGCCATACAGCTGCTCTTCCGCCTCTGTCAAATCTCCCTGCTCCTTCACAAATTCCAGGTAGCGCCGGAATGGATTCTCCTTCGCATGACGGATGCAGTACTCATAAATATCGCCCTGCATGTAAGTAAAAAGTTCCATCCGGGTCGGCACTTTACCATTCTGAAGCTCCCGAATCCGCCGGTACTCCTGCCCGATCCGCTCTTTCATCGTCAGCGAACGCTTCCCCATTTCTTCAAAGAGGTCAATCAGATGAATATCAAAATCCACCTGACATCCATCCGGATACTTCGGCTCTGTACCACTTTCTGTATTGGCAGCACCGGATTCCGCTTCCGCATGACCGTCACCGCTGAGAAGACCCAGGCATTTCCCTGCCATCTCATAATTCCCGATAAAGTCCAGCACGGTCAGGTACTCTTTGCCTTTGCTGGTACGAAGCCCGCGCCCCAGCTGCTGCAGAAAGACAATCGGAGATTCCGTCGGTCGGAGGAACATTACCAGATCCACAGACGCAATATCCAGGCCCTCATTAAACATATCCACGGAAAAGATCACCCGGATCTCTTCCTGTCTCAGCCGCTCAACCGCACGATCACGTTCCTCCGAGAACTCTCCATTCGCATTACTGTAAACAGCCACGGAAGGAATCCCACGTTGGCTGAACTCTCCCGCCATCTCCTCCGCGTGCGCCCGGGAACAGCAGAAACCAAGTGCCCGCCGGGAATGATATTTCCGATAATGCTTGTAGATCAAATCATGGCGGTTCATATTTCCCCGGTAAAGTGCCGTCAGCTCCTGCTCATCATAGTGTCCACGTACCAGATGCACGCTGGAATAGTCAGTCGCATCATAGACACCGTAGTAGTGAAATGGAACCAGCACGCCCTTGTTGATCGCTTCTCGCAGAGAAAGTTCATATGGCACATTATAATCACAGATCTCATAAATATCCCTGCCATCCATTCGCTCCGGCGTCGCCGTCAGCCCCAACAGGAACTTCGGATGAAAATAGCGGATGATCCGCCGATACTGCTCATTTACTGCATGGTGGAACTCGTCAATGACAATATAATCAAAATAATCGCTGGGGAAGTATTGCTCCGTAAGATATTCTTCCCTGCCAAGCGTTGCGACAGACGCAAAGATCACGGACCTGTCCGTTGCCTTCTCCCAGCCGCAGAAGAAACCGTAATCCTCCGACCGGCGCACATTGCGGAAGGAGATTGCCGCCTGCTTCAGAATCTCCTCTCGGTGAGCAACGAACAGAACATGCTGATAACCGGCGGAATCAAATGCCGCCAGATACGTCTTCCCGATTCCGGTTGCCGCCTGAACCAGTCCCTTCGTTGCCCCTTCTGCCCGGCTGTCCCGCAATGCATATAAAGCTTCGATCTGCACGCCGCGGGGCTGAAATAAGAACACAGCGCCTGTGTCTGTAGTTTCTTTTGCATCTGCATCGGTATCCGCATCTGCATTTGCTCCAACATCCGACGTGCTACTGACCTTTTGGTTTACGGTGACATCTTTTGACGATTCTTCCGCCAAATCATAGCGGGCAAGGTCTGCTGAAACCGCAGGTTTATGCCAGTTCTTTGAATACCGTTTCAGCTCTGCATCATCGATCACAATCGAATGGTTCTGGAAGAGATCATTGAACGTCTCATAAAACATAAGGAAATTGCGCGAGTCCGTCTCACTGCTGAAACGGTAGTTCCACTCAATTCCTGATGTCAGCGCACTTCTGGAAACATTGGACGAGCCAATATAGATCTCACTATATCCCGGATAATGAAACATATACGACTTCGGATGGAAAGAACGCCCTGTCTCATTATAGAAACGAAGATCCACCTGCTCTCCCAACTCTTTCTTGATCAGATAAAGCGCTGACGGCTGCGTAATCCCCAGGTAATTTCCTGTCAGAATCCGGATTGGAACCTGACGCTCCAGAGCTGCCCGTAAGTCTTTCAGCAGCATCCGTACTCCAGACTCCATCAAGAAGGATACGATGATATCGATCCGCTCTGCCCGCTGGATGCTCATCTTCAGCTGATAGTACAGGAAACGACTCCGATCACGGTCGCCGGTCATGACGGAGGTGGGATGGATTGTGACAGGATTTAATTGTATGGTTTTCTCTGGTTGTGACATATCTTATCCCTGCCTTTTGTACACAATGTTATCGCGCATTAATGATTATGTTTTTCATCGCACTCTAAACAAGCAATTGCAAATCATTGATAGAAAAATTGAGCAAGCTTTCCAGCTTCAATACCTCATCATTCCATTGACGAATAACATTTCGATCAAAAACATATTGTATTGATCTCAAAATCCTTGATGGCTCATATATCGTTCTATCTGTAACCAGAACTGCATTAGACACTTTTGCTAACTTATTCCCCTTTTCCGCTAATGTTGGTAGCAAGTTTTCCTTTTCCGCAGAAATAAATGCTGTAAGCATAGACGTTCCATTTTCTAAATCCAGTCGCTTCAGCAATTCATACACAGAACTATATACATATTTATTTGTCATGTCATCCGCATAATATGGATGTATTGAACCATCATATGGATTCAAGTAAATGTGACTTCTATAGTCGATATCAATAATACACCCATGAATCGTTCCATATCCTCCAAATATCTTAACTTCATTTGAAATCATTTGAAGTACATTCCGATAGGGTGTAAATGCTCGCTGAACACAAGTATAATACGATGATATATTTTCATAATACCACTCTATCCCATGTTCTGCTGAATGAAGTCTACCACCTTCCAGCCAATAAATCTGCGCTCCATTTTGAAGCATAAACATATAAATATTGTTCTGCTTTAATGCATACAATTTCCCCTGTTGGCAAAACCGTGACATATAAATTCCTCGTCCACGGTTGAAATCAACATATTGTTCCGGAAAAATTTCATGAATCCCATCAGGCAACTCTTTCAACGGATCATATATATTGTCAACAAAAAAAGTATTAAAATGTAATTGACTTTTTTTATACCCGACCTGATTATCAAAATATACGGTCGCACCATTTTCATTACAAACAAAACCATTTTTGTGTGTATGTCCATTTACATATATCCACTTAGGATTCGGAGTATCATAAGTCCAGTTATTTATTGGCGTATGTGTAAGAACAATTACATGTTTATCACCGGCACATTTACGAACTTTTTCATAAACAATACGAAAACGATCTGAACGTTTTCTATCTTCTTCCAAAGTTACTGTATTTCTATATAATCCCATTGACGCATTAAATTTAGGTTCCAAACCACTAAAGCCAAGTCCGCCTAGGATTATAATTGATGACTTTTCACATATTTCAGTAAGTTCAGCATCACAAACTTCCAGTATCTTTTTTTCATCAAGGCGCACTTTTTTATAACCCTTGTATTGTAGATATAATTCATTTTCTAACAAATACGTATCATAATATTCAATTGCATCTTTATAATCACCAATTATAGTGTCAATTAGTCTGCTCTCTCGAAATCCCCAAAAATTCCCATCCCAAAGTTCATGATTTCCAAGAACAGAAATTATCGGCATATTACAATTATCTCGCAAACATTTGTAGAAGTATGATACAAACGGAAGATTGCAAGCAACATCCCCACCAATAAGTATGATACCCTGTCTTCCAAATTTCAAAGACGGAATTAGTTCTTCTACCTTTTTCTGAATGAATGTTTCAATTTCTTTAAAATCTTTATACTCTTTAGCTGGCAGATGGTGTTCTAAATGAATGTCTGTTATATAATAAATAGGAATTCCATCGCTGTCATTGTCACTACTCTCATGAATAATCATATTATCCGTATCTGCCACTACAATTGAACCACTCATATTTACTTCTATATCTGGAAGCATAATAGGTTCAATATTAATAGCATCTTTATTTTTTCTCTCTTCACATTCATTCATCCATGCATCTGCAATTCTATCCGGAAACCATTCCAGAAGGATCTTATCTCCCCCACGCTTTTTGGCATCAAAACATCTTTTTTTAGTTCTTTTCTCCATAGGAACAAACCCTAACGCCAATGGTGACTCTTTGAGCGCAGCATTAATAATACTACTATTTTTGCAAAATGGATCTGGGATATACTTCAAGTATCTCCATCCATGTTCCATAACCTTTTGACACAACTCTAAAGTCACATATGAATTCTTATATTGTCTTGGAATAACCGCAATACTCTCAGGAAATAATTTAACAGAATATTCAACTAAATCCCTATCTATTATTTCTTCAGGAATATAGGCAATTGGCCAAACTGTTGCTGTATGCCATTCAGGCTCCGGTAACTCTAATTGATGTTTCTTATAAATTTCTACAATTTCTGTATATTCATAAAATCCGCCTGGCCATGAATTTTTAACAGCTTTATACGCCATGCTTTTAGTTATATATTTTAGCGGTACATATTCAATAGCCAAACTGTTTTTTTCTACAGCAATTTCACATAATTTTTGACCATCCGATCCATCCACTAATGCTTTTGGTACACTTGCAAGCGCACATTTTTCCCGCTGTCGTAACCATTTTTCTTCTCTCGAATCATTACTAACGGCAAACAAACATAATTCATACGTACGCCATTCTTCTGGAACATATGCAAGCGCTCTTGGATTACATTTAACGGCTATTTCACATATCACTACATCAAGAAACTTTTTAGGAACATATTGTAAATTTGATCCACGCTTCTCACAAGCTATTTTACACAGATCATAAGTTAATAATTTTTTTGCTGCTACCTTTAATATTTCTCCATATCCATCATAATTATCAAATGCCTTCTGAAGCATATCATAAGTTTGCTGACTTTTGGCAATTTTAGCAAGATTATATACATTAGGTAACTTATTAAATTCTTCCATCGGATTTATTTCTCTAAGATTAAGTTTCTCTTCTAAATTACCCATGTTCCCTACCTCTCCAATCTACATAATTACTAATTCAAACTTCCCTCATCATTTGATGTGATGAACCTTGAAAAATCAATACTCTAGCAAATAAAAAAGGCACAAACCTGCACTTGATGGTATGGTCTAATAGATAATCCAATTCTACTCCCCCTGATCATCAATTGCGACCAGGTAAAACAGCCCAAATCATTATTCTTATTCAAATAATTCCATCGTTTATTTCAAGTTATGCATGTAATTCAAGATTTTCTCTTTAATCTCATCTTCTGTATAATAATCAAGAATATGAGTTCCTCCAAAAATATTCAAGTATCTGGTCGCCTGATAATAAATATCTCTACGCTTTTTTCCATAGCAAAATCCTTCATTATCAAGCGTAAGCAAGGCGCTGAATAATCCATGTGTCACGCAAGGATTACTTGTGTAATTGCTTGAGAATATAACCAATGCCTTAGTTGCAAAGTCCTCACCCATATATCGAGTCAACTCAAACGGATCTTTTCGCTTGTTATCATAGGTCAATTTTCCAATCCACCATAAGCGTGCCAGGGAATTTTTAAAAAGTGCCCGCCTGCCACCATCAGACGAATAATAAAAGTACCTCGACTGTATCAATGCACTGGTATTTTCGGTCACCTTTCTAAAGTTCCAACGATTCTGCATATATTTCCAGAAATCACCATGCGCCAACCCCGCCCAAAGTCTCTCATCTGTAGCTTGTGTATCAGTTAACTCTTTCATAGAAGAGTACAGACGAATAACATTTTCAACATCCTGCATGCTTAAATCATGTTCATCACTAAGATCATTATCACATTGAAAATCATCAATCTGAAATTTGTATTCTAAAAATGGATTTTCACCATCAAAGAATTCATAGATCCAGTCATTTATTGGTTCACTATAATGTTTAATATTACCTGTAATATTGGTTTTTAAGGCAGTAAGGCAATCTTCCTTCAAAAAGTGTATAACCATTATTCATCCTCACTTTCATCATCACTCCATTCAGCCAGCGCGTTCAAGGCACGATCAACAGGCATATCAAGAATTTTCTGAGCAAAAGTATAAGAAGGACTGTTATCCAACGTTTCTGCATTTAATTTAACATTATACTTGCTAAAAGTTTTGCTGATAGCGATAAACCATCTTTTATCATTATAATTATCAACGCCTTCCCTCCGAAGAGTTTCAAAGACATAAATTAGTGCAGGCATAATAAGCATAGAATGAAAAGCTGGCTGATATTTTAATTCTGACGCCAGATTTTTGTATCTGCAAAAGCTGTCATTGGAAAGGGTAACTGCAATTTTATTTCCATCCATATCAATTTCCATACCATTATCAGAATCTGCTGCCCGTTTGCAAATTGTAAAAATAGAAGGTATTCTAGCAAGATCTTCCATATCTTTTATGACGTTAAACGTATACTGCCCTCCAATAGCAAGAATACCTCCTCGATCAATAGAGAAAGACAGACCTTCATAATCTGTATTGAACGCATGATTATAATAGGCAGGCAGATTCTGTTTTGCAACAATAAATGCGCAAATAGACACTCGCCCATTAAGTTTTCGTTCAGGGATACAGTAATCATAATCATAATCTGTTGTTTTTATAGCATGCCGATAGCAAGTCCGCGGACATTCAATGTGAATTAAATACTCAGCCTTACCGCTTTGAATCAGATCTGCAAGTCCGTCATTCTTCAAGTTCAATCGAAATGAAAGTTTAATTTCATGAATTTTCTTTTCAGACACTATAGCAAATGTGAAACTGCTGTCAATATAATCATCCATGTCAGCCGCTAACACAGGATAAGGATATAACCTATATCTTATATCCATACAAACTCACCTCCATCGAACTACATTCAAAGAACTGCACATTAAACTCTACTATCATCTTATGCTTTGCTTGAATGTCATGCAAAAATATGATATTCTGGCAAGTTCTTAGATTTTCCCCCGTATCTCGGTTATTGGCTAAATGAATATTTACAGCAATATCACTCTGCTCGCCAGAAAGTTTAAGTTGCAAATAACCCTCACCACTTGTTTTTTCTGGTACAAATATTAATCTATAACGTTTTTTCTTGGCATCAAGCAACATTAAACGCACTGCCATAGTGTGAATTTCAAATTTCTTTTTTATAGCAACTGCTGGTTCTCCATCTGAACCAACTGGAAAGCTTTCATCGCCTTCACTTTCCGAGCCTGCGCCATTGCCAAGGTTGTTACCAAACGAATTTCCATCAGAAGTTTCGTTTGATTTATCATCACCAAAATCTTTACTACCTCCCATCCCAAAATCTTCATCTTCAGAAAGTCCTTCTGTATCTTCTGTGCTTGTATAAGTAGATGAATCATTCATTTCAAAACCCTTTTGATAGCTTTTCAGCTCTGGAGCGCTGATATCGATATCTTTGGTCACACCAGGAATAGATTCATATTTATCTCGTCCATTATCCGTAGCACTATCATCAGGAAGATATGCACCAACTCCCTCAGCATCAATTTCATCAACTGTCGTTTTTCGTCCATATTCCAATACATAACTCTTAATTAACTGGAACAAATCCTTTTTGTACTTACGCGCTAGCGCAACTTTTTGATGACGTTCTGGCTGCCATTCATTATGTTGTGGGTTTTCCATTTCGCGAAAAAATGAATTGACATTCTTTCCCTGTAAAATACATACACCAGCAAATTGAATTGCACTGGGAAAATTTTTCTGATCAAACACTTTCATTCCGTTACTGCGCCCCATCAAAACACGGCGATGCAAGTCTTTTTGAATTAAAATATGAATTTCAACATCACCAAGCCCATTAAAATCCTTCGTGATAACATGTGCCTCTTGTGAAGTCATAGCCTGATAATAATTGTATGCTGAAACAGCTTTATCTTTATAGGTTTCGACAACTTTTTCAAGTGTTCTTTTTGAAATTTCTACATTTCCAAGATAAACCTCTAACGTACCATAAAAAATAGAAAGCAAAAAGTCATCCAAAACCGATGTAATAATCTCATCTTCCCATCCTCTTTTATCCATAAAACCAAGAATATAAACATCTGTTCCAGGAACAGTTCGCATAAATCCCTGTTCTAAAGACTGGCATTCTCTAATTGGCTGGTTTTTTGACTTTTCCCCATAATAACCAATACCAGTTGTTATATCATCTGAATCTTTTTGGAAAATCAACCCCTTCTTTACTGGAAAGGAAACCAACCTTGCAACTCCTTGACTGGCATATAAGCCATTAATATCCTGTGTCGCATAAAATACTGTACGCAAATTTGAGCACGCAAATGGTGCCGATTTGCCAATACCAAAACTGCCTCCATCATTATCGTTTTTATCTGAAACACCAGATGCCTTCACAAGGTTCTGCCAAGGTGTATTGTAATCTTTGTCCGATCCGGTCAATCCCTTTGTATTAAAATCGCTGATACGTAAAATTGGAATTTTTTTCTGCCCTGCAACCTTCTGAGCATTACTAAAAAAAGCTACTGTCTTTTTATTATCATTTTTCTTCCAAAAAGTCAAACAAGATTCAATTGCATTGCTAAGTGTGCTATAATCATGGAAAGTTCGAAAATCTTCTTGTGAACAAGAAAATTTAACGACAACAGGCTTTCCTGATCCATCTTTTGCATCTAAAGAGTTCTGACAAATCTCACGCGCAAGTGATTTATACGGTGTTCCTTTAAAAGTTTCAATCCCCGCTTCTCCAATTCCATTCAGTGTACCAAAATTGCTTCCAGGAAAATTCCAACCAATTGCCATAAAGCAAACCACCTTTATCCTATCGTTTTTGTTTCAGCAGACCACATAACTCCTCAAAGTCTCACATTGGAGTCAAGCAGCATCAATTTGTAGTCCTTATTGTCCATAGGTATCAACCCAGTTCTAACGTTTGTTCAAATCTATTCTTGTATATCTTTTCTCACAATAATTGCGATATCAAGATCACTTTCCAGAATATCTTCATTCCTATCTCGGCATCCTTATAACACAGCTGCCTATACTTTACATTATATCACTTAATAAGAATATTTTCCATGCTTTTTCGACTATATTTTATCATTTTTTACAATATTCCTGTCTGGAGAAAAACTTCTCGCCCCTTGAACCTCCCCTCCAGTTATGCTAATATAGATCTCGGAGAGATAGTTGACGTTAGAGGATTCACATGCACACTTCAATATTCCAACTGATAGAAAGCAGGTGACAACTTTTGACGGAAACTGAAATCATAGACCGTAAGCATCAGGAAGACTTGCAGCGCATCCGGGGCTTTCGCCTCCTCGATGATGACTTTCTCACGAAGTGCTTCGACAGAAAGACCGACTGCATGGAGCTGGTTCTGCAGATCGTACTGGAGAATCCGGATCTGCAGGTCGTGGATGTCCGGACGCAAGTGTTCGTGGAGAACCTGTTGAATCGATCTGTGCGGCTGGATGTTCTGGCGACAGACAGCGCCGGACGAAAGTTCAATGTGGAGATCCAGCGCGCTGATAAGGGTGCCGGGCGGAAGCGGGCACGTTATAACAG
>JAJEQR010000004.1 GCA_020687485.1 Hominifimenecus microfluidus | reverse complement strand
ACGTTCAAGCCTCGAAGAGGCGCGTTGGGGCGACTGGCGATTAATAGGCGCGCGGCCCGGAGCCGGAAACGCAGCACCAGTGGCCGTGTGGAGATGGGCTCGGCTTGTCCCGGAGTTTGCGCGGAGCCCCCAAGTAGAACTTGCAGTAAACTTCCCAAGGAGACAGTTCCCCTGGTTTGTGCGGAGCCCCACGGTAAAGTTTGAGGAAAGTTGAGAACTCCCCCTATCCCAGGATATCCTTCAGATCCTCTTCCGGTGTGGAGATCGGCGCAATTCCGAACTGCTCCACCAGATAATTCAGCACATTCTGCGAGAGGAAAGCCGGAAGCACCGGGCCTAGCCGAATGTTCTTAATACCCAGATGAAGAAGAGTCAGCAGAATGCAGACTGCTTTCTGCTCATACCAGCTAAGAACCATGGAAAGGGGCAACTCATTCACATCACACCCGAAAGCATCCGCCAGAGCCAGCGCAATCCGGATCGCCGAATAAGCATCATTACACTGGCCAACATCCATCAGGCGCGGTAGTCCGCCAATCGTCCCAAGATCCAGATCATTAAAGCGATACTTCCCGCAAGCCAGAGTAAGCACAACCGTATCCGGCGGCGTCTGCTTCACAAACTCTGTATAGTAATTCCGTCCGGGACGACTTCCATCACAGCCGCCCACCAGAAAGAAATGGCGGATATCGCCTTTTTTCACCGCATCAACAACCATATCAGCCACAGAAAGCACTGTATTGGCTGCGAATCCGGTCATCACCTGATGACCGCCGTTAATTCCGGTAAATTCCTGATCCGACGCATAGCCACCCAATTTCAGTGCATTCTCAATCACCGGCGAAAAGTCCTTCTCTTCACCGATATGACGCATGCCGGGATACCCCACCATTTCCGTCGTGAAAACCCGATCCGCGTAATCCTCTTTCGGAGGCATCAGACAATTCGTCGTAAAGAGAACCGGGGCCGGAAGTTTCGAGAATTCCTTCTGCTGATTCTGCCATGCGGTTCCGAAATTCCCCTTCAGATGCGAATACTTCTTCAGCTCCGGGTAAGCATGCGCCGGAAGCATCTCTCCATGGGTATAGACATTAATTCCTTTGCCCTCTGTCTGTTCCAGCAGCAGTTTCAGATCATACAGATCATGACCGCTGATGACGATAAACGGCCTCTTTTCTACCGTGAGAGTTACTTCCGTCGGCTGCGGATGTCCGAAAGTCTCTGTATTGGCACGATCCAGCAGAGCCATGCACGTAAGGTTCACTTCACCAACTTCCAGAACGATCGGAAGAAGCTCCTCCATCCCCCAGTCGTCCATGCCGACTGCATAGAGAGCCTTATAAAGGAAATTGTGAATGGCAGCGTCCCTGTACCCCAGCACTACCGCATGATAAGCATACGCCGCCATGCCGCGGATACCGAACAGGATCAGGGAACGCAGTGAACGGACATCCTCCGGCGCGTTCCAGAGATTTGCCATATCATAATCATCATTCTTGCCGCAGGAAGCCTCACAGGAGAAGCAGCCGGGGATCAATCTCTGCTTCTCCTTCTCCGCCCGGTCAATCAGCTTCCGGATATCCGCATTGTCAAAATTCACATTCGTCAGCGTTGCGAAAAGACCTTCCACAACCAGCGCTGCCGTCGCATCATTTGCTTTATATTCATTGCCCTCCACAGCCTTCGCCAGACCGATCAGCGCGCCTGTCAGCTGATCCTGAAGCTCTGCCGTATCCGAAGTCTTCCCGCAGACTCCCATTCTGCCGGAACAACCCTTACCACCTGCAGTCTGTTCACATTGATAACAAAACATATTTCATTCCTCCTGTATTGTAAAGAAACATTTGAGCAAAGTCACCTTGCCGTATGCCAGATGCACTATAGTTTCTGTCCTTTGTGCTTTGATTATAGCAAATTGCTTTTTTCTTCTGCGTTGTAATTGCAACGAATTGTACACATTACGGAGCGATTTTTTTCTCGATTGAAGTTCTTCTTGACATTTTTTTCCGATAGCCTACAATGAAGGTGTATGTCAGATGCGGAGTATCATGATATACCCACCGCATCCTCATAACTGTACAATTCCTTGTGGTTATGACTGCTCGGAAGAAGGAGGATTTCTCATGAACACAGAACGTTTGCAGCGTATCCTGCAGAAATTAAAGGAAAAGGATCTCTCCCAGATGATCATCTCTGATCCTATGGCCATTTACTATCTGACAGGCCGTCTGATTGATCCCGGCGAAAGACTTCTCGCCCTCTATATCAGTCAGTCTGGTAATAACCGTATCTTTATCAATAACCTCTTCACAGTACCGGAGGATCTCGGTGTGGAGAAGGTTCGCTTCTCGGATACGGATGATTCCATCGCGCTTCTTGCGGAGGCTCTTACCCCCGGCGAAGCGCTCGGCATCGACAAGATCTTCCCTGCCCGCTTCCTGTTGCCTCTAATGGAGCGCGCTTCCGCATCTTCCTATGTGCTCAGCTCTGTATGCGTGGACGAGGTTCGCGCCTGCAAGGACGAGGAAGAGAAAGAAAAGATGAGAGCCAGCTCCCGGGTAAACGACGCCGCAATGGCTCGTTTCCGCGAGATGGTTCATGAAGGTGTCACGGAGAAGGATGTCGCCGCTCATATGCTGGAGATCTATCAGGAACTGGGCGCAGAGGCCTATTCCTTCCCGCCGCTGGTTGGATTTGGCCCAAATGCCGCGAACGGACATCATGAACCGGACGATACCGTTCTGAAGGACGGCGACTGCGTTCTGATCGATGTTGGCTGCAAGCGCGAAGGCTACTGCTCAGATATGACCCGTACCTTCTTCTTCCGCAAGGTCCGCGATCCGAAACACAAAGAGATCTACGAGATCGTGCGAAAGGCAGTGGAGACTGCGGAATCCATGCTGAAGCCCGGCGTACCACTCTGCGATGTGGATGCGGCTGCCCGCAAGGTTATCGAAGATGCCGGATACGGTCCGAACTTCACACATCGCCTGGGCCACTTCATCGGTCTGGAGGATCATGAGTACGGCGATGTTTCCCTGGCGAACCACAATGTCGCTCAGGTTGGAAATGTCTTCTCCATCGAGCCCGGTATCTATATCGAAGGCGAGGTCGGCGTCCGCATTGAAGATCTTGTTATGATCACAGAAGACGGCTGCGAGATTCTGAACTCCTACCCGAAGGAACTTTCTATTATTGAATAGCCGCAATCATTGAAAACTGTGCACCGCATTCTAGTTGTGTGAGGTTCACTCATTACAATAAATTATCGATAATTGCCAGTATTACCAAAATCCCCTGTCAGATCCATTTTTACCGATCTGGCAGGGGATTTTTCTCTGTTTTTATCGTTCTTATCGATTTTCTTAACCTTTGGACTTCTACTCTTCCTCTGAACCGGTATCCTCACCGGAATCCTCCGGTGCCTGGGTTTCCGGTTCCGTCTCAGGGGCTTCGGTCTCCGGTTCCGTCTCGGGCGGTGCGGGAGTCTGGATCGTCTCACTGGTCTCAGGTGCCTGCGTCGTAGTTTCCGCTGTCGTGGTCTCTGCCGTTGTGGTCGGAGCCGCCGTCGTCTCCTCCTCCAGCATGGATCCATTATTCGCAATACCACCGAACACGATAACTGGCGTGCCGACCGAGATCAGATCATAAAGCTCCGGCGCTTCCCAGGTGGGGAGATTCACACAGCCGTGAGAACCGCTTCTCTTGTAGATGCTTCCACCGAAACTGCTTCTCCAGCTGGCGTCATGCAGACCGTAGCCGCCGCAGAAAGGCATCCAGTAGGATACAAACGAAGTATACGCATACGTACCGTTATCCGCCTGAGGGCCGCGCAGTGTGCGGTTGCGCTCCTTGCTCTGAATGCTGTATACACCGGTAATTGTGCGGTTGTTCTTCGCCGGATTACCGGATACGCAGTTGCTGCTCCACAGGCAGCTGCCGTCGCGGTAGAAATACACTTCCTGTACATTCAGATCAATTTCCACATATTCATTGCCCCAGTCCGCGCCGATCTTGTGGCTGGCTGCCTTCTGATCCCAGATACAGCCCCCTTCATAGGGCACGCCGGTCTCCAGCGCTGCTACAGCAACTTTCAGAGTTTCTTCCTTATTCATCTTCCAGCCGTAGGTACCGTCATCGGCCAGAGTCACCGTTCCGCTGCTGGTACTCTCGAACTCTCTCGCCGTTCCGTATGTATTGTATTTTGCTGCGAGCTCATCGATCCATGCAGAAATCGGCTCCGTGTTTATCGTCACATTATTCGAAGCATCCAGAACTAATGCTTCCTTTACCACGCTCGTCGGCATAGATTCCTTCGGTTCCGGATCGAACAGGAAATCAACGGTTCCCTTGCAATGGGCATTCAAGGCATTTACTGTCGCCGCCATTGCATCATCCGCCTTCATAACATCGCTGTAAAGACCGCTATCCGCCAGCACCAGATCGTGCTGCACGTTCTTTACCGCTTCGATCGCCAGCTGCTCCACCTGCTTCAGATCGATTTTTGTTCCGATCACTTCCGGCTGAAGCTCGTACATGCGCGTTGTTTCGTTGTAAAGAATCTCCGCATCCTTCGATGTGGTCATATTCTGGAACAGTGGACTGGCTTCGATACGTTTGCTCAACAGTACTTCATCGAAGGACCATGCGCTTCCTGCTTCATAATTCACAGGATTCTGCTCCGCCTTGCGCCAGTTGGATACATCCTGTCCATCCATGAGTGACTGGAAGCTAACATCGTAATCCGCCTCCAAATTGATATCGGACGCTGTAATCACATCCGTCTGGGACAGAACATCTGTGATCGTAAGGGTATAGTCTTTTGCTTCCTGGGCGAAAAGCTCTTCCACCTCCGCAACCGTCTTCTCTGAGCAGTCGATGGAGTTGATAAAGGTTCCCGGCAGGAAATGATCCTCGTAATGAGCCTTCATTTTATTATTCTGCGATACAGCATAGACACCGTATCCGCCGGCTGCCGCGACAATCAGAATCGCTGCCACAGCGGCTACGATCTTCCCCTTGCCCTTCTTTTTCTTCCGGCGGGGAGCGTTGCTGCCCTTCGGGTTGTTCTGACTGCCTTCCGGCTTTCTTCGGCATTCATCGTCGGTCTCACGCTGCGCTCTTCTCGGATCATTCTCCGATCTGCGCCCTTCTGCATGGCGAACCTCTGCCGGACGTCTTCCCGGACGATGCTCTGCGGATGCAGCAGCTGCCGCCTGCTCTGCACGCGGAGCGGTCTTTGCCCTTGCAGTGATCGGAACAGTTTCAAAGTCAGAATCCTCCTCATCAGACTGCGGTTCGGAGGACTGTTCCTCCTCATCCAGATCCGAGAACTGAATCTTAGGCAGGATCTCTTCTTTCTCATGTTCTTTTTCTTCTGCCGTAGGAACCTGAACCGCCTCTCTGCGAAGCTCTTCTCTGACATCCTCCTGATCCTGTGTTGCACGGTTCTCCAGCGCTTCCGTGATCACGCCAACCGGAATCTCCCCGGTTTCATCCAGGTTTTCGATCACGATCGCGTCTCTTGCGGTATTTTGTTCCTCTTTCTGCACAGAATCTGCATTGTCATCCAGATTCTCTATTTCAATCTTTCTTTTCTCTTCTGACATGTCTTCTCCCTGATTCTCATGACTGCTTTCTGAAACTTACATTTCTGCCACAAAAGGCATTCAGAAAGGTTTCAGTTCTATTTTACCAGAGTATATGACTATTTGCAATAGTTGTATACTTAATCCTTTCTTAAAAAACCGGCCTCCTGCTCATGCAGGAAGCCGGTCCTGAACCATACCATAAAAGAACTTCGGTCAATCTTCTATTATCTACTCGTGTTATATCTGCTTCCGTACCACCTTATACTCGTCATCCATCTGGAAATACGGGCAGCTGCGGGAGCTTCCGCTTAAGAAGCGGTACATCTCATCCTCATCCAGATTTACTTCGCAGTAATAACATTCGTCTTCTTCATCATAAGCGTAATTTGCGCAGAACTCACAGCATCCACCGTCCGCCATACTGCCTCCTAATCTGCCAGAAGAATCCGGTCGTTATCCAGATCCTTTCCGGTTCCCGCCTTGAAGCGCGCCAGCAGATCTTCCACGGTCATGCCTTCTCTCTGGCTGCCGGATACATCCAACACGACCTGTCCATTCGCCATCATGATCGTGCGGTTGCCAAGCGAAAGCGCCTGGTGCATATTATGAGTGACCATCATACAGGTGATCTTCTCTTCCTTCACAATCGTGCGGGTCAGCTCCAGCACCTTCTCTGCCGTACCGGGATCCAGCGCCGCCGTATGCTCATCCAGAAGAAGCAGTTTCGGTGTAACAATCGTCGCCATGAGAAGTGTCAGTGCCTGGCGCTGTCCACCGGAAAGAAGTCCAACCGGCTGCGTCATGCGATCCTCCAGTCCCATATTCAGAAGTGACAGGCGCTCACGGAAAAGGCTCTGATCCTTCTTGCTGATCCGGCTGAACGGAGCTTTGCCCTTCGAGGAGCGAAGATAGGCCAGCGCCAGATTCTCTTCAATTGTCATATGGGGCGCCGTTCCACTGTTCGGATCCTGGAAGAGGCGGCCAATCATGCGGCTTCGCTTATGCTCTGTCATGAAGGTGATATCCTTCCCGTCCAGGCAGATGCTGCCTTCGTCCACATAAAAGCTTCCGGCAACCGCGTTGAACAGCGTGGACTTGCCGGCGCCGTTCGAGCCGATAATGGAGACAAAATCCGCCGGTTCCAGGTTCAGGGAAAAATCATGGAGCGCCGTCTTCTCATTCACCGTTCCCGGATTAAATGTCTTGGAAATATTCTGAATCGAAAGCATACTAGCGTCCTCCCTTTCTGGCGGCAGCCATCTTTTTTTTCTGGAATGCTGCGTACGCCTTCAGCGTAGGCATTGCGATGGCCAGTGCCACGATGATCGCCGTCATCAGTTTCAGACACTCGATCGGCACGATCGAAGTCTTCAGAATGATCGCATAGATGAAACGGTAAATAATGCTTCCGACCAGCACTGCAATGATGTTGCGCAGAATCGAGCGGCGGCCAATCACCGTCTCGCCAATAATCAGACAGGCAAGACCGATAACTACAATACCAGTACCGCCGTTAATATCCGCTGATTTCTGCATCTGACCAACGATTGCTCCAGATAGAGCCGTTAGCGCATTCGCGATGCAGAGGCCTACCGTGATCGCAAACGCCGGATTGATGGAGGATGCCTTCACCATTGCACGGTTATCGCCAGTCGCACGAATGGACAGCCCTATGCGGGTTCTCAGAAACCAGTTCAACAAAATCATCGCAAGTATTACAATCACAGCAATCAGAAGCAGCTCATACCACTCGCCGCCGATTCCGGTCTTCTTGAACAGAGTAAAGATGGTCTCCTTCTTCAGCAGATTGATGTTCGAAGTCCATCCCATCGCCATCAGGTTCACCGTATATAAACCGGTGTTCGTCACGATTCCGGCAAGGATTGACGGAACCCCCAGACGGGTCTGAAGGAATGCCGTCACAAATCCTGCCGCTGCACCGGCTGCCATGGCGGCAAAGATCCCGAGGAACGGGTGTCCTGATGCGGCACAGGATACGGAAACGGCCATTCCGAGAACAAAACCGCCGTCCGTGGTCAGATCCGCAATATCCAGGATCCGGTAACTCAGAAAAAGCGCCAGTGAAACGAGGGCATAGGCAAAGCCCAGTTCCAGAGCAGTCTGTGCAATAAATAACATGATATTAATCCTCCGTTGTCGTTACCTCAACCAGTTCTCCCATATCTGCAAATACAGAATAATCGATCTTAAGCTCGGCTGCTGTCTCAGTATTTACCGTGATGATGCCGCCATCCATCTTGTAGAAATCTTCCATACCGTCCATGCCCTTCGTCATCGCTTCGAAAGCAAGATCCGCGGTCTTCGTTCCCAGATCGGTATAGTTTACACCGCAGGTCGTGAATGCGCCATTGCGTACAAAGGAATCCGCTCCGGTGTAATGGGGGATACCTGCCTCCGCGAAGGTCTGCGCGATCGTCGTTTCAGCTGCCATGATGATGTTGTCGGTGGGAGTGAATACCGCATCCACACCTTCCGATGCCAGAACGCTGGCCGCGGAGATAACCTCATCGTTCGTGTTCGCAGTTGCCTCTACATATTCAATATTCTTTGCATCCAGATAAGCCTTGGCTTCCGCGATCGGGGTTGTGGAGTTCGGCTCTGACAGGGAATACAGCAGGCCAACCTTCTGCACATCCGGATTCTGTGCCAGCATCATATCCAGAATGAAATCTGTATTCAGTGCGTCGCTGGTACCGGTTACATAATCAATACCAACCAGATCAGCTTCCTCCGGATCGGAGATAGCTGCAAATACAACCGGAGTCTTCGTCTCTTCTGCACAGCTGGTCATTACCTGCGCTGCCAAAGTCGCAATCGGAATAATTGCGTCTACGCCGTCGGAGATCGCCTGATCGCCGATCTGCATCAGAATTGACTGATCACCCTGGCCGGAATAAACCTGACCGTAATCAATGGTAATGCCGTTCTCTTCCGCCAGCTTATCAAGCTCTGCTACGATGGCATCCGCGATCTCATCCAGGGAAGCGTGGTCCATCTGCTTAACAACCGCAACCTTATACGTATCCTTCAGACCTGTCTCTGCGGCTGCTGTGGTATCCGCCGCTGCTGCCGTGGTATCTGCTGCCGCTGTGGTGTCTGCTGCCGCTGCCGTGGTGTCTGCCGCTGCCGCCGTTGTCTCGGAACTTCCTCCGCAGGCCGCCATTGCGAAAACCATCGCTGCACTCATGCCGCATGCAAATACTTTCTTTACCATTTCCTTCTTCATAATAATTCCTCCTGGTGCGGGTGGAGATGGAGCCATATTCTTAAAAGCAGCTGTGGAAATAAAAAAACAGCCTCTGTCCCACCATGGGACAAAAGCCGCTGCTTCTGCGATACCACCCAAATTGACGTTCACACGCCCTCTCGCTTCACGTACCATCTATACGTGTCCCATGGATAACGGGTGGGATTCCCGTCGGTCCCTACTTGGCAAAACGCCGTTCAGTCCGCCCTCCGAAGTCCATTCACCGGCTGCTTCCCGTCCCGCTCGCACTGTCCGGGACTCGCTGGAGGTTCGCTTATACAGGCTACTTCTCTTCCTCAACGGTTTTGGTTGTTTCCTTACTTTTTGATTATATGCACGTTTTTTCTATTTGTCAAGCCCCTGACACAAATCCGTCCGGAGCTTTGTGAAAAAGCCATAGCGGCATGCCCTACCGAAATAACCATGCCGCTCACGGATATCACGCTCTACTACGCGGCCAGTGCTCCGAATGCGCCAAGTACACCTGTTGATGCCAGTGCCATAATCACGCCTGCCAAAAGTACGCCGCCCATGCAGGCCAGTACACTGGACTTAAAATCCATATCCAGAAGACTGGCGGCCAATGTTCCTGTCCATGCGCCGGTTCCCGGCAGCGGAATTCCCACGAACAGCAATAGTGCTACAAACAGACCGCGTCCCGCCTTCGCCTGCAGCTTCTGTCCGCCCTTCTCGCCCTTCGTCAGGCACCAGGAGAAGAAACCTCCGATGCCTGGTTTCTCCGCGCCCCACTCCAATATCTTTCTGGCGAAAAAGTAAATGAACGGAACCGGCAGCATATTCCCGATAATCGCAATGATATAGGTCGGCGTCAGAGACATCCCCATGGTTAATCCATAGGGAATCGCTCCGCGAAGCTCTACCAGCGGAAACATGGAAATAATAAAAACGATCAAATAAGTAAGCATAGATCTCCCTTCCAATAACAGACCAATGTAAATCGCTTCGCATATTTTAACACAAGTGCTTTGCAGTGTCTACTATAAAATATGCCGCACAGACTTTTGCTCTGTTTCTTACGATCCGGTATCTTTCTGCTCCTCCTGTTCCAACAGACGGAAGGAAAAATTCAGATAAAGCAGCTCATCCGGATCGGTGAGATCCGAATCCAGAATCTCCCGGATTCTCTCCAGACGGTACAGCAGCGTACTTCGGTGAATATAAAGTTCCCGCGCCGTCTGTGTTGCGTTCAGATTTTCCTCCAGATAAACCCGAAGTGTCCGGTAATATTCCGTATGCTGCTGCGCATCGATCTCCTTCAGTCTCGGAAGCTTCTCATGACAGAGCATATATCCCGGCAGTCGCCTGGTGCTCTGCTCCAGAATATAGGTGAAGGCGATCCTGTCGAACCAGTGGATCCAGAGATAGGGCATCTTTCTCCCGCCCACATCCAGTGCCAGTGTCGCCTGAATATACTGTCTGCGAAGATTGGAATGCCCGGTCATCACCCGGCTGTAGCCAGCTTTCAGAAAGCTCTCGCGGATAAAATATTTCAGACGATTGCCCAGGTCTTCCGCGCTTTCGCCGATCAGCGTAAGATCAAAGAAACAGACGATATCTTCTTTAAAAGGGAAACTGCTTGTATGTGGGATCTGTTCTTCCATATAACTGCAGATTGCATGTGCCGTCAGATTTCTCTGGTCCAGATAAGTCGTCTGATAGACCAGACAGAGGTATTCATCCTCCGCGCCCCAGCCTAGAGCGATAAGCTTCCGGCTGATCTCCATATAATCCGCGGTACGATCCGTCAGAACTCTCCGGAATACCGACCGCAGATTTTCACCACCGGTATGCTCCGCGCTCCCTGCATGCAATGCCATCCTCACATGATATGCCAGTACCTTCAGCAGATATGCGTCGCTCTCTCCCAGCGTCTTCCGATACTCCATCAGGATCAGACGATACCAGACAGCATTTGGTTCCTGCAAATTGATATTCCAGCTGTTAAAACCCACGATGTGTCCGGGAAACCATACCACATCCTCGCGCTCCAACATGGCATTATACTGCTCATCCTGCTTCAGCGCATTAATCAACTCCATGCGCTCCGATCCGGGATAGAATAATGCTTCTCCTTCACGGAACTGATCCAGTCCGCTCTCCGCCACCAGGGAGAAATCCTGTCCCATCAAAACCAGCGGATTCTGAAAAATTTCCGCTGATGCCTGCAGCAGCTCCCGAACGCCTCCTGCGTTCTCACGAATCTTCTGCAGCTTCTGCTCCCATTCCTCCAGCTCGTCAAAAATCTGCTGTACCGCGTTGAAAAGAAGCTCTGGCGGCTCCAGGCTGATATAATCGCCGGTCCATCCGGCCTGTGTGATCCATTTTCCAGCAAGAAAGCAGCACTTCCTGACATTTTCCGGTTCTTTCACCGGAGAAGCCAGAAAATAGAAATGCCCCTGCTTTCGTTCGTCTTCATTTACACAGAAAAGAGGGCGTCCCATCGGACTCCCCTCCCGGATCTGTATTCTTATGTCAGGGAAACAGTTCTTCAGCCGCTCCGCCACTGTCATAACCGCAAGCTTCAAGCGATTCGCCTCCCCTTCTTAGCTGTCACTGTGCTGCACAAAACGCTTCGCGACATCCACGGCATCCACAGCATTCGTAGTATAGGCATCCGCTCCGATCTCATCCGCAAATTCCTGTGTAATGGAGCCGCCGCCTACCATAATCTTCATGTGAAATCCCCGCGTCCGCTTCAGCTGCTTCACAATCTGCCGCATACCTGGCATAGACGTCGTAAGAAGAGAGGAGATACACACGATCTCCGCTTCCGGATGTTCCTTGATTGCTCGCTGAAACATACGCCCGGATACATCTACGCCAAGATCGATCACTTCAAAGCCTGCGCTTCGCAGCATAATTGCCACCAGATTCTTCCCCACATCATGAAGATCTCCTTCTACTGTACCCAGAATCACGGTACCAGGGTGACGATCGGGATCCTGTTCCAGAATCGGTTCCAGGATATTCAGCCCCTTCTGCATACTGCGTGCAGCCAGCAGAATCTTCGGAATATCACTCTCTTCCCTGCGGTACGCTTCACCGGCTGTTCTCATGGCGGGAACCATCGCGTCTTCCAGAATCACCGCCGGATTTTCGCCGTCTTCCAGAGCCTGACGGATCAGCCGTTCCGTATCTTTCGGTTTTCCACATTCAATTGCTTTTCGAATTTCTTCTAGATATTTCAAATCAAACGCGGCTCTCTTTCGTTTCAAACTTGTCTTCGTACAACAACTTAAGTATACCTGTTACTTCAGCAAAAAGCAACCGGTATACGCAATTGCGTTGGGGCCGTAATAATATTCCAGATGATTTTCCTTGCATACCTGCAATACCAACATGCCATAGGCTTCCATGGAAGAAATCTTTTTTTCCGGGAAACGGCACGGCGCATCCGGATAAGTACACACTTTACAGCGGGTACAGGTTCCTGCTCCCAGAGGCAGCATAGGAACTCCAAGTTCATGAAGGCGATCCACCATAGCCAGGAAATGCTTGCTATGCTCCTCCTGCGCCTCCATCATACCTTCTCCATCCATCTCGTCCTCCAGCTCGCCAACTGTCTGAACAAGGATGCCATCCTTACACTGATTCACTGTCTGCTGACAGACCTCCAGATCTCCGCATCCGGGCGGGCAGCACCAGTTTTTACCATATTGCCCGCAGGTGTTCTGCGCGCACATATCACGTACTTCCTGCTTCATCTGCATGGTAGTTACCGCCAGCGGAGCCGTATGCGTAAATCCGCATTCTTTTGCAATCTTCTCCAGTTCCTTATACTCCATAAATTCTCCTTCCGCTTTTATTCAAAGCTCAATTCATCGACAAATACATCCTGAAATTCCGGCAGAGAAGCCAGCTCCAGAAATTCTGTCTCACGCGCCAGCCGTTCCGCATCCCTAATCGCATTCTCACAGGTCAGAATCTGTATCGCGCCTTCTCCGGCGGAATTTCCCACTGCTGTGATCCGATTCTCCAGTTCCCGCGGAATCAGACCAATCCGACAGGCATTCTCCGGACGCAGGTACGTGCCAAAGGCACCCGCCAAATATACTTTCTCTATTTTTGTCAGAGTGATTCCCAGCTGCGCTGCCAAAAGAGTAACTCCCGCTGCGATTGCTCCCTTGGCAAGCTGAACCTCACGCACATCCTTCTGACTGAGATATACGCCAGAATCAGTTCCCTGCGGACGACGGAACCAGTACACCGGCTGCCCGTCGATCTGATCGTCACTGTTCATATGACCGTCGTCATCAATCACCCCGATCCTGAGTAGAACCGCGATCGCATCAATCAGACCAGATCCACAAATTCCTTTTGCAATTCCACCTCCAATGACCTGTATATGAACACCGCCGCTTTCATCCACTTCTACATGCTCAATCGCGCCGTCCGCGCCCCGCATCCCACAGGAAATCTTTGCCCCCTCCAACGCAGGTCCCGCCGCTGTGGAGCACGCCATTCTCCGGCTGCGATTCCCCATCACCAGTTCTCCGTTTGTTCCAATATCGATCAGAAGTGAGAGCTCATCCTGCCAGGCAAGCTCCGTGGAAAGAAGTCCTCCCACAGTATCTGCGCCGACAAAGCCGGCAATCAGAGGAAGCCAGAACACTTCTGCTTCCGAGGCTGCTTCGATTCCAAGATCCGAAGCCGGAAGAATCAGATGCCGGTTCACGGCAGGCTGATACGGCGCATGTACCATGCTCTGCGGAGAAATTCCCAGGAAGAGGTGATGCATGCAGGAATTTCCCACCATGCTGACGGCATATACATCCTGACAGCTTCCCTGCGCCCGTCTGCACATCTCCGCCAGCATCTCATTCACTTTCTCCCGGATGCAGGCAGTCAGCGGTTCCTCGCTTTCCTCCAGCGCATAATTCGCCCGTCCGATCACGTCCGCGCCATAAGAAAACTGCGGATTAATCGCGCTCGCTGTTGTTAGTACCTCACCACTTTTCAGATCCACCAGATACCCGGCCAGTGATGTGGTACCGATATCAAAAGCGGCTCCCCATACCTGCGGTTCTTCCTGCTCAAAAGATAACTCCAGCACCTTTTCTCTGCTGCGAACAATCCAAAGATCTGCTCCGTCCTTTGTATTGCGCTGAGAAAGCTTCCGAACCATCGGAAGACTCTCACGAAGAGGAATCCCGGATGCCTTCTGCAGCCGCTCCCATTCGGAAAGTCCCGGCTGTTCTTTTCGCGGCGCAAGGGCTATCCGCTGCACAGTTACCAACGGATGAATCTCCGTCTTTCTTCCATATCCTCCAGTCAGCACATGAATTGCTCCGACAGATTCTCCGGTTCGAACCCAGAGGTCTCTGTCCACCCGGGTCTGACATGCCAGAACCTCGCGCTCTTCTTCCCCTTGTCCATGACACCATACCCGGCATTTTCCGCACTTTCCTTCCCCGCCGCAGGGGGCATCCGGATGCATGCCCGCTTCTATCATGACTTCCAGCAGTGTCTTTCCGGCATTCACTTCCATGGCCTTCTGTTCTTTTTCCCATCGAACCCAGTATGTCATATACGATTCCAACCTCCGAACGACTTTTTCTCTATTATAGCTCCTGCCATATGCTTTCGCTGAAGTTTTTATTTTCGTATTGATTTTTAATTTTGAAAAAGCCGACACAGTCCTTCCTGCATCGGCTTTTTCTCATACATACATAACGTCTTTATGCGGCCAGCTCCTTTGCCTTCTCAGCAGCGGAAGCAGCATCTGCCGTGTAAGCATCTGCGCCGATTTCATCTGCGAACTCCTGCGTGATGGGCGCTCCGCCTACCATAATCTTGATATTGCTGCGGAAATCCTCAGCTGCCAGAGCAGCTACGGTATCCTTCATCGCCGGCATCGTGGTCGTCAGCAGAGCGGACAGACATACGATCTTAACGTCAGGATTCTCCTTCACAGTCTCAACGAACTTCTCAATCGGTACATCAACACCAAGGTCGATCACTTCAAAGCCTGCGCTCTCCAGCATCATGGCAACCAGGTTCTTGCCGATATCGTGAAGGTCACCGGCAACAGTTCCGATGATCAGCTTGCCTGCGGATACGGTATTGTCGCCAGCCAGATGGGGTTTCAGGATCTCTACTCCCTTCTTCATGGCACGAGCAGCTACCAGCATCTCGGGAACGAAGATTTCGTTTCTCTTGAACTTCTCGCCTACAACCCCCATCGCGTCAATCATGGTGTTCAGGATCTCGGGAGCCGGAGTTCCCTCATCCAGTGCTCCCTGTACGGCCGCACCAATCAGCTTTGCTTTTCCACGTTCGGTCAGATCTGCAACTTCCTGTAATTTCGACATAATAAAAATCCTCCTCTACTTTTTTTCTTCTTTACTCTTCTTCTATTTTGCCTGATGATGGATCAACAGCCGAAGTCGGCTTATTGCTTCACCGGGCCGATCAGGCCATCCCGGTATGCACCAATGTATTCCATACAGTAATCATCCAGGCCAAGCAGCGCTTCCGTGGCATAGATCAGTCCCAGCATGTCACGATTCGTCGGATCAAGAATCGCGCTGTCCAGTCCATAGTTCATAGCCAGTACCAGGAAGCCCTGATTGATTAGCTTACGAACCGGCAGGTTAAAGGAAATGTTGCTGACTGCCGCCGTAATATGGATACTGGGATACTGCTTGCGTACTGACTGGATGACTTCCGTATTGGTCTCAATTCCGTTCTCCGATGTGCAAAGCATTTCTACCAACGGATCGATATGGATGCGGTTGGGAGCGATGCCATATTCTTTGGCTTTTGCCATAATCTTGTCAAAAACCTTCAGACGGTCTTCCGCACATTTCGGGATTCCGGTATCATCAGAAAGAAGTGCGATGACTTCCCATTTCTCATTTCCTTCCTGCGCCATAATCGGAAAGATCGTATCCAGCTTGTTGCCTTCGCCGGATACAGAGTTAAACAGACCAGGGCGCTTGCAGAATTTGTAGGCTTCCGCAAGTACTGCAGCACTGGGGCTATCTACAGAAATCGGAAGATCAGATACTTCCTGAATGCAGTCGATCATCCAGTGAAGAGTCTCTACTTCTTCTGCTTCGGGAACGGATGCGCAGCAATCCAGGAAGGTTGCTCCTGCGGCTTCCTGCATTCTGGCTCTGTTCTTTATAAATTCCGCATCTCTCTTGGCGATCGCTTCAGCGACCGAAGGGATGGAACCATTGATTTTTTCACCAATAATAATCATCTCGATATAACCTCCCATTCGTTTTGTAAGTTTATTTTAACAACATTCCCCTGGATTGTGAATCCGGCAAAGCGGCGGGATTTTCTTGTTTCTTTCCTACACTTTGTAGGATTAGTTGTTTTTCCTGAAAAAGTTCGCCTGAACCGGATTCCGGGCACGAAAAAGGAGCCCGGCTCTCGCCGGACCCCCACAGGAATACTGATTCTCTTTATAACTTTATTTCTTCGTCTTGTTGAATCCGGATCTCTTTCTCTGCAGAGGATCCAGGATCTTCTTGCGGATACGCAGATGCTCCGGCGTAACCTCCAGCAGCTCATCCGTATCAATGAACTCCAATGCCTGCTCCAGGCTCATTACCTTGGGCGGCGTCAGCTTCAGCGCGTCATCGGAACCAGAAGCACGGGTATTCGTCAGCTGCTTGCGCTTGCACACATTGACCTCGATATCCAGGTTCTTCGGGTTCTGGCCAACAACCATACCGGAGTAAACTCTCTCGCCCGGGCCGATGAACAGCAGACCGCGCTCCTGCGCATTGAACAGGCCGTAGGCAACCGCCTCGCCGGTCTCAAATGCGATCAGAGACCCCATCGTGCGGTACTGAATGTCTCCCTTGTAAGGGCCATAACCGTCGAACAGCTGATTCAGAATACCGTTGCCCTTCGTATCGGTCATGAACTCATCGCGATAGCCGATCAGACCGCGGGACGGGATGGAGAACTCCAGACGGGTATAGCCGGTGCCGGAGGGATTCATGTTCAGGAGCTCGCCCTTGCGCATGCTCAGCTTCTCAATAACTGCGCCGGAGAACTCATCCGGTACATCCACATATACCAGTTCCATGGGCTCCAGTTTCTTGCCGTTCTCATCCTCTTTGTACAGAACCTCCGCCTTGCTGACAGCGAACTCATAGCCCTCACGGCGCATGTTCTCAATCAGTACCGACAGATGCAGCTCGCCGCGTCCGCATACCTTGAACATATCCGCGCTCTCGGTCTCCTCCACACGAAGGCTGACATCTGTATTCAGTTCGCGGAACAGGCGGTCACGCAGGTGACGGGAAGTCACATACTTACCTTCCTGACCGGCGAACGGGCTGTCATTTACAATGAAGTTCATGGACAGCGTCGGCTCCGAAATCTTCTGGAAAGGAATCGGTTCCGGATGCTCCGGAGAACATAACGTATCGCCGATGTGAATATCCGCAATACCGGAAATCGCTACGATCGAACCGATCTGCGCCTCGTTTACTTCCACCTTGTTCAGGCCATCAAACTCATACAGCTTGCTAATCTTTACCTTCTTGAACTTGTCAGGATCATGTGCATTTACCAGAGCAACTTCCTGGTTCACCTTCAGGCTGCCGTTGTCCACCTTGCCGACACCGATACGGCCAACGTATTCGTTGTAGTCGATCGTGCTGATCAGAACCTGTGTGGGCTTCTCCGGATCGCCTTCGGGAGCCGGGATATAGTCCAGGATCGTCTCGAACAACGGAACCATGTTCACGCGCTCATCGTCCAGGCTTCTTGCGGCCCATCCGGCCTTTGCGGAAGCAAAGATAAACGGGCAGTCCAGCTGCTTGTCGTTCGCATCCAGTTCCATCAGAAGCTCCAGAACCTCATCGATGACTTCATTCGGGCGGGCCTCCTCACGGTCTACCTTGTTGATGCAGCAGATAACATCCAGGTTCAGCTCCAGCGCTTTCTTCAGCACGAATTTTGTCTGGGGCATTGCGCCTTCGAAAGCGTCAACCACCAGGATAACACCGTTTACCATCTTCAGGACACGCTCTACCTCGCCGCCGAAATCCGCATGGCCGGGAGTGTCAATAATATTAATCTTAGTATTCTTGTAGTATACCGCCGTGTTCTTGGACAGGATAGTGATACCGCGTTCCCGTTCGATATCATTCGAGTCCATGACACGCTCCTGCACTTCCTGATTTGCACGAAAGACACCGCTTTGCTTCAGCAGCTCATCCACCAGGGTCGTCTTACCGTGGTCAACGTGGGCGATAATAGCAATATTTCTTACATCTTCTCGCTTCATGTTCATGATTCTTTTTCTCCGTTTCGCAAATACACATCCATCTGTGGAAATGGAATATGAATGTTATGGTTATCAAATGCCAGTTTTACGTTCTCAGTTGCCTCCCACTGGGACGCCAAGTACTTGTCCGCCGGAACCCAGGCCCATCCGCCCAGAATCACAGCGCTGTCCGCCAGTTCATCCACAAAGATATGAACCGGTTCTTCCTTCAGGCGGCAAGTGATATTCTCCATAACGTCCTTCATCACCGCCTTGGCATTCAGAAGATCCTCCTCATATCCGATCGATACTTTTACAGAAATCCTTCGACGCCCTTCTCTGCTGTAATTCGTCAATGAACTGTTCGCCAGTGCTCCGTTCGGAATCACGACCGTCTTCTCATCCATCGTCTTAAGTGTCGTATAGGTCAGTCCCAGACTCGTAACTACGCCCTCGTTCTGATGCGTGTCTTCTTTAATATAATCCCCCACCTGGAACGGCTTGACGAACATAATCAATACGCCTCCGGCAAAATTACTGAGCGCACCTTGAAAAGCCAGGCCAATCGAGAGTCCCGCCGAACCGATAATCGCTACGACCGATGACGTTGCATAGCCGACGGACTCACACATGATCATCACCAGGACAAAATACAGGATAAAACGAAGCACCTGGATCAGTACATCGCGCACCATAGTCTCCAGATGCGAGCGCTCCAACATCCGTTCAATCAGCCGCAGAAATACCCGAATCAGCTGCCGGCCGACCAGAAAAATGACTATCAGCTTCAGAATATCCAGTCCGAAGCCAATCAGACCTGGAAGTATCTTGTCAAACCATGTGATTGTCTCTGTCACTTTATCGCTGGCCGCCCCTGCTACATCGGTCAGCGTTGATGCCGGTTCCATCAGATAAAACACCGGTTCCCACGCTCCTTTCGTACTTGCTGCGCATTTTGCACTTCAAACTTCACCATCATATCATTTTCCGGGATTGATGACAAGACTCTGCGCTTTCCGTCCGATAAATTTTTTTATTTTCACAAAAGATTTTCATTCTATTAAAAGCTGTGCTATACTTAACTGAGTTCTGACAACTGCATCTGCCTGCTGTCATGAACAACAAGAACGGATTTAAGAGAGGAGTTTGTTACTATGAATGAACTATTGTCACTCTTCCTTACTTTCGCCCGCATCGGAGGGCTGACCTTCGGCGGCGGCTACGCCATGCTTCCCATGCTGCAGAAGGAAGTCGTGGAGGCGAAGCACTGGGCGACAGAAGAGGAACTGATGGATTATTACGCCATTGGTCAGTGTACCCCTGGCATTATCGCCATAAACACAGCCACCTTTATCGGCTATAAGCAGAAGGGACTCGCCGGCGCACTTTTCGCTACTTACGGCGTGGTCGCTCCGTCCTGGGTCATCATTATGATCATCGCCGCCTTCATCAGCAATTTCGCCGATCTTGCTATCGTGCAGAATGCCTTTGCCGGCATCCAGGTCTGTGTTGTCGTACTGATTCTGAACGCGGTCATCAAGCTTGCGAAAAAATCTGTGATCGACATTCCAACTGCCGTTATCTGCATTGCCGTCGCACTGCTGTCCATTGTAACGGATCTCTCCCCAATTGTCTTCGTAATCGCGGCAGGCGTTCTCGGTGTTGTGATCCAGTCGCTGAAAGCAAAGGGGGCAAAATCATGATCTATCTGACTTTATTTATTGAATTTTTCAAGATTGGACTCTTTGCGATCGGCGGCGGACTGGCGACACTTCCCTTCCTGCAGGATTTCGCGGCGCGTACCGGGCTGATCACCTCCGCGGATATCGCAAATATGATCGCGATCTCGGAGTCCACACCCGGCCCGATCGGCATTAACTCCGCGACATATTTCGGCTATCAGATCGGTGGTGTTCCTGGCGGCATCATCGCGGTTGTCGGCCTGGTTACACCTTCGATTATCATTATTATTCTGGTCAGCCAGTTTCTGAAGAAGTTCAAGGAGAATCGCTATGTGCAGGGCGCTTTTTACGGACTTCGCCCGGCTTCCACCGGCCTGATCGCAGCCGCCTGCTTTAGCGTCATGCAGATCGCGCTTTTCAGCCAGGATCTGTTCGCGCAGACCGGCGTGTTCACGGATCTTTTCCAATGGAAGCATATCCTGTTGGCCGTCATCTTGTTCTTCGTGATTAAGAAGACGAATAAACATCCGATCATCTATCTTGCGGCATCTGCCGTGATCGGCATTGTCTTCCATTTTGCCGGAGTATAGCACCCATTCAAAAAGCCCGCCAGTGCAGATCCATCAGGATTGCCTGGCGGGCTTTTCTCAGATATTCTCAGCCTCAGACGTAAATGTAATCATTCAATACCGGCTGCAAGCCGCCTTCCTCCATATCGTGATACATTTTTTCGAAGGAACGGCCATCGTTGATCTCGAACTGCTCATCACCAACATCGCTGTCCTCCTTGCCTTCATATTTCTCCTCATGATCACCGATCCCGGTAGAAACTCCGGCGGAAACCTTCGTGGCGCAGATCTTCGTGATGCCGTCGCGGAAAGCCGCACTTTCCCGGCTGGATACTGTGATTCCTGCAAAGGGCAGGAAAATCCGGTAGGCACAAAGCACCTGACAGAGTTCTTTCTCTCCGACGTCACGCGGATTGATCTTATCGTTATTCACGATCGGACGAAGTCTCGGACAGCTCAATGAAAGCTCTGCGTGCGGATATTTCCGATTGATGTAGTAGACATGCAATGCCGTCGCCAGCGCGTCCTTCCGAAAATCATCCAGTCCCAGCAGTGCGGAGAATCCAGCCCCGCGCATGCCACCCATCAGAGCGCGCTCCTGCGCGTCGAAGCGATACGGCCACACCCTCTTGTGCCCCATCAGATGAAGCGTCTCGTATTTATCCGTGTTGTAAGTCTCCTGGAATACCGTGACATAATCCACACCACACTCGTGAAGATACTGATACTCATCCACATTGACCGGATAGATCTCGATGCCGATATTCCGGAAATATTTCCGGGCGATCTTTACGGCTTCTCCGATGTATTTTACATCCGAATACGCGCGGCTCTCGCCGGTCAGAATCAGGATTTCCTCCATACCGGTCTTCGCGATGACCTGCATCTCGTGCTCGATTTCTTCCATGGAAAGCTTCTTTCTGCGGATTTTGTTATAGCAATTGAAGCCGCAGTATACACAGTAATTCTGGCAGTAATTGGCGATGTACAGCGGCGTAAAGATATAGACGGTATTACCGAAATGATTCTTCGTGATCTCCTCTGCTTTTCTCGCCATCTGCTCCAGATAGGGAGCGGCTGCCGGGGACAGCAGCGCCTGGAAATCCTCGATGGAACAGCTCTCCGCGGAGAGAGCGCGCTCCACATCCGAAGCCGTGTACTGCTCGCAATCGTATGCTTTCCTGGCAGCCAGGACCTTATCCTTGATATCCGACTCGATCACCTGCATGCCTTCCATATATTTCATATGATCGGTACGAAAAGACGCATCCTGCTCCAGACGGTGCTTGCGCTTCAATGCTTCCGGCGGCATCTCATCGCTGTCAACAAAATAGACCTGATTTTCTTCATTCATTTTCGTTCTTCTCCTGTATTCCTGTCTTTTTCGTCACGCAGCTTCAACGAAGGAATCCCGTCAGAGGATCCGACGCGCTTCCTCCTCTTGCCAGTACGCGGCCCATGCCGGTCAGATATGCCTTGCGTCCGGCTTCGATTGCCAGCTTAAAGGCGGAGGCCATCGCCGGTACATCTCCTGCGGTTGCGATCGCTGTATTCGCCATGATCGCAGCCGCTCCCATCTCCATCGCCTCGCAGGCCTGGGAAGGCTTGCCAATTCCGGCATCCACGATGATCGGCAGGTCGATCTCATCGATCAGCACTTGGATCATTGCCCTTGTCGCCAGTCCCTTATTGCTTCCAATCGGCGCTGCCAACGGCATGACGGCTGCCGCTCCGGCACTCTGCAGATCTCTGGCAACGTTCAGATCCGGATTCATGTACGGCAGGACAATGAAACCTTCCTTCGCCAGAATCTCGGTTGCCTTTACTGTCTCCTGATTATCCGGAAAGAGATACTTGGCATCACGCATGATCTCCACCTTCACGAAATCTCCGCAGCCCATGGCACGGCTCAGTCTTGCGATCCGCACCGCCTCCTCCGCATTACGCGCGCCGGAGGTATTAGGGAGCAGCGTTACGCCCTCCGGGATATGATCCAGGATGCTCTCGCTCTCCTGAGTATTGGCACGGCGAAGCGCCAGTGTAATGATCTCCGCACCACCCTGCTCGATGGCTGCCTTGATCAGATTCATGTTGTATTTTCCAGATCCTAAGATAAAACGGCTGTGAAATTCCTTGCCGCCCAGCATAAATTTATCTTCCATGTTAACGTATTCTCCTTTTCTGTCATCACACTTTGTCTGTTTGCTCTGTATTTCTCTCCGACATGTCCGGCCGCGCTCTTTTCGGGTGTTTTCCTTTAGCTCTCCATCAGAAGCTGAAGCACTTTGTTTGCCTGATGCGCTGCGCAGGCCGCTACCCGCGGCGCAATCAGTCCGATTCCGTTGCCAACATCTGTTTTGCGGTCACCGCATACATACAGACGCCTCATCAGCTGCGCCGTCTGAATTTCATTCGTGTTCCCATAGCCTGCCATACCGTTCCCCGATACAACCATCGTATCCGGGCACTGCGTTAAAAGTTCCCGGACAAGCATCGCTTTCTGATCCGGCCGGTCAAAAGCTTCGCAGACAATCGGATAATCCGCAAACAGCGCCTTCACATTCTCCGGCGTCACACGAACACATACGGATTCATACTCCAGATAGGGATTGATCTGGTTCAGAATCTCCGGAAGTGCCTCCGCCTTCGGCTTTCCCAGCTGTGGAATCAGGTACATCTGCCGGTTCAGGTTCGTCACATCAACGACATCAAAATCCACCAGCAGCAGTTTTCCGACTCCGCTTCGCGCGAGCATCACCGCGATATTCGAGCCAAGTCCGCCCAGACCAGCCACTGCCACACGGCCGCCGCGAAGCTTTCTCCGCATCTCCTTCGGAAATCGGGCGTCAAAGGCACGATCCAGCTCCTCGCGGGAGATCCGCTCCTGCATCATTGCTCGAATACCATAGTTCAATTTCTGATCGGAAATAACTACGGCTTCCATCCCCTGCTCTCTTACGCCCGATTCCGGCGTTTTGCTTTCACTCATCATCAGCCTCCTCCTACAAATCGAAGAATTTCGATCGAATCTTCATCCTGAATGATCACAGCTTCCAACTGATCCTGCGGTACAATCTCAAGATTCCGCTCTACTACAACCCGGCTGCTGTCATAACCCGTTTCCATCAGGTACTGAAGCAAAGGTTTCCCTGATGCCGAAACATCTTCTCCATTAATCACTGCCATAACCGATATTCCTCCCTCCTCTGATCCTGCGAACTGCTCCGTCATTCCGCATTTTATAAAGTACAGTGCTCTCAAAATGCTTATACTCAACTCCACTTACACTTCATAGCTCTGAATCATTATAAAAACGCCTGCGGACAATCAGGATATCCACAGGCGCTTGCTATTGATATATTTCTATAAAAACAGACGCCGGGAGATACCGCAGTATCAGTATAATCCGGCGCCTTTTAATATTGTGAAAAGTGGTGCCCCCAGTTCACAGAAAACAGAGACATCCACTACAGAAAAGGACTGTATGCCCGTCGGCCTACAGTCCCATGAATGGCTTGTATTTCCCTACGTTGGCATTATCCAAATCAGGTTTCAGGTCAAGACAAATAAAGTCTCCTCTCAGCCCATCTTCTTGAGCTCCCTATTTTCGTTTCTATTCTACACGATTTATTAATTATTTTCAAGTCCTATTTTATATATTGTCTTATTTCTGAAGCTGATAGAGTTCTCTGCTTCCCAGCGAATTCTCCAATACTCGCCAGCGCAGAGCAGACGCACGAACCGCAATTCCATCATAATCGAAAGAAATTTCCTTCAATATACGCCCCGCTCACGTATTTCAGCTCTTTCAGGCAACTGTCATGGAAATAAGCAAGTCTTTCCATAAACTCTGTAATATCGTTACTATTTTTTACTTCATTCCACATTCGCACTCTCCCTTCCTATCTTCAGATACAGAAACAACGCTTCGACATTTTCACATAATAATGCTTTTGCATGCAACGATCAAATAATTTTGGGTATTTAATCCGTTCTACTCCTTGTCAAAACATTTGTTCTGTGTTATTCTTAATATACATACCCGTAATATTCCTTCTTTCCAGGAAGGAAACATATATGAATCAATCCAATGAACAATGGCGCAAAGATGCCCACCAGAAGGATCTTCAGCGTCTGCGCGGATTCCGTCCGATTGATGACACGTTCATGCGTGGACTGTTCCGTGAGAATCTGCCTTTGGCTGAGCTTGTACTCCGTATTATTACTGGAAAGCCAGATCTCGTCCTGACGCATTGCGAGACTCAGGCCGATATGAATCGGGTTACCGGCGCCAGGTCAATCTGTCTGGATGCGTACGCAACCGACAGTGCCGGTAAGAAGTACGATCTCGAGATTCAACGAGCCGATGAAGGCGCCGGACATCACCGTGCAAGATATCATTCAAGTGTGATCGACGTAGAGAACCTTGATAAAAGTCAAGATTTCGATGAACTTCCGGATTCTTACGTCCTCTTTATCACAGAAAAAGATTACTATAGAGCCGGGAAACCGCTTTATGTGATCCGACGCATGAATCTTACGCTGGGAACTCCGTTTGAAGATGGAACTTGTATTCTATACGTGAATGGAGAATACCGCGGCAATTCTGATCTTGGTCGATTGATGCATGACTTTAACTGTAACAATGCCGACGATATGTATTTCGATCTTCTCGCTGAGAAGACCCGCTATCTGAAAGAAAATCAGGAGGGAGTGAACGAAATGTGCAGAGCAATGGAAGAACTCAGAGAGGAAAGTTTTGAACGAGGCCGCGAGGAAGGCCGTGAGCTGGGTCTGGAAGAAGGTCATCGGAATCAGGCTCTGACAACTGCTAAGAACCTGGCTCGGCTGGGAATGTCGGTTGAGCAGATCGCAGGGGCAATCAATTTCAGCCCGGAGATTGTATCCGGCTGGCTTACATCTGACTCGATTCCTGAATCTGCGAATTAGGACGAAAATTTCAGAATGAAAAAACCTCCCGCTGTAATTATCCTTTTGATCGTTACAGCGGGAGGTTTCGTTTTATCAATCATGGCCTAAAGCCCCTGTCTTCAGGCATAAGGAATATCAAAGTCCGTAATCCGCTCCCAGCTTTTTGAAGTAAGGCAGTGAATTGATGATAGTCTCATAGGATACGCAGTAAGCCAGGCGCACATAGCCGGGGCAGGCGAAGGAACTGCCGGGTACCATGAGAATGTTGTACTTCTTTGCAGCCTCGCAGAACTCCTTCTCGTTCTCTACCGGACTTTTCACGAAGAGGTAGAATGCGCCCTGCGGCTTGATACAGGTAAATCCGGCATCAGTCATGCCCTGGTACAGAGCGTTGCGGTTTCTCTCATAGTAAGAGACATCCGTCTGCGCGTCCACACAGCGCATAATCACGCGCTGCATCAAAGACGGAGCATTGACTGCGCCGCTCACGCGGGTTGCGATGGCCGCCGCATTAATTACATTCTCGCTGTCTTCCAGCTCGTCCGGAATTATCAGATAACCGATACGTTCACCGGGAAGAGACAGAGATTTGCTGTAAGAGTATCCCACGATCGTATTCTTATAATATTTCGTAACATAAGGCACAACCGCGCCATCGTATGCCAGCTCACGATAAGGTTCATCAGAGATCAGGAAGATCACGGAACCGAACTCCTTCTGCTTCTTCTCCAGGATCGCAGCCAGCTTCCGCAGAGTCTCCTCCGAATAAATCACACCAGTCGGATTGTGAGGAGTGTTGATAATCACTGCACGGGTCTTCGCAGTAATCTTCGTCTCAAACTCAGTCAGGTTCGGCTGGAAGGTCTCGGTGTTCGGGCTGATTACTACCAGCTTACCGTCATAGTTGCTGACGTAAGCGCCATATTCTACAAAGTAAGGTGCGAAGGTGATTACTTCTTCTCCCGGATTCAGAATTGTCTTCAGTGCCACGTTCAGGCCACTGGCTGCACCGACCGTCATGATCAGGTTGTGCGCAGAGAAGTTCGTCTGGAATCTGCGGTTCAGAGACTGCGCAATCGTCTCACGTACATCCTCAAATCCGGCATTACTCATATAACCGTGAACCATAGTGGATTCTTCCTCGTTCAGGATGTCGATAATCGCCTGCTTTACTTCAGCGGGAGCCGGAACATTCGGATTGCCCAGGCTGAAGTCATATACCTTATCAGCTCCGTAGATGGCTTTCAGCTGATTTCCCTCTTCAAACATCGCACGAATCGCTGAATTATTATTTACCAGTGGCTTCATTTTCTCTGAAATCATTTTTGTTCCTCTTTTCTTTAATTCTATGTGAACAATTCATTTTGTCTTTTGTATCATCACTTTAGAATATGCTATTTTTGTAACTATTTTTAATGTTTTCTTTCTGCTCACTTTTCTTTACTGTACCACAGAAGCCGATCATCGTCAAAAACTTTCTCCTTTTTGGCTACCCTGAAAAACCGCCGCATCCTCTTCCCGGTTCTCCATACTGCTGATCGTAATGCGAAGATATTCCCGCTCATAGGGATCATCCAGATTCACAGGGAACATTTCTTCCAGACGTTCCAGCCGGTACGCCAGCGTATTCTTATGTACATACAGTTGCCGGGCCGTCTGCGCCCGGTTGCATTCATTCTGAAGATAAGCCTTCAAAATCTCATAGAAATCTGTCCCCTGCTTTTTGTCATATTCGCGCATCCGCATTGGCACCGGATGAAGGGAACACAAGCACAGAGTCCGGTCACTGCCGAAAAAGGTCAGCAGTGAAACTGCACAGTGATAAAAATACCTTTGTCCCATTCCGGCCGCGATCTGCGCCTGCCGGTAATGCCAATGAATCTTATTTAAGCCCTGTAAAAAATACCCCACATGAAGCGACATTTTTTGTTCCCTGCAGAACCGGAGCAGAGCACGAAGCCGAAGTTCCACGTCTTCCTCATTCATCGCATTCAGATTCACCTCCGGAACCGGAAGACACCCGGCAATCACCGGTTCTGTCCTCCCGCCCTGCACCGGAATCTCATCCGGAACTGCCAGTGCCTCCGGAAAATACCGTTCCAGACCGTTCAGAAGCGCAGATGGTTCTGCCTTAGAGTCGTTTTCCCGTCGAAGGACAAACGGAAGATACGCCTCGTCTTCCCGCCAGCTTTTCATCTCATAGAGCATCTGAATGCACTCTTCATCGCTGCGCTCCCCGTGGAGCAGCGCAGCAAACATCTGGACAGCTGCAGAAATCTGGCAGGCACCGGACTCCTGCCCGGCCACCTGACAGAGATGCTTCTGCAGGACTTCCGCCAGCTGAAGCTGATACTCCTCAAATGGCGAAGCCGACAAAAGAAACAGCTGTCCCATCAGCTGATTTGAACCAGCCACCTGGCTGATTACCAGTGAATACGGGTATTCCTCTCCGGAATTACCAAAGAACGGCCGCCGGTCCCAGATCTGGTTAAAAATCTGAAGAAAACTGGAACGGTGTCCTTCCCCGGACTGCAGTGCTTTTCCTCTGTCCCATTTCCAGAAACGGTTCCAGCAATCTTCCAGAAGAGTATCTGGATAATTCTCCGAGTATGCGGACATCTGAAGCTGCATATTGATAAAAAACATCGGGCCAAAAATATCACTGCACGCCTGGATCAATGCCTGCTCCGGATTCTCTGCGTCAGCTGCCTCCATCAGACGTTTCTCCCACTTCTCATAATAAGTCATGGCATCCATAAAGGAATCAAAAATTTCGTCCATATCTTCTGTCTGCAGCCGAATCACATCCTGCCGGTGAACCAGAACGACATCTCTGTCCGCATACGGGGTCATATCACAGATCCGACCGGCATAGACATAATCCGGATTCATATCGCGGTCACTGTTCAGATGACGAATCCCTGTAATCGTAGCCTCACGGGAAGCAATCGTAGCCACCGGCGAATATCGCCGAAACCAGTGCTCTACCATAGACATACTCAATCTCACTCCGCATCTTCGCCTCCTCTCCTTCCAGTGCTTCGTTTTTCGGTCTTTTGACCGAAAACAACTTTGAATCTCTTTTCTTTTTGTTTGTAAAATCCATATACTTTTAAAATCAAGAGGGCTATACTTATTACCAACAACACAAAGTATTTCTTTTTTACAAAGTGTATGGTCTGTCCGTTCAGACCCTTAGATGTATTATAACAAACCACGGGAGGTAATTCAAATGTTAACTGCAAAACAGAATATGATTGAATGTATGAAGGGAAGCAAAGGCCATCCCGACCGTTTTGTAAATCAGTATGAAGCGATGCAGCTTCTTTTTCATCCGTTTATGTTCGCAAGCCCTCTGCTTCAGGAAGGCATGGAAAACGTAGTCAATGCATGGGGCGTCACCAACACATTCCCGAAGGGCGTTCCCGGCGCATTTCCGGTACATACTCCGGACAAGATCGTTGTCAAGGATATCGAACACTGGAAAGACTACGTCAAAGCGCCTTCCTTGAAGTTCTCTCAGGAACAGTGGGATCAGTGCAAAGCCGCTTATGATGCTGTGGACGGTGAAAAATCCTTCAAGGCAGCTTTCGTAGCTCCTGGTCTGTTCGAGCAGACACATCATCTGTGTGAGCTGGTAAATGCTCTGACCTACTATATCGAATATGAAGATGAGATGCACGACCTGATCAAATATCTGACCGAGTGGGAGCTGGAGCTGGCTGACGGTATCTGCAGCAACCTGCATCCGGATATGCTGTTCCATCATGATGACTGGGGCGGACATGACAGCACGTTCATGAGCGTTCCGATGTTTGAGGAATTCCTTCTTGAGCCCTACAAGGAAATCTACGGCTACTACAAGAGCCACGGCGTTGACTATATAGTACATCATTCCGACAGCTATGCGGCTACTCTCGTTCCGGACATGATCGAAATGGGAATCGATGTATTCCAGGGCTGCATGGAGACGAACAATATCGATCAGCTGATCGCAAAATACGGTGACCAGATCTCCTTCATGGGCGGTATCGAAAATGGTATCTGCGATAAGGCCGACTGGACCGAAGAAAGCGTAGACGAATATGTACGTCAGGTATGCAAAAAGTATGGCCATAAGAGCTTCATCCCCTGCATTGCTCAGGGCGGTCCCGGTTCTGTTTACAAGGGCGTTTATACTTCCATCGCAAAGACGATCGATACCATCAATGAAGAGCAGTTCGGTATCAAGGATCCCGAGAGTGCTCGCCTGCCGATGCAGATCATGTTCTAAATTTACGGTTTCATCCTTTAGACATTTACCCTTAACCAGCTAGTTCCTACCTATTTTCTACCTTTTTCCCGGCCGCTTCTCTCGCGGCCGGGGCTTTTTATATTATCGTCAATTCTTCTTTCTCTTTGCTCTCTTCTGTGATAAAATATAGGTAAATTTCTATGTATACCTGTAAGGAGATCTCTATGTACGATCGTGACTACGAATATATTATGGCTATCGCGCAGACCGGCACGCTGTCCCGCGCCGCAGTCTCGCTCGGCATCTCTCAGCCGGCGCTGACCCGCTTTCTGCAGAAGGAAGAGCAGACGATCAACACGAAGCTCTTTCAGAAAACTAGCGGACGCCTGACGCTCACCTACGCCGGAGAATGTTATATTAACTACATCAAGAAAATCCTGTCCATTCAGAAGGATATGATGAACAGTCTGCAGGCAATTTCCCGTGTGGAGAAGGGACGTATCCGGATCGGCGTTCCTTCGATCCGCCGACCCTATACCATTTTCTCCGTAATTCCCGAATTTATCAAGGCTCACCCCTCCATCGACATCACGCTCCACGAGAACCGAAGCAGTATGCTGGAGCAGATGCTGGAGGATCTGGAACTGGACGTTATTGCCGTGAATACATTCCGCAAAAAGGACAGTCTGCAGTACCGTAAGGTTGCAGATGAAGAATTTGTTCTGGCAGTACCAGCAGGCAGCCCGCTGATCGCTGCGTCTGAAGATGTGGAAGGATGTAAATATCCGTCCATCCGCCCGGAGCAACTGAATCACCAGACCTTTATCTTTCTCTCCCAACAGCACCGGATCCGTCAGTTCACGGATAAACTCCTGGCGGCTCACCACATCGAATATAAGACTGCCATGCACGCGCGCACGCTGGAGAGCGCTCTGGAAGCGGTATCCGTCAATATGGGCATTACATTTACACCGGAGGTGCCTCTGACGCAGCTGCGCAACTCCGAAAATATCCGCTATCTTTCCATTCTGACGGATGATACACATTACGAGTTCAACCTGGTCTACCGGAAAGGCGCTTATATCGATCCCAGTCTGGAGGATTTCTCCCGGATTTTCACAGAGAATTACCAGAAGGTTATGCCGGCAGCTCAAAACCTTTACATCAATACCAAGTGGAAAATCGTACCGCTGCAGCTTCACACTCACTGCCGGGAGCACCGGGAGCTTGTCTATATGGAGCACACCTCCGGCCCCCGCTGCCTGGATCTGTACCTTCCGGAGCATTTGAATCGCCCGGCTCCGGTCATTCTGAATGTATCCGGCGGCGGCTGGTATTTCGGACACAGAAACACGGTACACATCGGAAGTATTGCCGATGTCGGACTTTTGCACGGCTTCGCATTCGCCAGCATGGCCTGCGTCAGCAGCCGTCTGGAGAAATACCCCTTCCAGATCCGTGAAGTGAAGACAGCCATCCGCTACCTGCGCAGCCATGCAGAGGAATTCGGCCTGGACCCGGATCACATCATCCTCTGGAGCCCTTCTTCCGGCGCGCACCTGTCTCTAATGGCGGCACTGACCGACGGGAACCCCTATTTTGATGACACCTCCATGGGATGCGACAGCGTATCCGCTGCAGTACAGGCAGTTGTCGCCACGTATCCGCCGACAGAACTTGGCGTATCCGAACAGCAATTTCTGGATACCGGAATTACTTCTCCGTATCCGGTATCCGGCATAAACTGCACGGAAAGTATCCTGCTCGGATGTACCGCGGAGAAAGATCCTGCTCTCTATCGGGAAGCTTCACCGCTGTATCACATTACAAAAAGCGCCCCGCCGCTGTATCTGCAGCACGGACGCCTGGACAATATTGTTCCCTATATTCAGAGTGAAAGCTTCGCCGAAGTCTATCGCCGCGTTGTCGGACCGGAGAAAATAGTCTTCGAGTCGCTCGAAGACGCCGGGCATTCCGATCCCCGCTTCAAGTCCCCGGAGGCCTGCGAAAGAATCTGCCGCTTCCTGGAGAATGTCCTGGAGTTGTAACAAAGTCATGGACTGATGTAATCTTTCCGAGAAAGTTCGCTTTCCTGGCTGTGCGGAACGAAGCCATCCAATGGAAACGTTGTAGAATTACGACTGCAGCCGCTCCTTCTGTGCCTTCTCCATCGCGATCCCGAAGGCGTGCGCTGCCCGGGAGTGTTCCTCCTCGTCCTCGATGTTCTCCAGTCCAGTCTCGCCTTCTGCGACACGGAAGAGATAAATATCTTCATCCGGATTATCCGCTAACGGCATCACCGCCAGATAACGTCGTCCCTCCATCTCATAATTCAGAAGAACCTGACAGCGGATCACTTCTCCTTCATCTGTTGTGAGTTCGATTACATTTGCCTTCAAATCCACACGGGAACTGCAGTCTGCTGTACAGGAACTGCAGTCTTCCGGTGCGCATGCATCAATACCTGTCGAATTAATTGCCATGGTATATACCTCTCCTTCTATCTTCCATGCAGTTATTTCTGAAAGCGCTGATAGGACAGTTTTTGGTGTCGCTGCTTTCAGCATTCTCTTCTGCAAAATACGGCAGGCACCCGATTCCGGATTCCTGCCGTATCTTATTATAACATATTTTTATCTTTCTTCCAGCCTTTTTACAGAAGACCGAATTCTCTCTTCAGAGAAGTTGCCATCAGATCATGTACCTGGTCAGTATAGGCATTATGTACCGTTGTGAAGCCGTGGCATACTCGGGGAGCAACCAGCATTTCGCAGGGGATTCCCGCGTTCAGCAGGCGGATGCCGTACTTGATGCTGGAATCACGCAGCGTATCGTACTCGGCTGCTACAATAAAGTGAGGACACAGTCCCTGTACATCCGCTGCATGGCCGGGGAATGCGTATTTGGGCGGAAGTGTCATACCGAGATTCGCTTTTCCGTCATAGGTTGCCTCCGCTCCCTTTGCGAATGTGGATCTGCCATCCATGCGAAGTTCATACCACTGATGATAGCTGTGATCCTCGGTAAAATCCATCGTCAGAGGCGCGCAGTTCAGGATGCAGAGAGACGGCGCGGGGCCATCGATATCGCGCAGATACATAGCAAGACCCGCACACAGATTACCGCCGGCACTGGTACCGTGCAGCGCAATTCGGCTGCCATCACCGCCGATCTCCTCCGCATGATCGTGCATCCACATATATGCGGTATAGCAATCCATCAGAGGCTTCGGATAGGATACCTCCGCGTTGGAGAGACGATAATCCACGCACACCACGATACAGGGAACGCGCTCTGCGAAAGCAATACAGCGGTAGTTATCAATATCGATACTTCCGCCGATCCAGCCGCCACCATGAATCTCCAGCATCATCGGAGCCGGCTTCGTGATGTTTGCAGGGGTAAAGATTCGGATGCGCAGCTCCTGACCTTCATCGGGTCCTGCAATGATCTTATCCTCCATAGTCATGCCTTCCGGAAGGGTGTAGCCGAACAGATCTTTCGCCTGTGCTTCCTTTGCAGCCTTGAGTTCGTCTTCCTCTCCAGTCATATAGGACATATAGTGATTCTCATATCCGGGAAACGGATTACCTTTTAACTTCATAAGTAAATCTCCTTCTATCCAATTCTTCTTGAATATGTTTCTTATATTCTTCTTTTAGATATTCTTTGACTTAATTATTTTACAGAAACGAACCGGAAACGTCAAGGTTCCCGGTTCGCCTCATCATTATCTGTGAAAAATTCTCTTATTTCTCCAGAGCATCTACTGCAGCCAGTACCTTGTCCATGTTCTCATCACCAACAGACTCGCGGATCAGTGCATAAGCTGAGGTTGCGTTCTCGCGCATCCTCGTTTGCTTCGATAGAAACCGTGTAAGCATTGTCAGCCGCTGCTGCCGTTGTATCTGCGCTGCTGCGGCCGTTGTCGAGCTGCTGCCGGAGCCTCCGCATGCGGCCATACTCAGAGTCATTGCTGCGGCCAGTCCCATGGCCATCACTTTTTCATATTCATAGTTTTAACATATTATCTTTACAAAATCGACCATGCATTCTCTCATCTTTAAAAAATATCTTCTCATTCTGACCAACGCTTTTCCGTTGTTTTCCTGATGTGTCATTGATTTATCCTAATTATTATATCATTCTAACTAAATATCTTACCAATTGTAATATCCTTTCTCTCATGTTATAATACGAATGCATAGATAAATTTCCATCCTGATCTATGCATCTTGGGCATAATTTCCCCTGGCTTTTTATTAATTTTGACGGAGGTTTCGCCGTATGTGGCTGTACGACTATAAAGATTCAGAGAAAAATAACCCCTACAAAGAATCTCCTTTTGTTGCGATCACCCATATGTCCTATGTAGATAATCTTCCCAAATGGTCCTATCCCTGGCACGCACATCGGGATTCCTATGAGCTTGGCTATATTATAGATGGAGAAGGAACGCTGACTGTCGAGAGCAAGGAGCTGCCGCTAAAAGCCGGTTCCATCACGATGGTTCCTCCAAACGTCATGCATCGCTTTGTCGCCTCTCCGGAGCAGAGCATGCGCTATTATACGCTCCGCATCCTGGCGGAACCCGCAGACGGCGAACTGCAGCAGTTCTTTCACAGTCTGGACAACGCGGTTACAGAGGGATTCAGCTATCTGGACTATATTCGGAGTGCTTTTGAACTACTCTTCAATTTTCATCAGATGAATCAGGGTGTGATCGATGCCGCATTTCAGTCCGCCTGCCTGAGCCTTCTTCAACTGACGAAGATGCTATTCACCGATCGGAGTATGTCCATCCGCCTGGATGATACCCATTCCGCGATTGATATTCTAAAGTATATCGAGCAGAACAACAGTCAGAAGATCACTCTGGAATCCCTGGCGAAGCGCTTCAATGTAAGTCCTTCCCATCTGAGCCGGATCTTCACAAACGCCTATCATATGTCACCGATCAACTATCTGATTTATTCGCGCATTACCTATGCGACAGAATATCTGTTGAAGACGAATTATTCCGTTGCTGAGATCGCCGAGCTGGTCGGATATGACAACCCGACGCATTTTACGAACCTGTTCGTGAAGCGCATCGGCTGCACACCGACAGAATTCCGCGAGTGCAATAAGAAGCTTCCGACGGATCTCCCGGAGCAGATATTCCGGAACGAGAATCTGAACAAAAATTAGAACAGAATTAGAATTAGAGAACACAGGCCAGAAAAAAGCCGGCGGAGAATTTACGTTTAAATGAACGTTGTCCTCCGCCGGCTGACTCTGAATCATTGCCTGATTTTAATTGTATATCAATTTTGATTCCGCTACAGCAGCGGTTTGCAGATAATCTCCTCAATCTTTGTGTCCAGGATGCGGCAGCTGTTCGCCGCTTTCAGGATCAGCGCCGTATCTGCCCCCTGGCCGGTTCCTCCTACCACGATCACCGGCTCCCCGGAAGGAATCATACCGGCGTCCGCCGCCATAGTAGCCACTTCCACGCATACTTTGGTTCCCTGACCGAACATGCGAAGCGCTGCCGCAATGATCTCGACCGGATATACGCCATGGAACACAGAGGAAATTCCTCTCTCCGCTCCGCTTAAAGCATGTGCCGCCGTACATACCTGATAGCCTTTCGCCAGCCATTCCGCACGGCGCTCTGCGCTCACCCGGTTCTCATTCGGAACCTTCGACCCGGTAGCTGTCGTCACAATCACAACATTCAGCCCTTCGGTATCCTCCAGCAGCTGCGGCGTTTCTCCTCCCGTGCTGGCGATTACCAGATGAGAAATCCCTCTCTCCTTCGCCGTACGCACTGCTGCCTGCAGCGTCTCCTTTGTATTCTCTTTTCCCGGCTTTTCAAAATACATGATGATACCCCCTTGTCTGAAATATTTTGTTCCTGTATTCGCTTTCTGAAACTGGTTCGTTCTTAATTGCGCTTCTTATTCTTATTTTGTCCCGCGCTTTTTGGCATTCTCCAGGATCTCTTCCAGTTCTTCCGGCTGGAACCAGTAGCTGGTATTGCAGAAATCGCAGTGTGCCTCCACCGGCTCATGATCCTCCACCAGGCTCTCCAGATCCTTCTGTCCCAGCGCTACGATCGCCCGCTGTACCTTGCTCTTGCTGCAGTCGCAGAAGAAGCGTGTCTCCGTCTTCTCCAGGATCTCAAGGTTAAAGTCTCCCAGAATCTGCTCCAGAATCTGCTCCGGCGTCATGTTGGAATCCAACATATTCGTCACGGAAGTAATCTCGCCGATCTTCTTCTCCAGCGCTGTGATCGTATCGTCATCCACACCCGGCATCAGCTGGATGATGAAGCCGCCGGCGCAGCGCACGGTATTCTCACGATTCATAAGAACACCAAGTCCTACGGAAGAAGGTGTCTGCTCAGACGTTGCGAAGTAATACGTCAGATCCTCTGCGATCTCGCTTGTAACCAGCATGGAAGTACCCACATACGGCTCCCTCATGCCGATATCTCTTGTCACGGTCAGCACGCCGAGTCCTACAGCGCCCGCCACATCCAGCTTGCCCTTCTCGTTCGCATGAAGGATCACCTGGGGGACCTGACAGTATCCCTTGACATTTCCATTGGAATCCGCCACGACCGTCAGGCTCTTCGCAGGTCCATCGCCCTGAATCTTCAGCGTCAGCGTATCGCGGTCGCCTTTCATCATGCTGCCCATCATGGCGGCTGCCGTCATCAGGCGGCCAAGCGCCGCTGTGATCACCGGACTGGTATCGTGTCTGCGTCTGGCCTCCTCCACCATATCCCTTGTCGTTGCCGCAAATGCGCGGATCTGCCCGTCCGCTGCTGTTGCGCGAATTACATAATCACTCATTTTCCATTCTCCCTTGCTATTACATAGATGCGCGGCGTTGTCTCCGTCGGCGCATTTCTCGTCTCCGCCGCATAAGCTGCAACGAATTCCATGCCGGCTTCCGCCAGCGCTTCCTTCATATCTGCCAGCGAATACGCCATCTGCTCATGGTACTCTTCCACTTTATCGTAGCGGTCATCCTCCCCTTTCAGGAAGAACAAGACGCGATGCTCGTTGATCCCGGACTCCTCGTCGAAGAAGTTCTCCCAGATCATGGTATCGTCCTCATCCGTCTCTACGATCGGCGCCTTGCGCAGCGGATTCCGGTACTCTGCCGCCGTATTAAAGTCAAAGATAAAGATGCCCTTCGGATCCAGATAATTGTTCACCAGTCGGAATACTGTGACAAGATCTTCCTTCTCCAGGAGATAATTCAGCGAATCACACACGGAGAAAACGCCGGCCACTGTACCGTACAGCTCAAATTCCCGCATATCCTGCTGGAGATACAGAATCTCATGCCCTGATTCCATCCGCTTCTCCTGCGCCTCCGCCAGCATGTCCTCCGAGGAATCCACGCCGATCATATCGTATCCGTATTCCGCCATCTGCTCCGTCATCGTCCCGGTCCCACAGCCAAGCTCCAGCATCAGCCCGTTGCGGACACCATATTCCAGGAAAAGTCCTCTCAGATATTCGGCCCACCGCTCATAGGGGACATTATTCATAAACTGGTCGTAAACCTCCGCAAAACCTGTATATGCTTCCATCGATTTCCTCTGCTCTTTCTGCTTCTTCTGCCAATCGTCGCCTCCGGTTGCCTTCTGACTGTATTGCCCCAGTGAAAATTTTTTCAAAAATCTGCATCCGGTTGTATAAGAAATCTCTCCGGGGGCATACTACAATCAAACGAAAGAGAAAAGTAAAATACTTATCCTCCCCTTTTATGAACACGGGAAGCCTTGGCGATTGTGCAGGGCTTCCCATCGTTGTGACAGCGAAGCCCTTCACGCTGAACGGCCGCGTCCGTCTTAGTGTTTTATTATAACGAATCTTTCCACAAAAAGCAAGATTCCAGGAAGCCGTAATATCCCGGAAATTCCAGTTTCTTCGCAGATCAGCTTACCGACTACAATATTGAATTTCTCTACAAAGAGCCGGCCCTGTATGCAGATTATATCCACATACAGGGCCAGCTCTTTACCCATTAATTTCCAGTCACACAGATCCTGAATGGTAAGATTTTCATCATTTTATAAAAATTTTGAAAACACCGTTTTAGTGCGCTCTTTTTTCTTCTCTCTTTTTCTTCCAGTTTTTGTATGTATTCGTCTGCGTTCCAACCATTACAATAATAACCAGGAAAAGGATCAGTGCAACCGGCTCCGTAAATATGCTTCCCACCAGACCGCCGATGCTCTTCTTAAGAGTAATGCCTCTTCGATAATTATTCTCCAGGAGATTACAGAGAATAACACCAAGAACACAGGGCGCAACCGGATAATCAAAACGCTTCATGAAATATCCAAGAACTCCGAATCCCAGCATCCAGAAAATATCAAACAGACTCTTTCTGAGCGCAAAAGATCCTACAACCGAAAGAATAATGATGATTGGCATCAGAATCGATTTCGGTACTTCCACAATTTTTGTAAAAAGTTTCACTCCGGTAAGGCCGAAAACTACCAGAAAAACGCTTGCAACCAACAGAACACTGACGATCACATAAAACAGATCCGGCGAGCTCGTCATGAGATTCGGTCCCGGCTGAAGTCCATGAATCTGAAGCGCTCCCAGCAGAACTGCCGTTACCGCATCGCCGGGGATTCCCAATGTCAGCATCGGAATAAATGCGCCGCCAATCGCTGCATTATTTGCACTTTCCGGAGCTACCAATCCCTCCACAGCGCCTTCTCCAAAAGGGACTTCCGGATTTTTCACCGTTCGCTTTGCCTGATCATACGTCAGAAGCGCCGCAATATCTCCTCCGGCTCCCGGCAGTGCGCCGACAAGAACACCGACAGCGGAAGAACGAAGCGTCAATGGAATATACTTTTTAATCGTGCTCAGAGAAGGAAGAATCTTATCTACTTTCTGCTTTACACCCTTGATATCCAGCGAAGTAATCTGAATCAATGCTTCCGATACGCCAAACAGACCAATCATAGCCACAACAAAGCTGACACCGCTGTTCAGATAACTGATATCAAAGGTAAATCGTCTTACCGCAGTCATGGAATCCATACCGATTGTTCCCACAAAGAGCCCCACAGCTGCCGAAAGTAAACCTCGAAAGATAGATTTGCAATTAAGACTTCCCACCATCATCATACCCATAACCGCGAGAAGAAGATAATCCATGGAAGAGAAGTTGACTGCAAATTTTGATACTACCGGAGCAGCCACCGCCAGAACAATAATACCAAGTACCGTTCCAATTACAGACTGCGTAGTTGCAATTCCCATTGCCTTTCCGGCTTCGCCTTTTAATGCCATGGGATAGCCATCCAGCCCAGTTGCCACAGCGCTGGGAGCTCCCGGGATATTAAGAAGGATCGCGCTTCGTGAACCGCCATAGACAGTTCCTACAAAAATTCCCAGCATAAGCGCCAGTGATTCATAGGTTCCCCATCCATACGTAAAGCTCACCAGCAGCGACACCGCCATGGTAGCGGAAAGTCCCGGAATTGCTCCCACATAAACGCCCGCAAATGTTCCGACTGCTGTAAGCAGAATCAGCATTGGCTGCTGAAACGGAATCAGAAGATAACTCAAAACATCCATATAACCGGATACTCCTTTCTACGGCAGCACTACCTTAAACAGGTAGGTGAATACAATCAGAATAAAGATAATTGCAAGTGCTGTCCATATCAGGTTTTTTCCTGCCGTCCTTACCAGCACTTTTTGATCAATTCTACCGGCCGCCAGATAATTCTTTCGCATAAACCATGTCATTGCCACCCACAGAAAGATACTGGTGGAAGGATAAAATCCAAGCCTGAGGTTCAGCGCAACGCAATATAACAGAATTAAAAGAACCGTGACAAGTACATCCAGCGGAAACATCGTATGAAGTGTTGCCTTGAATACTTCTCCTGCTGCTTTTCCGGAAGATTCCGACGGTTTTTTTCTATCGATCAGAAGTATAATCAGTGCGCACACCACGATGACTCCCGTCACAAAAAGCGGAACTGCCGCGCAGGAATCCAGACCGGGATATTTTTGATACAGTTTCATAGACTGATAGAAGAAATAGCCGCCAAATAGAAGCCAGAAAACAGCAAATCCTTTTTCACCGGACCGAAACGGCTTTTCTTCCGGCGAAGGATCTGTATTTTTCTTTGGATATGACATAGATAAGCCTCCTTATTACTGTAAGATAATAATGGGGCTGCCTGCCGCCGGTTTTTCCGACAACAGGGAGCCCCATCTGCAACATTCAAGTTTACGGAGTAACAGCTCCCGCCTTCGTCAGAGCTTCTACTGTATTGGTTCTCCAGTTCTGCAGGTAATCCTTCGCATCCTGTCCGGTATATCCCATCGGATTAATGTTGTAGTTTTTCAGAACATCCTGGTAGCTTGGATCATTGAAAGCTTCCACAAACGCCGCCGATAAGGTTTCTACTACAGAAGCATCGGTTCCCTGCTTCACAAAGACACCATAGAAGGGGCCCCAGGGGAGATAATCCGAGAACTCCGGATATTCAGCGGTAATCAGCGGAACATCCGCCATCTGCTCTACCGGTTCGGTTGCAAGCATACAGAGCATCTTCAGATCTCCGCTCTTATACTCTTCAATACAGCTCTGCACCTTACAGATCGTAAAATCACACTCTCCGCCAAGAACAGCTACTTTGGCAGAAGCATCGGAGTCATACTGAACCTGCGTAAAGCTTGCGCCGGTAATACTGGTAACCAGTGCGCTTACTTCCCAGGGGAGTCCGCCAGTACCTGTAGTTGCTATCGTGATATCAGTTCCGGAATTTGCCGCATCGCAAATTTCCTTCAGAGAGGTATATGGAGAATTCTTACCGACAGCCACGCCAACCGTCTCATCACCGATAAGAAGTACACATTCAAAATCCTCATACGTCAGATCCAGAATATCCAGAGCATCATACAGAGAAGGATTCTCTGCTCCCATCAGCAGGTTATAGCCGTCAGCATTCTGATCATATACATACTGAGTCGCAATGGACCCTGTACCGCCGGTCATATTCTGAACGACAATGCTCTGTCCCAGCTTATCCTGCGCCAGAGTTGCCAGAGGACGCATCAGGGAATCGGTTCCTCCGCCTTCTCCCCACTGAACGATACCGTTTACGTTCTGTGTCGGATAATCAGTCTTAGACGCTTCACTTGCTGCCGCTGTACCGCCCTGGCTATCGGCTGCTGTCGTTTCTGCTGTCGTTTCTGCCGTCTTATCACCTGCCGCTGCTGTTGTTGACGACGAGCTCGAATTGCCGCATCCTGCCATTGCGGATACGGCAAGAGCTCCCGCTAAGACCATTGCCATCGTTTTTTTCTTCATGTTGTTTCCTCCTTCACATATTTTCCTAAAGACCTATTGCATTTTCAAAGTTATTTTGTTTATAATAGTTATTAACCGATTTATCTAACCTTGCCCCTGCCAGTAACGTAAGGATAACATTTTTTGTTTTAATTATAAACTTAATTTTTTATCCGTTTCAGGTGGACATTTTTGACCTGAAATGCAAAGGAGTACAAAAGATGAAAGCTATAATTGTTGACGATGAACCACATGTACTTGCTGTTGCCCGTCTGCTGGTAGACTGGGAAAAATATCATATTCACCAATTATTCGAATGTATGGATGCCACAGAGGCGCTTGAGATCATAGAACGGGAACAGCCGGCCATCCTTCTGTCAGATATTCGGATGCCTCAGATGGACGGACTCACACTTATTGAAAAAGCACGTGAGAAGAATCCGGATCTGAAAAGCATACTGATTTCCGCGTACAGCGATTTTTCTTATGCTCAGAAAGCAGTCGGTCTTGGCTGTGTAGATTATTTACTGAAGCCGCTTACAGAAGAAGGGCTGAATGATGCCGTAGAAAAAGCCGTTACACAGTATAACTATGAGAAAAACCTGCGCAGCGAGTCCCAGAGCGATAAATCCCATATCCTATTTTCCCGCTATCTGCAGGAAGGGCGTTCCAATGAATACTGGCACAGCCTGCTGACTGCTGTACCGTTTCTGGCGGATACTGAGCTTTTCCATCTTGGAATTCTTTTCTCTCAGGAAGAAGACACGGCGCTTGAGCCGGTTGCCGAGTTTCTTCACCAGTATCTTTATCGTGAAAATATCGGAATCGCAGCTCTTCGCAGTAAAAATATAATCGTAGTTCTTTTGCCTGCATATGACTACTCGCCCGTCGATCGCGTACAACAGCTGATCCTCCGGTTGGAAGAGAAATTTTCTGTTTCGCTGCCTTCTGCATTCAGCAGCATCTGTGTTCTCCCCAAAGACTGGGATGACGCGTATATTTCCACCAAACGAATGGTGCTCCTCTCCTGTGGAACTGATACGCTCGAACAGATTCATCAATACATTCTGGAACATTACGCGGAAGACCTGTCGCTGGATTATCTGGCCGAACACTTTGGGCTGAGTCTGTCTTATCTTTCGCGCAGTTTCAAGAAACGTTATCACAACGGATTAATCAATTTTCTCACGGAAATCCGTATTAACAAGGCTATCGTTCTTATGAAAGATCATTCTTCTTCAATTGCCGAGATTGCCTTGCAGGTTGGCATTCCCGATCCCAAGTATTTCAGTCGCGTATTCCGGCGTGTCACTGGATGCTCACCTGCAGAATACCGAAAAGAAAGCGGGGATTCTCTATGAAATTAAGAAAAGTCGGATTTCAGCAGCGTCTGATTTCCCTGCTTGTTGTTACTATGCTTGTGACATTTTTAATTGTTGCTGTTTCAACACAATTTTCTACCAGAAATAATATCATCAATAATGCAATTCGTATGCAAAATGAGGCGCTTGAAATCAAGACCTCTCTTTTTGATGTCTATCTGCAAAGAATCCAGCAGCTCTCTAACAATCTTTACAGCAACGCTGACGTATATAAACAGATTCAGATTGAAGAGCCGGATTCTACCAACAGTTACCGGATTTTTCTTTTTCTGAAATCACTGCGTTCCATGTCGCCAGGCACAGATCTTTATCAGATCTATCTGGATAACTACTCCTCCGGTCTTGGCTATCTCGTCAGTGAAAAAGCAAGTTCTTACGGAACCAGTCGTTATCATATTAAGATGCCCTATACCATTCCCCGTGACAAAGTCTGGGGAGAAGGACCACTTTTATCTTCCAGCTATGGATTCTCCATTCGCACTTCCGGACGATCCATCTATTCTTTTCACAAAAGACTCTACGACTATGCACATGTCAAACCTCTTGCTACCATCAGTTTTGATGTGGAAGTAACCGCGCTCCGAAACTATCTGTTCGGCGAAGAAAACGATGCCAACTCTATTTTTTATCTGATCCAGGATCCGGGAGAGATTATTTTCACGAATGGTTTCCCATTAACGCAGCAGCAGATTAATACCATCATGGAAAATTGTGAATCCAATGGATGGTCTGACATTAAGCTCAACGATTTTTCCGGGATTGCCTTTGTCGGAGATGCTCAGCTGGAAGATCTAAACTTTCATCTGGTTCAAATGATTTCCTATGATGATATTTTTTCAGAAGCCAATCAGGTTTTCACTAATAATATCCTGCTTATGATGTTCGCATTTCTCTTCAGCTGCCTCCTGATCACAAGTCTGGTTCATCAGGTGTCTCAGCCGCTTCATGATCTGGATTCCTATGTAACCGCTATGGAAAAGCAGGGGCTTCATCCTGATTCCCCCTGCCGTCTTAAAGACTATGTGCATTATGACAGAGATGATGAGATCGGACATCTTGCAATTCATACCGAACAAAGCTTCCTGGCGCTGCAGGAAATGTTCTCCCGTCAGGAAAATCTGAATCAGGCTTACCGAACTGCTGAGGCCAAAATGCTGCAGGCACAAATCAACCCTCATTTTCTGTATAATTCACTGCAAAGCATTGCTTCCGTAGCCCTCCAGCACGGGGACAAGGAAACATTTCGCTATATTACACAACTCGGTGGAATGATGCAATACAGCATGAATCTGCAGCAAAACACAGTGCCTCTGCAAAAGGAGTTTGAGCATGTAAAGACTTATATTGCTCTGCAAAATGTGCGCTTTGCTCATGAACTCCATTATGAGGCAGAACTCCAGCCGGAAGCTGCAGATATTCTGGTTCCCAAGATGATTCTGCAGCCGTTAGCCGGAAACGCCTATAAGCATGGAAATGTGTGCCGCAAAGAAAACAGCTATTTCTATCTTTCCGCGCAAATCCATGATAATAATCTTATTATTATCACAGAAAATAACGGAGATTCCTGCCCGGAAGAAAAAATCAATCAGCTGAACCTTGCACTTATGAATCCTACATCTTCGGAACTTTCCGGAGACAGCGGAATCGGCTTAAAAAATGTATTGCATCGCCTGCGAATCTACTTCGGAGAAGAAACGCAGATGAGGCTGACTGCAAATTCGGAAGGCGGGGTTCGTATCACCTTAACGATTCCGCTTACGGATGCCCGGATAGACTCGCAATAGCTCCCGCTGATATTTTTACAGCACCTGCACCAGATATCCGATCAGAGGAAGTGTCAGAATAGACAGCATTGTTGTCACCATGAGAGCGCCGATCGCGTACTCGCCGTCAGAACCGTTCGCATCCGCGAACATCGGGATCGTAGACATCTCCGGAAGCGCGGACAGAACCGTGATCGTGATGATAATCTCACGGGAGATTGGAAGTTGCTTCAGTATCAAATAGAACACAACCGGGAAGAGAACCATCTTCGTCACAGTCATGATATAGAACTCTTTCTTCTTCAGATATTTTGCGAGATCCGTATAGCAGAACAGACCGCCGATATAGATCATGGACAGCGGTGAACTTGTTCCTGCAATGCTGGTCAGCGCTTTATCCACAACCTCTGGCAGAGAGATGTCCAGAAGCACGAAAAGAATGGAGAGCAGAATTCCCACCATCGCCGGATTGATCATCTTCTTCAGAAGCGCCGGTACGGACAACTTCTCCTTCTTCGCTCCTGCTGGCTGCGTAAGCGACATGCCAAGCGTCCACAGCGTGCTCTGATCCACGATTGTGAACAGCGCAATATAAAGCATGCCGGTCTCCGGAAAGAGCGCCGCTACCAGCGGGATTCCCATGAAACCGATATTGCCGAAAGTACTGGCCGCACGGTAGATCTGCCGCTCATTGCCCTGCAGCTTCAAGAGTCCGGACATGACCCACGCCAGGAGCGACAGCCCCACAAACGTCACCGCTGCTACCAGCAGCACCGGAATTGAGCTCAGCAGCTCCGCCCGGGTTGCCCCGTGAATCGTATTCGTGAAGATCATTACCGGAATCGCGATCCGCATCAGATATTTCGAGAAGTACCCCAGCGCTTCCTGATTCAGAATTTTTGTCTTCACTGCAAGGATTCCAACCAGGATCAGAACCACGAACAGCTCGATCTGCCCCATAATAATGCCAAACGTATTCATATGTTTTCCTCCTGTCCTAATGCTTCAGTATAACTTATTTTCATATAATTGCCAATATCCTATAACGAAATTTCCAAGCAGATGGATAGGCGAGAGGAACGGCGGTTTTATGAGCGCAGGCAGACGTCAAAACTTTTTTACACAACAAGGAAGCGGATATCGATTTCTTACCTGGAATCGATATCCGCTTCTAAACTTCACTATCCAATGGACTATACCTCCTTATGTTAAAGCTCCCTTATTCAGTTGTCGTTGTTCCATTTTCCTTTCTGTAATTCTTTGTCTTGGGGGGCAACCGTTCGGATGTTGTCTGCTGTATCGCCGCTGAAAATCTTTCTCCGGTAACGGCAGTGCTTCTTTTTTCATCCGAACTATTACAGGTTAAGTACTTAGAAACATCTTATCTTACAATCCGGAATTTCACCGGATAAGTTTAAAATGCCAGGTGGTCTGTACCTCCTCTTTTAGATTATCACTGCAGTATCGAGAAAGAAACTATTCAGTCATGACTTTTTGTTTTGTGTTTCGTTTCTTTTGATGGTTAAAGTATACCTCATTCGCCCAATTTTGTCAATCACTTTTTCTTATTTTTTTGTATTTTTTTATTTCTCCTCTGATATGACATTTTGTTCTGTTTTTATGTTGTATTCTGACTTCTGTTCTCTTTTCGCCTCCTGTTTTCCTTATTTTTTTGTCTTCCTGCTTTATTCATTTTATTTGTGTGTCTTTTCATTGATATTCTGCTAAATGGTTGTGATTTTTATTCGAACGGGCAGTTCACTCCCGTGACGATAACATCATCCCATTAGATGCTCGATCAGGATCTTCACGCCCATGAGAATAAGGATACATCCTCCGGCAAGCTCCGCGCGGCTTTTATAGCGGGTTCCGAATACATTGCCGATCTTCACTCCGGCCACACCAAAGGCAAAGGTGATGCAGCCAATGAAACAGACAGCCGCCACAATATTTACCTGCAGGAAAGCAAAGCTGACACCAACAGCAAGGGCATCGATGCTGGTTGCCACCGCCAACAGCAGCATTGTCTTTACATCAAAGGAATCGTTTGCATCACTGTCCTCTTCCCTGGATTCTTTTATCATGTTCAGGCCGATCACAACCAGCAGCACAAATGCGATCCAGTGATCGATCTTCGTGATCTTATCCCGGAAACCACTGCCCAGAAGATAGCCGATCATCGGCATCAGCGTCTGAAAGCCGCCGAAGTAAAGTCCTGCCTTCCAGGCATTCTTCCAGTTCATGGTCCGCATGGCAAGTCCCTTACAGATCGAAACTGCAAAGGCATCCATGGAAAGCCCCACCGCAATCAGAAACAGTTCTAAGATACCCATACTCTTCTTCTCCTCTTCTTTTCTATGACGGGAGCTTATCGGAAAGACCTGCATATGATCGGATTCCTGCAGCATTTAATCAAAATCCGCCTGGCTCTGAATAGTTGCAAAAAAAGACCTGTCTGCAGCATAAAAACTACAGACAAGTCTCATTATTCCAAATAAAGCCAGGCAATCGCCAGTATGTTGACCTTATTCCGCTTATGCGCCAACTACTCCCTCATCTCCGGGCATTATACCCTGACGCTATACGCTTAGCCAACTCTAACCTTCTCGGCTCCGCTCTTTTTCTCGAAAAGGACATATCCGGCGATATTATCCGCATGATCGCTGATTCGCTCCAGGTTGCTGATGGCATCCAGGAAGACGACGCCGTTCGTCGCTGTACAGAGCCCCTGATTCAGGCGGCTGATATGATCCGCGCGGAACTCCTCCTCATAGTTGTCCACTTTCTCTTCCAGCTGCTCCACCAGCTCCACATCATCGGTGCGGAACTGCTCTCTGGCACGGTAAGCATGATCCAGAACGGACATCACGGTATCGCCGATCGTCTGCAGCTGTGCGCGTCCGGTTGCAGAGAACGTCATATTCTCCCGGATCTTAGTCTGCGCCAGCTCCGCCAGGTTCACTGCATGATCTCCGACACGTTCAAAATCGTTGATCGTGTACATCAGATTCCGGATCTGCACGGACTGGCTCTGATTCAGATGCAGGCTGTTAATCTTCACCAGGAACTCGGTCAGGATCTTCTCCAGATCATCGATCACTTCTTCGTTCTGCATGACAGTATCCACTGCCTCGGAATCGTTATCCTGCATGGCCTTCAGGGCAGTCTTTACGTTCTCCATACAGAGCTTACCCATATCCAGCACTTCATGCGTTGCCGCTTCCATGGCAAATGCTGGCGTATCCAGACGGTACTCTTTCAGTCTCTGCTGAACTGCATGCACCGGATTGCTCTCCTCTTCCTCGTTGACCGGCAGAATCTTCTGCGCCAGCCTTACCAGCATCGGTGCAAACGGGAAGAGAATGATTGTATTCGTTACGTTAAAGACCGTATGGAAAATGGAGATTCCCAGACTGCTTACGTTGGAGCCACCGAACTCCGGATGGAACAGGAAGACTACCGTGGCAATAATTCCGAACAGGATCGCGCCCACTACATTGAACATCAGGTGCATGATCGCTGCGCGCTTCGCGTTCCGGTGTGCGCCAGCGCTGGCAAGCAGAGCGGTTACACAGGTACCGATATTCTGTCCCAATGTGATATATACTGCCGCATTCCAGGTTACCATACCATTCAGAGCCAGGGTCTGCAGGATACCAACGGAAGCCGAAGAGCTCTGAATAATCGCGGTGATTAGCGCACCGGCCAGGATTCCCAGCACCGGATTCTTCCCCAAGAAGACGAATGCCTGCGAGAACAGCGGCGAATCACGATAAGGCTCGATCGATCCGGACATAAAGCTTAAGCCGATGAACAGGACACCGAAGCCAAGCAGAATCTCACCGATCAGCTTTCGCTTCTCTTTCTTCGAGAACTGCATCAGCAGTGCGCCGATTCCCAACAGCAGCGGTGCGAAGAATTCCGGCTTCAATACGCTTCCGAATTCATTCATCGATACCAGCCAGCTGGTCATCGTCGTACCGATATTGGCGCCCATGATAACACCGATCGCCTGCGTCAGGTTCATTAGACCCGCGTTAACGAAACCAACGACCATAACGGTGGTTGCCGAAGAACTCTGGATGACAGCCGTGATCAGTGCGCCGGCCAGTACCGCCATCAGACGATTGCGCGTCAGCACACCCAGCCACTGCTTCATCTTACCTCCGGCGGACTGTTGAAGGCCCTTTGCCATCATGTCCATGCCGAACAGGAACATGCCAAGTCCTCCAACGAATTTAAAGATCATTCCTACATCTGAAATCCCCATGATTTCTCTTTCTCCCTTTGTCTTTTCTTTTTTTTAACACTCTTTATCCTCTTACAGTCACATGGTAACATCCCAATGTTAAATTCCTGTAAAGTATCCGCTGCTTTTTTCAGGAAATCTCATGTTTTTTCTTTATATAAAAAAGAAAAGCGCATGTTTTTTTCATGCTCTTTCCCTTTTTATACTCTGAAATTGTGTTAAGTTTCGCTAACCTTATCGACTTTATTTTACGGAATCGGAATCAGGATTCGTGTACGGAACACGCTGTCCTCCGCCTGCATGGTAAAGGTGCCTCCGTATGTTCCCACAATGTATTCCACGCTGCGCATCCCGTAGCCGTGCCGCTCCCGGTTCTCTTTCGTGGTAACCGGCAAGTCTCCCTCGAAGTGAAGATCTCCCTCATACAGATTTTCCACTTCGATCATCATCAGTGATTCGTGCGTGGTCACGCGAACGTTGATCACCCGCTTCTCCGTATCCTCCAGCTTCTCCGTGGCTTCGATCGCGTTATCGATCAAATTACCAAAGACGGCGTAGATATCGCAGGGCTTGATGAAGGACATCTTCGAGCCATCTGCCATGCAGATCCACTGGATCTGCTTCTCCCGGCAGAGCAGTCCCTTCTCCATCAGCACAGTATCGAGAGCCTTGTTCCCTGTGCGGATCGCCATATCGTAGACCATGACATGATCCGCCAGTGTTCCCAGATACTCCTTCAGCGATTCGTTGTCCGTGGAGCTACTGACGCTGTGGATCTGGTGCTTAATGTCGTGGCAGTGCTCATTGATACGCTCGATCATGTCGCGTGTAATCTCATACTGATGCTTTTGCTGATCCACGATGCGCTCCAGATCGTCCTTCTCCTTCTGCAGCCGGAACTGCTCCTGCTTCACGGCCTGCAGCCACAGTATGTAACAGCAGCAGATCGTATCCGCCAGCCGCCACATAAAGAACATACCGGGCGAACGCTGCCTATCCCCAGACAGATTGATACCGAAGACAAACAGCACTACAATAACCGACGAAAACAGATCGATCCATCCCAGCTGATTGAACATTCCCGTGAAAAGGCGGGCCGCAAAAATCCGATAAAAGAAGATATACACCAGGATCATCAACAACAGATCCACCCAGAAATACTGGCCGATCATCTGCCTGGTTACCAACTTTACATTGCAGAAAATATGCTGCATTGCCAGCGCACACGTCGTGCAATACAGCGCCTGCCGCCAGCTGCACGCCAGAATAAAATGTACATACAGCAGGCTGAGACAGAGATAAATTGCAAATATATACTGCCAGAACGCGATCATCTCCGCCCAGGTCCGAAGTGGAAGAACCACATAGACAACGGCATGCGCCAGGAGTACTGCGCCAATCCGCACCTGCGTCCTCCGTTCGCGCTGTACTGTCAGAATAAACATCAGGCAGGCAATCAGCATCTGTATCGGCCCCCATGCAAAACTCATCTTCCGCCTCCTTCCATATAATCCGCCAGTTCCTCCAGAAACGCTTTCTTGCGGGAACGGCTGATCTTCAGCCATTCTGTTCCGATCTGTACCTCTTCCTTCCGCACGGCATTCACATGCCGCAGATTCACAAGATAACAGTTGTTACATTTCCGGAAGGACAGACTTGTCAGCTCCTCCTCGATCTGCCGCAGCGGCGATTTCTGCTTATATACGCCACTCTTTGCGTGATAATAGAGATAATGGCCGGAGACTTCTACATAGTAGAGTTCCCGGCTGGAAATCTTCCGTACACCACCGTCGTCCGGAACCAAGAAGAAGGCTTCTTTTCGCTGACTTAATGACTTGCGAATCCGCTGCATCTTCAGCAACAGCGCATACTTGTTCACTGGCTTCAGAACGAAATCCACCGCCTGTACCTCATAGCCGCGAATTGCCATCTGTGCCATATGTGTGATAAACATAATCAGAACCTTTGAATCTCTGCGCCGGATCTCCTCCGCCACGGCCATCCCGTCTTTCTCCGGCATATCAATATCCAGACAGAGCAGTTCATACTGCTTCCGATATTGCGCCAGGAATTCACTGCCAGAATAAAAAGTCTCGATGGTATAAGGCTCCTGCAGTTCCAGGGATGTAAACTGCAGGAGATCGCAGAGCTCCTGCACTTCTTCCCGGTCGTCATCCACAACCGCAATTCGAATCATTTTCGCATTTCTCCCCACTCATTATCTATCGCTGCATGAGCGATCGCTCATGCAGACATGGCTCATATATTCTTGCCAATCCGCATGGCTCTGAATAGTTACAAATATACCACAGATCCGCCGTCAGGAAAAGGGCAGAACCCTTTCGATCCTGCCCCTGTCTGCCCTGAACTTTACTGTTTTCTTTAATGAATATCCGTCTTGTCGATATCGATCTGTACAGTGTCGTCCTTTTCGAAGGCAGATTCACTGTAGTAGCGCTTGCCGTCCTCCAGCTTGTAGTTGGATACGAAATCCCACGCGAAGGTGAACTCGATCGGCATGCAGTTGTGCTCACGGGCAATCGTGCGGTTGAAGCTTACGATCGGAGCATCGCTGTCCGCGTCCGCCCAGGTGTAAGTGAAGTAACGTCCGTCCTCATTGTAACTTAAGCAGGTGTCCACGAAGCTGTCATGGTCATCTGCCTCGAATTTCAGCTCTACACCGTTGTCCTTCAGGCAATTATTGATCCAGTTATAGATGGCGCTGTCTTCGGTTACAATCCAGGGATCCTTCACCAGGTCTCTCTGGAACGGGTGAGGCGTCGGCTCGCTGATATCTGCCTGGCCAACGGAAAGGTAAGAGGGCATGCCATTCTCAAAGCTGAAGCCGTCCTCACCCTCATTCGGGAAAGAGGTAGATCCTACGGCTGCAAAGTAACCGGACTCGGTCGTATGAGTCAGGGTCTGAATCAGGTTACTGCCTGCAGAATGTCCGCTGCCGTAGATTCTTGTGTTGTCAATCTTAATGCCTTCCTTCTCCGCAATCTGATTGTTCAGGATCGCCAGCGTGGAACGGCTGAAATCTGCGCTGTCGCTCTTGTCGCCGTAAGCCAGAGAAGCCGGGCTGGAGTTACAGAACTGACCAAGGATGGCGATTACGCAGCCTTCCTTATTTGCGATATCCCACCAGTAAGTGCAGTCGAAGAAGGTATTGGAGCCCTGCGTGCTACCGGGGCAGATGATCACAACGGGAACTCCGTTCTCATCCGTACTTTCCTTCGCGCTGTCAGGAACGTAGATGATGCACTCTCTGGGGTCCAGTGTTCCGTCTTCGTCATAATCATTGAAAGCGGTGACACAGGAGTAAACCGTGCCCTTATTGTAATCGCCCATGAAAGGAACGGACAGACGATTGGATTCCAGTGCGCGGATCTCGGCTTCTCTCTCCTCGCCTTCCACCGCATCATACTTCACTGTATCAATTGCCGTACCGGCTTCCGCAGTCTCTCTGGCCTTGTGGGTTACCGCATAGTAATCTGTTCTCATCCCAAGCGTATTGCTGTATGCAAATGGCGTCGTATATCTGGTATACATGGCCAGATAATCGCGGATCTCTGCCGCGCTCATCGTATCGGCATCTACCATCTTCACAGAGGAAATACCGGTCGTCGCACCCATGTCCTTCACCAGACTGTTGTTGTATTCAGTCTGCCATGCATCGGAATCCGCAGACTGGTAATATACGCCGTCCTTCGCGGTATCTTCCACATCATTCACGGATTTCCAGTAGGCAACGCTGGCGTCATCCTCCTTGTATCCGGCGAACATGGTCGGTACCGGGATATCCGCGTTCGTGATAAAGTCGGCGGAGGAAATCACGCCCTCATCACGCATACGGATCAGTTCCTTCTGGAAGGAATAGTTGTCCATACCGGGGTAATAACCGCCGGTGTTGATGCCGTTGTACTGACGAGCCGCGCTGGCCTGCAGGATCTCCTCGCCTGCGCTCTCGCCGCCGATAAATGCCTGACCGATGACCAGGCAGGGGTTGTTGGAAGTCCAGGATTCCAGTGCCTTGCAGCCTTCGCCATAGCCAACATAGTAGTTGCACGCATGACCGGTAAAGGTTGCTACGTCCTGGCCGTCCTCAGTGCGGAACTTACCGGATGTTACAATACCGCCGCCGCTCTTCTCACGCATCCCATATGCGTCGTTGGATACGCTCTCTGCCAGGCAGTCGCTCAAATATTCCGCTTCTTCTTCAGGGGTTCCCCACTTGCCATTCTCCGGCTCCAGTACGAAGATCATCTCACCGTAAGTATCCGCCAGGTTGATCCAGCCCTGCTCCTGCAGGAACTGATACGTATCCGTCACGCCGTCAGGAAGAGCGACAACTGTGATGTACGCACGCAGTGCCGAATGTTTGCCGATGTACATCTTGCAGGTTCTTCCGGACTCCAGTGTATAGCTCAGGTAACCCTCAAGCAGATGATCATTGACCTTCTTGCGATCTACCTTCAGAGAGCGCTGCATTTGCTTCGTCCAACTGTTCTCGACCATCTCGCTGTTATCCATCAGCCAGGTATTCAAGTTGATCGCTCCGTCTGCGGAAGGCGTCTCGGCTGCCGCCTGCGTCTCCTTCTCAGTCTCAGCTTCTGTCGTGGTCTCCGCCTCAGTAGCCGCTGCTGCGGTTGTTGTCTGTGCTTCGGTGGCTGCCGCCGTCGTGCTCTCCACCGTCTGGGAACCGCCGCATCCGGCGATGCTGGCTCCGGTCAGTGCCATACACAGTGCAATTACAGGAATTTTCTTTTTCTTCATAAGCCTTCCTCTCCTTTGAAGATATTAAAGATGTTGTACAGAACCTCTCTTGTTGTAACACTTTGAAGCTTCCGTTCGATTTCGCTTACGCTGCATCTTGTTTAATCAAAATAGCATACAAAAGAATTTTTGGCTATATTCCGGGCATAAACTGCTGTTTTGAGGGCGTGAATTGCAACAGCTGGTAAAAAAAGATATTCTCATACTTTCCGGATACAAAAAAGAAGCGGGGCGACCGTACTCTCACGGTGCGTCCCACTCCTGTTGATTCTGGAGATATTATTGTGACTATTCAGAGCCCCAGCTCGATTCCGCTTACGCTACATCTCGCTGTGGCTTCTCGCCATATGGATTTTCAAAAAGGTATTCACTCATGCAAGCATGGCTCATACCTTTATTGTAAATCCGCATGGCTCTGAATAGTTACATACTATTTTGTCAAGAGCATCATAATCTCATTGCTTCGCTCTACAAATGCTGCCATCTCATCAGCAGGCAACGGCTCATGAGCGATCAGCGCAAGATCATACAGCTGATGGCAGATAGTGGATACATGCTCGGATTCCGGATTCTCCAGAACATACTTCACGAGAGCGTTGTTCGCGTTCAGAACAAGCGTATTCTCGGTAGAGCCCATATCCCCCATGCCGTACATCTTCATCATCTCCTGCATGCGGCGGCTCTGCTCAGACAGCGTGATCATCGCGGAGATCTTCTCATCCTTCAGATCCTGAACCTCTACCTGCAGATGCTCGTTGCCCAGCTGCTCACGGAACAGCTGCTGCAGCTTCTCGGTCGTATCCTTCAATGCTTCCGCATCCTGCTCGCCCTTCAGCTGCTGCTTGATCTCAGCGTCGATACGATGAAACTTCAGACCGGCATTCTTCTGCTCCAGCATGGTGATGAACGGGGAGTCAATATTGTGCGTCAGATAGATGGCATCCATACCGGCATCCTTGTACATTTTAATGTACTGGCTCTGCTGAACTTCATCCGTTACATATGCAATATCCTTATCTTCCCGCTCATTGATCTCGGACAGCGGCAGGTACTTGCCTTCCAGGTTCTTGAAGAGCAGACTTCCCGACATCTTCTCGTAGAACTTCTCGTCCTTCAGACAGCCAAACTTGATGAAAGGATGAATGTCATCCCAGTATTTCTCATAATTCTCACGATCCGTCTTGAACATGCCATTGAGCTTGTCCGCTACCTTCTTCGTGATGTAATCTCTTACCTTCTTTACGAAGCCGTCATTCTGCAGCGCGCTTCTGGATACATTCAGAGGCAGATCCGGGCAGTCAATGACGCCCTTTAAGAGCAACAGATACTCCGGAATCACTTCCTTGATGTTATCCGCGATAAATACACGGTTGTTGTACAGCTTAATCGTTCCCTCGATCGTATCGTACTCGTTGTTGATCTTCGGGAAGTACAGGATACCCTTTAAGTTGAACGGATAATCCATATTCAGATGAATCCAGAAAAGCGGCTCCTTGAAGTCCATAAATACCTTGCGGTAGAACTCCTTGTATTCTTCGTCGGTGCAGTCGCCGGGACGTTTCGTCCACAGAGGATGCGTATCGCTGATGGAAACACGCTCCGGATGGTACTCTTCCTTCTTCTCTTCAGCTTTTTCGTCTTCCTTCGTCCCGCTGTCTTCGCCTTCCGCTTTTTCTTCTGCCTTTTCTTCTGCTTCTGCAGGCTTCTCCTCTTCCACCGTCTCAACCGTCTCGGTGGCAAGCTCCTCCTGATACTTGTCCCACTGTTCCGCCGTGAACAGGAAAATCTCTACCGGCATGAAAGAGCAGTACTTGCTGATAACTTCTCTTGCACGGTATTCCTTCGCAAACTCCAGACTGTCCTCATTCAGATACAGAACGATCTCCGTACCGACTTCCTTCCGGGTACCCTCCGTCATATCATATTCGGTACCGCCGTCACACTCCCAGTGTACCGGCTGCGCGCCTTCCTTATAGGAGAGGGTATCGATCGTCACACGATCCGCTACCATAAAGGCGGAGTAGAAACCAAGGCCAAAATGACCGATGATCTGATCTTCATTTGTCTTATCCTTGTATTTCTCCAGGAAATCTGTTGCGCCGGAGAAAGCAATCTGACAGATATACTCCTCCACCTCGTCCGCCGTCATACCGATACCGGTATCAATGAAACGCAGGGTCTTCTCCTTCTCGTCGGCGATGACCGTCACAGTATCCTTGTGATCTTCCGGCAGATCGTACTCACCCATACCTGCCAGCTTATTCAGCTTCGTCACCGCGTCGCAGCCGTTGGAGATCAGCTCACGGAAGAAAATATCATGATCGGAATAAAGCCACTTTTTAATAATGGGAAAAATATTCTCGCTGTTAATCGAGAGACTTCCTTTTTTCTTGCACATATAAAAAACCTCTTTTCTTTTTTAAGTACGATTCAGATTCGCGGTTTGATCCCGCAGGGCTCTGAACAGGAATCAGCACTCATCGACCGGTGCTGCTTAATCTTCCATCAATATATTACTTTCGGAGGCAAATGTCAATAAAAGAATTGTAAATATTTTATTTACTTTCTGTCATCCATCGTTTTTCAGTGCTAATACTATTTCGCTGTTTTTTCCGTTTTCTGGAAAAAAGTTCATAAAGTCTTCACAAATTGTTTGACTTTCGCCGAAATATGTGGTATGGTCATAGCAGTTGTTAAAACAACTAATTTTACTATTTACTTTTTTATTTTTTGGAGGTATCGCATGAAAGGTACAGTTAAGTGGTTCAACAACCAGAAGGGTTACGGATTCATTTCCGACGCTGAGGGCAACGATGTGTTCGTACACTACTCCGGTCTGAACATGGAAGGCTTCAAGTCTCTCGACGAGGGTCAGGAAGTTGAGTTCGACGTAGTAAATGGCGCTAAGGGACCTCAGGCTACCAACGTAACGAAGTTATAATTTCAAACCCATCGTTGTACCTTTTCTTTTGAATTATATTTATAGTTCCTAATTGAATGGGTAATTAACAAGTTTCAATTACATTCGTACGTAAAGAAGACCACCGGCTTTCCGGTGGTCTTCTTCTTTGGTAAACAAGCCTATCAGGTTACGATTGTTCCCGTGGATTAACCGAAGTAGCGCTCCAACAGGCCCTTCAGAGCCTTGCCGTGACGCGCCTCGTCGCGTGCCATCTCATGAACGGTATCATGAATCGCGTCGAGATTGTTTCTCTTTGCGCAGGAAGCCAGATCTACCTTACCCTGAGTTGCGCCGAACTCACAGTCTACGCGCCATGCCAGATTGGACTTGGTATCCGCCTTCATGTTCGGCTCCAGCTCCTCGCCCAGCAGCTCTGCAAACTTGGCTGCGTGTTCTGCTTCCTCGTAAGCAGCCTTCTCCCAGTACAGACCGATCTCAGGATAACCCTCGCGATGTGCGATACGCGCCATGCACAGGTACATACCAACCTCGGAACATTCGCCGCTGAAATTCGCCTTCAGCTGATCCAGGATATATGCCTTATCCTCTGCGCTGATATCTGCATTATTCTTCACGGTCTTACCGTAGATGCCATACTCATGTTCTGCTGCAAGCTTCATCTCGCCGTCCTTCACTTCCGTGAACTTGCTGCCCGGAACACCACACTGGGGACATTTCTCCGGAGCGGTTTCGCCTTCATATACATAACCACATACCTGACATACGAACTTCTTCATGATTGTTATCTCCTTTTCTTTTATAATGCTGCCGGCGTCGATCTGTGATCACCGGCAGGTGTATGCGAATTGCTTCGCGTTTTCTTGTTATCGATAACAGTAATTATTCCTGTTATCGATAGTCTACCACATTTATTCCGCCTTGTCAACCGCATTTTTGCATTTTTCGCAAATTCCGTAGAACATGATGTTGCAGCCCTCGATGAGGTCGCCGTCCTCGCTCTCCTTCTCATACGCAAGCCGAATCGGTTCTTCCATAAAAATATCCTTCAGGCTTCCGCAGCTTCTGCAGTAATAATGGCAGTGCGGCGCGGTCTGCGCGTCGTAATGTTCGACGCCGTCACCACAGTTCAGCTTCAGAATCTCCCCCTCACTGGCAAGCAGGGTCAGGTTACGGTATACGGTTCCCAGACTGATCTTCGGATATACCTGGCGAACTGCCTGAAAGACCATATCCGCGGTCGGATGATCCTTGCGGCTGCCCAGATATTCACAGATCGCTTCTCTCTGTCTGCTGTACTTTCTCATACAGACCCCCTTTCCGTATCACGCAGCGCTTCCGAATGGCTCGATTCTGTCATTCCTCAACGCTGTTGATAATAGAATCAATAACTATTATCAATATATTACTTAAAAGTATCCCTGTCAAGCCTATTTCTTATCAACATACTCGATTTTACCTGGAAATTCCTGTCTGGAAAAAAGACGTATATCTTCAGACATCCAGAATCCATTTTCGGATAAAATCCGCCGTTCCGCCTTCCCTGCAGGCAGCAACAACCTGACTTACCAGAAGTTTCGTCTCATCGGAAGCATTTTCCGGCGCAATCGTGATTCCAGCCGTCTGCAGCATAGTGTGATCGTTCTCATTATCTCCCATGGCAAGCACTTGATTCATGGGAATCTCCAGGTAATCGCAGAGCCAGCGCAGTGCTTTTCCCTTATCCGCGTCACAACGGTTGAATTCCAGATTATAGGAGGAAGATGATGTCAGATGAAGCCCTGGCAGATCCCCGAATTCCTGTCGGATCATATTCCGGGTATCCGGATCGCCAACCGCCACAAAGAGCTTCTCCACATCCAGTCCGTTTTCCTCGATATAAGAGGGGAGATCCTTCTTTCCGTTCTTATGAAAATGCTCCAGATTCTTATAATAATTTGAAAGAAATGACGGAAGTTCCGACCAGTTGTACACGGTATCATGAATATAAGCACAGCTGTATACGCCATAAACAGACAGTCGCCGCAGGATCTCCGCCGCTGCCGGTGCCGGAATCAGTGTCTCATGAATGCGCCGGCGCTCCTTCCGGTCTGTGATCGCAGCACCGTTCGAAGATATGATATATCGGATTCCGGACAGACCGGAAATCTCCGGTGGTATGGAAGTCAGTGTCCGGCCTGTCGCCGGGACAACCAGAATTCCCCGGCGCATGGCCTCCTCCAATGTCAGCAGTACCCGCTCCGGCGTACTCCCTCCGGCCGGTACCAGTGTCCCGTCCAGATCAGTGGCAATCAAACGTATCTGCATCGTACTTCCTCCTCGGCATAAATTCTAACACAGAGCGTGTTGTGCAAGCGCGCTCCCATCTGCATCCAGTATACCGAAAATCCGTTCGATTGTAAACGCCCAATTCCTGCATGCTTTTTTCATAAATTTTCATTGTATCTCCGATAAGTGAATGTTATACTAAGTTTTAAGGATTCACCAGTTAAAACTCATTAACATAAGAAAGGATTTCTCAATATGCCATCTTTTGTCGAGTGCAGAAATGTAACCAAGACCTACCATGTCGGGGAGGTCACAATTCCTGCCGCCAACGGAATCGACTTCTCCATTGAGAAGGGAGAATTCGTCGTCATCGTCGGACCCAGCGGAGCAGGCAAGACAACCGTCCTCAATATTCTCGGAGGCATGGACCGTCCCACCTCCGGTGAGATTCTGGTAGACGGAACGGATATTGCAACGCTGTCCCACAAGCAACTGATCGCCTATCGCAGAAATGATATCGGCTTCGTCTTTCAATTCTACAACCTGGTTCAGAACCTGACAGCTCTGGAGAATGTGGAACTGGCGCTTCAAATCTGTAAGGATCCACTGCCTGCCGATCAGGTTCTGCGCGACGTCGGCCTCGGCGACCGCCTGGGGAACTTTCCGGCACAGCTCTCCGGCGGCGAACAGCAGCGTGTCTCGATCGCCCGCGCACTGGCAAAGAATCCGAAGCTCCTGCTCTGCGACGAGCCGACCGGTGCACTGGATTATATGACCGGCAAAGCGATTCTGAAGCTCCTGCAGGACACCTGCCGCTCCCGGAAGATGACCATTATCGTAATCACGCATAACTCGGCAATCGCCCCCATGGCCGACCGCGTGATCGAGATCAAGAACGGAAAAGTCAGCCGCACCAGCATCAACGAGCATCCGAAGGCTGTCTCCGAGATTGAGTGGTAGCTATGAAGCACGTATTACGAAAAGAATTCTTCCGTGAAATCCGGAAGAGTCGGAACCGTTATCTGTCTCTGCTCTTCATCGTAGCGCTTGGGGTAGCCTTCTTCTCGGGAGTGCGCTCGGCGGAGCCGGATATGGAGCTCTCCGCCGATGTGCTCTTCGACGATACGAATTTTCTTGATATCCGCGTGCTCAGCACGCTGGGTCTGACGGAGGATGACTGTCAGGCGATCGCTGCGGTAGACGGCGTGGCACAGACAGAAGGTGTACACACGCTGGAGGCTCTGGCTGCCACAACGGAGAAGGAATTTGTGCTGCAGGTCAATTCCCTGACCACACAGATCAGCACGCCGCGCATCACGGAAGGACGTCTCCCGGAACAGGCGGATGAATGTCTTCTGGATACTGTACTGCAATCTTATTACTCGATCGGCGATACGATTACTCTCTATGGTGAGAAGGATACCGACCTGTCGGATTCCCTGTCCTGCCTGAACTTCACCGTCACCGGCTTCGCGGAGAATCCCTCCTACCTGTCGCTGACCCGTGGAACCGCTTCCATTGGCAACGGCAGCTGCAGCGGTCTTCTCTATCTGATGCCGGAGGTATTCACCGCCGATTATTACACATCCATCTATGTATCTGTGGATGGTGCAAAAAATCTGGTATCCTACAGCAACGCCTATGAATCCTCGGTGGATTCCGTAGTAAGTGCCATCGAAGATATCGCGGATGCCCGTTGTGAGATCCGTTACGCTGGCATCTATAACGATGCCACAGATGCGATCCAGGAAGGACGTGACAAGTTAAATGACGCGAAAGAGGAAGCGGATACCGAGCTTGCCGATGCCAGAAAGGAACTGACGGACGGCGAATCTGAGCTTGCCGATGCAAAAGCCACACTGGAAGAGAAAGAGCAGGAACTTGCAGACGGTAAGAAAGAGCTCGCAGACGGCGAGAAGCAGCTGCAGGACGGCAAATCGCAACTGGCGAACGGCTGGGATCAGTATTATAGCGGTCTCGATGAACTGGAAGCGAACGCGCAGCAGCTGGCGGACGCCCGCGCAGAATTAGAATCGCAGGAAGCTCTGTTCCTGGAACAGAAGCAAACCTATGAAGAAGGAAAAGCTCAACTCGACGCCGGCTTTGCTGCGCTTGCCGATGCGGATGCACAGCTGACCGCCGGAGAAAATGAGTTGGAAGCAGCAGCAACCAATCTCCCGGTGCTCCGCCAGACACTGGCCGATCAGCTGAACCTGCTGGAAAGTTCCGGAATGGCAGACGCCGCGCAGATCGAAGAGCTAAAAGCGCAGTTGGCGCAGATCGATGCCTCCATCGATGCTCTGGATGCCCAGCGTGAAGAGCTTGTGGCGAACCGTCAGGCGCTGGAAGCGCAGCGTCAGGCACTTACCGAGAAGCAGGCGGAGCTTAACGCTGCCGGAGAGCAGATCGCAGCCGCCGAAACGCAGTTAAGCACAGCAAAGACACAGCTTTCTGAAGGAGAGGCACAGCTGGAAGCAGGCCGTAAGACACTAGCAGAGTCCTACAACACACTGGCAGCAAATCAGGCAAAACTGGACGCCTCCGAATCAGAGCTGTCCGACGCCAGAGACCAAATTGCCGACGCAGAATCGCAGATCGCCGATGCGAAGGATGAGATTGCCGATGCAGAAAACGATCTTGCGGACGGCTGGAAAGAATATGAAGACGGAAAGCAGGAAGCTGATGAGAAGATCGCCGACGCTGAGAAGGAACTCGCCGATGCAGAAGCCGATCTGAACGACCTGAAGTATCCGGACTGGTACGTTCTTGACCGCGATACGATCCAGTCCTATGTGGAATACGGCATGGACGCAGAGCGAATCGGAAACCTCGGCAAGGTCTTCCCTGCCATCTTCTTCCTGGTCGCTGCGCTTGTCAGCCTGACCACAATGACCCGTATGGTTGAGGAGGAACGCACGCAGATTGGCACACTGAAGGCCCTTGGCTACTCCAAGGGAGCGATCGCTGCCAAATACATGGCATATGCGCTGTCCGCCACCATCCTTGGCAGCATCCTCGGCGTCCTGGTCGGAAGCCGCGTCCTCCCCTGGGTCATCATCTCGGCGTATCAGATGATGTACAATGGCCTCACTGCCACCTGTACGCCAATTCAGCCGGTACTTGCGCTGATGAGTGCGTTGATTGCGATCTGCTGCACAGGCATCGCTACCTGGGCCGCCTGTTATAAGGAATTCCTGGCAGAGCCTGCCGAACTGATGCGTCCTGCCGCTCCCGCACAGGGGAAGCGCATCCTCTTAGAACGGATTACTTTCCTGTGGAAGCACCTGAGCTTCACCTCAAAATCCACTCTGCGCAACCTCTTCCGCTACAAGAAGCGCTTCTTCATGACTGTCTTCGGTATCGGCGGCTGCATGGCTCTTCTGATGGTCGGCTTCGGTTTAAGAGATTCTATCGCCAAGATTGTAGATACGCAATATACAACGGTGAACACGTATCAGTTCTATCTGAGTCTGGATTCTGAAGAGCCGGAGGAGCCTCTCACGGAAGTGCTCTCCGCTTCTGCTCCCGTGCAGGAATTCATGACGGATTATAAGGTAACGAAGACAATGAAGAACGGCGCTGCTTCCGAGGACGCTTACCTCTTCGTGCCGGAGGACCCTTCCCTCTTCCCGGATTTTATTCATCTGAGAAGCCGGACAAGAAATTCTGAGACTTATTCGCTGAGTGATGATGGTGTTATCCTCACGGAGAAGCTGGCGGATATGCTGAATCTGAAGGTTGGCGACACCTTTACAATTGCCGAAGATGATACCAGCGGGCAGAAAGTGACCGTCCTTGCGATTGCAGAGAACTACCTGCACCACTACGTCTATATGACACCTGCCCTCTATGAGAGCCTCTACGGACACGCTCCGGAGTACAATGAAGTCCTGCTGATCGCGGATGAGATGAGCGCCGATGAGGAGAATGCATTTGCGGTCTCCCTGCTGGATCTGGATGCTGTCACCAGTGTGAATTATGTACGGGATCTTCAGGAGACGGTTGATAACATGATGCGCAGTCTGGATTTCGTAATCTGGGTGCTGATCATCTCGGCAGGCCTTCTGGCTTTCGTGGTTCTGTATAACCTGAACAATATCAATATCACAGAACGCCGCCGGGAGCTGGCGACGTTAAAGGTGCTTGGCTTCTATGACGGAGAAGTAGCCGGATACGTCTACCGCGAGAATATCCTGCTCACGATCTTCGGCATCGCCTCCGGTATCGTGCTCGGCCTGTGGCTGCACCATTATGTCATCCAGACCGTTGAGGTTGATATGCTTATGTTTGGCCAAAAGGTTCGCTTCTTAAGTTACGTGTACAGCTCACTCTTTACGATCCTGTTCTCCGTGATCGTAAATGTGTCCATGTACTTCAAGCTGAAGAAAATCGATATGATTGAATCGCTGAAGAGTGTAGAATAGTATTCGAAGTTCTACTCAGATACAGATTTCGAATACCTGCCAACCTGGTTAATCATGCTCGCCTGGTAGCCAGCCCCGAATCCATTGTCAATATTCACGACACTGACGCCGCTGGCACAGGAATTCAGCATCGCAAGGAGAGCCGCCAGTCCGTGGAAAGACGCCCCGTAACCCACACTTGTCGGAACCGCGATCACCGGGCAGTCCACGAGACCTCCGACCACGCTGGCCAGCGCCCCTTCCATACCCGCAACCGCAACCACTGCTCTGGCCTGCATCAACTCCTCTGTATGCGCCAACAACCGGTGAATCCCGGCGACTCCAGAATCATAGATCCTGGTTACACGGTTGCCAAGGACCTCTGCCGTCACAGCAGCCTCCTCGGCGACCGGCATATCGCTGGTTCCCGCGCTCACCACCACAATACTTCCATATGGCTTCTCGATGGGCTTCGGATTCACAATCGCAATCTGCGCGATCTCCCGGTAGTCCACCGGAAGCCCTTCCAGCACGGCTCTCTTCTCCGGACTGATCCGCGTAATCAGGATATTCTCATCCTCATGACGCAGCATCGCCTCCGCGATGCCCCGGATCTGCTCTGCCGTCTTTCCGGCACCGTAAATCACCTCCGGCACGCCCTGCCGGAGCCCCCGATGATGATCCACATTTGCATAGGAAAACTCCTCATACGGCTCCAGGCGCAGCTTCTCCGCCGCAAGCTCGGCGGAAAGATTTCCATTCTCGATATCTTTCAGAATAGACAGAATATGATCTCTGTTCATAATAATGTTTTAATCCCCCATAAAATGAATAAATGCAGCGGATAAAAGGCATAGAACGCATACTTCGGCATGCGCTGGCCTTTTTTCCCATTATACAGGAAAAGGATCGGAAGCGCCAGTACGGCGTACATCTGAATCTTCCCCCACCAGAGAAAGCACATACACAGCGTCACGATCACATAACGCCAGACTCCTGTACGGCGCGCCAGATAGAAGAAAAGGATCAATCCCACGCCCCGCATTCCATAATCTGTATGCAGCCATTCGGCAAATATCAGACAACACAGAACGGCAAGCATACCGCACAACGCAAAGAACCAGGAGCATTTCTTTTGGCAGATCCTCTGTCCGATCTCCCGTAACATACCACCTGCCACAACTCCCAGAAGGAGTGTGAAGAACACATTCTGGTGCATGGGATCCCAGATGGTACTATGGAACGCCAGGTCGTAGAATACCTCGGAGATCAGAGCAAAAGCTCCCAGCCGCAGCGCATATTTAAAAATATTACTCGTCCAGGCGATGCCCTCCGCTGCCAGGAAACAAAAGATTGGGAAAGAAATTCTTCCAATTTCACGAAGAGTCCAGTAACTCGCCTGTCCCTCCATCAGTACTGCCGCGATATGGTCGGTCAGCATCGTCATGATTGCAATAATCTTCAATGTATGGGAAGATAACCCATGAGAGAAACTCCATACGCCGCTCATCGGTGTCCGCGTTAATTCCTGAAGGGCATTCGATTTTTTCATAGTTTCCTCTTTCCTATTATGACGCGAAAAACCGCCTGCACCCGGCAGACGGCTTTTCATATCCAACCGGGTTTCCCCGTCATATTCACTTACAACACCAGCATCACCGGGCAGTGGTCGGAACCCATGATATCCGTGAGAATCTCCGCCTCCTGAACACGGTCGGAAGCGAACTGCGAGATCAGGAAGTAGTCCAGACGCCATCCGGCGTTCTTCTCTCTGGCCTTAAAGCGGTACGACCACCAGGAATACTTTATCGTATCCGGATGCAGAAAGCGAAACGTATCCGTAAAGCCGCTGGCCAGAAGCTCCTGGAACTTTGCCCGCTCCTCCGGCGTGAATCCAGCATTCTTTACGTTCGTCTTCGCGTTCTTGATATCCATCTCCGTCGCCGCCACGTTCAGATCACCGCAGAGAATCACCGGAACCGGCGTACCGTCCGGAAGCGTCTTCCGGCTCTCCAGCTCTTTTAGGTAGGCCCGGAAAGCATCCTCCCACTCCATGCGGTAAGGCAGGCGTGCCAGCCCGTCCTGTGAGTTGGGAGTGTAGCAGGTAACAAAGTAGAAATCCGGATATTCCAGCGTGATCACACGCCCTTCATGGTCGTGCTCTTCGATCCCGATTCCGTAAGAAACCGAGATCGGCTCCTCCTTCGTGAATACCGCCGTGCCGGAATAACCTTTCTTCTCTGCATAATTCCAGTACTGGTGGTATCCGGGCAGATCCATCTGAATCTGCCCTTCCTGAAGCTTACTCTCCTGTATGGCAAATACGTCCGCATCCACTTCCCGGAAGAAATCCATGAAATTCTTGCCGACGCAGGCCCGGAGGCCGTTTACATTCCACGATACCAGCTTTTTCATCGTCCTCATCCAGCCTTTCTGTGATCCGGCCTAGCGGAGCTGACTCAGTCTCTCCTGTACCTGCTCCATCATCTGCGTATACTTCGCCAGCTTGCCCTTCTCTTCCTCGATCTTGGCTGCCGGAGCCTTGGAGATGAACTTCTCGTTGCTCAGCATACCGTTGACACGGGCCAGCTCGCCCTGCAGTCTCTTCTCTTCTTTCTCCAGACGCTCGATCTCCTTCGCAATATCGACAAGCTCTGCCAGGGGAATGTACATTACTGCATCTGCCGTTACTGCGGATACTGCATCATCAGCGATTCCGGTCTTGTCAGCCTGGATCTGTACATCACTCGCATAGCCCAGAGAAGCGAAGAAGTTCTTACCGGCTGTAAACGCATCTCTTACCTCTTCCTTATCGGATACAACATAAACATGCGCCTTCTTGCTCGGCGGTACGTTCATGGAGGTTCTTACGTTGCGGATTGCACGAACGGCTTCCTTGATCATCTCTACGCGGCTCTCCACCTCGGTGAAATCCCAGTCGGCGCGGTATTCCGGCCATGCGGACAGCATGATCGTCTCTTCCTCGTCCTGCAGGTTGCAGAAGATTTCCTCCGTGATGAAAGGCATGTACGGATGCAGCAGCTTCAGAGCCGTGATCAGAACGGTCTTCAGCGTCCATGCGGCTGCCGCCTTGCTGGCTGCGTTGTCCTCCGCGTAGAAGCGGGGCTTCACCATCTCAATATACCAGTCGCAGAACTCTTCCCATACGAAGTCATATACCTTCTGCAGAGCGATACCCAGCTCGTAGCGGTCCATATTGTCGGTGACATCCTTCGCCAGGCGGTTTACCTTGCTCAGAATCCAGCGGTCAGCGTCCTCCAGGCTATCCAGAGTAACATTCGAGGTATCTACGCCCTCCATATTCATCATGATGAAACGGCTTGCATTCCATACTTTATTCGCAAAGTTGCGGCTCGCCTCGACTCTCTCCCAATAGAAGCGCATATCGTTGCCGGGCGCATTGCCGGTTACCAGCGTCATACGCAGAGCGTCTGCGCCGTACTTGTCGATAACTTCCAGAGGATCGATACCGTTGCCCAGAGACTTACTCATCTTGCGTCCCTGGCTGTCGCGTACCAGACCGTGAATCAGAACGGTGTGGAACGGGCTCTTGCCAGTATGCGCATAACCGGAAAATACCATACGGATAACCCAGAAGAAAATGATATCATAACCGGTTACCAGTACGTCGGTCGGATAGAAGTAATCCAGCTCTTCCGTCTTGTCCGGCCATCCCAGCGTGGAGAAAGGCCACAGAGCGGAGCTGAACCAGGTATCCAGCGTATCCGGGTCCTGTGTCAGATGCTTACATCCGCACTTCGGGCAAACTTCCGGAGCGGTGCGACTTACAACGATTTCACCACAGTCATCACAGTAGTAAGCCGGGATACGATGACCCCACCACAACTGACGGGAAATACACCAGTCGCGGATGTTCTCCAGCCAATGCAGATATGTCTTGTCAAAACGATCCGGAACGAACTGCAGATCGCCATTTTTCAGTGCGTCAATCGCGGGCTTTGCCAGCTCTTCCATGCGAACGAACCACTGCTGCTTGATCATGGGCTCTACCGTGGTCTTGCAGCGGTCATGCGTACCTACGTTGTGAGAATGATCCACAATCTTTACCAGCAGTCCCTGCGCATCCAGATCGGCTACCATGGCCTTTCTTGCCTCGTAGCGATCCATGCCTGCATACTTTCCACCGTACTCGTTGTTCACGATGGTTGCGTCATCGTTCAGGATATTGATCTCCGGAAGGTTGTGACGCTTGCCTACCTCGAAGTCGTTCGGGTCATGGGCGGGCGTGATCTTTACGCAGCCGGTTCCGAATTCCTTATCTACGTAAGCATCCGCGATGACAGGGATCTCACGGTCGGTCAGCGGCAGCTTCAGCATCTTGCCTACCAGGTGCTTGTATCTGTCGTCATCCGGATTTACAGCTACAGCGGTATCGCCCAGCAGAGTCTCCGGACGGGTGGTTGCGATCTCTACGAAGCCATCTTCGCCGACGATCGGATACTTGATATGCCAGAAATGTCCGGCCTGCTCTTCATGCTCTACTTCGGCATCCGAAATGGAGGTCTTGCAGACAGGACACCAGTTGATGATTCTGGAACCCTTGTAGATGTAGCCCTCGTTGTACAGCTTGATAAATACTTCCTGTACCGCTTTGGAGCAGCCCTCGTCCATGGTGAAACGCTCGCGATCCCAGTCGGCGGAGGAACCCATCTTCTTCAGCTGAGATACGATGCGGCTGCCGTACTCGTCGCGCCACTCCCAGGCTTTCTTCAGGAAGCCTTCGCGGCCGAGGTCGTTCTTGTCGATGCCCTCTTCCTTCAGCTTCGCAATGATCTTCACTTCGGTTGCAATGCTGGCGTGATCCGTGCCGGGCTGCCACAGGGCTTCAAAGCCCTGCATGCGCTTCCAGCGGATAAGAATATCCTGCAGGGTGTTGTCGAGTGCGTGTCCCATATGCAGCTGTCCGGTGATGTTGGGCGGCGGCATTACGATTGTGAAGGGTTTCTTCGAGCGGTCTACGTGAGCCGCGAAGTATTTCTTGTCCAGCCATTTCTGGTAGAGTCTGGACTCAATGCTTTGGGGATCATAGGTCTTTGCCAGTTCCTTTGCCATTGGTGTGTCTCCTTTAATTTCTTCGTGGTTCGCGGGTCAAAAAAACGCCCTTCTGCATATGTATGCAAAAGGGCGAATGTCTCGCGGTACCACCTTACTTTGTTCTCCTGGCCCGTAACGTGGGCAATACGGAATCGCTTACTGATGTTCAGCGATCCGGCTCGGAAGCTACCTTCGATTCTTCTCCCTGCGAAGCCGCCTCGCAGCCTGTGAGCGGCTCTCTCTGTCGCGGATCTGAATCTACTCCTCTTCGTCTCTGCCGTTGAATTCTTGTAATGTTGAGAGCGACCAGCGGAGGGCATAGCTTTCCCGCAGGATGCGCTCTAATGTTACTACTATAAAATGCCCGCGCGGGTTTGTCAAGGGGTTTCATTATTAGATTTATCTTTAGCCTTATCATTCGAACGCTTTTTGTGATCCAATCTACCAATACATTCACAAGCAATGTAAAGGGCATATCCCTGAACAATACTAAGCCAACTAGTATCATATTCACGGTACATGACTCCTGCACATATAATAATTACAAAAATGGACATTATAAGCTGAACAATATATTTCTTTTTCATCCAAACTCAGTTTGACTCCGCACTCAATAATGTTCTTTGCAATAGAACGAATCGTATGTACCCATTTTATTTTGATAATTAGCTGCTGCATAAGCTGTTACAACATATTTTGTAACGCATAATGTGCCTTTCACTACACCGCTTGTTTTATCCTTATGATTATATTTTACCATTTTATATGACATACACTTTGTATATGGTGTATCATCATACGAAAGAGCTGCATAAACCAATGATACAATGGCTGAGACCGCACCACTATAGCCACCAACTAAGTAAGGAAGAGCTTTTGTAAGCGCAAGCGAAAAAGCGGTATAAGTTAAATTATTCCAGTATTTGGTATTCTCAACATCCGAATCATTTTTCGATCCGATTTTATATGTATAATCCGTTGAATTACCATATGGACAATTTGTACTCCACCAATCTGCATAATCATCTGTATGAATATACTGATCTTCTGCTTCATTTTTCAGTAATTCATCATTTAAATAAACAGTTCCATTGTTGTAATACACTATAGTGTCTACTTTGTCGCCCTCCAACACCTGATACTCTGTGTATTCATCCGCCCTTGACATTACCTGAATCTCGTCTTCTACAATCCCATAATCTATGACGTAGATAAGCTGTTCATTATTAAGATGAATATCGTTAATATCTCCACAGGAAGTAAAAACCATACTGTCAAAATTATCTACATCCTCAAATATTTCGCCAACATAACTATCAAGACTTGATTCATTTTCAATAATTTCAAGTGCTTCGTCTAATGTATACTTCTGATTAAGATTTTCTTCTAAGCAAGCAACTTCGAATTACTTAATGAGAAATACTCCAATAAAATATTTTTTATATTACCAAAATCCGAAGAGCAACCATAAGATTCAATTATTGCAGCAACACCAGTAACCATTGGAATCGACAATGAAACACCAGAAAAGTAATTGTATCCATCGATTGAACAAGTATACATTTCTACACCTTTTGCATATAAATCAACAACTTCTGATCCATAATTTGCATGAATCCACGGGATTCCATTCTCTTCGCACGCACTGACAACAATAATATTAGGAAGATTATATTTTGCAGGATAATACTCCATTCTATTTAAACTCCGCCCTTGACTAGAGTTACCTGCGCTCGTAATAAATAACATATTCGATTTTTTTATAACATTAAATAATTCGTTCGAATATTCTTCCATGCCAAAACTACAATTACAGATTGTTGCACCATTGTTTTCAGCATATTCTATTGCGCGAACAAGGTTAGTCGAATTGTATGACTCACCATTATCATTAAGTACTTTTAAAACCATTACTTTTATGGGGGCAAACGAAGCTACACCAGCCATTTTTCCGTCACCTACAATTAAACCACTAACTGCCGTTCCATGACTAATCTCTGTTTCTGCAACTTCATTGTTTTCATTTACGAAATTCCATCCATAAATATCATCTACATAACCATTGCCATCGTCATCAATTCCATTAAGTACTTCATGTTCGTTAACCCAAATTTTTCCACTCAGAGCTTCATGTTCAATATTTACTCCAGTATCAATTACAGCAACTATGACTTCTTTCTCTTCATTATCTATTAAACTTTGCCACGCTGTTTTTTTATACCACCAATCTAATGAATAACGATTCTCAGGAAATAACTCAGGAAATAAAAAACAAACCAGAAACAGAAAAAATGCAAATATCAGAAGAAAAAAAATGCACTTAAATACTCTCGAACAGTATTTAGACTTCAAATCATTGTACCTCCCTCCCCTCATAAATAATCACAAATTTAATATATCTTTTCTAAATAGTATGAATCTCCTTTCTGTCATTTGTTTTTCATTTAAATAATATCATCTTTTCACTTTATTTGTCAATATATTTTTTACTTTTATTCATTTTTTGTTTTTTCTCTGTTTTTCATGTAAATAAGGTGTTATTATTTCAACTTTCCTACTTACAGCAATAACTACTTTGAAATCACCTAACAAAAAGATATAAACGCTCTGTTATCCAGCGGCACATTGTGGTAGGTGCAAACTGCACGGTATCTTCTCCGGATTCGCCTGCCGAATTGTGTCGTCAGACAACAATCATTATGATAACACAAAAGGCGCGGCATAGCGCAATTTGATGAAAAATCCATCAGAATAATTTATGCCGTGCCTCTTTTTAAACAGAGGCGCTTTCCTCTTTTAACTTTATTGAAAGAGGCTACAATCTCTGTATTCTCGGAAAATCAGATGCCGGAAAGCCTTACCTTGCAAAAGCTATCGGCATAAAGTAACGTCGGTTATTTTCACAGTAAGGAACTTTTGGAAAGCATGGTAGCTCTTAAAGAGCAGGATTACGATAAATATGTATCTCAAATGGGAACAGATCATCCTGGGTGATTTCCTGCTTCACACAATCACTGACGAAAGAGAGATTAAAATCCTCTTTGAGCTTCTTGAGAAGCGGAACGAGCAGAGGAAAAGCACCATCGCATGCTCAAAGCGTGATCCGGATAACTGGAAAGCGATGATCCTCAATGAGGTATCTGCTAATTCCATCATGAAGAGAGCTACAAAGCACTACACGGTTAAGATCAACACACGATAAAGCGATTCCATTTTTTGCCTGATGAATTCAGTTTAAGACAAGAGAATTTTTTCTTAAAAGCGAAATTCCTGACACGATCCAGGAGTATTCCCGTTATATATTGCATGCTTTTCAAAAAGATTCACGTTGATTAATGTTAATTTTACTTTGTTTTTCATTGATTTTTGCACGAATATTTGTTATACTCTCCTCAAGTACCTTTAAGGAGGGCAATCAATGTATCGAAAAATTATGGACTTTCTGGAATCCTGGAAAAGAAACGAACACCGTAAGCCTCTTATTTTGCAGGGTGCAAGGCAGGTGGGAAAAACTTATTCAATTCTGGAATTTGGACGCACCCACTATGAAAATGTCGCGTACTTCAATTTTGAAACCAATCCAAAACTGAATAAAACTTTTGAAGAAAATATCAGCCCAGATTATCTGATACCGATTCTATCTCATATCGCTGGTCAGACAATTGTACGAGAAAAAACGCTGATCGTATTCGATGAAGTACAGCTTTGCGAAAGAGCATTGACTTCCCTCAAATATTTTTGCGAAGATGCACCGGATTATCACATTATTGTTGCCGGCAATCTGCTCGGTGTTGCGGTCAACCGGACCATATTTTCTTTTCCTGTCGGAAAGGTTGATATAAAAACGCTGTACCCTATGGATATGGAAGAATTTATGCTGGCTCTTGGTGAAGAAAATCTGGTGAAACAGATAAAGAATTGTTTCCACATGAATACACCGCTGCCATCCGCATTACATGATACTGCAATGCAGCTCTACCGTCAGTATCTTGTTGTCGGCGGTATGCCGGAGTGCGTGATGCAGTTTGTCCAGACGAAAGACTATATTCTTGTCCGCCATACGCAGGATACAATACTTGCCAGTTACCTGAATGACATGAGCAAGTATAACAACCTGAATGAAATTAAGAAAACCAGACTTGCCTACGACAATATAACTGTTCAGCTTTCAAAGAAGAACACTCGCTTTCAGTATAAACTGATCAAAAAAGGCGGGCGGGCTTCTGAATTTGAAAATGCAATTGAATGGCTCTGCCTGTCTGGCATCGTATCACAGGTTTATAAGGTGGAGCAGATCAAAAAGCCTCTGGAAAACTATCGCGATATTGACGCATTTAAAATTTATGTTTCGGATTTGGGGCTTCTTTGCGCAAAAAAGGATTTGGCTGCCAACGATATTCTTTATATGGTTGAAGAACTCAACGATTTTAAAGGTGGTATGGTAGAGAACTACGTCAATGTGCAGCTTTCCATTAACGGCTATCACACTTACTTCTGGGAATCCGCGCGCGGAGCTGAAATTGATTTTGTAATTCAGCGTGACGGTCAGCTGATTCCCATAGAAGTAAAATCTGCTGACAACACCAAAGCCAAAAGTTTAAAAATCTATATGGATACTTATAACCCCGCCTATGCGATCCGGCTTTCCGCCAAAAACTTCGGCTTCGAGGATAATAAAAAAATTGTTCCTCTCTATGCTGCGTTCTGTATATAACAACCTGCTAAAAATAACGCTCACAGAACATGTGAGCGTTATTTCTTTTCTGGCAACATTCCACCAAGAACCTCCTCGACATCATACACCGGATACCCGGCGGCTTTCATTGCTGCGGCGAACATTCCCATGCCGGGGATTTTGGTTCCGCTGAAGGTTCCGTCATAAATCTGCCCGACTCCGCAGGACGGGCTGCGGGACTGGAGGATTGCGAATGCGATCTCTTTGTCCTTAAGCTCCTGCAGGGTGCGTTCAGTTCCCAGGCGGAATTCCTTCTCCCGGCTGATACCATCCCGGTCAAATGGGATGCCATCTTTAAGCTCGACAGGAACTCTTGGCGTTGGAAGTCCTCCGGCGACTTCCGGACAGACTGGTATTACCTTATAATCTGCCAGAAATTCCTTCAATTCCGCCCGGTAATTATTCCCACCGTTGTACTTGCAGTTCTCACCCAGAAGGCAGGCACTGACAGCAATCCACGGGCGCTTGTTCTCATTCGTTGATATGCTACTGCTCATAGCGATGTCCTTCTCTGTCTCTCAGATCAGAGGCTATTATCCATGATTGGTAATGCCATTTCAGTAAAGCTCCGGCCGGCGGTCATGAAAGACTGGAATCGATCTGCGAATGGCTTCGATCTGCGAAAAATCGCAGTCTGCGGTGAGAATCATCTCCTCCGCTCCTGCAGAGGTAATCGTCTCACCCAGCGGATCAAGGATTGCAGAGTTTCCTCCGTATACGGTGTCGTATGCCATGCCGCAGGAATTGCAGCAGACCACAAAAGTCTGGTTCTCGATGGCACGAGCCGTAATCAGTGCGAGCAGATGGCTGGTGCGGGCTGCTGGCCATTGGGATACCACAAATAGAATATCAATACCCGGCAGAGCCGTCTTTCTGACCCATTCCGGAAAGCGCAGATCATAGCAGATGATTAGTCCGCAGGGGATTCCATCCAGTGTGAACTGACAGATGCGGTCTCCGGCGGTAAAGGCATCGCCCTCTCCCATCGGGGAAAACAGGTGAACTTTATCGTAGGTCGCGATGCAATTTCCACAGCGGTCAAATACGCAGGCCGTGTTATAAACATTTCTAGTCTTCCCGTCTGCGCACTTTCCAGCTACATTTCTCTCATCTGTGCTCTTTTCGCTTGCATTCGTTGCATTCTTTTCCTTCGCAGCTTTTCTATTCGCGATACTTCCGGCCACAATATTGACCTGATACTCTTTCGCCAATGCGCCGATACGCCGGATGGTTTCTGCCGCATCGGAATCTGCCATTTCTGCAAGCCTTTCGCGCGGGAAGAAGCCGGTGTTCCAGGTTTCTGGAAGTACAATCACATCCGGGGTCGCTTTGACAGCCTGAGCGATTAATTCTTCTGCGTGTGCGAAGTTATATTCCCGATCTCCCAGCTTCACATTCATCTGTATACAGGATATTTTCATTCGTTCTCCTCTGCAAGCATTATTAAAAGAACACAGACATTGATAAGTCTTTGAAAATAATATCTTTTAGAAGTACTTCACAAACTTTATAGGTAAAATTTAAACTTATCACCTACAATATATTGCTTTGAATAAAAAACATTCTTTCCATTTCCATCCATAATCAGGCCAGACATAAGCAGAAGCGGAGATCGAGAAGGGATCTGCAAATACCGAGAAACTTCAAAGCTGGCATATGCAAGCTCTAATATATTCTTCCCACTGGTCAAAGTAATCCCATATTTTTCTCGCAAAATCTGAAAAAGAGAACAGTCATTCAGATTTTCCTGCAAAAGATAAAAATAATCTTCTGTAAATCGTCCCTGCTCCAGAGAAACTGGTACCCCATCTGCATAACGGATTCGGTCAATCGCCAATACCTTGGATTCCGGTTCAATCTCCAGCGTATCACAATCTTCCGCGGTTGCATCTTCAATTACATTTTTGATCATGCGTGCGCCTGGTTTTAAGCCCTGAGCCTCACAGCACTCCGTAAAACTCATAAAAGTAGCAATCGATCTCTGCAGCTTCACAGATGCAACATAAGTGCCCTTTCCCGCATGACGTTCCAGAATTCCCTGTTTCGTAATTTCTTCCAACGCTTTGCGTACAGTAATTCTGCTCACATCATACATCTGGCTTAATTCTTTTTCCGTTGGAATCTTCTGCCCTTTTCGATAAATGCCATTTTCAATATCCTGAATTATTTTTTCTTCTAACTGTTTGTAGAGAGGCTGACTGCCCTGATTATCTAATCCCATATACACATTTCCCCAGCGTTTTTTATACGTTAAAATAATTGCTGGCTTTCTTTATTAGATTTTACTTGACTTTGTGTTAGTAACTATTTTAATATTCTATCACAAAATTGCAGGTACAGGCAACCCATTTTGCAAAATCCTACAACATCAAACCGCATGATGACAGGCTACGCAATGCCCGTCTCCTCTATCACACAATTTCGGTGATTCCTGAAAGCATCTTTCTTCCGCTTCCGGGCAACGTTCTGCAAAGTGACACCCAGGCTTCAAATTAATGGGGCTGGGAATTTCTCCCTTTAACATAATTCGCTGGCGCGCAGATGATAAATCCGGGTCAGCAACAGGGATTGCTGACAGCAGTGATCTGGTATACGGATGAATCGGATTGGAGAAAAGTTCCTCTGTCTCACTGATTTCCACTATAGTCCCCAAATACATAACGACAATTCTGTCCGAAATATACTTTACCACACTAAGATCATGTGCAATAAACAAATATGTCAGGTGAAGTTCTTCCTGCAGCTCTTTCAGCATATTAATTACCTGTGCCTGTATAGATACGTCCAGCGCAGAAATCGGTTCATCGCAAACAATAAATTCAGGATTCACTGCCAATGCTCTGGCAATCCCGATTCGCTGCCGTTGTCCTCCGCTGAATTCATGCGGAAACCGGGACATATGATCACGATTCAAGCCAACAATCTTCAGTAATTGCTCCACCTTCTGCTCAATCTCAGCATCAGAATACTTATAATGAATGCGCATCCCCTCACCGATGATTTCTTTCACCGTCATTCTGGAATTTAAAGAAGAATATGGGTTTTGAAAAATCATCTGCACTTTTCGGCAAAAATTGAGCTGTTCCTCTCTGCCTGTCTTTCTGCTGCTTATTCCATCATAAATAATTTCTCCGGAAGTCGGCTCATGAAGACGCACAATACATCTTCCGATCGTAGATTTTCCGCATCCGCTTTCACCTACAAGACCTAATGTTTCACCCCGATAAATATCAAACGATACATGATCTACCGCTTTCAATATACCTTTCTTTGACACCTGAAAATATTTGCATACATCTTTCACCTGAACCAGCGGATCTTTTTCGGAAATAGGTTTTTTCATCATCTCATTTTTTCCTTTCTCAGAATCTTGTAAGCTGTATTTCAGGTGCATTTGGATGCCGAAGCCAGCATGCACAGTAATGCCCTTCGGATAATTCAAATTCCGGCGGCATTTCTTCTCTGCATACCTTCATTGCATATTCACAGCGAGCTGCAAATGGACAGCCCACCGGCGGTGAAAAAAGGTCCGGCGGTGTTCCCTGAATCGGAACCAGTTTCACATCCCGGGAAAGATCCAGGCGAGGCACAGAATTCAGTAACCCATTCGTGTATGGATGTCCTGTCTGATAAAAAATATCTCTGACCATTCCTGATTCCACAATCTTACCGCCATACATTACAACGACACGGTCACACAGTTTCGCAATAACACCAAGATCATGCGTAATGAAAATAATTGCTGTGCCTAATTCCTTTTGCAGCTTTTTTAGCAAATCCAGGATCTGAGCTTCAATTGTAACATCTAATGATGTTGTGGGTTCATCCGCAATTACAATGCTGGGATTTCCCACTAATGCACGCGCAATCATTACTCTCTGCTTCATGCCTCCGCTCAGTTCATGCGGATATTGCATATACCGGCGTTCTACATCATTAATTCCTACCATTTTGAGGATTTCAATTGCCCGTTCTTTCCTTTCCTTTTTACTGATTTCCGGATGACTGGCAAATACTTCTTCGATCTGTTTTCCAATGCGCATCGTTGGATTTAAAGATGTCATAGGATCCTGAAAAATGAATCCAATCTCCATGCCGCGAATCTTCCGCATTTCCTTATCGCTTTTTGTAATGATTTCCTCCCCATGGTATTGAATGGATCCTTTTTCAAAAAATCCCGGCGGCTCCGGATTCAGCTTAAGAATGCACTGTGCTGTCACACTCTTTCCGCATCCACTCTCTCCTACGATACCTACCGTTTCTCCTGCATTTACTTCAAAGCTAACGCCTCGTACTGCTTTCACAACTCCGCCGTAGGTTCGGAAAGAAAATGTCAGGTCTTCAATTTTCAGCAGTGACGATTCACTCATTGTCCGCTCCTCCTATTCCGTTCCCCGAAGCTTTGGATCCAATGCATCACGGAGTCCATCTCCAAGAAGATTCAACGCCAACATGGTTGTGCAAATAAAAAATGCCGGAACAAACAGCTGATAAGCTTCTATGCGAAGCATTTTCACGCCTTCTTTGGCCAGAATTCCCCAGCTGCATTCAGGCGGTGCAATACCAAGGCCAATATAGCTTAAGAATGCCTCTCGGAAAATTGCATTAGGAACAGCCATCGTCAGATTCGTAATGATCAATCCCATAATATTAGGAATAATATGCTTGATAATAATCTTCAGATTTGATACGCCAAGCACTTTTGCTGCAGATACAAAATCCTGTTCTTTCAGCCGAAGAACTTCTCCCCGGACAAACCGTGCAGTTCCAATCCAACCAACAATAATAAGTGCCACAATTAAGCTGGGAATTCCCGATCCAAGCACAACCATAACAAGAATCGTAACAATTAAACTGGGGATTCCATATAGTACATCTATGATACGCATGATAACCATATCCAGCTTCCCACCGTAATAACCGCTCACTCCTCCAATGACTGCGCCAATGCAAGCATTCAGAACAGCTGCAATGAATCCAATACTCAAAGAAACTCTGGCTCCCCTCCAGGTTCGCACCCAGAGATCTCTGCCCAGTGAATCCGTTCCCAGCCAATGCTGAGCAGAAAAGAATTCATTCATATGAGAGGAATCCACTTCTGCAAAGCCATACTGACTGAACATAGGTGCAAAAATCGCCAGTAATGCATACAGAAGAATCAACAGCAATGAACAAAATGCCACTTTATTCTTTTTGATTCTCCGCCATGCATCCTGCCAGTAGGAAAGATTTGGCCGGGTAATCTGCTCCATCTCTCCCTGGTCTTTTCCTATATGCTCAAACCTGGATGCCTCTATTTCAGGAATTTCTCCGCATTTGCATCTCTTTGCCGTCATACTCTTACCTACTTTCCTCCCAGACGAATTCTCGGATCAATAATTCCATATAAAATATCTACCAAAAAATTAGCAAAAATCATTACGCTGCCAAAGAAAACTGTCATTCCCAGAACAAGAGAATAATCCAAGTTTTGCACGCTCTCTACGTAATACTTTCCCATTCCTGGAATTGCAAATATGGATTCAATAACGAAGGTTCCCGTCAGTGTTGCTGCTACTACCGGACCGAGCATTGTTACAACTGGCATGATTGCATTACGAATCTGATGACGCCATACAATACGAAGATTCGAGATTCCATCCGACTTTGCTGTCTTTATATAATCCTGGCTGATAACTTCCAGCATACTTGCACGCATCATACGAGAAACCATCGCCAATGTATAGAAGCCAAGTGCTATTGATGGAAGGATCGTATACTGAAAACCAAGATACTGAGCAACTGGAAGCAGTCCCCATTCGATACCAAAAACATATTGCAAGAGAGCTCCCATAATAAAATCTGGAATTGATGTACCTAGAATTGCAACAACAACGCAGAAAAGATCCAACTTTTTCCCCCGGTTTCTTGCTGCCAAAATGCCAAAAATCAAACCAAGAGAAATCGAAAGGGTCAGCGCCCTCATTCCCAAATCAAAAGAATATGGGAATGAAAGCGCTATGATATCTCCAACTGAACGGTTCATGAACTTCATGGAATAGCCAAACTCGCCCTTCAGGAGATTTCCTACATATGTAAAGTATTGAACAGGCAGGGGCTTATCAAAACCATAATAAGCTTCCAGGTTTGCTTTTATCTCTGGAGTGATTTTTTCTCCAGTAAATGGATCGCCTGGCATAACCCGCACCAGAACAAACACAACCGTAATCAGAACAAACAATGTTACAATTGATACTGCCAACCGTTTCAAAATATACTTCGCCATATGTAAAACCCCGTTGTTTTATTCTGCTTTATCCGCATGAATAAAATTGATATTGTAGCCGCAGAAATAATTTGTAACTCCGGTTACTGCCGTATTTACCAGCTTTGCATTTCTGCGGAACTGCAGCGGAACCAGCCCGCCATCTTCCATAAAGAGTTTCTCTGCTTCAAACAGCGTATCAAAACGAGTTGTGGCATTTCCATCTGCATAAGCTTTCTCCAGAAGCGCATCATACTCCGGATTTGAATAATTCGTATGGTTATACGGCGATGTTGTCTCCCAGGATTCCAGGAAGGAAATCGGATCCGGATAATCTGGCAGAATGCCTGAGATTACCATCTCATAATCACCAGTCTCTTCTCGTGACAAACGATCCGCTCGCGGAACCAGACTAATATTGATGACAATGCCTAACGAATCCTGAAGGAGTGCCTGAATTACCTCTGCTTCTTTTTTCGTTCTCTCCATATCCGTTGTAAGAAGCTCGATCTGAATTTCAGATGGAGCACTCACGCCAAGCTCGCTCATAGCTGTCTGTAAATATTCCTGCGCTTTTGCCTGATCTCCATCCAGAGGGAATGCCGTATAAGGATGCTCTTCTTCCCAGGTTTTTGACTCACCGCCAACGATGCCAAGAACAAATCGGTTTGCCGGCGTCCAGTATCCATTTGTAGAAAGATTGATAAACTCATTGCGGTTTAAACCATAATTCAGCGCCAGACGGAAGTTTCGATTTGCCAGCGGTCCATCTCCCGTATTCAACTTAATAAAATCACATGCGCCGGAATAGTAGAATTCTGCATCCGGATAATTCGGAATTAAATCAGTGGGAACGTCCACATAATCCAATTCACCCTGTTCGTACATGGCAAGTGCTGTATTTTCATCTGCGACAACAATGATTTCCGCACCATCCAGCTTTACATTTTCCGCATCCCAGTAATTCTCATTTTTCTCAAGAATAATTCGGTCATTCGGCTTCCACTCTTTGAGCTTAAACGGACCATCATACACATTTTTATCGGCACTTCCCGCGAAATCAGATCCGTACTGCTCCGCCAGATCTTCTCTTGTCGCATAGAACTGACTCATAGAAAGCAGCTGAAGGAAATACGGCGCCGGAAAAGCAAGGGTACACTCCAGAGTTTTCTCGTCAATAACCTTTACACCCAGTTCATCCACATTCTTCTCACCTGCTGTGATTTCCGTTGCATTCAGAAGAGGTTTTGCAATAAAAGCAAAAGCACTGGCAACTTCCGGATCAACAATTCGCTTCATACCATAAGCAAAATCATCTGCGGTAATTGCTTTTCCATCACTCCAAACCGCATCTCTCAAATGAAATGTGTACGTCAAACCATCTTCACTGACATCCCAGCTTTCCGCAATACCAGGATACACTTCACCGCTGATACTGCGGGTAAGTCCTTCCTGGATATGATAACCAATTGTAGCTGCTACAGATTCATTCATCTTTTGCTGATCCAGCGTTGCCACATCCGCTGCAATTGAATAACGGAAAATTTTCTCACCCGATGCCGTATCAACTGTTGCATCATCTTTCCCTGATGCAACAGTTGAATCCGAAGATGTTCCCGCCGCTGCCGTTTCCTTCGATGCAGGCGTTGAACAAGCAGCACCGCTCAGTGCCATTACCGTTGACAGCACAAGTGCCATTACACGTTTTTTGTCCATAGTTATCCTCCTTTGACGCTTTGTATCCACTGATTCCTTTTTATCTTCCGCATTTAGAACAGTTCGATCAAATCTTTCGGAGCCGAAACAAGATTTTCATTCCCAGTTTTTGTAATCAGAATGTCATCTTCTATACGAACCCCACCCCATCCAGGAATATAAATTCCGGGTTCTACCGTCATCGTATTTCCGGCTTTCAGAATATCTGTTCCCATTGGCCGTACAAATGGATGTTCATGAACAAATAACCCAAATCCATGGCCGATGCTCTGATAAAAATAGGGTATATATTCCGTATTTTCAATCACTTTACGCGCTGCCAGATAAATGTTCTCTGCAGGGACCCCATCACAGGCAGCTGCAATACCGGCTTCATTCATCTCTTTTACGTACTGATAAACTTCTTTCTGCTTCCCTGTTGCCTTTCCGACTACAACAGTTCTTGTAATGTCTGCTGTATAACCGTTATATTTACAGCCATAATCCATCAGTACAAAATCTCCATACTCCACTGCCTTCATATCCGGATTTCCATGAAGCATGGATGTCTTAGCTCCTGAGATAACAATATTCGCGCTTGTCTTAACATCTGATCCCTGACACTGCATCCAGGCCGCCAGTTTTGCCTCCAGTTCCTTTTCTGTTACGCCAGGATGGATTTGTCCACAAAGATATTCAAATGCTCGTGAGGAAATCTCGCACGCGATTCGGATATCTGCCAATTCACTTTCTGTCTTTATTGTTCTGAATTCTTCCACAATTCCCTCGACAGGAAGTAATTCACATCTGGTCTGTTCACGAAGTTTTCTGTAAAATGCAACGTTGATACAGTCTGCTTCAAACGCAATCGATTTCAGATTTTCCTTTTGTGCAATTGACGCTATACAGCTCATAATGGATCCGTAAGGTCTCCAGTCAATACAGTCGTACATCGGGCATTCCATCTGTGCATGTTCCATGCATCTCGGGTCTGTCAGAAGATACCAATGCCCCGGAATCATCAAAAGATACACATCTCCGCCAGAATATCCGCAAATATAACGGACGTTTTCTGGTTTATGTATATAGAATGCCTCTATTTTTTCTTTCTCCATATAAGAAAGCAGCTTTTCTTCCATTAATCAACACTCCTGTCTGCCGAAAACAGCGTTATTTAATACTCTACTTTCCACATATATCTGCGCGTGCTCAGCGGATGCTTTCTCGCATCTGCCAACGCGAAATTGTAGATGTCATATACACAGGTAAATAATGTCTGATTAAAATAATCCACAACCGGAGCTTCAATCGTAGACAATCCCAGTTCTTTTGCATCTACCACTTCATAGCGCTTCGCATACTTTTTCAGAAAATCCAGCGCTCTCTCGTCTAATGCACGTGTCCGACCTTCATTCATCTGAATCAAGAAGGGGGTATTCAGATCCGTAATTTCAAAAGGTCCATGGAAATACTCGCCGGTATGAATGCTGGAGGAATTGATCCACTGCATTTCCATAAAAATGCAGATGCTCTGAATGTATGCTGCACCATACCCAGCACCGCTTCCCATCGTATAAATGATCTTGTCATCTTTATATGTCTGCGCAAAGTCGAGAGCGCGCTGTTCCACTTGTTTCTGAGCATTTCGAATAATGCCGTCAATCTTATTCAGGCCATCCTGATATTTGTCATATGCTTCAAATCCCTCTACCTGATTCAGGATTTCAACCGCAATCGTTAATGGCACCAATGCCTTGTCTTCGGAGAAGTTCATCTCCAGATCAGTACGGAACTTGTATCCTACAACATAATCACAGAACTCTGTCAGCGGAGAGCCCGGAGTATAAGTCATTCCAATTACAGTTGCTCCCTTATTGTGTGCCAGTTCCGCAGCCTTCACCGTTTCCGGCGTGTTTCCTGCATGAGAGCAAAGAATTACGACAGAATTCACGCCCATAGCAGCCGGCGTATCATGTACAAATTCATTGCTGTTGATAGCCGCCGCTTTTAATTTCTTTGCTTCAGACTGCATAAAATGATTTGCCGAAAAGAACGCACCCAGTGAACCTCCGCACGCTACGAAATACACCTGCTGGATTCCGCCATCTTCCGCCTTGTTTTCAATGATTTCTTCAACAATTTTTTTTGTATCCATTTTTTACCTCTCTTTATTTTATTCATGCTTCTCTGCATGTTTTTTCTGTTTTTCTACTTTCAAATTCTCAGATAGTCTTTTAAGCCGTTATAATTCAAATAATTCTCTGGACGCAGTTGTTAAATTGACATATCCATCCTTTGTAACCAGGATATCATCCTCCAAATGAATTCCACCCCACCCTGGAATGAAAATCCCCGGCTCTACTGCCATTACGTTGTTTTCCCGAATAATATCTTCCGAGTTCGGACGAAGGAAGGGAGACTCATGAACAAAAAGGCCGATTCCATGACCAATCGATGAATAGTAATATTTTTCATATTCCGTTCCCCGGATTACCTCTTCAACTGCATGGCAAACATCCTTGGCTTTTACACCGTCATGGATCTGACTCAAGCCTGTTTCCAACATGCGAAGTGCATAATCATATACTTCCTTTTGCTTCCTGGTTGCTTTTCCAACAACAAACACTCTTGTCATATCCGAAGTATAGCCTCGATATTCAATGCCAAAATCCAGCAGTACCAGATCTCCCGGTTCAATCGACTTCGTGGACGGAATTCCGTGAAGAAGAGAGGTTCTTGTACCAGAAATACATAAATTGAAATTCGGTTTTGTATCACCGCCAAGAGTTACCATGTAATAGGATAATTTTGATTCCAGCTCTTTTTCTGTAATTCCTACCCGAACATCTTTCAAAAGCATTTCATATGCTCTGGAAGCCAGATCACATGCATTCTTCAGGTATTGGATTTCTTCCGGAGTCTTAATGGTGCGATAACTATCAATAATTCCAGACGTTCCAATTAATTCTGCCGGAATTTCTTTCTTCATTTCAGCCCATTGGTTATAATTCACATGATCCTCTTCAAAAGCCACACTTCCAAGTTTGTCCTTTTTAACGATACTACCAATGCATGCAGCTACACTCCCAAATGGACGCCAGTTCACCACCTTATACTCCGGGCATTCTTTTTCTGCCTGTTCGGTACATCTGGGATCCGTCAGAATATAGTAACATGCCTTCGTAATCAACAGGAAAGCATCTCCTCCCATATAACGGCTGATATACCGAATATTCGCTTGTTTGGTTATATAGAAGGCATCCATGTGATTTGATTCCATATATTCCAATAGCCGTGTTTCCATTCTTACCCTCCTTATTACATTTCAACAAAATTTTTCTAAAAAATACAAACGCATTCGTACAATAGCTAAAGTACAAATGCGTTTGTATTGTTTTATCTTTTATTTTTTCTTTGCATTTGTATTATATTGATATAATACATATATTCTTGTATTTTGTCAATACATTATGATACATTCTATTGATATTTTTTTCCGTATCCAAATGCGCCTTCCAGAAGGCATATTTGAGCCGCGAATTGGCTTGCCATATCAAGTGCTTTGCCAACATTCGCCTGTCCGGCTTTTTTATCTGATATATAATGAACTAAAAACGCTGTTATAAAGGAATCTCCAGCGCCCATTGTATCACGCACATTTTCAATTTTCTTCGGCTCCTGATAATAGAAGGATTTCCCATCATAAGCAACGCAGGGCTCGCTTCCTCTGGTCGCCACTGCCAGTTTTGCACCATAGGATACCAGCGCACGAGTCTCTTCTTCCGCCTCTTTCAGAGAACGACCTCCGCACGACAGAAATGCATAATCAACGACAGCGCACATTTCTTTTTTGTAGGATTCTGTGCTGCAATCAGAAAAATCAAAAGAAACAGGCACTCCTAGATTCTGAATTTTCGGAATCTGGCGTTCCATAAAGGAATAATTTCCCGAATGCACAAGATCAAATCCCGCTATATACTGCAAGTCAAAACGATCCAGTTCAAACTCCGTCTTCCCCCGGATTCCTCCGAGATTGCTGCCCATGAAAATGCGTTCTCCATTTTCGATACTGACTTTTGCGCACCCGTTTTCTCCATTCAGCTGACTGCACTTATAAATCTCGATTGGGATCTTTTCCAATGTCTGAATCACATGTTCCGCCTCACTGTCATTTCCAAAATACCCCATATAAGCAGATCGTTCCACCCCAATCATGGAGCTATACACTGCAAAATTAACACAATTTCCACCTGGATACATCGTATGTATGTGAGTATACTTATCCACTACATTATCGCCAAATCCCAACACCTTTACCGGATATTTTTTCATTTTTCCTCCTTTGTTATGCATTTTAACTTTCGGTTTGTTTCTAGTATAACATTATGTATCTATTTTTTCAATATATTTAGATACATAAATAACAAAAAAATGCCATTAACAATAACTTCATCCTACTGTTAATGGCATTCTTTTTAATTCTTATTCGTTATTTTACGTTAGCTCTCACCAACGACTATACTGCATTCATATTCATCTGCGCGCAGACGCACATTCAATGATCCGATAAAGCTCCGGAAAACCGCCATGCTCCCACTCGGAGATATCCGCCTGCTTCTTATTAATCAGGCAGTCCGTCAGCAGGAATACGCGGATTCCCAGCTCGGCGGCCACGAGATCTTCCACCACATCGTTGCCGATCATCATGCACTCTTCCGGCTTCAGATTCTTTGCCTTCAGAATTTCTTCGTAATAGCGCACATTCGGCTTGCAATAATACTGATCCTCATAGGTCGTATAAAGCTCGAAATCTTCCGGCTGAAGTCCGGCCCAGCGAATCCGGCTCTCCGTCGCGATAGACGGAAAGATCGGATTGGTAGCCAGGATCGTGCGGAGTCCCTTCTGCTTCGCAAGCTCGATGACCTGCTTCGCCATAGGATTATATCCGCAGGACACCTTTACCTGCTGAAATTCATTGGCATAGAAATCTTCGAATACCGGGATCTGCTCTCTCGTCTGTTCTCCGAGGAGAGACGCAAAGCAGTTCCAGAAAGCCTCTTCGTTCGTAACGCTTCCGTCGTTCACCGCCATGGCCTCGATGCCGGCCAGAACAGCCCCGATCAGTGGCTTCGCTTCATAGCCGTAAGGCGCAAGTTTCTGTACCAGCAGGCTGAAGTAATGCTTCGTAAAGACCTCAGTGTCCATGGGAAGCAGAGTTCCGTCAAGGTCAAACAATAATGTTGTGATCATGGATTGCCGCCTCTTACAGGAACCAGCCGCCGGTCAGGTTGATCGTGTCGCCGGTGATATAGTTGGACTTATCGGATGCCAGGAATACGAAGGCATCCGCAACCTCCTGCGGTGTGCCGAAGCGCTTCATGGGGATGAGCTTCATATGCAAATCATTGTAGTAAGAGTTGTTAGCCGCAGACATATCCGTCTGAATTCTGCCGGGCGCAACGGCATTTACCGTAATATTGTACTCTGCCAGCTCGTAAGCCATCGCGCGGGTCAGGCCAATCGCTCCGGTCTTCGAGGTTGTGTAGCAGGCAGCTGCCGGCCCGTGCTCACTGGAGGTCAGGCCGACTACAGAGGAAATATTGATAATTCGTCCGTATTTCTGCTCCATCATATAAGGCGCCGCGTATTTGGAGAAGTAGAACATGGAATTCAGATTGACATCGATGACGCGGTCCCACTGCTCGATGGTGAGCTCGTAGAAGGGAACCTTGAAGCCGCCCTCCTTCTTCGGGGAAATACCTGCGATATTGGCCAGAATATCAATCGAGCCAAGGAACTCCGCCGCGCGCTTTACGGTTGCTTCCGCCTGAACGGGATCGGCAACATCACACACATAAGCATCCGCGCGCACACCGAGATTGATCAGCTCCTGCTTCACCTGCTCCAGCTTCTCCGGGTTCGTTCCGCAGATCACAACGTCTGCGCCCTGTCTGGCAAACTCCAAAGCCACAGCCTTACCAATACCTCTGGTTCCGCCTGTTACCAGAGCTCTTCTTCCTTTTAACTGCATATCCATCTTTCTTTTGTCCTTCCTGTAAATGTCAAGTCCTAAAGTACTGGTTTTATGGGTTTTCATTCCCATTTTGTATCAATGTATCATGTTATAGCGATTAATGTGTGTCAATCCAGTCCTGCACGTCCTGCAGAAATGCCTGCCAGGACTCTTCATTTTCGACAAAGTATTTGGGGCAGATCTTCCCTGTTACTTCATAGTGGCGGATTACGCCGCCGTTTAAAGGATCCAGCTGATATTTGCAGCAGAGCCAGCCAGTCAGCTTGACCAGCGACTCATACGTAGCCGGATTAAATTTGCCAGTCACATCGGGGTGACAGTTCTCGATCGATACCGTATCGCTGTTGCGGTTGTTGGAGGCATAAGCGACTTCTCCCGGCGGCACACAAGCAATGACCTCACCTTCAAGTCCGATCACGAAATTGCTACTGATCGAGACGCCGTCCTCCCCCTTGGATAATTCTTCAAAATAATCCCGGTTCTGCTGCGCAGTAGTTCCTGGGTTGGCCAGGTAATGAATAACAACCGCCTGGATCGTATCCGTCTTCTTACCCGGGCGCGAGTACGGGTTTACCGTCAGGTATTGTTCATCCACATAGTCCGGCAATTCCGTCGTATCCACAGTCTCTGTCTTCTGCAAATCTGAGGTGCTGCGCTTCTTCGCGGCTTCTTCCTGAAAAAAAGCTTCCGCCATGGCTTCCCGTTCTGCCGCTATGACAGTATTTCCGCCGCTGCACCCCTTTCCGACTGCTATTCCGGCAAAAAAAGCCGCAATTACCATCAGAACGGATGCCGCCTGACGAAGCCGCTTTACCTGTCTCTTCTGCTTTTTCTGTCGTATATTCTGCGGGCGGCTCTGCTCATAGAACCGGATGCGCTCTTCTCTGCTTCTGTTCTTCCACACTGGCTCCTGCATAATCTCGTCCCCCTTCTGCAAGGATTCCGTTCTTATCTTCTGTCGGAACAATTACGAAAAGTAAAAAGTATTCGTTCTTTCCATAACACTCTCTTCTCATAACCAGTATAGAAAAACATTGTAACTAAGTTGTAACCATCTGTAAATTTCCAGAGTTACGCCGGTTACTGCGGCCGTCTCTCACTCAGAAAGTTCTCTACCAGCGTCAAATCCTCCGGCGTGGTTACCTTGATGTTGGTATAGTCGCCTTCTACCAGCTTCACCGGCTCACCGGCCCGCTCCAGCAGCATGCAGTCATCCGTAATATCAGGATCGGCACCGAACCGCTGATGCGCGTCCAGCAGAATGCTTCGATTGAAGCACTGCGGCGTCTGGATTATCCAGGTATTCGCCCGCTTCGTCGTCATCGTGACGAAGCCGTTGTCGTCCGTCAGCTTGATCGTGTCCTTGGATCGAACTGCGATTGTAGCACCATGACACTCTCCCATCACCTCCAGGCAGTGATCGATCATCTCCGGCTGCAGAAGCGGCCGCGCTCCGTCGTGAATCAGTACGATATCGGCGGATGTTGCCTGCAGTCCGTGAAGCACCGACGCCTGACGGGTAGCACCTCCTGTCACGATACGGCAGGGTTTTCCACAGGGAAAGGATTCAAGGATCTCTTTTTCCCCTTCTCTTGCCACAAGAATCACTTCGTCCACCAGCGGATGTGCAGCAAACACATCCAGACTGTAGCGGATCAGCGGCTGCCCCAGCGCTTCCACGTAGACCTTATTTTTATCCGCGCCGAAGCGGGTTCCGCTGCCTCCGGCGAGAAGAATTGCCGCAACTCTTCTGCTCAGATTTCTTTCTCCGGCTGTCATATTACTTGCAGAACTCGGCAACGATCTGATTGATTACCTTACCGTCCGCCTTGCCTTTCAGGTCACCCATCACAGCCTTCATGATCTGGCCCTTGTTCTTCGTTGCCAGTACATCCGCGAACTTTTCGGTCAGATAAGCGCGAACCTCGTCCTCACTCATCATCTTCGGAGCGTAAGCCGCAATATAATCATAGCGCTCCTGATACTCCGCCTTCAGCTCCGTGCGGTCCGCCGGGCAGGAATCCAGCTGTTCCTTTGCGGTCTTCAGCTCCTTCAGAATCACTCGGTCTACCAGCTCCTCCGGGATATCCTCTCTGTGTCCCTCATCGATCGCTACTTTCTTCACTGCGGCAACGATGGAGGAGATGGCATCTTTCTTCGACTTTTCTCTTGCCTTCATTGCGGTGATCATTTCTTTCTGTAAAGCTGCAAATTCCATTTTCTTTTCCTCCTGAAAACATCATATATTTTCCAGCAACAACGACATATGGTTGTTACTGCTCTTCCTGCATGGCCGACGCGACACTGGCCTCGCAGGATCGCATCGCCTCGATTGTACGCTGCAGAAGCTCATCCAGTTCCCAGCCCAGGCGTTCCGCTCCAGTGTTAATCACATCACGGGAACATCCGGCCGCGAACTTTTTGTCCTTATATTTCTTCTTCAGGCTCTTCAGCTCCATGTCCATAACACTCTTCGACGGACGCATCAGAGCTGCTGACCAGATCAAACCGGTCAGCTCGTCTGCCACGAAGAGTACCTTCTCCATCTCCAGCTTCGGTTCCAGATCACAGCAGAGCCCATAACCATGTGAGCAGATTGAGTAGATCATATCCTCGCCTACACCGCCTTCCCGAAGAAGTTCCGGCGCTTTCTGGCAGTGCTGCTCCGGATACAGCTCGAAATCAATATCGTGAAGCAGCCCGGTGATCCCCCAGTATTCCTCCTCGTCGCCGTAGCCGAGTTCCTTCGCGTACCAGCGCATCACACCCTCGACAGTCAGTCCGTGCTGGATATGAAACGTCTCCTTGTTGTACTTTTTCAGCAGTTCCAGTGCCTGCTCTCTTGTAATTTTACTTGTCAACATCTGTGTAAATCCTCCTGACAGATATTACGAACGCGTGTGGATTTTGAACTTTCATCCACACGCCTTTTCTTTTCCGATTAATTTTAGCACGTTCCGCTCCACTTGAAAAGCCCCCCGCGAACAAGAAAAATACCGGGCACAGCCGACTGAATACAGCCTGCCATACCCGGCGAAGAATGGGGATACCTATATTATGCCTCCTCCAGATAGCGCTCTAAGAACTGTCTGGTGCGCTCTTCCTTCGGATGCTCAAAGATTTCTTCCGGCGTTCCGTGCTCTACGATCACGCCCTTGTCCATAAAGAGTACCTGATCGGCAACCTCTCTTGCGAACTTCATCTCATGTGTAACTATAACCATGGTTGTATTTCGGTCAGCCAAACCACGGATGACGCGAAGGACTTCACCGGTCAGCTCCGGGTCCAGTGCGGAAGTTGGCTCATCGAAGCAGAGAATATCCGGCTGAAGCATCAGTGCGCGCGCGATCGCCACGCGCTGCTGCTGACCGCCGGAGAGCTGATGCGGATAGTAATCCAGCTTATCGCCCAGCCCGACACTCTCCAGAAGCTCGCGGCCTTCCTTCTGCAGCTGCTCCATGACCTGCTTCTTGTTGCTCTTAAAATCGCTCTGTTCCTTCGCCTGCAGCTCCTTCGCCAGCGTCACATTGCGAAGTGCCGTATACTGTGGGAACAGATTGAAAGACTGGAATACCATGCCAAAATGCTGGCGGTTCTTCCGGATCTCCTTCTCGCTAAGCAGGTTTGGATTGGACGCGTCAAAGATCGTCTTCCCGCCAACCTGAATCACACCGGCTGTCGGCTGCTCCAGAAAATTCAGACAGCGCAGCAGCGTTGTCTTGCCGCTGCCGGACACACCGATCATAGCAAGCACTTCTCCCTTCTCCAGGGAGAAATCGATGCCCTTCAAAACTTCCAGATTATCAAATTTCTTCTCAATACCTTTTACTTCAAGAATTGCCATGACTTCCCCCTATGCCTTAAAAAAATCCATCTTCTTCTCCAGCCAGTTGAACAACAGCGTCAGGATGCCGTTCAGCAGCAGGAAATAGATTGCCGTGGAGAACAGAGGTGAGATCAGGCCCTTCTTCGTAAAGCGCTCGGCGCACATAATAACCTCGGTCAGACCGATGACACGCGCCAGGGAAGTATCCTTTGTCAATGTAATTACTTCATTGCCCATCGCCGGAGTAATACGCTTCACCACCTGAAGCAGAACAATCTTAAAGAAAATCTGCACACGGGTCATACCCAACACCTGTCCAGCCTCATACTGCCCCTTCGGAATACTCTCGATGCCTCCGCGGAAAATCTCCGAAAAATAGCAGGCGTAGTTGATCACGAACGCAACGATCGCCGCCATAAAGCGGTTGGACATCGGGTAGTCGAACAGAAGGCCCGGCGCGTACAGAACCACAAACAGCTGCAGCATCAGCGGTGTACCACGGATGATCCAGATAAAGGTTCTTACCAGCCACTTCAGCGGAGTAATCCGCGACATGGAACCCAGGGTTATAATCAGTCCCAGCGGAATCGCCAGGATCAGCGTAGCGGCAAATAATTGAAGATTCTCCAGGAATCCTCCGGTTAGAGATGTAAATACATCTGACATAAGATTCTCCTTCGTGTATTATTACTATTTAATCAAAATATCGGTAAGACCGTACTTAGCAGCAATCTGCTCTACTACGCCTTCACTGTACAACTCTGCAATCGCCGCGTTCACCTTCTCGGTTGTATCGGACCCCTTGCGGAACGCAATGCCGTACTCCTGCTCACCAAAGTTATTATCCATATTTACAACCATGTCGGAGTATTCGGTACCTTCGCCTACCATGGCCAACGCGCATACGCTGTCAACAATAGCCAGATCTGCCGTACCGGCCTTTACTTCCATCAAAGCCTTCGCCATGGAATCCACAGGAGTGTAATTCACGCCCGCAAAGAACTCGCTGGGGGATACAACAACGGTTTCATCATCCGGGATGTCGCCCAGAAGCTTGCCCTCGCCGGTGGAGCCCTGCTCGGCAACCACAGTAAGTCCGGTTACATCTGCCATGATCGCATCCTCACGATCCGCCTTCATAACCAGCGCCTGCGTATTCAGCAGATAAGGATCGGAGACGCTCATGTTCTGCTTGCGCTCCTCGGTGATGCACATGCCGTTCCAGATGCAGTCGATATTCTTGGAATTCAGCTCGATCTCCTTGGAGTCCCAATTGATCTCGATGAAATCTGCCTCAACGCCAATCTTCTCGCATACTGCCTTCGCAAGCTCAGTATCAAAACCGATCAGTTCGCCGTTCTCTTCATAATTCATCGGAGCGAACATGGTGACACCGATCGTCATCTTGCCCTTGCCCTCAATATAAGCCCAGTCGGAATCGCCGGAAGCAGCCACTTCCGTGGTCTCCTCCGCTTCGCTGGTTGCCTCGCTCTCCATACTCTCATTTTCGGATGATGCAGCTGCCGCGGTCGTGCTTTCTGCTGCCGCTGCCGTCGTGGAAGTGCTGTTTCCGCCGCATGCTGCCATGGAAGCTGCCATTGCCGTTACCAGAACTGCGCTCAGTACTTTCTTCATCTTCATTTCATAATTCTCCTCTAAAAAAATAAATCTTCTTTCGCTTTAACGAAGTGCAGTGTTATTATAATAAAACAAAGTAGAAATTGCAAGCGAAATTTTCAATTCTTTAAGTTTAAATATTTTTTTATTTTTTCCTCTTGACGAACTGTATTTACCGACTTATGATAAAGTCAAGTGCTAGATGAAGTTGGCAGGAAATTGACCCACGGGTCGTCCGAAGGAGTAACACTCTCAGGTGATTATATCGCGACTGTCAATGGATGGCGCTCCGGAGAAGTCCTATCTTGTATAGGGTGCCGAAGGTGCAACAGTATTTATACTGAATCTCTCAGGCAAAAGGACGGAGGATGCATCTCTTTTTTGCGTTCACTCATTTTGTTTTGAGAGCCCATAGCGGGCTCTTTTTTTTGCATTTCGATTCCGATTTCTGATCGGGCGTATTCCGGAAAACAAAATAAAATCAAAGGGGAAAGAAAATTATGATGGACTCGATTAACAGCCTTCTGGGAACCATCGACAGCCTTGTATGGGGTGTGCCGCTGATGGCTCTGATTCTCTGCGGAGGACTTATGCTTACCGTGCGCCTGGGTCTTCTGCAGATCCGCCGCCTCCCGCTGGCTCTGAAATGGATGCTTCGCAACGAAGAAGGTGCGACCGGTGAGATTTCCAGCTTCGGTGCTCTCTGTACTGCGCTCAGCGCGACCATTGGTACCGGCAATATTGTCGGCGTGGCTACCGCTGTATGTGCCGGCGGTCCCGGCGCTCTGTTCTGGATGATCGTTGCTGCTTTCTTTGGTATGGCAACAAAGTATGCGGAAGGCCTCCTTGCCGTAAAGTACCGCGTGGTGGCGGAAGACGGACACAGTCTCGGCGGACCGTTCTATTACATCGAGAAAGGTATGGGGAAAGGCTGGACCTGGCTGGCGAAGATTTTCGCGTTCTTCGGTGTCATGGTAGGTCTTCTGGGTATCGGTACCATCACTCAGGTAAATGGTATTGCCAGTGCTGCGCAGGGCTTCTTTGATCCGGACAAGGCCATTCTTGTTACTCTGCCGATCGTCGGCGAACAGTCTCTGGTTACGGTGATCGCTTCGGTTCTTGTCACGCTCTGTGTTGCTGCTGTTCTGATCGGCGGTATCAAGCGTATCGCGAATGTCAGTCAGGTTATCGTTCCTTTTATGGCTGTCATTTACTTTGTATTCGCGTTCGCACTGGTACTTTTTAATATTACAAAGGTTCCTGCCGCATTTGCTACGATTGTGAAAGCTGCCTTTAATCCCAGTGCGATCACCGGCGGTGTGGTTGGCAGTATGCTTGTTGCAATGCAGAATGGTATGGCCCGCGGTATTTTCTCGAATGAGGCCGGCCTCGGAAGCGCGCCGATCGCTGCCGCTGCCGCTCAGACACATGAGCCGGTTCGCCAGGGTCTTGTAAGCATGACCGGTACATTTATTGATACGATCATTATCTGTACTCTGACAGGTCTTTCGATTGTTCTGACCGGCGCCTGGCAGGTGGAAGGTCTGGAAGGCGTGCAGGTTACGACCTATGCGTTCCAGAATGGCCTGCCGCTCTCTCCGGTTGTATCCAGCTTTATCCTTATGGTGTGCCTGATCTTCTTCGCGTTTACCACAATCCTTGGCTGGGATTATTACAGCGAGCGCTGCCTGGAGTATCTGACTCACGGCAAGCAGGGGATGATCAAGGCTTACCGCTGGCTCTATATTCTGGCGGTTTTCGCAGGCCCCTTCCTTACCGTTAAGGCAGTATGGACCATCGCAGATATCTTCAACGGTCTGATGGCTTTCCCGAATATGATTGCACTGTTTGCGTTAAGCGGTATTGTCGTGAAAGAGACAAAAGACTTCTTCGCTAAGAAGAAACATATCGAATAAAACTCTTCTCTCTACCTCAGCCCCCCGGAACAAAATGTTCCGGGGGGCTACTTTCTTCTGTTTTCTTTTTTAATGCGTATAAGGCTAAAAGAGATCCAGCATATTGTCCAGATAAATCTCCTCCCGCACAGTCAGCTGATATTCCGGTTTCGTCATATAATAGAGCAGGAATTCCAGGATCAGGGCGCTTCCCAGACTGCGTCCTTCGATCTTAAAGTGAGAATACCCCATCGGCAAATATGTGTTCCGGATATCGTCAATTCCGATAAATCCCGGATTTTTCATTGCTTTTGAAAAGCGGTATCCCCCTTCGGAGCCCGGAGCTGCACAGCGATGTTCCGCCCCCGGTTCTCCCAGGCTCTTACGACTAACTGCCTCATAGCATAGCTTCCGGTCCGGACAGCCAAACCAGCAGCATTCATTACACAGGAATTCCACTTTATCCTTTTCATTCTGCGGAAATCCCATCCATTGCTCCAGCGCCTGGTTCAATCTGAAATCAGGGACAATATAGCGAAACTCTTCCCGCTGCACTTCCCGATGGAACTGCTCAAATTCCGTCAGAACCTTCGTGGTTGAGGATACGAGATACAGGCCGGGGTAAGTCTTCCTCAAATAATCTAGCAGAAGATCCGAATGAACAATTACGCCATTTTGCACACAGCGGCTCTCTTCCAGCAGCGCACAGAGCCCATTGCAGCGCCGGTCCGCAAGATGTTCCTCCCGCAGCAGGGAATTGCTGAATGTCAGTCGGGCGGAGATTCCGTATTCCTCCATCCAGGCCAGCACCTCCTGCGGATCAGAATCACCGAAACCGACACGCCCTCCGCCCCACAGACAGTCGGCCGGCGCGCCATAGATCGATCCAATCTCACACCAGTCGTAAAAATATTCCCGGTGCTCGCGGAACAAAGGCACAAACATCCGATACAATTCATAAAATTCAAATAATCCGGGCAAATGGTAGTATGCAGTATTCATCCATATCTCCCTCCATGTTTTGCTCTATCTCCTGCACGCTCTTCATTCACGGGAAAGGAATCGGGATCTTCTCCGCCGCCTCCAGGTTCTGATCGGAGTGCTCGATCTCACGGGAGAAACGGTAAACGATCTCACAGACCTCTTCCGTATCCAGGAACTTCTCATTTCTGAGCCAGCGGGCTTTCAACAGTTCTTCTATATACCAGACGCACAGCACAGCCATACGCACCTTGGAATAGATATGACCGTCGTACACCGCTCCGCAAAAATATGTACTGATAAAATATACCAGAAGCTGCTCCTTCTGGATTTCCCAGTCTGGATATTCTGTCATGATATACGCGCCAAATTCTTTGGAAATCCAACGGTAGCTGTCACGATCGTTTTCGGATACCTCTTTAAATAGAAGAGATTCCGCCTCACGAAGAACCATCTCCCAATCGGAACGAAGATGCTCCAGTTCGTACAACTGTGCGAAGCACACCGCTGCCACATGCACCTCCTGCTGATTTTCTTCCCGGACTGCCTGACACGCATTCTTCTCCTTGCCTTTCAGCCACTCGGAGGCATAAGATGCCGCTTCACGGCTCTGGTAGCGGGAGTAAAGCTGCTGGCAGGTGAAGAAGCTTCCGCCATTGAAACGCAGCTGCATATCATGCGCCAGTCCCAGAATCAGAAGCGCGCGCACAGATGCCGGAAGACTGCGGTTCTGCAGAATCTGAATCATCACTTCACGGGCTTCCTGCAGCTGATCAAAGAAGATCGGATCGTAATCTGGATAAATTTCTTCCTTCTCATCCTTTTTGTGCAGAAAATGAACCGGCATTCTACGATTCATCAGAAGCTTCGCGACCTCTGGGCAGGACACAGATAATGTAATTTCCCGCTCGTTTTCAAATTCTTCGATATGTCTGGGATAGTAATGACAGGTGCGACACAGCGCCTCCTCTCCCATCTGAAGAACCATTTCACACAGACCATCTTCCCGAAGGAAAGCACAGCTTCCGTCCGGCTGCTGGCGGAAGACACTGCCATGAAAATTGATATTCTTTCTCAAAGTCCGGCGAAAAGGTCCCTTTTCTTTCCAGTATCTCTGTGCTGACGTCTCATCGATGCCGATCTGCCATCCGGCACAGCAAGTGTCTTCGCATTGGTCAGCTGTACATTTGAATCCAAAATAGTAATCCGGAATTGTATATCTCATTCGCTTTTAACATTCCCTTTGCTTTTAATTTTAGTAACTATTCAGAGCCGCAGCTCGATTTCGCTTACGCTACATCTCGCTGCGGCTTCTTGCCATATGGATTTTTTCAAATATCCTCATTCATGCAAGCATGAACTGCCGATTTGAATTTCATATGCTCATTCATACAAGTGTTTGTGCTCTCTTAAATTGACCATCCACTGATCTGCTTGATTGTCCACCAAATGCTTGGTATACTGTCCATAGCAATGAAAGGAAAAGGTTCCAGTGCACCCTCCTTGCAAGATCGTACTCTGGAACCCTAGTCAATAACCATGTTTATTATAACCGATTATACCCGGGTAGGGCAACATATTTTTAGATCAGAACAGTGAATTTTTTTGCCTTCTATGCACTTTGACCTGGTGGAGCTGTACGAAGCGCGGCATTCCATCCGTCCCATACAAGAAAAGGCAGCAGATACGACAGGCCCTTATGCACAGGAATCGCGAGCAGCATAGGCATTCTCTCAGCAAAAGGAAAAGAAATGACCTTGAACGATAATGTAAAGGCGGCGGCTCTTGGTTTATTTGCCATCATACCCTCCTCACTCTGAAGCCTGCACTTCGTCGATATGCTGGAGTACGCTGTCCAACATATAATGAACCGCGAGTTGTTTTTTCTCTTCGGTCATGCCACTTGCTGGACGGAGCATGGAAACGTGGAGGATCGATGTATTGGCGGTTTGTTCTGTCACAGCAAAGGCATACTCGCTGATATGCCCCAGCACCTTTGTCTCCACCCTGATATCACCGACCATTGCCTGCTCATATTGGCAGCCCATACGATCCAACACGTCGAAGATGGCGTACACGACCATACGGCGGGAACAGTTGACACTTCTTTTCAATCTCAGCACTACTTTTTTCTCCTTTCTCTTGAAAATGCGCTCACTCTCTATTTTACAGGACAAATCGTACTGGTCACATCCAGCAGCAGTCCATCGAAAAGATTGTTCTCTTTTTCCGCAGCGACCAGAATCAGAAACACAAATCCGTCGGACGCACCGGCGTAAGCATCTACATAGACAGTCTGCCCATCCTCGGTTATGGTATACCCATCAATCGTCCAGTCGATCCCGCCGCTTTCGCTTTGCCAACGTCCTGTACGCAGCTCAAAGCCAGACACACCTTCCATTTCTTCCTTCACCGCATTCAGCCAAGCTTCCTTATCCTGTATCTCGTTTAAGGGTTGGCAGTGAATCTCCATGCTGATATTGCTATTGCTGATCGCCAGCCGATTTTCATTGATTGGGTTGAACTTAACCTCTCCCTCATCCTCCCAGTAGATAAATTGGAACGGAAGTCTTTCATCATAAAACCGCCGGTAGATGGTTCCAGCAGGGCCGCTGCTCCGAAAGGAATCCATTGCTGCAAAAATCTCTGCTTCTGCCTCCTCATCGCCCTGGCGATAGGAACCGATAAGGTTGTAACAGCCGAACTCATTTTGGCATTCGATAAACGCCGTCAGGAATTCCATGGTCGAACCGTTGCCTTCGGTGGCGGCAAATTGAATCAGGTAAGCGTTGAGAGTACCGATCTTCCTGTAGCCCCGACCTGTAATTTTCTGCTCTGTGATATCGGTACTTTCTAACAACCCGATGTAATAGCGGACATATTTCTCCGCATTTTTTTCTACATCCGAAAGGGTATACACTGGGAAACCGGCGGATTTGTCATAAAACCCAACCTGCAGTGTGGAAGCCCCATCCGCAGACATAAAAGCGCCGCTTCCGGATTCTGTCTCTGTATACCCTTCTGGAATCCCCATGGTAATATTCAGATAGCCCTGGGTATACTCCTGTAAAGATAATACATTGCCTGCGCCATCCGGTTCCTGCAGTGCCAACCCGGATTTATCTGAACTCGACTCAGTTCTCACACTGGTCAGTGTTCTGATCCCCGATGTGGTCCTCCAGACGCCCAGCCCCACTGCAGCAATACACAGTACCAGAATCGCAAGCCGCAAGCCGACAGAACGCCGCCGGAGCCCTGTCCAAAGTCCCGGCATTCCGCCGGAGCCCCCCACTATATGACCAAGCGCCAAAGCCGTCGTGCTGCAGAAATCCGCCTGGTTTTTACCGGTAAACCCTTCCAGAAAGTCCTCCATAGAGGGGAAACGATCCTTCGCATTCACCGCAAGCGCCCTCAGAATGCTCTGTTCCACATACGCAGGAAGAGAAATTCCCAGTTCCGAAGGTCTTTTCAGCGTATCATTATGAACCCGCATAATGGAATCCGGCGGCAGTTCTCCTGTCACACAGCGGTACAATGTCGCTCCCATCGCATATACATCCGTCCAAGGGCCCTGATTTCCTTTGCTGTAGTACTGCTCTTCGGGCGCATATCCGTGTTTCAAGATAATGGACAGACTTTTTTCCTCCACCGTAGAAGAGCGAGCAGCGCCAAAATCCAGTAGTTTGCTCTCTCCTCCGGCTGTGATGAAAATATTATCTGGACTGATATCACGATGTGTTAAGTTCAAAGCATGCACCTGTGTCAGCGCCTGCATCACCGGCATCAAAATAGTCAATGCCTGGTCATAAGGAATTTTCCCGCCCTGGGAGGCAATATATGCCTTCAGACTCATACCTTCGATATATTCCATCACGAAATATGCTGTATTGTTTTCTTTAAAATAGTTCTGCACCGACACGATATTCGGCGTGTTCTGCAGCTTGGCAAGAATCCGTGCCTCATCCAGAAAGCGCTCCATGCCGTTCCGGTACTCCTCCTGTCCTCGTCCAGTCAGAGCTACGCTGTACTTGTCAGAATGCCGGGTTGCAAGACTGGACGGCATATATTCCTTAATCGCGACTTTGATCTCCAGTGTCAGGTCATAGCACAGATAAGTAATGCCAAATCCTCCCACGCCCAGTACCTTGCCAGTCATGTAGCGGCCATTGAGCAGAGTCCCCATGGGCAGCGCCAGAAATGGCTTTTCCTCCTCTGCGCAGAACCCACAGCGAGGGCAAACTGAGGCTTCGTCCGGCTTTTCCTGAAAACAGCCATAGCAGATATGTTTTAAGTTCATATTTTACCTCTTTCCTATATGCCCCGCCAAATTTCTTACCAATTACTCTGTCCAAGCGCGGAGAGACGCAGTTGCCTGATTATACAATGTAACGATCGTATCTTTGTTAGAATCATTGAACACGCAGCCCACAAGATAGCATTCTCCATCGATCACAGCAGATGCATAGCTGAAACTCCTGTCGGACATTGTAAAGTCATAAGCCAGCCATTCCACACCACCAGAGGAAAAGGTGTATGAGTCATTATTTGTACCACTTACGGTCTTGTTGAATTCAATTACTTCCTCCGGCGTACTTAGTTCGAATTCAGAAGCCTTGCCGATTTCCACACAGTACCCCTGCCCCAGTGCGGCCTCACTGTCTTCTTGTGTTGGGTATAGGAACATCTCACGAACGGTTCCAATGCCATTCTCGTCCAGTTGGACTTTCACGTCCGCAACACCGCCCTGGGCAAGGGAAGCATCTATGATGACCTTCACACCGGCGTGTTCCGCATAGTACATTTTATAGGTCACATCCGGCATTCCGGTACTGTAAAAGGATTGGATGATGGAGTGAATCTCTGCTGCGGCAGCCTCATCTCCCTTGGGATAAGCAGTGATGATGAAATAACAGCCAAACGAGTATCCGTCCACTGCCATAACGATCATCTCCATGGAAACGCCTTCGCTGTCGGTCCCTTCAAAATAGATCTGATAGGCTTCCGAATTTCCCACCTGGTCAGGGCCTGCCGTTAGAATCTGATAGTCTGAAACTTCCAGATTCTGCATCAGCGAGGCGATAATGTCCTCCCGTTTGGATTCCACATCGGCAAGGGAGTAGATCGGGCCGTCAATATTCCAAAGATAATCCGTCATGACAACACAGCCTTTCTCCTCACTGATAAAGTTCAGCCCATCCTCAGAGGCTGTATAATCCGATGGAATTTCAATGGTAGCATTGAGAAGATCAATCTTCTGCTCCACCACATTCGCCGAATCTCCCGATGGTTCCGTTTCTGATCCCGGCTTGCTGGGTTCCTCGTTTACCGGTGGCTGGCTGATTACGGATCGCGTTCCGCCGTTATTTCCTGTCGGAGTTGTTTTATTTCCGCCAGAGAGCGCGATGGGAAGGATAACACAAAGCGCGATTATCGCCAGTAGGCCTCCTCCGGAAACCCACGCGATGATGGGATTGGCTTTCATATAGGAAAGCAGTTTGGAAAAAGAGGAAGACTTCCCCGTTACAGGGCCTCCGATGACGGGGTCGGTATGCTGACAGACAGCCTGCCCATCCCCGCCCTGCTCGTAAGCGGTGGTCTGGATACGCCGACTGATACCGGCCGCCACCTGATCCTGTACGGAAACACGGCCTCTCAGTGCGCCAATGAAGGCTTCCATGTTAGGGAAGCGATCCTCTGTTTTTACCGCCAGCGCCTTCATAATGGCATTTTCCACATGGGCCGGAATTCGGGCTCCCAGCTCTGACGGCGTGTTCATGGCAACGCCATGAATGCGTTCCAGCGAGTCCGGCGGAAGCTGCCCGGTAATGCAACGATACAGGGTAGCGCCCATGGAATATACGTCCGTCCAGGGACCCTGGTTGCCGTGGCTGGAATACTGCTCCTCCGGCGCATAGCCGTGCTTTAAGATGACCGACACACTCTTGCCATCTCCCAATGCAAATCGTGCTGCGCCAAAATCCAACAGCCGACTTTCGCCCTTGGCTGTGATATAGATGTTGTCAGGGCTGATATCCCGGTGCAGCAGATTCATCGCATGCACCTGCACCAGCGCTTCCATAATCGGCTGCAGGATGGCGATCGCCTGGTCATACGGGATTTTATCCCCGTTTTTCGACAGGTACGCCTTCAGACTCATACCGTCTACGTACTCCATCACGAAGTAAGCTGTACCGTTCTCCTTGAAATAGTTCTGCACCGACACGATATGAGGGGTGCTCTGCAACTTGGCAAGAATCTTCGCCTCATCCAAAAAGCGCTCCATACCATACTGGTAGTCCTTCTCCACCCGTCCTGTCAGCGCCACACTGTAATGGTCGGAATGCCGCGTGACCAAGGCGGAAGGCATATATTCTTTAATCGCGACCTTGATTTCCAGCGTCAGGTCGTACCCCAAGTAGGTAATTCCGAACCCGCCGATGCCCAGCACCTTTCCAACCAGATATCTTCCGTTCAGAATGGTTCCCAGGGGCAACGCAAGATACGGCTGCTCGTCGTTTTCATTAAAACCGCAGCGCGAACATGGAACTCCAGGCTCTTTTTCCTCGAAGCATCCATAACAAACACGTTCCGGATTCATATGTCCACCTCCTTGATCTCGGCCATGGCAAAGAGCTCCTCCGACACCTGCCGCACCCGGTCGGCATGCCGCAACACTAGAGCCTCTAGCCATTTTTTCGCATTGACCGCCTTGAGAAACTCAATTTGTATTTCCAGCGGTTCAATGTAGAACTCTCCCGCATATGACAGCACCCCTTCCCCCTCCGACAACACCGGAATTTCATGGAGTTCCGTCATATCACCGTCCACAGTCAGGTGGATGACGACCGCCATCTCCTGATCAACGACGTCATTCTCCCATACTTTCTGGATTTTTCTGTTTTTCAAGCAATACACTGACATAATGGGTTACTCCTTGCCCAATACAAATCGGTTGGCGTTATCACACAGGTAGAAGGTGTCTCCGGCATACATTTTTTCCGCCACATTGGCCGTCAGCTTTTTACCATTGCCCAGGAAAGTACCGTAAGAAGATCCAAGGTCAGTAATGATAAAGCAGTCTTCATTCTGGTCGTAGGCAACCTGACAATGTCGTCCGCTAATACCCGGCGCATTTTTATCAAACACAATATTGCAGGCTGTCGGATCACGGCCGATGATCACTTTGCCACTCAAGAGGTCAAAGCTCTGACCCGCATATTTTCCTGTCACCCCTCGCAGTACAGAGCGTTTTTCAACAGAACTGCGGCCACCTCTGACAGATGCATTGTTCGCTCCTGTGTTTGCGGCAGCACCAGCAAATGAGGAAACATTCTTCCCTTTTTTCTGTGACATGACCAGCAGAATGATGCCACCTACCAGTGCAAACACACCGATGGGCAGGAGCACATAAGCAAACCAGGCTGGAACCCAAGAGAATCCGCCGCCCGCCGTAGTGTATTTGATGTTTTCACTGTTCAGAACCTTCATTAATTCAGCGGAGGTGATTGCAAAGTTTACACCCTCACTCTTGCCCTGCTCATCCACTGCACCGGCGGAATTGATTCCAATCAGAGCACCATGTTCATCTACCAGCGGGCCACCGGAATTGCCGTGATTGATATAGACGTCCATCTGAAATGCGTCGTAGTTGCTCCCTATCGGCTTGGTGCGCTTGCTGATGATTCCTTTGGTCAGGGTGATGTCATTCTCATCGTAGGTATTGAACTGCTGGCTGTTGCTTACCACACCCGGATACCCCAGCGCATAGGCGGTGTCGCCGATTGCGACTGCATCCGCATCCTTGATGGTGATTGCGGTTCGTTTATCCGTTGCAGACGGCAGCTTTATAATTGCGATGTCCTTCTCATCAGATGGCGAATAATAAACCACTTCTGCTGTAACATAATCGTTTTCCGCTGCTGAGAAATACACCTGTATGCCCGCCGAAGCTGTCTGTTCCTGATATACTTTCGGCCCCATATAACCGTACTCCACCACATGGCCGTTGGTCACAATATATTCCACCGGCTCGCCAGTCTTCCCGATGGCAAATCCGGTACCCATAGCGCCGGCGGACTGTCCGTCGGTAAGCTGGAGATAGGAATACACCATAACGACGCTATTGCGCGCCTCATAGGGATCCATGCCGCCCTTGCTTGTAAGGCCCAATATACCGAACATGGCAAAAAGTATTCCTACAACCAGCAAAAGAATGGCTGTAATTTGCTTCTTAGATGTTTTGCTTGTTTCCATTTATTTTTTTCTCTCCTTTACCGTGGTAGTTCAATACGATTGTCGTGTAGTTATCCTGGCTTGGTTTATCCGCTAATAAAATCTCCTTTTCTAGCTTGTCGCAACACACCTGTGGAGAGAGAGCCATAGCTTCCCGAATCTGCTTTAAGGTTAGGGTGTCGCTTATTCCGTCCGAGCAGAGCAGCAGCACATCCTCCGGTTGGAGAGAAAAAGGTATGCGATTATAGTCGCAATTTACTTTTTCTTTGCCTATGTACTCCGAAAGTGCACCTGCCTGTGAATCGTGAAACGCTTCTTCTATGGGGAATGCTCCATCCAATGCCCGCAGCAGCAGATCGTTCTTATATTCCTGCCGGATATTCATCCCATAGAGCTTGCCCTCCCTGAGTAGGAACAGGTCACTGTCGCCTACGCACCAGAAGGAAAGCCGGTTTTCCTTGAGCAGCACAGCCACTAGTGTAGTTCCACCATAACCGCGGAACTGCTGGAAGACTCTGGTGCTGCGCTGAGATATCCAGCCAGAGATATCGCTATCATCTGTCCACGGAAAGATACTCACGAGTTCCGATACCGTTTCTGCCGCGATCCTGCCGCCTTCCGCCATACCGCCCATACCGTCACACAGCACAGCGAGTAGACCGTCTTCTTCATAACGGTCCATGCGAGAGATACCGAATGCGTCCTGTTGTTCCTCCCGGTTGCCGATCCCCTGGAGATTGGCGAGTTCCAACTCCGGCAGCGTTTTCGGATGTTCCGTAATCGGTTCTTCCGTCACCTTATCGTCCTGTTTCTTTTTCCACCATATCACGACGACAACGGAAATCAGCACCAACAGAAGCGCAATCCCCACAACCGCCGCCATCCAAATGCGGATCATACTGTCCGGAAACAGCGGTCGGTTTAGCCATGAAAGCACACGCTCCATTCCTTACTCCTCATTCCATTGAAATTTCTCTCCACATAAAGGCAGAAAGATGAGCTGGCTCTTGCCTACCTCGATCACATCGTAGGAATTTAGGGGACACACCATTTCCACCTGCTCATCGTTACAGTAAGTAATGCCTCTGCCCTGACCGGGAGAAAGCGAGAATCTATTGTGCTTTGCATCATAGGTCACCAACGCATGGCTTTCTCTGGATACAGTATCGTCATCTGTCAGGGCCACATCCATTGCCGCTGCCCGACCAATGAAATTTCTGCCCGCTACCAGCTTGTAATCCGCGCCGCGATTGGGGCCGGAAATACAAACCAAGAAGCCAACAGCAGGATCAATGCCGATTTGCTTTTTAATGATGCCTACCGTCTTTCCTCTATCCGCTTCCGGTGCGACGCCGCCTGGAACGGCTGCCACGGTTTTCCCCACCGAACTGGCCGCCACCGTCTTTCCGACTCCGGCGCCCTCCTGACAGTAGGGACAGCTGTCAAATCTTTTTTCATCATAAAAATGGCCATTATCGCATTGCTTCATGATTGTTTTCCTCTTAAAAAAGTTAAAGGTTGATTAACGCTATTCTTGAACTTGTGACGCTTTCACTATATCGTTTCCGAAGAGATTTGTGCAGGCCGCTTTGGTGCCAATTTGCTAAAAACGACATGGCGCACCTGTGCCAATCCACATTTTTCGTGGCAATCTTTAGAAAATACAGCTCATCGTATCAGCTTTTGATATTCCGGATCCTTCTCACGGATCGCCCATACTAGCTTCCAAAGCTCGTTATCCCCGGAAAGAACATAGCACTCATTATCCGCTCCCTGAAACTTACCTCCATCAAATTCGAAGCTGCAGGTATCCCCATCTTCTGTCACAAATTCCAGGATTCGGCGGTCTGTAGAGCGAACGAAAGACTTAGATGCGACCGTTGTTTCCCTTAACACTTGCAGGATCTCGAAGATGGTCTCCCCGTCCGTCGTTTTGTAACTTGTCGTTGTCTCCGTCCAATCATGAAAGATCAATTCTGTCGGCAGATTCTCCTGTGTTTGATCCAGAAGTTCTCTTTGTTCCTCTGTACAATAGTCACTCAACGGTCTGCTTGTTGGCGGGTTCTCCTGCGACTGTTTCGAAAATTCCCCGGAGCTTTCCGTGCAAGAGGCACGAAGGGAGCCGTCTGTCGATGTGCATCCGGCTAGAATACATATTACAATCATAAGCGCAGCCACTCTTCTCATTCTCATTCCCTTATCCGCCCTTTCTCATCCTGTCGCAGTCTGGTTATGATTTCGAACAGCTCTCAGGCCAAACCGCAGTACAAGCCCCAGTATTTATATAACATCATATTGTTTTTTTCAGATTTGTGTAGGTCGCTTTTATGCCAATTCGCCAAAGGCCATATGGCGCACTTGCGCCAATCTATTTTCTTACGCCCCCCCCCAGGGAAAAGGCAATCCTGGTCGTAAAAATGAAGCCGTTGAAGATCACAAAAAACTACTTCTGTCATTTTACTTGATGCTCGTAAATATACTCTTACGCAGAAAGCACAGGACGCTGCTTTTAAGCCTGCGGATCTGTAAAATTTCACGTTCAGTTTTCGTTTTACGATTCGTTTTTGCAGTCTAGAACCCCTTTTCCCCAAATGGCACAGATGCGCCACGCTTTATTTCAATTTGGCGCCAAAGCGTACTATTCATCACACCGCTTTTCTGTTAAAATTAACGGCGATAAGTCTACAGACAAATGGCAGGAGTATACTTTTTCGTTCTCGCTTTGTTGGGAGTTCTCGTCACGATAGCTGGGGAAGTGATCGTATTCGTCAAATTAATCACTCTCTTTCAGAGGGACTCTTTGATTGTAGTGTTTTGCATATTTGTTCTTCTTGGGCTTCTATTGTCTTTGTTTTGGATATGGGCAAGCATAATATCTGGCGCCGGATTGGGTAGCCTGCTGATCTATTTTTACACCCATAACATCACCTACTGAGCGGTCGCTTTCCACTGGAACGATCCCGTCCCAGCGTACTGCAGCTACTTCTTGTTGCTACGGTACGTTGGTATGCTTGGGAAACTCCGGGAGTAGGAATCCTCTCGGAGTTGTTGAAAAATTGGGTGGACTATGATATTATAATTTACAATTATGCCAATGAAGGAGAGAGGGGAGCCGGGCACATGACGTTGATAAAAGTCTTCACAAAGCAAAAATCCATTTACGCTATTCTGCTGCTTGCTACTTTCACCTTTCTGTTTCTTGGAGCCGAGTACATGTATGTGAACATGCTCTCTCTTACCGCTGAAGAAGAAAAAACGGTGATCGCTCAAAACTACGCATTAGGCGTAAGCGCTGTCGGTTTTTTTCTGTATCCGCTGCTTTATCGCGCTATGAAGAAGAGAAAACAAATTGCTGTACTTACTTTCCTTGCTTTTGCAGTGACTGTATGCGTTTTTTTAATTCAAAAACATATTTCCTATTTGTCCACTCTGCTCGTTGGAATGGCTTTGTTTCTTTTCCTTGGGCTGTTGGGAAGTGCAATTCACTGCCTGTTTTTTTATCTGGCAGCAGATCGTGATTACTTGGCGCGCATGGTTGGCGTCTCCTACGCATTTGGGATTTTTCTGCAGTTTCTAAACAACAATCTTGTGAAGCAGCAAGTCGCAGAAGCCGCCATTCTTTCCCTCTTCTCCCTTGCAATGCTGGCACTATTGCTGAAAGCAGAGAAGCTTTGCTGTCGGGAAACCGCCGACGCGGAGGAATCCCCGCTCTCTGCAAAAAATGAAAACGGAAAGGCAACTCGAAAAATGACAGCCGCCGGAGGGCTTTTGGCGCTGCTTGTAATCCTGATGGCATGTATTTTCAGCACACTGGATAATGCAGTTACCATGCATCACGTGACCGGTATCAGCATCGGTCAGTGGCCGCGGCTTCTGCTGGCCGTAAGCGGACTGGCTGCCGGTTTTCTTTATGACATCCGGGATCGAAAATATATGACGTTAATCATGTACTGTGTCCTGTTAATGTCCGTTATTTGTGTGGTGGTGCTCAAAATGGGCGGACCGTTTTTGATTGGGTTAATTGTATTCTACCTCTCAGCCGGCTTTTTTTTCGTATTTTTCACTACCAGCTTTCTGGATTTTGTTAGTCGCACGCAGATACCGGCGCTCTGGGCCGGCATGGGACGTGCAATGAATAATGTGAGTGCCGCTTTGTTTACCAATGTCTCTGTTGCGTTGCTGGTTTCTGACAACAGCGGTATGCTAGCTATCATTCTGGCTCTGGTCCTGTTTGTAGCAATCAGCGTGGTGCTCTTTCTCTACACGGAATGGATGCCGACAGTCCCCACGGACATCCCTGCCCCCCTGGATCCTCAGGAAGCTTTCCATATTCTGTCAGAAACGCTTTTCCTTACCCCCCGGGAAGTCGAGGTGTTCGACAAACTGATTCATTCAGAGGAAAGCATTCAGGAAATCGCTGACAGTTTGTTTCTGTCCCGCCGAACCTGTCAGCGATATATTGCATCTATCTATGAGAAGGCAGGAGTAAAATCCCGCATGGGGTTGTATCAGCTCTACACAGAAAAGCAACGCAGGCAATAGAAAGGCAGCTTAGCAGAGTCCAATTTGCAGTACTTTCATTGGATTGCCTTTTTTGTAGAGGATTACCTTATTTTTCCGTGTTTTTTCAGGAAAAGCTCTTTTCTTTTCCCGGTGTTCATGCTATGATGATAAAATCAGGACATGATAGAGGCGCGGATTTCATCAGTAGGAAATGCACACGGCACGGCCTGCCGCTTTTCTGAAAGGGAACTCCGCCGAAGGCTTTTCTTCCCGGCCGGGGCAGAGAGTCTGGGTTGCCGCAGAATATGCGTCAGACTGTCACTTAAGGTGGAGCGCTATCGGGTCACACCCATTTTATTATCCGTGAGAAAGCTCTTCAGCACCACCGACAGTTTCTGTTACTGTCCGTGGTGCTTTTTCTGTCTTCAGAAATCCTGAATCGATCCGGATGAAGCAGGTATATCTGCGGTGACCGGTTCATGATCTGATGACTAAGAGAAGAATAAAAAGAAGAAAGGACAAGAAAAACATGACTAAGAAAAAACGACTATGGTTTCTGCTTCCGGCTCTTGCCGCGCTTCTGATCCCCAGCCTGGCATTTGCCTCTGAGGAAGCTGCCGAATACGTTCCTTCGGCGTACGCTACCTTCTGGTCACTACTCCCCCCTGTAATTGCAATTGCACTGGCTCTGATAACCAAGGAGGTGTACAGCTCCCTGTTTGTCGGAATCCTGACTGGCGCGCTGCTCTATTCCGGCTTCGGATTTGAGCAGACAGTTACACATATGTTCTCGGACGGATTCATCAGCGTTCTGGCTGATGAATATAATGTAGGTATCCTGATCTTTCTGGTAGTCCTGGGCGTTATTGTATGCCTGATGAACAAGTCCGGCGGTTCCGCAGCTTTCGGCCGTTTTGCCTCGAAGCGGATTCACAGCCGTGTCGGTGCGCAGATGGCTACAATCCTGTTGGGCATCCTAATCTTTGTGGACGATTATTTCAACTGCCTTACGGTCGGAAGCGTTATGCGTCCTGTCACCGATAAATTCAACGTATCCCGCGCAAAACTAGCCTATCTGATCGATACAACTGCAGCTCCGATCTGCATCATCGCTCCGATTTCTTCCTGGGCGGCAGCCGTTACCGGTTTCGTAGAGGGCGAGGACGGTTTCTCGATCTTTATGCGCGCAATTCCCTTTAACTTCTATGCGCTTCTTACCATTGTGATGATGGTCAGCCTGGTAATCATGAAAGTGGATTTCGGCACGATGAAACTGCATGAGGATAACGCGAAGAACGGTGATCTCTTCACGACACCGGAACGCCCTTACGGCGACAGCAACGAAGATGCAGTTGCAGGGAAGGGGTCTCTGATCGATCTGGTGGTTCCGATTCTGTCACTGATTATCTGCTGCATCATCGGTATGCTCTATACCGGTGAGTTCTTCTCCGGTACGGATTTTGTTACCGCATTTTCTCAGAGTGACGCATCCCTCGGCCTGACGCTGGGAAGTTTCTTCGGACTTGTAATTACGATTCTCTTCTATCTGGTTCGCCGTATTATGAGCCTGAGCGATTGCATGTCCTGCCTGCCGGAAGGCTTCAAGGCGATGGTTCCCGCCATCCTGATTCTTACTTTTGCCTGGACGCTGAAAGCCATGACCGACAGTCTTGGTGCAGATGTCTTCGTAGCGAGCCTGATTGATGGCAGCGCCAAAGGGCTGATGAATCTGCTTCCTGCAATTATCTTCGTGATCGGATGCCTGCTGGCATTTGCAACCGGAACATCCTGGGGGACTTTCGGTATTCTGATTCCGATCGTAGTAAATGCGTTCCAGAGCGTAGATCCGGATCTGATGATCATCGCGATCTCCGCCTGCATGGCCGGCGCGGTATGCGGAGACCACTGCTCCCCAATTTCGGATACTACGATTATGGCTTCCGCGGGCGCTCAGTGCGAGCACGTCAACCACGTAACCACGCAGATTCCTTATGCGATTGTGGCTGCTGTGATCGCCTGCATTACCTATATTATTGCCGGATTTACCCGCAGCGCCCTGATTTCTCTTCCAATTGGAATTGTACTCGTAATCGGTACTCTTACAGTAATTAAGAAACAGCAGAAAAATTAGTTTCTGAAATAATGTTCCTGCGGATATGATCACAACCTGGATCTGCACCCTTAGTTCCTGCTTTAGATCAGGCTATGTATCGCAATGACGAGATTCAGATACCCGGCATAGATAACCCACAGGAAATAAATGAAAATCAACGATCCTGCTCTGGTATCGATCTGACTGAATTCCTTCCAGGTCCAGTAAATCAGGTACCCCAGCAGCAGAATCCAAAGGAAGGCCATGAGATATGCGCCCCACGAGAAGAAGAGAAACGGCCAGATCAGGTTCACCATCAGTTGCATGGCATAGATCTTCAGCGCTCCGTCTCTGTACTTCGAATTGCTTCTCCACACCAGCCAGGATGCCGTTCCCATCAGCACGTAAAGCAGGCTCCATGCTACAGGGAACAGCCAGGCCGGCGGTGAGAGCGGAGGATGATACATAGTTTCATATCTGCCTGCTCCGGTGATGAAACCGGCAAGAGCGCCAAGCCCCAGTGGAATCGCGACGGCAATGGCCCACGAACGAAATATTTTTACATTCATAAGAAAAGTGCTCCTGCTTTTTTATATCTTACGCAGAGAGCACTTTTTCTATACCATTTTCACTTTGATGTCTTCACATTGTTTTGGGGATTGCTTTTTCCGCTCCGCTCTTTCTTTATTCTTCGATTCTTTTCTGTTTTCTCTTTTCTTTGCTTTCCGAATTATTTTTTTCGCTCCGGAATCAGGAATATGAAAATCAGAGAACTAATCAGCAGAAACATCGGATAGAACAGATACGGAAGAATCTCAAATGCGGAAACCTGCATTTCCATCTCTGCCACTGCGGAGATCGCTACCAGCATCTGCGCGCCATAGGGAATAGCGCCCTGGAAAACACAGGAGAAGGTATCCAGAATAGACGCTGACTTTCTGGAGCTGATTCCGTATTCCTCCGCCATCTGCTTCGCGATCGGATTTGCCATAACGATTGCTACCGTATTATTCGCGGTCGCGATATCCATTGCTCCTACCAGAAGACCCATACCCAGCTGGCCGCCGCTCTTCCCCCGGAACACTTTCCGGATACCGTTCAGCAGCGCCTCAAAGCCTCCGTACTCACGAATCAGCGCGCACATCGCCGCTACCAGAATCGCTACCATGCTGGTCTCAAACATCCCGGAAGCGCCGGATCCCATATGAGCCAGCAGTTCGGTCGGATGAATCGCTCCGGTTGCCAGCATAATCAGTGACCCTGAGAAAATGCCGATCAGAAGTACGACAAATACGTTGATACCGGCAATGCCTCCCAGCAATACCAGAATATAAGGCACCATCTGAATCAGATGATACTCGTGAATCACCGACTGTGGCTGTTCCTGGCGGAAAGAGCACACAAGGATCACAATCAGCGCCGCAATCGCTGCTGGAAGTGCGATCCTGAAATTTTCCTGGAACTTATCCTTCATCTGACATCCCTGGCCATTGCACGCAGCAATCGTTGTATCGGAAATAAAGGAAAGGTTATCACCGAACATCGCGCCGCCCATGACAGATGCCACACACAGCGGAAGAGAAAAACCGGATGCCTGAGAGACAGCTGCCGCGATCGGCGTGATCAGCGAAATCGTTCCCACAGAGGTTCCCATCGCGGTAGATACAAAGCAAGATACCACGAACAGAACAGCTACAGAATATTTCGCCGGAACAATGGAGAGGACAAAATACGCAACACTTTCCGCTCCGCTGCGCCCTACGACGCCGACAAAGATACCGGCTGCCATAAAGATCAGGATCATGGTAATGATATTCCTGTCCGCCAGGCCCTGTGCCATCCACTCCAGCTTCTGATCAAAAGAAGCTGTCCGGTTCTGAACACAGGCGACAAGGATTGCCACAAGGAACGCAACCACAATCGGGATATTGTAAAATCCCATAGGAATTCCCATCACATATTCGAAGCTGATACCAAGTCCCAGATAAATCATCAGAAACACACCAATCGGCAGCAGCGCCGCCGGATTACTCTTCTTCATAGATTTTGATTTCCTCCCTCTTCTTTTCAAACGCGAACTATATGACTCCGCGGAGACGCGCCCGCGCTGTCCTCCACTCCGGGCAGTATTGCTCCACGACCTGCCAGAACGCCGCCGAATGGTTCATATGTCTGCGGTGCGCCAGTTCATGAATGATCACATAATCCATCAGCTCCGCCGGCAGGAAATACAGCTTATAATTAAAATTCAGGTTTCCCTTGCCGCTACAGCTCCCCCAGCGCGTCTTCTGATTTCTGATGGTAATGTTCCCGAAAGTCACTCCCATCATACCGGCATAATACTCTGCCCGCTGCCGGAAGCTTTCCTGTATATGCTTCTTCTCTGCCGTTTGAAGCGCTCCCCATTCCGGAAATTGATTGGTTTGCGCACCATCCTGCACTTTTGCTTTCTCCCGCTTCTTCCGGCGGTCTTCCATCTCAAGAAGCTTGTTCAGAATCCATCCTCGGTGACTCTCCAGTTGCTTCTGCACGTCCGTTCCAGGGAGCTGCTTCGGAATCCGAAAGGTCACCCGGCCGTCCGCATGAACCTGTATCGCCATCGTCTTTCTCTGCGAACGAATCACTTCCACAGAAATACTTTTCTGCCCGCCTTTTGCTTCTATTTTGTATTCTTCCATAATTCCTCTGCGTGAACCAGTACTACCGCCATCTTTCGCGGTATTCACTATCACGAATACATACTGTGAAATCTATCTGTGAACAAAACACCCTGCCGATGCCACGTTTCTCACGTTCCCAGTATCGGCAGGGTGCCTCTCATTCGATCAGATCTGAATCATTACCGTATCCGTAATCATCCGATTACTTCGTACCGAAGATACGATCACCGGCATCTCCAAGGCCGGGGCAAATGTAGGCATTCTCATTCAGCTTGTGATCAATATGACCCACATACAGCTGAATATCCGGATGCGCCTTCATCAGACGCTCAATACCTGCAGGAGCAGCAATGATGGACATAAACTTGATCTTCTTGCCACCGTGCTGTTTGATGAAATCAACCGCAGCAACACCAGAGCCGCCGGTCGCCAGCATGGGATCCGTAACAACGATCAGTCGCTCGGAGATCGGATCCGGAAGCTTGCAGTAATACTCATGAGGCTCATGAGTCTCCTCGTCACGGTACAGACCGATATGTCCAACCTTTGCAGTGGGAACCAGATTCAAGATTCCATTTACCATGCCAAGACCCGCGCGAAGAATCGGAACAACTGCTAGGTTTTTACCTGCGATTACTGGAGTCATACATTTCTCAATCGGAGTTTCCACTTCCACATCTACCAGTGGCAGATCCTTCAGTGCTTCATACCCCATCAGCATGGCAATCTCTTCCACCAGAGCGCGGAACTCGGAAGTACCGGTCGTCTTGCTGCGCAGACGGGAAATCTTGTGCTGGATCAAGGGATGTGTCAGTTCTATTACGTTGTTCATGAAAAGTCCTCCTTATGTATAAGTAAATCTAATTGTGCGAAAGCGTCCTCTTCGGAAACGAGAAGAACGCCTTTGGTAATTTCAAAAAAGTTACTGCAGTCTCCTACTTCAGCTCGGAGTTCTGTGGGTTCTGTCCAAGGCCACGGCTAACATCGCCGCGGATATCATTGCCGAACTCATAATCATTGCCCGGCAGAATGGCATTCAGAAGAATACCAAAGATCGCTGCCAGCGCCAGACTGGTCAGAGTAATATCCGCTCCTCCTACGTGGAAAGTCAAACCACCGCTGAAACCAAGACCGCATACAAGGATGACTGCGGCGATGATCAGGTTTCTGGACTTGGTAAAATCTACCTTGTTCTCAACAATGTTACGTACACCGATGGCGGAAATCATACCGTAAAGGATGAAGCTGACGCCGCCAACGATGGCCGTCGGCATGGAACCGATCAGCTCTGCTACCTTCGGAATAAAGCCGAGGATTACAGCGAATATAGCGGCAATACGGATCACGCGGGGATCATGTACACGGCTCAGCTCCAGCACACCAGTATTCTCTCCGTAAGTCGTATTCGCAGGACCGCCGACCAGAGCAGACAGGGAAGTGGCAAGACCATCACCGATCAGTGTACGCTGCAGTCCGGGATCTTCCATGAAGTTCTCGCTTACCGTAGCAGAGATAGCGGAAATATCGCCGATATGCTCCATCATAGCCGCAATCGCAATGGGAGCCATCGCCAGAATCGCCGTCAGGTTAAACTTGCAGAGCTGGAAAGGCGGAAGGCCTACCAGGCTGGCAGCTGCCGCGCCAGAAAAATCAAGAATCGCACTTCCGTCCGCATTCGTCATACCAACTGCGTTTAGAATCAGAGCCGCCGCATAGGAAATCGTAACACCGAGAAGAATCGGGATAATGCGCAGCATGCCTTTGCCCCAGATGTTGAAGAAAATAACAACAGCCAGCGCAATGATCGCCAGAATCCAGTTCGTGGAAGCGTTGCTGACCGCCGAAGGCGCCAGACTCAGGCCGATGCAGATGATGATCGGGCCGGTAACCACGGGCGGAAGGAAGTGCATCACGCGCTTCACGCCGACCAACTGAACGATCAGCGCAAGAACCAGATACAGCAGACCGGCAACAACGATACCGCCACAGGCATAGGGCAGCTTCTCACCCATTGTCATATTCGCGAAAATGCCTGTATCCAGATTGGCAACTGCCTGGAATCCGCCGAGGAACGCGAAGGATGATCCAAGAAATGCAGGAACTTTGAGCTTCGTGCAGAGGTGAAAGAATAGGGTACCGAGACCGGCACAGATAAGGGTAACCTGAATGGAGAGTCCTTCTCCATTAAAATAGTTGTTGACCAGGATGGGAACCAGAATCGTGGCGCCAAACATGGCAAACATGTGCTGAAGACCGAGCAGCAGCATTTTGGGGATACCCAGAGTTCTAGCATCACGAACAACAGAATTTCTTTCGTTCATAGTTTTTTTTCTCCTTCAAATTTTTCTATCTTATTATAATGTCTTTACTTAGCAAGGTCAATGTAATAATGAATTTTTTATAAAATAAAAGCCCTGCCGACATCATAGGGTATGATATCGGCAGGGCCTGATCTTATGCCAGCACCGTTCCTTCCGGGAACAGGGTACGGAACACCTTGCGCACCAACGGTCCTGCAATCAACATCTGCAGCGGCAGTGCCATTATAAAGTTTCTTGGAATATTCGTAAGCCAGATCACGGGGATCTGAGCCCATACGCCCTGAGACACTGCAGCTTCCACTGCGCCGTATAGCGACATAATTACTACCATCGGAATCACCATGCAGCAGGATACGCATACCGCAATCTTAATTCCAGAATCACTGGGCTTTACTAGATAACGGAAGGCGAAGCCCTTCGCCAGACCAGAGACAAGAAACCAGTCGCAACACATGGCAAATACATAGGCAACCGGAAATCCTAGCCATGCCTTCTGCAGGGTCAAAAGATGCAACCCTCCCGTATGGAATGAGACATTATAGATGCTCATCACGAATACCATAGTAAAACACATCATTACTGTGAAAATCAGACTTTCTCTCTTGTTATGGGGCATTATTGTTTTCCTCCTGTTTGTGCAGCTTATTCCACGGATTCATTTCAGAATTTTCTGTGTTCCTGCTTCTTAGAGGAAAATATCTGTCTACATTCTCACAAAAAAACAAGTGACATTTCGGTTCTTCCGAAAGCACTTACCGCTTATTCACTGAATCATTTATTTTTGTAACTTATATATTTTACCATGTTTTTCTTCTCTATGTCAACCACTTTCCTCAAAATTTCAGCTTGTGTTTTATAAGATGTGCTGCATATCTGAAAGCATCTTTAAAATTATTGTAAGCTCGCTTCAGAGTAGTATGGCAGAATAAAAAAAATCCGCAGAATCTCTGCGGATCAAAACTCCCCGAGTAGGGCTCGAACCTACAACCCCTCGGTTAACAGCCGAGTGCTCTACCATTGAGCTATCGAGGATTATT
>JAJEQR010000049.1 GCA_020687485.1 Hominifimenecus microfluidus | reverse complement strand
TTTGAAGATTGCGGGAGTGCAAAGCACGTAGCAATCTGGTATCAAAGGGGTCAAAAAACCTTTTGACCCCAACATCAACTGTATAAAAGTATATCAGAAAAATTCGCTGTTTGAAATACAACTTTCCACGAAACATAAAGAAATTTGATCGTTAAAGTCTTTCTGGAAATAATTCCTGCAAAATCCCCCCCAGAGTTGAAGTACTTTCTGCCGTATGCTAAAATAGACCCATCAAAGAGAAAGCGATGGAATACAGGATTATGCTTGTGCAGGAGAAGTTGTTAAAACCGATAATGGAGGCACGATACCTGACTGTAGAGAACGCGGACCGGTATCGGTCGATCATCCGGTTTTTCTATTTGCAATATGAGAAGATGAAATATCGTTTCTATCTGGAGGACGTCCTGGAAGAATTAAAAGAAGACCCGTATTTTCGGGATTATACGTCGGAGCAGTGTCAGCAGGATCTGAATGCTCTGGTCGGCTGGAAGAACCTTCAGGCGGTGCAGGATACGAAGAAGGCTGCTACGATCGAAGAGTTTCGTAACAAAAAATTCCGCTACATTCTTTCAGACACAACCGTAGAGATCGAGCGCATGGTCATCCACCTGGAGAATCTTGCGATTGAGGGATCCTCTCTGGAACCGACTCTGCTGGAGCGCCTGAGAATTCATCTGGCGGAACTGGAGAAAATTGTGTCACAGCCACCGGAAAAAGTATATGCCTGGTGGAAAGACCTGGAAAGCGATTTTATTCGTCTGAACCAGAGCTATCAGGATTATATGCGCGACCTGAACAGTGTCCGGGCGGAAGAACTGATGAAGACGAAAGAGTTTCTCCTGTTCAAGGATCATCTGATCGAATACCTGCGTTCTTTCGTAAAAAGCCTCCAATTAAATGCGCCGATGATCGAACAGCAGCTGCGAAAGATTCCGGACGCTCAGACTGACGAACTTGTAAGCAAAGTAACTTCACATATCATGTCGATTCCGCAGATAGATACACAACGGAAAGAAGAGACGGTCTATGAGACCATTCTCGGTTCCTGGAAAAGCATCCGCGAATGGTTCACCGGAAGTGCCGGTCAGCCTTCGGAGGCTTCCCGTGTCTTCGATCTTACGAATGATATCATCCGCAGGATTACCCGCTATGCCGCCCGAATCAGTGAGCGCAGCAATACAGGCGCGAACCGAAGAGAAGAGTACCGGAAGCTGGCTTCTCTGTTCGCACAGTGCAGCGATATGAATGAAGCGCACCGGCTGGCCGCCTGTGTGTTCGGTATCGAGCGGCCGCTGCACCTAAAAGGCGATCTGGCGCGAAACACACAGAGCATCAACAGCAGTGTTTTTGAAGAGAGGCCGACCATGCTTACGCTGGCACCCCGCGTCCGCACTTACAAGGAGAGGGCAACCCGTACAGGAATCCCGGATCGCTCGGCGGAGAAGGAAGCAACAAGGAAGAGAGTCATCGAACAGGCTGAGCAGGAGCGAAAGCTCCGGTCCGGATACATCCATGACAGCATTCTCGACTTTGCTTCGCTTCCGCAGTTATCGCCCGCCGTGCGTGATACCTTTCTTGCCTGGCTGTCGAAAGCGCTGGAAAGCAGAGATTTCCACGCCAAGACGGAAGATGGCCTGAACTACAGAATTGAAAATCCGGAGATAAAGGAAACCTGCACGCTGAACTGTGAGGACGGAACCTTCCGGATGCCCGCCTATCGCCTGGTATTTGATCTGCCGGAAGAATCATTAGAATAAACAGAAACCGGAAAAGGAATCAAACCTATGAATACACTGGAAACACTTCTGGATCGTCGCTGGATCTTAAAAAGCCGAGACCGGGATCTTTACTATCAGGTGAAGGATGATCTCGGCGGTATAAGAAAATTTGTCACAGAGAAACTTGGCTATCCACTGATTGTCAATCCGTACCTGGTGAAGCTGGAGAAGCTTCCCGCAAAGCCGGAGAACTGGATGGGAATCCTGGAATTCGAAGATAAGACGGAATACATCTTCTTCTGTCTAATCCTGATGTTTCTGGAAGAATCGGAAGAGCAGTTTCTGCTCTCCACACTGACGGAATATATCCAGAGCAACGACAGGAAAGAAGCCGTGGACTGGACAATTTACAGTATGCGCCGCCATCTGATCCGTGTAATCAAGTATTGTATCAGCTGCGGAATCCTGAAACAGAGTGATGGCAATGAGGAAAATTTCGCGAGGGATGAAGGCAGCGAAGTACTCTATGAGAATCCCGGTGTCTCCCGGTATTTTATGAAGAATTTCACACAGGATATCATGACTTATCAATCCCCGGAGGATTTTCTGAAGGAAGAATGGATCGGCGTGGATGAAGACCGCGGAATTGTGCGCCGGCAGAGAGTTTACCGGCAACTGCTGATGACGCCCGGCCTATACCGGGACGGGGAAAATGAGGAAGACTTCGCCTATCTCCGGAATCAACGCAACCTGATCACCAGCGATATGGAAGAATTCTTCGACTGCGAGCTGCAGGTGCATAAGAACAGCGCGTTCCTGGTTCTGGGAGAAGAATGCCACATGGGACGCACCTTTCCGGAGGAGAATACACTTTCGGACATTGCGCTCCTGTTCGCCGGAATCCTTCGAGAACAAATCGAAGCGGAGAGGATTGTCGTTCCTGTCAGCGAGCAGATCATCCTTCCGAGGGAGCAGTTTCTGATGATCCTGGAGGAATGCCGTCATCGGTGCGGCGCCGGTTTTCCAAAGAAATACCGGGAGCTTACCACCGGGGAATTCTGCCGGGAAGTTATGGAATATATGGAGCAGATCGAATGGATTCAAAAAGACGGAAACGAGATAAAGATCCGAAGTATCGCCGGTAAGATCACCGGCCGCTATCCAAAGGATTTCAACGGGGAAGAGGGAGGAAAACGTGAACAGCAAATGGCAGATTAATCGGGTTGGTCTGATTGACTTCTGGTATTATGATGAACAGGAATTTTATTTTCAGGACGGGCGTATGCTGCTTCGCGGCGCGAACGGTTCCGGAAAATCTGTAACCATGCAGAGCTTCCTTCCGCTTCTTCTGGACGGCAATATGCGTCCGGAACGTTTGGATCCTTTCGGCTCGCGGGCCAGAAAGATGGAGAATTACCTGTTAGATGAGAACGACGACCGGGAAGAACGGATCGGTTATCTCTATATGGAATTAAAGCGCCCGGAGAGCGATCAGTATGCTTCTGTCGGCATCGGAATGCGAGCCAGAAAGAATAAGAAGCTGGATTCCTGGTATTTCGGGATTACCGACGGACGAAGAATCGGGCAGGATATCTTTCTCTACAAGGACATGCTGGCAAAGATCTCCTGCACGAAGCTGGAGCTGAAGAACCGGATTGGCGAGGGTGGCCGCGTCATGGAGACACAGACAGAATACGCGCAGTATGTGAACCGCCTGCTGTTCGGCTTCGAAACAATGGACGAATACCGGGAAATGATGGATCTTCTGATTCAGCTGCGCACACCGAAGCTTTCGAAGGATTTTAAGCCTTCCGTAATCAACGATATTTTAAGCAGCTCGTTGCAGACGCTCTCGGAAGATGATCTTCGACCGATGTCAGAAGCGATCGAAAACATGGACACGTTAAAGAGCAACCTGGATCAGCTCAGCGAGAGCGTACGCGCAGCAAGACAGATTGAACGTGGCTATGATCAGTATAACCTGGCGATCCTCTATGAGAAGGCCGTGCATTATACTGACAGTTGCAAAGCAGCGGAGGAGCTGGAACAGAAACAGAGCCGTCTGGAAGAAGAACATCGAAAGTGCCTGGAAGAAAGAGACAAAGCTACACAGCAATACAACGAACTTTGCCAGGAGGAAGAAGTTCTGCAGAAAGAAAAAGATTCCCTCTCCGACAGTGATGCGGCAAAGCTGAAAGAACAGGAGGAGAAACTTTCCTCGGCGCTCGCGGATCTGGAAGCGGATCGCCGGGAGAAGGAGAAGCAGAAAGAGAAGAAAGAAGAGCGCAGGAGAGATACGGAACAGGCGATTCAGGCACAGCAGGAGAAGAATGACAGCCAGTGGATGCAGACAGAAGAATTCCTGGAAGAGATGGAAACCGAGCTAGAGAATGTGTCTTTCGACGAAGCAGGCTTTCTGAAGCAGGAAATCCTGGATAAGCCGGAGGAAGCGCCTGCCTTTGAAAGTCACCGAAAGCTGCTGCAGGCTTATCAGAGCAAAGTGGCGGACGGCTGCCGGATTCTGGAGGAGGAAGCGCGGATTCGCGACCGTCACGAAGCGCTGCTACAGGAGCTGGATGAACGCCGGAAGAAACAGGATCAGGCGGAGCGGGAAGCGAATCAGTATCAGACGCTTCTGCATGAGACGAAAGACGAGCAAACTGAGCGTATCTGCCGCTGGGAGAAGGAGAACCGGGAGCTGAAACCAGGGAACGATATCCTCTCTCTGATGGCAAGAAAGATTGCAGAGTATTCCTTCGGTGAGGATTATAGCGAAATTCGCCGTCTGGCGGAACCTCTGTACTATGAGCGAAGCAGTACCCTACGGGAGGAACTGCGGGAAAAGTCTGCGTTCTTACGTGAAAAAGAACAGGAACTGCAGAATCTTCGGGAAGAGCTTCGCACCTGGCAGGAGCAGAAAGATCCGGAACCAGAATTATCGGAAGAGCAAAAAGAGAATCGTGCTCGCCTGAATGCACTGGGAATTTCTTACCTGGAGCTGTATCGCTGCGTGGAATTTGCGGATATTTCTGCTGCCCAGGCCTCGCGCCTGGAGGAAGCGCTGCTTCATATGGGCCTTCTGGATGCTCTGATTGTGCCAGCCGAAGAAAGGGAACGGATTCTTACTCTGGAACCGGCCTCTGCGGACCGCTATATTTTCAGCGATCTTCCTTCCGTGCGGCAGAACCTGTTGGAATGGCTGGAAATTGATAATAAAGAGAATGATATCCTGTTCTATCAGAAAGTATCGAAGGTGCTGTCTTCCATTGAAGTGTCTTCTGCTTCGAATGAAAGTTCCTGCGGAAACACCTGGATCGACGATTCCGGTCATTATCGCCTTGGTGTTCTGGAAGGAACATCCTCTGGCGCATATGAAGCCCGTTTCATCGGCACCGCGGCGCGCGAACGCTTCCGGCAAAAGAAGATCGAAGAACTGAAAAACCTTGCAAATGAGTTGTCCGAAGAAATTATTACAATAAAAGAATCGATTGCAGCTCTCAAAGACAGGCTGCAGCAGCTGGAGCAGGAATGGGATAATTTTCCGGATGAACGGGATCTGAAGGTCGCAGCCAAAGAATATGCCGATCGACTCTACACGCTGGAACGGATACAGGTGGGCGTGCGTGAACAGACAGCCCGCACGGAAGAGGCCAGAAAGACTCTGGACGCGGTGCGGCTTCAGGTCTCACAGATCTGCGCGGCGGCCTATCTTCCAGCACGGCTGGACGGATTCCGCGCAGCCAAGGAATCTCTGGAGCATTATTCCCACCTTCTTTCGGAGCTTCGCGTCTGCCATGAATCCTACCGGAACGGCAGAAGACAGCTTCGTATGCAGAAGGAGCTTCTGGAGGATATCGACCGGGATCTGGACGATATTCGATATGACTGGAACCGGACAAAGCAAAAAATTCGCGAAACGGAACAATCTCTGGAGGCTGTGCGCCGCCAATTGGCAATGACAGATTATGAAGAGATCAAAGAACGCCTGGATGCCTGTATTCTTCGTCTGCGCCAGATTCCCGGCGAACGAGAGACTGCTGTAAAGACGCAGGCAGCCAGAAATACCGAAGCGGAGAATATCGCCCGTCAGCAGGAAGAGACAGCCGAAACATGCCTGCAGGTTCATGCGCGCACAGTCCGGCTGGCCAAAGTTTTCGAGGAGGAATATCGTCTGGGTTACGCATCCACGGATGTTCCTGCGGCCAATGACAGCAAAACACTGGCTGTGAAAGTACGCCGCGCGCTTGCCGGACAGGTTTCCGGGAAGAAGACAGAGGATCTGGCGGGAAATCTGCAGGGGATCTACCATGAGAACCGCGCGGCGCTGTTAGAATATAACCTGACCGTGCAGCGTCTCTTTGAAGATTTAGATACGGAGGAATTCCCGGATGTCAGCGCGGCACGTATTGATATCACTGCCAAGTACCGGGGAAGCAACCTGAACTTCAAAGAGCTGCTCCTTCGCTTATCGGAAGACATGGAGGAACAAACCAGACTGCTGGGAGATAAGGATCGTGAACTCTTCGAGGATATTCTGGCGAATACCATCAGCAAGAAGATCCGGGCAAGAATTCAGTCCAGTCAGCGCTGGGTCGAGCAAATGAACACGCTCATGGGAGCCATGCAGACCTCCAGCGGCCTGCGCCTCAGCTTAAAATGGAAAAAACGTCGGGCGGAGACCGAAGATCAGCTGGATACCGGCGCACTGGTCGATCTGTTGCAGAAGGATGCAGAGATCATGCGGGAGGAGGAAGTGGAAAAATTGTCCCGGCATTTCCGTTCCAAGATCGAAGAAGCCCGCAAGCTCTCCGACGATATCGGAACCGTACAGTCCTTCCATGCGGTTATGAAGGAGGTTCTGGATTACCGCAAATGGTTTGAGTTCCAGCTGGAATGCCAGAAGACAGGCGAAAAGAAGAAGGAACTGACCGACCGCGTCTTCTTCACCTTCAGCGGAGGTGAGAAGGCCATGTCCATGTATGTGCCGCTGTTCTCCGCTGTTGTGGCGAAGTACGCCGGAGCCCGTCCGGACGCGCCACGCCTCATCTCGCTGGATGAGGCATTTGCCGGTGTGGATGAGATGAATATCCGGGATATGTTCCGCCTAATGACCGAGTTCGAATTCAACTTCATGATCAACTCGCAGGTTCTCTGGGGCGACTGCGATACGGTTCCAGCACTGGCGATCTATCAGCTGGTTCGCCCGGAAAACGCAAGATACGTAACCGTGATTGCCTACCAGTGGAACGGCAAAGTCCGCACGCTGGTAACGGACGGTCAGTGATGGCGTGACATATAAAAGCTGACGGAAAAAGTTACCCAAAAACGGACAGACGAAAGAATTTACAGGGAAGTGGGCACAACGATGGAAAAATCGAAAGAGAGACATACTGTAGAAAATAACGAAAAGATACTGTCTGAAGCACTGGCCTATTTTCATCGCTCACAGGTATTCCGGAAGCTTTTCCTGAAATTCCGTGAGAAATATATCAGCCTGGGGCATTTTGGCGGAAGCGTGACTCTGACCGGACTCACTGCGGAAGAAAAGATGGCGCTTGGCGGCTTCTTACAGAAGGATTATACGAAGAACCGAAGCGTTACCGTTTCCGCAGAACGCATGGAGAAGATCCTGGCAGGAACCCGCTTTTCTTCACTTACCTGGGACGAGATTCTGGAAGCGTACTTTGATGGCCCGATTCAATCCAAGAAAGAGCTGCTCCAGAAGGAAGAAGATGCAAGAACGCTTTTCTTTCAGGTAATTCTGGAGGAGTTCCGCCGGGAGAGCACTTCGAAAGCTTCCGCTATGAATGCTGGAAAAGAGGAGGCATCAGCAACAAAAGGAACAGAAGCTGTGATAAAGAAGCAGCTAACGAAGCATAACGTAGAACAGTGGTTGCAGAACGCCCTTCGTGATAAGAACAATACATGGAAAATCCTGCTAATGCAGTACCAGACAAATCCGGAACAGCTGCGCCTGACGCTTCTTGCTGTTATGCGGGCGGTATTCCTGTTTCCGGTTCCGGAGCATTATTCTTCTCTTCCGGTATTTGCAGCGGATACGACCAGAGATCCGCATTTCTTCGATACTGGAACACCGGGCGAACGGCTGCTGACCGCATTTTTGGCCGAACACTTCCCGGAAGAAATTCCGGAAAGTGGAAAAAACGCAGAATGGCACAATCGTCTGTATTACCGGGCCGGAATTTTAAAGGATGATCTGTCGAATGATGTTCTGACCTACGGGATTCACGCCAGTACAGAGAATGGCCCGCATCCCGGCATCGAAGGGTTCTTGCAGATGAAGGAACCCATGCGCCTGACACTGAACACCGTAAGCCGCCTGGTAAAGGTTTGCCCGCAGAATCCGGACGAAACACTTGTGCGTTGGTTCACCAGAGAGCATATTTTCATCAAAGATCAGCCGGTGTTTATCTTCGAAAACCCGGCAGTGTTTTCTGCTCTGATCCGTCAATATCCGCAGATCACAGCAATCTGCGGAAACGGTCAGCCCCGCCTGACCACGCTGGCACTGATGGATCGAATGGCCGCATCCGGCTGCCGTTTCTATTATGCCGGAGATTATGACCCGGAAGGTCTTGTGATCCTGCAGAACCTGAGACAGCGCTACAGGGATCAGCTGATCCCATGGAAATATTCTGTAGAATATTACAAAAAATACCAGTCGGATGTTATAATACCTGAAGCGTCCCTGAAAAAACTGGATCGCATCACAATAAAAGAGCTCTTACCGCTGGCAGAGGCAATTCGCCATGACAAAAAAGCTGCTTATCAGGAAAATATGCGAAAAGAACTGCTGGGGAAAGACCAAGAAGAGGAGGAAATATGATTGTTATGGTATGTGTGGATAACCAAAATGGCATGATGTTCAATCATCGCCGCCAGAGCCAGGATCGGGGGCTGCGGCGACGGATGTGCGAAATTGCCGGTAACGACGACGGAAAGTTCTGGATGAACGCCTACAGCCGGAAGATGTTCACGGACTCAGATACGGAAGGTACACATGCTCAGCTCTGCGTGGCAGAGGATTTTATGAAGCAGGCAGCATCGGGGGATTTCTGCCTGTTGGAGACAGAAGATCCGGCCGATTACGCAGCAAACCTCGAAGAACTGATTCTGTTTAGCTGGAACCGGGATTATCCGGCGGATCTGCATTTTACACTGGATCTGAGCGGATGGAAACAAGTGGAGACAGCCGAATACGCCGGCTCTTCGCACGAGAAGATCACAGAGACACATTACATTCGATAAAAATACGAAGAAGCCAGGAGTGCAAAACACAGAGCGATTCATTTTTATCGAAAACAGTATCGTACTAATTAGCACTGAGGAAGAGATAGTTATGAAACAGGGAATGAAAACAAAAAAGAAGGAACAGCAGGGAATCTTTAAGAAGTGGCTCTTAGGTCTTGTCCTTGTCGGCGTGATCACTGCCGGAGCCTGCGGTCAAAGCAGCACACAGCCCGCAGAAAGTGTACCTGCCGCTGCAGCGGAGACAACCATTGCAGCTGATGTCGCAACCGAAGCTCCGCCTACTTCTATGACAGAAACAACCGCAGAAACAACAACCGACTCTGCGATTGCAGAAACCATAGAGGCGGAAGCCGTATCCGTTTATTCAGACGAGGAGAGAGAACAGGCATCTGTGCAGGAGCTGCAGGCCTTTAACCTTTCCGCAATCCCGGCGTATTCCGGCAATCCCTATGTGGCAGTCAATAACAATGTGCCTTACTTCACGGATGCCGACCTGACAAGCGTATCCTTTGAGGATTACAGTGATCTGGACAGCCTCGGCCGCTGCGGAACCGCCTATGCTTCCGTATGCACGGATACGATGCCAACCGAGAAGCGCGGCGGCATCGGCAGCGTAAAACCGACCGGATGGCATACGGTAAAATACGATCATGTGGACGGCAAATATCTCTACAACCGCTGCCACCTGATCGGCTACCAGCTGACGGCAGAGAATGCGAACGAGAAAAACCTGATTACCGGTACCCGTTACCTGAATGTCCAGGGCATGCTTCCCTTTGAGAACATGACTGCCGATTACATAAAAGAAACCGGGAACCATGTCATGTACCGCGTCACGCCGGTCTTCGAGGGTGACAACCTGGTGGCTTCCGGCGTTCTGATGGAAGCGAAATCCGTGGAGGATCAGGGGGAAGGTATTCTCTTCTGTGTATATGTCTATAATGTACAGCCGGGCGTATCCATCGACTACGCGACCGGTGACAGCACAGCAACGGAAGGCGTTGACAGCAATCCTGGAAACAGCAGCGCAGGCAGCAGTTCCGCTTCAAACGTGGCCGCCCAGGCACAAGCAGCGGCCTCTCAGACACAGCCGCAGACGGAAGCTCCGATTACTGAGTCTCCGGAGACTACTGTAGCAGCTGAGCCGGTTTCCACGACCTACATTCTGAATACGAACACGAAGAAATTCCACTATCCCAGCTGTTCTGCAGTAAAGCAGATGAAAGATTCCAATAAGGAAGAGTTCTCCGGCAGCCGGGACGAAGTCATCGACCGGGGATATGTTCCCTGCAAGAAGTGCAATCCATAAGATTGCGAAAACGAATAATAAACAGGAGGCATTATGAGCCTGCATCTCTTAACCGGCTCCACCGGAACCGGCAAGACATATCATTTATATAAAAGCATCATCGATTCCGCGATCCAACACCCGGGGAAGCGTCATGTTGTCCTCGTTCCAGAACAGTTCACCATGCAGACGCAGCGCGCGCTGGTAGAGATGCATCCGGGACACGCGATCCTGAACATCGAAGTTATGAGCTTCGACTGGCTGGCACATCAGATTCTGAAGGATTTGTCAAAGCCAGGCGTTCACATCCTGGATGATTCCGGCATCAGCATGCTGCTGCGCAAATCCGCAGGAGAGAAGAAGAAAGAACTGGCCTTCTTCCGCAGGAATCTGACGAAGGCCGGCTTCATCAGCCGCATGAAATCCATGCTGGCAGAGCTGCTTCAGTATGGCATCACAGAGGAGGATCTGGCCCGTCTGAAAAATGAGGTTCAGGATCACCCGATTCTGGCAGCAAAGCTGGCCGATCTTCAGATCTTTTATCACGCCTTTCAGGAGAACCGCGATCCAGACGTAATTGCGGCGGAGGAGCTTGCGCCGATTCTACTGCGGGAGCTGCCACACTCGGATTACCTGAAGGATGCGGTAATCGGCCTGGACGGCTATACCGGCTTTACCACAATTCAGTACGAGATTCTCGGTGTCATGCTGACGCAGGCATCTACCGTCGGGATCACGCTCACGATCCCGGCTTCGGAAGATCTGTGGGCTTCCTCGGAGGAGCAGGAGCTTTTCGCGATGACAAGAGAGACGGCGAACCGCCTGCTCCGTCTGGCAGATGCCGGCCATATTCCCTGCCAGGTATTTGTCTGCGAAGGGGAGAAAGAGACTCCACAGCGCCCGGCGGAATTCGCGCATCTGGAACAGCATTTCCTGCGTTATGGAGCGGGAAGCCGCTATATGAGCGAATGCAGCCATCTCCATGTGTTGGAATCGCGAACACCACAGGAAGAGGTTGCCGCCACGGTGCATGAGATTCTGCGGCTGCTACAGCGGGAAGGCTATCGTTACCGGGAAATTGCGATTGTCACTGGTGATTTGGAACACTACCGTCCGCTTCTAGCTGCTGCTCTGGAACGGGAGCAAATCCCGTATTTTATGGATCAGAAGAAGGGCATCCTGAATCATCCGCTGGTTATCTTCCTGCGCAGTGCCATGGATGTGGTCGAGAAGAACTTTGCTTACGAACCGGTTTTCCGGTATCTGAAGACCGGGATGACCACCCTGAATCCGGAAGACATCGATATTCTGGAGAATTACGTTCTGGCGACCGGAAGGAAAGGTTATAAGACCTGGCAGAAGACCTGGGATCGAACTTACCGGGATCACGAAAATGTGGATCTGGAAGAAATTAATCGTATCCGTGAGGAGGTTCTGACTCCGCTTGCCGCATTCCGCGAGAGACTGCGTTCCGGCCCCTGCACAGTAAGGCGCGCGACCGAAAGCCTGCGGAACCTGATGGAAAACTGCCATACGAAAGAGCTTCTGCAGAAGAAGGCAGAAGCCCTGGAAGCTGCCGGAGATCTGGCACATGCGGAAGAATTTGCCCGCGTCATGGAATGTGTACTGGCACTGCTTGACCAGGCGGATCAACTGATCGGCGATGAAGTATTAAGTATTCCGGAACTGGGAGATGTGCTAGATGCCGGATGGGCGGAGGCAAGACTCGGCATGATTCCACATGTTCTGGATCAGATCGCCATCGGCGATATTGAGCGAAGCCGCCTGACGGACATCCGCGTGCTGTTCTTCCTCGGTATGAACGAGGGAGTCATCCCCCAGCCGGCAAAGACCGGTGGCATTATCTCGGACGAAGAACGGGAAGTTCTGAAGGAACATCAGCTGGAGCTGGCCCCGACAGCAAGAGAGATTGGCTTTCGCGAGCAGTTCTACCTCTATCGCCTGCTGACGAAGCCGACGGAGCAGCTGATCCTTTCCTACAGCAAAATCTCTGCCGACGGACAGCCCATGCGCCCTTCTTGGTATATCAGCCAGATCCTGCGAGTCTTCCCGTCATTACAGGTGAGAAGCACGCTGCAGGAACGCCCGGTCATCGACAGCTGGTCTTCGGCATTGGATGCGATGGCGGCAACCGCCGGAGAGCTCCGTGAGAAAGAGCCGGAGGGTTGGTGGAAGGAGCTCTATCTTTTGCTCTCGGAAGAACCGGAACAGAGGAAGAAGCTTTCCCGGATTCTGGATGCCTGCTTCTACCGCTATGATGGAACACGCATCCAAAAGGCCGTTTCCTCAATTTTATACGGAAACTCTGTCTCCGGAAGCGTCACCCGCCTGGAGACGTATGCCGCCTGCGCCTATGCGCAATTTATCACCTATGGACTACGGCTGACAGAGCGTGTGGAGTATGAATTTGGAAGCATGGATCGCGGAAATTTCTTCCACAAGGCACTGGAGACAGTATTTCAGGAAATGAAGAAGGAGAACCTGCGGCCGGAACAGGTGGATGATACCATCCGTAAAAAGCTGGTGGATTCCGCGATCACACAGGCTTGCGCGCTGAACGGAGGCACAATTCTGCAGGACAGCGCGCAAAACGCTTATTTTGTGGAACGCTGGCGAAAGATGACGGATAAGACAGTCTGGGCGATCTGTGAACAGTTAAAAGCCTCTGATTTTCGTCCGGAAGAACTGGAGATGCTATTCGATGGCAGCCGTTCCGCCGTGATGAACCTGATTTTAAGTGAAGAGGAGCGGATGTATCTGCGCGGCGTGATCGACCGTGTGGATCTTTATGAGGACGATGACCGCGTCTATGTGAAGATCGTTGATTATAAAACCGGTCGCCGGGCGCTGGAGCTTGGTTCGGTCTATTATGGACTGCAGCTGCAGCTGATGGTCTATCTGGATGCGGTCATGGAGCTGGAGCAGCGCCTGCACCCGGACAAAGAAGTGGTTCCGGCCGGCGTATATTATTATCAGATCCAGGAACCATTCGTAGAGAGCACAGCTGCGCTCCCGGAAGAGGAGCTGGAGAAGAAGCTGTTGAACGAGCTGAAGCTCAAGGGCCTTACGAACAGCGGAAATCATGTGCCGGAGCATATGGAGTCTGTCGGAGGCATCTCTGTGACGCCGGAAGAGTTCCGGGTACTTCAACATCATGTCCGCCGGAAGGTGCGGGAGTTCGGAAGCGGGATTCTATCGGGAGAGATTCCTGCATCGCCGTACCGGACAGAGAAGCAGACAGCTTGTGAGCGCTGTGCCTTTGCCGCTGTCTGCGGTTTCGATCCGGGGCTGCCCGGCTACCGCTACCGCAGGCTGCGCAGCATAGATACGGAAACCCTATGGGAGAAGATGAGAGAAGAGGAAGAGGAGGGAGAAGAATAATGGCGGTCAACTGGACACCGAAGCAGCAGGAGATCATCTGTAATCGAAACCGGGATCTTCTGGTTGCTGCTGCCGCCGGAAGCGGCAAGACAGCGGTTCTGATCGAACACATTCGCTCTCTTCTGACGGACCCGGAACATCCGGTGGATGTAGATCACCTGCTGGTACTTACCTTTACGAGAGCGGCCGCAGAAGAGATGCGCGAGCGGCTTGCGAGAGCCCTTGATGATTGCCTGGAACAACATCCTGATGATAAGCGCCTGCAGAAACAGCAGATGCTTCTGCATCACGCGCATATTTCCACAATCGATAGTTTCTGTATGTGGCTGGTGAAGAATTACTTCCACCGGCTGGATCTTGATCCGGATTTTCGCCTGACAGACGAAGGCGAAGAGAAGCTGCTTCGCGCGGATGTGCTGGATACGCTCCTGGAGGAGCAGTATCTGGCGGTCTCCCCGGAATTTATCTCCTTTGTGGATGCCTATACGAATGGCAAGGGGGACGACAGCCTTCGGGAGCTGATTCTGAAGCTGTATACCTTTGCAGAGAGCGCTCCCTATCCGGAGCAGTGGCTTAAGGATCAGATTAATCTCTTCCCGGAAGGAACGGTCTCCATTGAGGAGTTTCCGTTTATTCACAGCCTGATGGAAGAGCTTCGCCGGGAGCTTCAAAGTCTGTCGGAGTGCCTGCGCTACGCGAAGGATGAACTTGCCGTATCGGAAGATGTGAATCCTGGATATGTCACGACATTTTCTCTGGATCTGGATCTTGTGGAGGAGCTGCTGCAGGAAGAGACCTTCGGCGGCTTCTGCGAACGGCTGCAGAAGCTGAAGTTCTCCCGCAAGCCGGCGAAGAAGAGGGGGCAGGAGCTTTCGGAAAATGAGGAAGCCTGCTCGTCTCTTCGTGATTTCATGAAGAATGAACTGAACCGTCTGAAGAAGCGGTACGACTTCGGCAGCGAAAAGCAGATCTGCGCCTCGATTCTGGGAAGTCAGAAAGCGATGAATGTTCTGCTCTCGCTTACAATCGAATTTTCCTCGCGCCTGGCGGCATATAAGAAGGAGAAGAACCTCGCAAACTTCTCCGATGTGGAGCATATGGCGCTGACTCTCCTGGAAGAGTCGGAGGAAATTGCCGCATCGCTCTCGAAGCAGTTCGAGGAAGTTATCGTGGACGAGTATCAGGACAGTAACCTGGTGCAGGAGGCGATCCTGCGGGCCGTCAGCCGGGAGCAGCGCGGCGGACATAATCGATTCATGGTCGGTGATGTAAAACAAAGCATCTATCAGTTCCGCATGGCCCGACCGGATCTGTTCATGGAGAAGTACCATGAATACGGAAAGGATGGTGATCAGTCGCAGCTCATCAGCTTAAGCCGCAATTTCCGCAGCCGAAAGGAAGTACTGGATAGTGTCAATCATGTCTTCTATCAGCTGATGGGAGAGGATTTCGGCGGCATTTCCTACGATGAAGAGAATGCGCTCTATCCGGGCGCTGATTACCCTCTGCCGCCGGAAGGCACAAACGTACAGACGGAGCTTCTCCTGGCTGACGGAGAGGATGACAGTGAAAACAGCCGGGAATGGGAAGCCCGGATCGTCGCCGACCGGATTCGCGATATCGTGCGGCCAGGCAGCCCGATACGCGTATGGGACGCGGCAGCAAAGGAATACCGGCCGGCGCAGTACCGTGATATCGTCGTGCTTCTGCGCACGATGGACGGCTGGGCGCAGACTTTTGTAGCTGTTTTCCTTCAGGAAGGGATTCCGGCGGTCGCACAGCAGAAGAAAGGCTATTTCTCCGCATATGAAGTGCAGCTGATCTGCAACTTCCTGCGCGTGATTGACAACCCATATCAGGATATCCCGCTGATGTCTGTGCTGGTATCACCTATCGGGCGCTTTACCGATGAGGAAATCGCGCAGATCGTCTCCGAAGAACGTGCACGCCCGGAAGAGGTCGGCGGAGACCCTTCCCTGTATCGGGCATGCTGTCACAGTGAGAATTCACGGATGCAGGAATTCCTGGCATTGCTGGAACTCCTGCGAAGCCGTTCCTCCTATACACCGATTCATGAGCTTCTGGAACAGATTCTGGAGGAGACCGGATACGGGCGCTATCTATCCGCTCTTCCCTCCGGCGAGACAAGGCGCGCGAATATTGAGATGCTGAAGGAGAAAGCGCTGGCTTTCGAACAGACCAGCTATCACGGCATCTTCCAGTTCAACCGATATCTGGAGCAGATACGGAAGTTCGATGTGGATTTCGGAGAGGCATCGCTGCTGTCCGAGCAGGACAACCTGGTAAGAGTCACCAGTATTCACAAGAGCAAAGGACTGGAATTCCCGATTGTGTTCGTCTCTGGTATGGGGAAGAAATTCAATCTGCAGGATGCGCGGAAATCTGTCGTGATGCAGGAGCAGCTCGGCGTTGCCTCGGATTATCTGGACCGTAAATACGACCAGAAGTACCCAACACTGTGGAAGCGCTATGTGATGGATCGTCTGACAAGGGATTCCAAGGAGGAGGAACTCCGGATTCTGTATGTCGCTATGACAAGAGCGAAAGAAAAACTGATCCTGACCGGTGTAGAGAAGGATCCGGAAGCAAAGATGCGGAAGGAGGAGCGGATGCTTGCCTTCGAGCCGTCCGCTCGTTTGCCGGAATGGTATGTCGCTTCCGCGAATTCCTATCTGGACTGGTTGTTCATGAGCCTCGCCAGAGACCGGGGAAATTATAAGATACGGTGTCTGACAGTTCGGCAGGCTGTCGAAGAAGAGACTGGACGACAGTTAAAATATTCGCTGATCCGGGAATCTCTGAATCGGATGGATCCCAAAGAAGTTCAGGATGCGGACTGCCGCCGGGAATGGAAGATCTGGAAGGATTTTCGCTATTCCTGGCAAGAAGCCACCCGTACGAAGGGTACGGTATCTGTCTCAGAACTGAAGGCGAGGGCCAGGAAAAAGACACATCCGGAAGAAGCGGAAGAAGAAAAAGGGACAGTTCCCCAGCCGCAGTCCGAACCGTCAGAGACAGATGATACAAGCAGCGCCGCGTCATCTCCGGCGTGGAAACCATCCCATTACTCTCCGGAAAGCGCGGGAGCGCTCCGGGGAACCGCCTATCACCTTCTCCTGGAAAGAGTTCCCGCAGAAAGCGGAAGCAGCCGGGAGGCAGTGAAGGAAGTATTGAAGGAACTTGTGGACAACGGTGAAATCCTTCCGGAAATTGCGGAAACGGTACGTCCAGACGATATCACTGCCTTCTACCGCAGCCCTCTGGGACTGCGTCTTCTGACAGCTTCCCATTCCGGCAGAAGCCGCCGGGAACAGCCCTTCGTTATGGGACTTACTGCGGAAGAAGCCGGACTTTCCAAAGAAATCACCGACCGGATTCTGATTCAGGGTATTATCGACGTATATTTCGAGGAAGAAGACGGCCTGGTTCTTCTGGATTATAAGACGGATTATGTCCGTCCCGGCGAAGAGTACATACTGGCGGAACGCTATCACCTACAGCTGTTCTATTACCGGAAAGCACTGGAGATGGCAACCGGAAAACCGGTGAAGGAAGCCTGGCTGTATTCGTTCTGCCTGCGAAAACCCATCCGTATCTTTCCAGAGATCCGGAGTTAGCATTGACTTACTCTTGATTTCTGCTATAATTACGTACCATAGCATCACTATAAAAAAGGTAACGGGAATCCAGGCTTTTACTCCATTTCACCTGCCCGGATTCGTTACAGGAAAGGACAAACAACATGCTTGAATTTAAGTACGACACACAGCTTTTAATTGAGGGAACCGATCTGGACGAGGATGTTATCAGCGACTACTTCACAGAACATTTTGCCGGTGATTGTCTTCTGGCAGTTGGCGACGAAGAGCTCATCAAGATCCATTTTCATACAAATGAGCCCTGGAAGGTTCTGGAATACTGCTCCGGCCTCGGTGAGATCTACGATATCGTAATTGAGGACATGGACCGCCAGTCCCGCGGTCTGAAGGGTTAAGGCGCGCATTATGCTGAGACAGGATTATATCACGCGCATGGTTCAGGAGATGGTTCGCATGCTCTTAAAACTCATGTTCGGTATCGAGGCGGAGAGCCCGGATCTTGAGATGTTCCGCGACGCGCAGGCGAGAGAGAGAACTGAGCGCCTTCTGATGCTTGCAGATGAAGGCAGGATCGACGAGGCGGAGAATGAGCTGTCGGATATCCTGGAGTCCTGCGTGCCGGAACATATGCAGACCGGTCTTCTGTTCTACTGGCATCTGAACGAGAAGGACGACGCATTTCTCGAAACGCACGATTTCAGCCGGGAAGAGATCCGCGACGGACTGGAGCAGGTCGTGAAGGACAGCGGCATGGCAGATCTGGCGGATGCTTTCCTTGAAATCCGCTAAGAATTACACTGAGGACTTTTCACAATGATTAATGATGAAGACGTATTATCCATTAACTTTCTAAAGAAACAGAACTATACCGGAAGCTACCGGGGCATGCGGTACATTCTAATGAAGAAAACCGTGAAGGATGAGGATGATAAAGAAGAGAACTTCCTGACAGCCGTGATCTGGCCGCAGCCGATGAATTACGAGAACTCCTCACCGGAAAGCCGGACAGAGAAGACATTTTCCTTCACAAATGAAGGACGGAAGGAAGCCATCGAATGGCTGAATGCCAGCTATGAATCCGGTCGGGAGATCTGGGATCGGGCCGGATTTTAGAAAAGTTAAAAAACAAATTTTTTGTCAAGAAAAAAGCCTTGACAAAACTTCCTGGATCCGTTATGATAACAAAGGTTGATCGCGACTGCGAAGAAGAAGGAGGAGTCATGAAGATAGAAGAGATCATCGAGAATACACTTCTTTATGATTTTTACGGCGAACTCCTTACTGACCATCAGAAGAGGATCTATGAGGATGTTGTCTTCCAGGATCTCTCGCTGACAGAAGTTGCGGAGCAGGAAGGGATCAGCCGGCAGGGAGTTCATGATATGATCCGCCGCTGCGAGAAAGCACTGCGAGGCTACGAGGAGAAACTGGGACTGGTACATAAGTTTCAGGAGACCAGAGAGTTAGTAGCCGAAATTCACCGCCTGGCCGGTGAGTGCAGACGCACGGGGGACACAGAGATCCTTCGGCAGATCGAACAGATCTCCGAGCAGATTGAAGCATTATAGGAGCTTATAAGATATGGCATTTGAAAGCTTATCCGATAAACTGCAAAACGTATTCAAGAAGCTGAAGGGCAAGGGCCGCCTGACAGAGGCCGATGTCAAGGCTGCTCTGAAGGAAGTCAAGATGGCTCTCCTTGAGGCAGATGTAAACTTCAAAGTAGTAAAGCAGTTTACGAAGTCCGTGGAAGAGCGGGCCGTTGGCACCGATGTCATGAACAGCCTGACTCCCGGTCAGATGGTCATCAAGATCGTTAACGAAGAGATGATCAAGCTGATGGGATCTGAGACAACGACACTGGAGCTGAACCCCAGAAACGAGCTTACCATTATCATGATGGCAGGTCTCCAGGGTGCCGGTAAGACGACCACAATCGCTAAGTTGGCCGGTCAGCTGAAGGTGAAGAATTACAGTCCGCTGCTGGTTGCCTGCGATGTATATCGTCCAGCTGCGATTAAGCAGCTGCAGATCAACGGTGAGAAGCAGGGGGTTCCGGTCTTCTCGATGGGTGACGGACATTCTCCGGTGAACATTGCGAAGGCAGCTGTCGAGCATGCGCAGAAGAATGGACAGAACCTGATCCTCATCGATACGGCAGGTCGTCTGCATATCGATGAGAATATGATGGACGAGCTGACAGCAATCAAGGAGGCCGTTCCGGTCAAGCAGACCCTCCTGGTGGTTGACGCCATGACAGGTCAGGACGCTGTGAACGTAGCCAGCACTTTCAATGAGAAGGTTGGTGTGGACGGCATCATTATCACGAAGATGGACGGCGATACCCGAGGCGGCGCCGCACTTTCCATTCGCGCCGTTACCGGTAAGCCGATTCTCTATGTCGGCATGGGTGAGAAGCTGTCGGATCTGGAACAGTTCTATCCGGATCGTATGGCCAGCCGTATTCTTGGCATGGGCGATATTCTTTCTCTGATCGACAAGGTTCAGGCCGAGGTTGATGAAGAGAAGGCCCGCGATATGGAGCGCAAGCTTCGCAAGGCAGACTTCGACTTCAACGATTTCCTTGATCAGTTCGCTCAGCTTCGCAAGATGGGCAACATCGGCGATCTGATGGGCATGATCCCCGGTATGGGCAGCAAGATGAAGGGCATGGAGATGCCGGATGACAAGTCTATCAAGAGAATTGAGTCTATCATTCTTTCCATGACCGCACAGGAACGGTCACATCCGGATATCATCAATCCGTCCCGCAAGCGCCGCATCGCGGCAGGCGCCGGCGTAGAGGTTGCGGAAGTCAACCGGCTGATGAAGCAGTTCGATCAGTCCAAGAAGATGATGAAGCAGATGTCCGGCATGATGGGCAAGAAGAGCAAGAGAGGGTTATTCAATCTTCCTTTCTGATTCACATGGGGATACAGGTTCCGTCAGGATGCCTGACCTACGCATTTTAAGGAAAAACGGATGCGGATCATCCTTTTTCATAGATACAGGGATAGAAGTTCAAGGAGGTGAAAACAATGGCAGTAAAGATTCGTTTAAGAAGAATGGGACAGAAGAAAGCTCCTTTCTATAGAGTAATCGTAGCAGATTCCCGCTCCCCCAGAGACGGTCGTTTCATCGAGGAGATCGGATACTATGATCCCAACCAGGAGCCCAGCGTAGTTAAGATCGACGCAGAGAAGGCTCAGAAGTGGCTGGCAAACGGTGCAAAGCCCACCGAGACCGTAGCTAAGATTCTGAAAGTCGCCGGTGTAGAGTAATTCCACCAGGAGGTAAGGCATGAAAGAGTTAGTTGAGGTCATTGCAAAGGCACTTGTCAATAATCCCGACGAAGTTGTGGTAACTGAGACCGAGACCGATCGCGAGACCGTACTCGAACTGAAAGTTGCCCCCTCCGATATGGGTAAAGTCATCGGCAAGCAGGGCCGTATTGCAAAAGCCATTCGTTCCGTAGTCAAGGTTGCGGCATCGAAGGAAGACAAAAGAGTTACACTGGATATCCAGTAGAACGGGCGGGCGTTTGTCCGCCCGCTATTCATATTCAGGGGGCGGCATATTCTGGCAGGCACTCTGATTTTCAGCAGGGAGAATAACATGGAACAGTATTTTCGCGTAGGCGTATTCGCCAATACCCACGGAATCCGCGGTGAGATTAAGGTTTATCCGACAACCGATGACGTCAGCCGCTTCCGTGATCTGAAGGAAGTTATCCTGGATACGAAGAAGGAGCCCATTCCGTTGGAAGTGGAAGTGGTAAAGTTCTTTAAGAACATGGTAATCCTGAAGTTTAAGGGCATCGACAATATCAATGATATTGAAAAATATAAAGGCTGCGATCTCCTTGTCAGCAGAGAGAATGCCGTTCCTCTGGAGGAAGGCGAATTCTATCTTGCGGATATTATGGGGATGCCGGTCATCGACGAAGAGGAACGTGAGCTCGGTGTGATCCGCGAGGTTCTGCAGACCGGAGCGAATGACGTCTATATCATACAGAAGAAACGCGGCGGAGAGATCCTTCTTCCGGCTATTCCCTCCTGTATCCTCGATATTGACTTTGAGAACAACCGGATGAAGGTGCATCTGATGCCCGGACTGGAGGAACTATGAACTTCCACGTACTGACTCTGTTCCCGGAGATGATTGAGCAGGGACTGAATACCAGTATTCTTGGAAGAGCCATGGCAGCCGGATATATCTCGCTCACCGCCACCAATATCCGTGATTACGCCGCACCGGAACGCAAGGGCCGCGTGGACGACTATCCCTATGGCGGGGGCGCCGGTATGGTGATGCAACCAGAACCGATTGATCGCGCCTATGAAGCGGTCACCGCCTCCATGGAGAAGGAACCAAGAGTCATCTACGTCACACCGCAGGGCAAGGTTTTCAATCAGTCCATGGCGCGCGAGCTGGCACAGGAAGAGAACCTGGTCTTTCTCTGCGGTCATTACGAGGGCGTAGACGAGAGAATCCTGGATAAGATTGTGACGGATCATGTCTCCATCGGAGATTATGTTCTGACCGGCGGAGAGCTTCCGGCTATGGTTATGATCGACGCCATTTCCCGCATGGTTCCCGGGGTCCTGACGAACGATGCCTCTGGCGAGATTGAATCCTTCTACGATGGACTTCTGGAATATCCGCAGTACACCCGTCCGGTTGAATACGACGGCCGCCGCGTTCCGGATATCCTGTTATCCGGCCATCATGTAAATGTGGAAAAATGGCGCAGGGAGCAGTCCCTGATCCGCACTCGTGAGCGCCGCCCGGATCTGATTCCGACCGCAACGCTCACCGAAGAAGACCAGAAATTTCTGCGGAAGCTGGAAGAAAAACAGATATAATTCTTGTGAACAGCAGATCTGATATCGTCCACAAGAATTATAAAAAATAACACTTGCAAATCACAGCAAAATATGTTAGGATAAGTTGCTGTGTAAAAAAGGAGATGGTCCTCTGCCGTGTCGGCGTGAGCTGCCAGCGGTTACGAACATCCGAAAACAAGGAGGAAACACACAAAATGAACGAGATCATTAAGAAGATCGAAGAAGCTCAGCTGCGCGACGGCGTATGTGAGTTCAGAGTTGGCGACACTATCCGCGTGCATGCAAAGATCAAAGAGGGCAACCGTGAGCGTGTACAGGTATTCGAAGGTACCGTACTGAAGAAGCAGGGCGGCGGCGTTCGTGAGACCTTTACCGTTCGTAAGACCTCGAATGGCGTAGGCGTTGAGAAGACCTGGCCTCTGCATACCCCGACAATCGAGAAGATCGAAGTGGTTCGCAAGGGTAAAGTTAGAAGAGCGAAGCTGAACTACCTGAGAGATCGCGTAGGTAAGGCTGCTAAGGTTAAAGAGCTTGTAAAGTAATCAGTGAGAAGGGACAGCATATGAAAATATGATGTCCCTTTATTACTATCAGGGTAACGATTCGGGGAGATTTATGGCAAGAGGACAAAGCAGAAAGAAAGCTGAAGTAAACGGCAGTCTGATTCAGAGCGCTGCCCGTTGGATTGTAGATATTCTCGTAGTTATTATTCTGGCCGCTTTCCTGGTGGCTATGCTGGGCCAGAAGGTTCCCGTAGAGGGTCATTCCATGGAACCGTCTTTGATGACCGGGGACGAGGTTCTGACGGATCGGATGATCTATCATTTCTTTTCCATCCGGCGTTTCGACGTCGTCCTGTTCCAGGCCGGAGATGGCATGGAGCAGAAGAACTATATCAAGCGTGTGGTTGGTCTTCCCGGTGAGAAGGTTCAGATCAGCGACGGCATTATCTATATTAACGACGCGCCTCTGAATACCGGAGACATCATGAGCCGCTATACCGTGGCCGGACTGGCGGAGACGCCGGTTACACTGGGAGCGGACGAATATTTTCTTCTCGGAGATAACGGCGACAGCAGCGAGGACAGCCGCTTTGCTCTGGTGGGAAATGTAAAAAAAGAACAGGTGATCGGTAAAGTCTGGTTTCGGATCGCTCCCTTCAAAGATCTCGGTCCGATCGCCAAAGTGGAGGTAAACAATTAAATGAATATACAGTGGTACCCCGGTCATATGACAAAGGCAAAGCGCGCCATGGAGGCGGACATCAAGCTGATCGATCTGATCATCGAGCTGGTGGATGCCAGACTTCCCATCTCCAGCCGTAACCCGGATATCGACCGTCTGGGACAGGGCAAGGCGCGCCTGATCCTTCTGAATAAATCCGACCTGGCGGACGATACGGCAACCGCCCGCTGGGAAGCCTGGTTCGCGGAGAAGGGCTATTACACCGTAAAGCTAAACGCAAAAACCGGCGCCGGCATGAAGTCCATTCAGGGCAAGATTGCAGAAGCATGCAAGGCAAAGATTGAACGTGATCGCCGCCGCGGTATTATCAACCGTCCGGTTCGCGCCATGGTAGTCGGTATTCCGAACGTCGGCAAATCCACATTTATCAATTCCTTTGCGGGTAAGGCAGCTGCCAAGACCGGCAACAAGCCCGGCGTCACCAAGGGCAATCAGTGGATTCGCCTGAACAAAAATGTAGAACTTCTGGACACTCCCGGAATCCTCTGGCCCCGCTTCGAAGACAAGCAGGTCGGCATTCGCCTGGCGCTCGTCGGTTCGATCAACGACAACATTCTGAACCTGACAGAGCTGGCCGGAGAGGGCATTGACTTCTTCTGCCGCAGCTATCCGGGACGAATTGCCGCCCGCTATGAGGTGGACGAGTCCGGGAAGAATTATGAGGTTCTCGCCGCCATCGCCATTGCAAGAAAGTGTCTGCAGAAGGGCGGTGAGCCGGATATCGACAAGGCAGCCTCCATGTTCCTGGATGATCTTCGCGGCGGCCGCCTGGGAAGAATCAGTCTGGAATGGCCGGAAGAGAAGGAAGCCAGTCTGGAAGATGCAGAGACAGGCAACACAAACGAAAAGGAGAGAACGAGTGGCGCGAAAACTGAATGAAGATGAAGAACGCGCACGGCTCACCGCCATGCGCGTCTATGAACATGAATACGAAGCGCAGGGGCTCGTGTGCGGAATCGATGAAGCCGGACGCGGCCCTCTGGCCGGGCCTGTGGTGGCGGCGGCCGTGATCCTGCCCCGTGACATCGATATCTATTATCTGAATGATTCCAAGAAGGTGACGGAGCGCCGCCGGGAGATCCTGTACGATGAGATTTGCGAGAAGGCTATCGGCTACGGCGTCGGCATCGTCGGTCCGGATGTGATCGACGATATTAACATCCTGCAGGCGACGTATCAGGCCATGCGTCTGGCGATCGCCGAGCTGGCCGAGACACCCGCCGTTCTACTGAACGATGCAGTTACCATTCCGGGCGTAAGCATCCCTCAGGTTCCGATTATCAAAGGCGACGCCAAGAGCGTATCCATCGCAGCCGCCAGCATCCTTGCCAAAGTAACCAGGGACCGGATGATGCGTCAGTACGATGAAATCTACCCGGAATACGGTTTTGCCGGTCATAAGGGCTATGGAACGGCGGCTCATATTGCCGCAATCCGCGAATACGGCCCTTGTCCGATCCATCGTACTACATTTATCAAGAATTTTACCGGAGAGAAGGCATGAACCGGCGTCAGACCGGAAGCCATTATGAAGAACTGGCTGCTGAATACCTGACGGCTCGTGGTTACCGAATTCTGGAGAAGAATTTCCGTTGCCGCACCGGTGAGATCGACCTGGTAGCAAAGGACGGGAGCACGTATGTATTCGTGGAAGTCAAGTACCGCAGCCGAAATACTTACGGCACGGCATCGGAAGCCGTAGACTGGAGAAAGCAGGACAAAATCCGGCGAACCGCTATGTTCTATCTGGTTCGATACCGTCTGCCGGAGGATACCGCCTGCCGGTTCGATGTGATCACTGCCGGACCGGATGACAAGATCCGGCATTATCCGAATGCATTTGGAGGAATATAAATTGAAATCAGAATCCTACTCATATTCCGATTCAGAAATGACTTGCAGCTGCCTGGAGACGGAGCAGATCCGATACCGCGAAACCAACAAAGTTCCACATCTGTACTTTCCTCTCCTGGAGGAGACAGGCCTCATTCGTCAGGCTTTCTCTACCCGCCTGGGCGGCGTCAGCACAGGCGATCTGGCTTCGATGAATTTTGCGATTAATCGTGGGGATGATCCAGCGAATGTGCGGGAGAATTACCACCGGATGGCGGGCGCACTTGGTATTTCCGAGGATCACTTCGTGCTCTCACAGCAGACGCATACAACGAATCTGCGCGTTGTAACAGAGGTAGATGCTGGAAAGGGCGTTACCCGCGAAAGGGATTACACGGATATCGATGGTCTCCTGACGGATGTTCCCGGACTGGTGCTTGTGACTTCCTTCGCGGATTGTGTGCCGCTGTATTTTCTGGACCCGGTAAAGAAAGCGATTGCACTGTCACATTCCGGATGGAGAGGAACCGCCGGACAGATCGGACGGAAGACTGTGGAGAAGATGACGGAGGTGTATCATTCCCGACCGGAGGATATTCTGGCCTGCGTGGGCCCCAGTATCTGCCAGGACTGCTATGAAGTCAGCGCGGATGTGGCAGAGCAATTTCAGGAGATGTTCCCGGAAGATGAGTGGAATGCGATTATGATCCAAAAATCCAATGAGAAATACCAGCTGGATCTCTGGGAGATTAACCGCAGAATCTTGCTGTCTGCGGGAATTCTTCCGGAGCACCTGGCCGTAGCCGGACTGTGTACATCCTGCCATAAAGATCTTCTGTTCTCGCATCGCGCCACCGGAGGACGCCGGGGAAACCTCTGCGCATTTCTTGGATTATTATCAAACTGATAGTTGTCGAGGTAACGAGCAGTGCGAAAAGTCAAGGCAATCGACTATGGGGAGCTTGCTCACCAATAGACGAATTGCCTTGACTTTTCATAGTGCGACAGCACGCATGAGCGAAGGCAAAGCCGGAGCGAATGGGGCACTGCGAGTAGAGTTCTCAACTTTCCTTGGTTTACATGGGGCTCCGCGCAAACTAGGGAAACGAGCTTCTTGGGGAGTTTACTGCAAGTTCTACTTGGGGGGGGCTCCGCACAAGCCAGGGGAACTAATTTTCAGGGAAGTTTACATCAAGCTCTACGTGTGGGCTCCGCGCAAACTCCGGGACAAGCCGAACCCGTCTTCACACGGCCACGGGTGCTGCGTTTCCGG
>JAJEQR010000048.1 GCA_020687485.1 Hominifimenecus microfluidus | reverse complement strand
ATATCGCCAGCCATAGCATGGCTGACGATACAAAAATTTATTATTTTTTATTGTCCTCTTGACGGGGAGCACACCACTCTTCGACCGGCGGCCCGTATCTTATCCATCTACGCTTTATTTATTTTTTGCAAACAACTCTCTGAAATCCGTTGCCGCAAGGATACCGCATATGATAACCACTACTGCGCAGAGAACTGTCATCGGGGTAAGAACGCTGGTATCGCGAAGAATCACCACCGTAAACACAATCGACCAGGCAGCATACGTTACGTTCAGCGCCATTGACTTGGACGCTCCGATCGAAGAGATCGCCTTATAGTAACACAGATAGGACAGCGTTGCAAAGAAGGCTGCCAGCGCAATCACCGGAATCAGCCAGCCGGTTCCGGAAGTAAACAGCTGAATCGTAAATCCCCATCCTTTCAAAACCGGGATAATCACGATACCATAGACCAGCGCAGAAGTTGTCTGACGGATCTGAAGCGCGTACTCGTCCTTCACTTCTGGATCCTGCATACATTTTGCCAGAATTACGGCTTCAATTCCCCAACCGAACGCGCACATCATCGCTCCGATGATTCCCAGCCAGAAATTTGTAATGTTCAGATCGGGGGAATAGCTCAGTCCATATACACCAAGCAGCGTTGCAATCAGGAAAATCCAGCGATACCATTGCATTTTCTCTTTGAGAAAGAAGTAAGCCAGAATTGACCCGATTGCCGGGAAGATCGCACTCGCAACCGCGCCGATAGAAGCTCCCATATAATTGATTGCCATTACATAGCCAGTCATTCCGATCGGCCCTCCGATCACTGCTGCCAGAGCAACGAATTTGCCGCCTTTCTTGCAGAAAGCTTTCCATACATTCTTCAGATTTCCACGTACACCGTTATAAAGCATTGCCCAGAGAGCCGAACAAAAGTCGTGAATGAAAGTACTTACAAACGGAGCCAGAAAAACTGCCTGCTCCGTCGATACGAAAGGACTCATCCCCAGAGCAATTCCCAGGATAATCGTCTCCAGTGCCCAGGTAAGTCCCGCCAGAATTCCATATGTCATATTTTTTTCTCCTTCTTCAAAACTCTGCCGATTTCAAATCGCACAAAAGTCTGTTAAATTTCCTTAAACGCCTGAATATTTTTCTTCAACCGCGCATAACGTTCCGAAGCCCAGTCTTCCATTGGCTGACCGTCATAGGGAACCCGTGTCTTCGCCCACAAAGTCCAGAGGTAATCCACGTACAGTTTTTCCGCCAGGAAATGTCTGTAATCCGCCGGCTCTGCTTTTCTCTCCAGATATGCGCACAGAAACTTTGCATCTGACTCCGCGTCAAATCCTGCTTCAATCGACAGATCCGCCACATCCCAGAGCGGATCGTTCATTCCCGCGTATTCCCAGTCAATCAGGTACATCCTGCCGCTATCCGATACCACCCAGTTCTCACAGAGCGGATCATTATGACAGGGAACCTTATGGATTCCGCAGACTGCGTCTATTTCTTTTTTGATCGCCATAACCACAGCCTTTGTCTCTTCATAATCCGGATACATACTTACATGGTTCTCATGAATAATCCTCTCGTATCCGGCTGCCATATCGAAAACTTCAAACGGCACTCCCGTATCTTCTCCGCTGTTATGCAGTCTGCGGAAAATTTCCGCTGCCTGCGCCATGCGTTTTTCATCTGCGAACAGCTCCGCAGACATTGTAACCGCTCCCGGAATATATTCTGTCACTTTTGCACCGTTGCTTCCAAAATACAGAAGTTCCGCATCAATTCCTACCCGGCAGGCCAGCTCGGTACTGATCTTCTCATCATTGCGAACAATCAGCTCCTCCGTACCCTCTCCCGGAATACGCACAACATACTGCATACCGTCCGGATAGGTTACACGATACGTCCGGTTTGTCAGTCCGCCCATGCGTTCCAGTTTCGCATCTTCCGCTCTTCCTGTTACCTGTGCTAGCAGTTCTCTGACTTCCGATCGGTCTGCATCTACAATTTCTCTTGCCATTTATAACATCCTCCTGCTTTCATTTTCGTAGCTATATTCATATTTCTTTCCCCGGTATTCGAAGGAACAACCAATCGCTTCGATCCCGTTCGCATCCTTCACTGCGGTAAAATCGGTCAGCTCAGATTCCTTTCCTCCCAATTCCGCTGCCAGTCGACGGATAATTGCAGAATGTGTATTCTCCCAGTAGGACGGATCGAACTCCCGCAATTCGTCCAGACTGTCGAACTCGAAGATCACATCCGAAGGGTAACGGCGGATCTTCAGTTTCAGTTCATCCAGATGCTTTCGATAGATCGCTTCCCAGAGCAGATCCGCCGTCTCTGGCAGATCGTACTCCCTGTCCAGAATCTGCAGGAATTTCTCGCTGAAGGTCTTATCCCAGAAAACATGCCCAAGCATATACCAGGCGTTGCTGCCGCCGATCGTTACTTCACTGACATAGCCTTCGGCATCCTCCTGCATGCACCACTCCGGCGTCTTGCCATCGGCATAGACTGCTGCGTAATAGGGCTCCGAGACCTCCGCCTCGAATGGATTCTGCGTGAAGTAGTTATCGGAAGAGCAGATATAGGTATTTCCCAGGTACTCCCGCACCGCGTGGATCGTGGAATTATTATTGCGGATGTTATAATCCGGGTTTTCGATGATCTTCACGCCGAACTTGTCCGCCAGATACGCGAACTGCTCCTTCCGGTAACCCACTACCAGAATGATTTCCGGAACACCGGCCTCCTTCAGCTGGCGGATCTCTCTCTCGATCAGCACTTCCCCACGCACAGGAATCAGCGCCTTCGGCATCTCATAGGAGAGTGGGGCGAACCGGCTGGATGCACCGGCCGCCATGATAATCGCATTATCAACCTTATAACTCATGATTTTTCTTCCCCTTTGTTTCCGAACGATTATAGTTTGTTTCTGAACGATTATAGCCGGAACTTCTTCTGCTTTCTTCTCTTGAAATTTCTACGGTTCCTCGTCTATAACTGCATCCTCTGCGTACAGAGACCAGTTGTTCAGATCGAAGATGTTATCATGCACCGTATACCAGTCGCCGGGCAGGTATGTGTTTCCGTTATTTTTATTCACATCCCACTGACCCGAGGCAAAAATATACTGATCATGCGCCGTCTTGGCATCGCTGTTGATCGCATTTCCGGTAAAGGGATTCACTGGATTCTCGATCACATTATCCGTCGCCAGTGTAGGAACATCGCCGGTCGTCATGAACTCATCCGATACGTTAAATCCGGTACTGTTGAAATCCTTCACCATGAACAGCGGGTAGTTGGCTTCCATGTCATAACCATCCTTCAGGAAGAGCCCCTCGACCTCCCCCAGCTGTCTGCCGTGATCCGCGATGATGATAATCTTCGTGTTATCATAGACGCCGGCAGCTTTCATGGCATCGAACCAGCGTCCCAGCTGAATCATAGCTGCCATATTCGTCTGGTAATGCGCCATATCCACCGGATTCTCCATCTTCAGTGTCTTGCCATCCACCGTAAAGCGGTCCGCATGCGCTTTCTCATATTCGGTATTGTTCACATGCTGTGCCGGTTCATACTCCGGCTCCTGCAGCATAATCGGCTCGTGCGTTGTATCATTCGTCATCAGCAGGAACGTATTTGTACTATCCTCACTCGTCTGCATCATCGTCGTCATATTCCTAAGCACATTATAGGGATTCGTGAAAGCAGTGGCCACTCCATCCGCCGTATACAGGCTCGTCATCAGCTGTCTTCCCGCGATATCGCCGCTGACAGCATCTGCCTGATTATAATTGCCTTCGTCGTACAAAGTCTCCTGCAGAGCCAGTGGAACCGATTTCAGCACACCAAAGCAGAAGAAGTTTCTCTTACTGCTTCGGATCAGTTCCCCGCGCGTTACGGTATCCGTGAAAGTACCTTTCGTGATGTAGGTACTGATATCCGGGTAATCATCGAATATGGAAAGATCCGGCGTCCACTGATAGTTCGCATAAACCGGATCGAAGACCGTTACATCAAATCCATTCTGATCGAACAGAACCGGCATCACCTTCAGCGCCTCGTTGTGCTTCGTCACCAGTGCCTCGTCACTTCTCTTATTCATGGAAGCGGGTGTATATTCATAACCACCAAGCAGCGCCGGAGTGCCGATATTGGTGGATCTGCCGAAGGAGATCGCATTCGGATAATACGTAAATCCGGAGAACTGCTCCTTCAATTCCGGTTTTTCATTAAAAATATACGGAACATACGCATTCATACCACGATCCATCATCAGCACAATGACGTTCTGCCCTGTCTTGCTTAAAGTAAAAGTCGGCGCGTCATTCTTCGTAGCTTCTGCCTGCTCCTTAACAACCTCGACCGAATCCGAGATGCCGACGGCATTGAAGATCGACATGCAGAAGATCGCCGCTGTTCCAATCATCAGAATCTCTGGAACATGCTTCTGCCAGCGGGAAGCGATAAACCACAGCACAACTACAAGCACCACCATTAACAGCAAATTCAGCAGCTGCTGAGTCTTCGTAAAGCTCAGACCGCCCTCATAGCGAAGCGCAGCGGAAAGCACGCCGAGATCCTTGCCAAAGAACATATAGTTGACGACTGCCATGCCGCTGGCAATCCAGACCGCGTAGTCAAAGAACACACGGGACGTCGGTTTTGCCAGGCCGTAGAAGATCCCCATCCACACGACAAAGATACCGAGCGCCATACAGAACGAGCTTACCAGGAACCAGTTCGGGTGGTAGAACATACCGGCATCCACGAATTCCTGTGCGGAAGAGTTGATAACCGCCGATGGAATCAGAAGACCGGTCAGCACGGACAGGAACAGTGCGCCGGATAAGAACATCTTCCGGTTCCCGGTTCGCGCTGCTTTTTCCGCCTTTGCCGGAACTTTACTGCGAAGTACGCGCACAACAATCGGAACCTGAAGCAACAGCGCCAGTCCGACAAAGAGAGCCGTGCGCTTCACGGTCGGCATCGGATAGAAGAATACGCCGTATACAAACAGCACAATTCCGACCACAGAACCAAGGATGGAAAGCACCTTTCCCGGATTCTTCAGCTTGTAGAAAATCGTCTTCACCAAAGAGAACGTGTTGTTTAACGTCCAGTAGAATACCAGGCCGGCCGGCGAAGTATACAGGAACACAAGGAAGAAGATCGCCATGGAATACAGCTGGATCTTCGTCTTCAGCAGGCTTCCCTTCGTGAAAATCACGCAGGACACCAGGTTGATCGCCGTCATAATAATCGGAAGCAGATTTATGTGCATGCCGCCGATCACAAGGAGCCCGTCCGGGCGTCCCAGATCCGCGATCGGTCCGAAACTGACGCCGTTCAGCAGCTGCAGGCCTGACAGGAACTTATAGGCCGCGATGAAGAACGGAATCTCCAGGAACAGAGACGTTGCGCCCTTCAGAACGTACGTAGGCTTGTAGTTATTCTGACGATAGAACGTCTGCAGCATCATCATGCGTTCATCGCCCTTGAAGGTCTTCTTGATATGAGTCACACCCTTGTGCAGGCGCAGCTCTGTCTCGCGTTCTTCCTCCTGCATGGCATCTGCGCGCTTGTACAGCGGAAGTACCAGGAAGTTCATGGCAAGACTCAGTGCGATAATCGATAACCCCGGATCGCCGATCAGCCGGTTCGCGATGGTAAATATCACCTCAAAGAACAGTTGCAGCGGCTGCAGGATCAGTGTGTTTAAAATTGCCAGAAAAGACATCTTATTTTCCCTCTTTCTTTTCCTTTGTATTTTCCCCTGTTACTCTTACGGACTTCTTTCTGCCTCTGGACGGCTTCTTTTCACCGTCTTTTTTCGCCGTCTGCTTCTCAGCCTTCTGTCTGTCCTTTTCCGTCTGCTCCTCCAGCTTCTGCATGAGGTAGTCCACGGCCCGTACGGCGCCCTCTCCCGGATGCTCCCAGGTCTCCGCCCGAGCCTCATCACGTCCCTTCGCATAGCGGGGATCTTCCAGACAGGTATCAATTATATCTTTCAGATCATTCATATTTTCAGGCGTCAGCACATGGCCGATCCGGGGCAGAACACTGAAAGTCCAGCATTCCTTATCCAGCCACCAGGCATCATAAGGACTCGTATCGAATTTCGTGTCCGCATAGATCACCGGCTTGTCGAAGATCAGTGTGAAATCGAAGATAACACCGGAGAAATCGGAGATCAGGATATCCGAACGCTTCAGGACTTCATAATTATCATTATCCCGGTTCCATTCCAGCTGATCCGAATTTGGATACGCCTTCATGATTCTCTCGATCATCTCCGTCTCGGAACGGAAGGACTGCGGATGGGGACGAACAATTACATGGTAACCAGTCTGAAGAAGAACTTCGATGATCTTCTCTCCGTATTTCTTCAGGATCGCGCTCTCCCCCCACGAAGGAGCCAGCAGCACGGTGCGGGGATGTTCCGGCGCGGGCGCATCTGCCTGCAGGCGGGCCAGCATGTCATCCATGTAGGGAATACCGATCTTCACCAGATCCTTGGCTGGGAGATTTCTCAGCTTCTCCAGAGCCCGGATATCCTCCGCCTGATACTCACCGGAAAGCATGATGGCGTCATAGTAATCAATACCGAACATACGATACAGCGTCACGTCACTTGCCGTATGCGGGATATGCACATAGCAGCCGACATCTTTCGAGCGTTTCCACTGGTATACATCCAGTCCCGGTGTCGTGGAAAGCAAAAGCTTCGCCTTAAGAAAATTCAGCTTTGCGAACGCCTTGTTGCCCTCACCGATAAATTCTCCGTGAATATGCGGATACTCACAGCTCAAAGCCGGATCATCCGAAGACGCCGTCATGTAAGTGATGTCCACGCCTCTCCGATCGAATTCACGGCAGAGCGGCCGGAAGACATTCCAGTAGCGCTTGTCATCCGCGAATATAACGAGCGGAAGCTTCTCGGAATCCCCCTCCACCTTCTTGCCGCCGCTCAGAATAAAGCGCAGCTTCACCAGCCAGGTCTTAAGCAGGTAATTCAGGGCGCCGATGATGCCGATCAGAATAGCGAACAGCATACTGCCCGTACCCGGGTCAATGTAGAACTTCATACGTTTCTTCTCCTCTTCTTTCTGTATCTATCATTCTGTTACTTTTTTCTTTCTGTTATGTCTCTTTTTTCTGCTTTCTCTGTCTCCGGCTTCCGCATCCCGGCTCTTCTTCTCTCTTCCGACGCACAGACAATCACACAGATGGCTGCCGATGCAAGATACAGCAGTGCCTGCTTTCCCGTAAGATCGTTTCGCCCTGTTGGAAACAAACGTTCTGCAGGTACTGCCGTGAGATTAATCAGCGCATGTACTGCCGCTCCCGGAATCAGGCTCCCGCTCTGCAGACGCAATCGAAGCAATATCATGCCAAGCACCGCCGCACAGAGAGTCTGCACCAGCACATAACACACCGACCCCAACTGCCACAAATTCACAAGATGCAGCGCCGCAAAAAGCAGGATGGAAATCCCACCGGCTGTCGTTCGCCTCATATGTTCCGACAATTTCTCCGGCAGGACGCCGCGGAAAAAGATTTCCTCCCCCCATACTGCCATTACTGTCAGGACACACTCGCCCATCAGTGTCGCCAGCGGAAGGCTATGCCATCCGGCAGGCCACTGCCCACTGCAGCTATACAGAATCAGATTCGCCGCTGCGAACGAAAGCGCCGCCAATATCAGCTTTCCACAGGCAGCATTCTCTTCCGGCAGGCAAATGCCATAGATCCGGCAGCGTTTTCTTCTAAACAGGAAATGCAGAAGAACCACCCAGTACACTGAAATAAAAATGGCAAAAAAAATGTACGGCTGATCCAATCGTCGGGCCAGCGCCCCGGACACGCTATAGATAAAACCATACAACAACAGCCACCAAATATACATACCAGCTCCAGAATCGTTGCGTTAAAATGCCATAAAGCTACGGTTAAAGCAATGTTAAAAGCTTTCCTATTATACTTCGTCTGATTCAAAAGCACAATGCTTCCTTGAAAATTCCTATGGAAATATTAAGAAATGAAACGAAAATTAGAAACTACAGACGAAAATCCGATGCACGAAGCAAAAAAATGGGCCGCACACCTGTGCAGCCCATTTTTCTGTTCATCTATGTAAACCGGTTTCTCCGGAGTTTTCCATGTGATCCCGGAACCATGCTTCCGCAAATCATTGAAACGATTCCGATTCCTATATGAAATCATCTCGCCAGAAAATCATTATTCCTGATTCTCATAACGGGATATGAAAATCAGCCTTCAATCGAAATATATTTCTTCTGTTCCGATACACGGTTCTCCACCTTCGGAATCTTTACCGTAAGGATACCATTCTCATACTTCGCGTGAATATCTTCTTCAGTCAGTCCTTCACCGACATAATAACTGCGTTTCATGCTGCCGGTGTAACGCTCCTGGTGCAGGTATTTGCCATTCTTCGCTTCTTCATCCTTCTCCAGACCCTTCTGGGCAGCTACCGTCAGATAACCTTTCTTCAGATGTGCGCTGATCTCTTCTTTCTTGAAGCCTGGAAGGTCAATATACAGCTCATAGCCATCTGCCGTCTCCTTCAGGTCAGTACTCATCAGGTGTGCCGCATGCTTGCCATACAGAGTCTTCTCTGTCTCATTCACAGAATCATTCATAAAATCATCAAAAAAGTATGTTCCAAAAATACTCGGCATATACATAATTAACTCCTCCTTATCGGATCGGCTTCTGCGCCGGTTCTTTCTTTTTTATTTTCTTTTATCTTCTTATGAACTCTGGCGAGCCTCTTGCTTCTCTTCCTTCGTTCTGTTTATGGTATACACCTTTTTGTTAGCACTGTCAAGAGTTGAGTGCTAATTTTCTGTGAACTTTTTGTGAAATCTCCATATTGTCATTTATCCCGTGTTTTTATAAACAGTTCTACTTCTCCTTTTTGTGGAACTGCTGGAATTCCGCCTCTTTTCTGCACACATAATGCGGCAGTTGCATTTCCATAAATAGCGCAGCTCTTTACTTCATCCCAGGTAAGTTCCTGTAAATTCTTGCTCTTCCTTAAATATTCGCTTAAGAGGCCGCCCCAGAAGGAATCTCCCGCACCTGTTGTATCTACTACCTGCACTTTAAATCCTGCGATTTTTTCCTGCTCCTGCGCCATTGCGATAAGAACCCCCTCGCTTCCAAGCGTCACTGCGAGTAATTTCGGTCCCCACGCAAGAATCTGCGCAGCCGCCTGATGGTAGTCTTCCATTTCTGTCAGCAGGACAAGCTCTTCCTCCGAAACTTTCATCATATCAACAAATGGAATCACCGATTTCATCTGCTCAACCGCACTTTTTTCATTTCTCCATAAAGATGCCCGATAATTCGGATCATAAGAGATCACGGCTCCCGCCGCCTTTGCCGCTTTTACTGCCGCTATGGTAGCTGTTCTCGCAGGTTCATCCGCCAGGGATAAGGAACCAAAATGAAAAATCTTACATTTTTTCAACAGTTCCCAATCCAATTCACTTTCGCATAGCTGTGTATCCGCGCTCATTTTTCTGGAAAATGAAAACAGACGTTCTCCTTTTTCATCAATTTCCACAAATGCAAGTGTGGTAAAATATCTTTCGTCCTGGATGAGATGCCTGATCCCAATTCCTTCCCCTTTTAAAGTCTTTTTCAGGAAATCACCATGCATATCTGTGCCAACTTTTCCTATAAACTCTGTCCGGTATCCCATATGTGCTGCCACAGCCAGAAGATTCGCTGGTGCTCCGCCAGGATTCTGTTCAAATAGTTTTTTCCCAGAACTGCTTCTTCCCGCCTCGGTAAAGTCAATCAGCAACTCGCCAAGAGCTACGATATCAATCTCTTTTTCCATAAAATTCTTATACTCCCAAATAACATTTTTTGAAGAAAATATTTCCATTTTGTTGACATATTCTTTACTGATTACATTCTGAATGCTTTCTCTGTTTTAGAAAGCGGACTGAAAAAAATCTTCTTTCTGCAAAAGCAGAGGAACATATGTAGTAAGCGCTTCCAGATATTTGAATTCATAAGTTTTTAACTGGATATAATTCTTGCCTGTTTTGTCTTCTGTGTATTTTAGATTCCTTGCACCGTTCGCGGCTTCCCCAATCTCACTCATCAGTCTATCATAGATCCCGCTTCCCTCCTGATCCGCAAAAAGGATCTCCAGATGCTTATTCAGTGCAAAAATCAGATCCGGATCTGATTCACTGGCTCCCTCTTTTGCAAAAGGAATAACTTTCGGTTCTGCGGATATCGTATCTTCCTGGCTGTTTGCTCCTGTTGCATAATCGAGATCTACTCCCGGCTGTACATTGTAGCAATATATATTGAAGCGAAGCTTTCCCTGATCTTCTACGGACCAGGCTTCCATTCGCACACCGGATGCGAGCAGGTTGTCACCTACAAACACAGGTGTTACGCGATACAGAACATGATTCTCCGGATTTTTCTTCATGTAGTCTGCGATCTTATCTTCCCAGACTTTCATTCCATTGATATTCAGATACCGTGTTCCTGTGATCAGGTTTTGTCCATTTTCCTCGCCGCCGAGCTGATGCGCAATCAGGTGACAGCGATGATACAGATACGGTGGATTCGTGTCTACCAGACCGTCATATTTGTTCTGATTGTCGGTCGTTCCCATGCGCCATCCCGAAGGACGGATATTGCCTATTACTGCTCTGGAATCGCTTGCTGCAAGAATATCGCTTCCGATTACAGCATACGCGGTTCCGCACCTGCCAAATCGGTCCTGAGAACTGTAGGTAACTCCGGATGTTGTACTCTTTTTCTGCTCATCGGAGAAGTTCGGCCGGTTGCTGTTCAGCGTAATATACGGCTCACCCGCATAGGAGGATACGTTGGCTCTGCCGACACGCACCTGTGTTTCTTCCGGATTGTCCGCCAGATAATCCGCCAGAATATGTGAATAGTAGAGAAGCGCGGCAAAGCTCTCACACTTCTCACTTCTAGTTCCAAACCAGTCTTCCAGAAAACCTCCGAAGTCAAAAACATGATCTACCGTTTGCGTCAATACCTGTTTTCTTGCGTTCTGAGTGTCCGGCTTAGAGTCATATACATGCTCCCAGCTATTATGCGCGCAGGGAAGAAGTTCTGCATCTGTAATTTGGATTGCGGATAACTCCGGCACTTTTTTCACTTTTTCACTGGAAAGCATATTCAGCTGCATTTCCCCAGAGCTACCGCTCTGCTCACTGCAGAGATACAGCGCATCCAGCAGCAGCTGTACATTCGGATCCGATTCCTGGCTGAGTGCGCTGTCACCGAAAAGGATCTGTGTGACATAAGTGTCGCTTTGATTTTCGTCACAGGCAAGAGCGGCTCCGGAAGAAGGCAGAAGAAGACTTAACGCAAGAGAGAATGCCCATAAACGTTTTCTCATTTGCTCTCAACCTTTTCAAAGTTGATGCTGTCAAAGAGCAGAAACTGTTTTACCGCCGCAGCCTTGTAGGTGAAGGTCATGGTCTCCTCCGGGCGATCCGGGTCCGGAATGACCTGAATGGTTATGATATCACCATCCTCGTATTCATAATTCTTTCCCGTTTCACTGGTAAACACGGCCATAAATTCAGAACAATCCGTGCTGTCCCCGGGCCGTTTCACTTCGGAAATGATCCAGTCTGACAGGCTGTCCTTTCCGGATATACTTACAGTTATAGAAGACTTTTCCATAAGGCAGGATGCCGGAAGGGTCAGATTCTCCCCGTCAAATTCCACAGCGATTTCTTCCGTATCATTTTTCTGATTTTCATGGAACCAGAAATGACGATCCAATGGCTCGGACAGGAAGAGCGGCTCTCCGTTCTCATGCAATACGGCCTCGATCTTCGTCTGCTCCGCTTCCGATATGTTTCGTTCTTCTGCCAGCGCGAAGAGGAGCTCACAGTTCACATACAACGCTTCGCTTTTGGGAGGCATCTCGGTCTTCCGCTCTTCTCTGCGAAGCTTATTATACTGATCGATTTCCTCTTTTTCACGATCAGTCGCCCCATCGGCAGCTTTCTGTTCCTGAATATCGGCAAGGTACTCCGCGTTCAGTGTCTTCTGCTTATCAACAAGAACGTTAACATTGTCAAATGCAATCTGGTAAGCGCTATCCAGATCTTCCGGATTTGATGTCAGCGCATAAAGGTCCAGATAAGTCTGTGCCGCAAAGTATCGCAGAGCCCAGTGGGAATCCTTGGTGTTATCCATGATCGCCGTCAGATATTTTTCCGCTGTCTCTGCATATTGCGCCTCACTCATCACCTTTTTTGCCGACAAAATTGCAATGGGAAGAATTTCTGCATAGTCAGTATCTTTCCGGAAAATTCTGGTTGCGATGGACTCGTACTGATCTACGGATTCCAGGCACTTTTCATATTCACCGGAATCATAATAACATCTGGCCATCGTCAGCCAGTAAGGACCAAACTGACTGTATACGGACTGGTTTGTCTCCAGCCAGGCAATCTTCCGAACCAGGTTCGTGTTATTTTTCCAGGATACGAAGGCCTGAACGGATTCTTCATTCAGCGAATAATCACCCGGCAAGTTATTCTCTCTTACCATGTTAACCATGTAATTGAAGGCATTTTCTCTGCTAGTATGCAGTTCCGCCGCTTCCGAATCGTCCAGTTCCCATCCGCTCTGCAAATATTGCAGCTCTGTCTCTGTAGATGCCGCTTCATAGCTAGTCACGGAATCAACTGCCATATAAGCCACGGAAGCAAGCGCCTGCAGCGCATTTCCCGATTTAACCGCACTTAGAAGGCCGATGGGATTCGGAATTGCACTGCGAATCGCCTGCGCCTGATTCTGCTCATAGATATATTCGATGCGATCTCTCTTTACGGCAATCATCCGGTAAGCTTCCAGTGTATCCAGCATACTGGTAATCTGCGCCTGTGTACGCGAGTCAATTGCATTCGGATAGGTATTGTTGATCAGCGCAGAATATACGGATTCCAGATATAACCGGCTCTCTTTGGAGTCACTGATCTCCTGTGTCAGAACAGTAATGTAGTTGAGCATATTGATGGAATTGCGCTGTGTGTCATCGAGTGTGTCCGTATCTTCTGTAATGTCTTCCACAGCCGGTGTTGTCTGTGCAGAAGAATCCTCCGTGGTATTCGAAGTATCCTCCGGAGTACTCTCATCTGCTGTCTCACTCATACTCTCTGCTGCACTACTGGAAACATCTTCCGCGTTTTTATTGCCTCCTGCAGAGCATCCCGGCAGAGCTGCTAGCATGGATATCGATAATGCCGCCGCGGTAAAACGTATTCTGTTTTTTCTGTATAATTTTTGTATTTTCATTCTACCCTCACACTTTGTATAAATCGCTAATTATATCTCATGGCTTTATTGACATATACCCTATCTATTGTTATTATGTTTTTATAAAATCCTGATAACATATATGTTTTCCTGCGATACAGCAAAAATACGACTTCTTACACCGTGTTAGTCTTCGCAATGTATAAATAGAAGACGCACTTTCTGTATCAAAGCTTAACACAAAATTGATAATTTCGCCAGTGACATAATTTTTAAAAAAGTATATGGCTTATATTTCATATTTTTTACGATTGGCATCTATAGGATCATTGCGATAAACATCGATAAAACACTTAATTATAAGGAGGAAACAACAATGTACCGCAACCTATTTACCCCTATTATTCTAATCCTGATAGTAGTATGCCTTATTGCACTTATAGCCTACATTATATATCTCATATTGCGTAATCCTTTCAAATATCCATATTTCACCCACGAATTTAATGTATCTAACAAAAGGAATGTAGATATCACTGATTATATTGATAAATATCTTTGCAATGAACGTAACTGGGATAATCTCTGTTTGCACCAGCAGCATATTCTTAGCTGGAAAAATGATACAGAAGCCTATCTCTCAAGATGCCACCTAAAACATTATCGTACCAAACAATACCACAATGTTTTAGACGATCGATGTGCTTTTTGTTTCGAAACAACGCGGAGACAAACCCGTTACCAACAAAAAAACTACGTAAAAACATCCTACCAAGTTTTCGTTTCTGATGACGAGGCAGATGTGAGCTGGCAATGGTTGGTTCATCGCCATGAACAGTTGGAAGCGATCGGTTTTGAATTAACATTAAAAGAGTATCACAACAAAAATCAACGAAAACTAATGACGAAGACACTACGAAAACAGATTATGGAACGTGATAACTATACATGCCAGCTTTGCGGAAAATATATGCCAGATGAAGTCGGCCTTCATATCGATCATATTATTCCTGTTGCCAAAGGTGGAAAAACCGTTCCATCAAATTTGCAAGTTCTTTGTTCCAAATGTAATGGAAATAAAGGAACAAAAACTACATACAGAAATTAGATTGAAGATCTGAAGGAAATCTATCTTCAGAGAAAGTAGAACAACAAATGAAAGGATTTTACTTATGAAAAAGTCCTGTCATATTCATCTTCTGACAACAGGAGGCACGATTGCCGGCAAGGGACAGGTCGGTAAGACGAGCGGCTATCAAGCCGGAAGCCTCTCTACCGACCGTCTGCTGGAGACACTGCCGCCTCTGCCGCCGCACATTCATCTATCCATGGAGCAGATCTGCAGCATTGACAGTAATGAAGTGGATGATCATCTGTGGCTCTCTCTGGTTCGCCGGATCAATGAGCTCGCCAGTACCGACATCGACGGATTCGTAATCACACACGGAACGGATATCATGGATGAGACGGCCTATTTTCTGAACCTGACCGTGAAGACGGAGAAACCGGTGATTCTAACCGGTGCAATGCGCCCTTCAACCGCCGCCAGTGCAGACGGCCCGCTGAACCTGTACCAGGCAATTCACCTGGCCTCCAGGCCGGAAGCCGCCGGCAAGGGCGTGCTGGTGTGCTTCTGCGACAGTATCTATTCCGGGCGCGATGTGCAGAAGGTTAATACCTACAAGACAGATGCCTTCAATGAGCAGGATCTCTCCTGCCTCGGCTATATGCGGGATGAGGAGTGTTATTTTATGAATCAGAGTCTGGCGGTTCACACGACAGCCAGCTGCTTCGATGTCAGCGAATTAACTGCTCTTCCCCGGGTTGATGTTCTTTCCTTTTATGCCGGAGCTCCGGCGGACGCGTTGGATTACTATGCCGCCCATGCCCGCGGAATCGTGATTGCGGGAACCGGCAGCGGCAACTACAGCAGCGCCTGGAAGAATAAAATTGCTGAACTGGAACCGCACGGTATCCCGGTCGTTCGCGCATCGCGCATTGGTCACGGCATCGTCAGCCGCGATCCGCATTTTGAGGCTTCTGCGAACTGCATTCCCTCCTATACGCTGCCACCGCAAAAGGCCAGGATTCTGTTATCCCTGGCCCTCACGGTTACAAATTCCTATGATGAGATCGAACAAATCTTCCGGAAATACTAACCGGAACTCCGTTCGCCCTGTTTGTACAGCTGTACATCGTCAGTTGATGAACTTATCCAATTCGGCTCTTACGGTCTCGTTGATCTTTACTTTCGGATCGCGGATCATATTGCCGCGCGCAACGACCATCCGCACATGACGCAGATACCGCAGATCCTCCAGCGGATTTCCCTCGGTTACGATCATGTCCGCACACTTGCCGGGCGTGATCGTTCCCGTGATATCGCCGATCCCGGCCAGCTCCGCACTGCGTCCAGTTGCGGTATAAAGCGCGAAGGAATTCGAGACACCCACATATTTCTGGAAATAATAAAGCTCCCTCCAGAAATCATACTGCGTAATCCAGGGGCATCCGACGTCATTGCCAAGAACGACAGGAATTCCATTCTCCAGAGCAGCCTTCGCGCAGGAAATGATGCCATCGAAAACGATATTTCCATTATACTGCTCCACTTCGGAAGCATTGCTTACCGAGCGGTTGAAGAGCGCGTACGGGAGCGCCGGTGAAATCGTCGTACACAAAAACGCCTTGTGCTCCTGGAAGAGGCGGATCATCTCCTCGTCCGCTTTCGCGCCATGCTCGATACTGTCCACACCATTGGCAAGCGCAACTTTTACCCCCTCCGGGGATTCCACATGTGCAGCAACTTTATATCCCTTCTTGTGTGCCTTCTCACAGACAGCCTTCACCATCTCCGGCGCCATCTTCAGCTCACCGGGAACGCCTTTCGCCTTCGCGTCCAGTACGCCGCCGGTGATCATCAATTTGATGAGATCCACATTCTCCTTCTCTGACTGTTCTATCTGTGCCAGCGCAGCTTCGATGCTGTCCGCCGCTACCGCCACCGATCCTGCCATATGACCGCCGGGAACAGAGATCCCGCGGTTCGCTGCCAGAATCCGGGGACCGACCCGTTTTCCATCCGCAATCTCATCTCTCAGGCGGGTATCAAAATCCCCCAGGCCGCCGACTGTCCGGATCGTGGTCACGCCGCTCATCAGCTCCGTCTTCGCAAATCCTGCCACTACACGGTAAGTTACCGCGCGGGAAAGTGCACTCCCCATCAGCTTCTTCGTCAGTGCCTCATTATCCCGCTGCTTCTTCTGCGGCTTGCCGTTCCCTGCCAGATGTACATGCATATTGATGAGTCCCGGCATCAGATATCCGCCCTGCAGATCGACCATCTCACAACCGGCGGGAATCTTATCCGCCGGAACCAGACCGGTAATCTTATCGCCCTCCGTCAGGACACAGAGCCCTTCCTTCACCTTCATATTCCGGGTGCCGTCCAGGATCTTCCCATTTGTGTATGCGTATTTTTTCATACTGTCTCCCTCCTGCCGTTCTGAATATTGTAATATTCTTCTCCCCGGACCGACTGCCAGCAGACAACCGGTCTCTTTTCCTATTATAACCGGACACAGCGGGAAAGGGAAGCGTAAAAGTTTCGGACAAGCCGGGCAAATGAAAAATTACTGCAATGATTCCGCGCTTTACTCGATATCCAGCTCCGCCGTTACCTGGTAATAGTCACTGGCATGCGCTGTATAACCGATCACATTCGCCTGCGAGATCTGGCTCATTTTCAGGAAGGAGCAGAATACATAGCCATTATCGTCCAGGATGGCCTGCTGCATCTGCACGGCCAGCTCCGCGCGCTTTCCTGTATCAAACTCCACTGCCATCTGCTGCTCCAGTTCTTCCAGAGTGTCGCTGTGGAAGTTCCCCTTATTCTTCGTAGAGCTGTCCAGGCAGCATACGGTAAAGAAATACTCCGGATCGCCGGTCGGGCAGGCCACCTGCGCGCTGGCGTATACATCCCATGCGGTACGATCCTTCACAATCGTATTGTGATCCGCTGTGGAATTCACTTCCACATCCATTCCAATGTCCTTTAATGTAGCCTGCACGGCCTCCGCCAGCAGAGGGAGCTCCTGGCGGCTGGGATACGTCAGCCAGCGAATCGTTAACTTCTCGCCGTTCTTCTCACGGATACCATCGCCATCGCTGTCTGTCCATCCAGCCTCTTCCAGGACTGCCTTCGCCCCTTCTGGATCATAGCTCTCCGTCGTCACCTGATCACCTCCGAAGGCGAACCCCTCCGGAAAAGCGCCCTGCGCCGCATAGCCATTGCCTTCCAGAAGAACATCCACGAAGTTCTCCTTGTCGATGCCCATGGCAATTGCCTTGCGAACGGCCGGATCGGAAGCCAGCGGACTGTCGTAATTCATCCAGCAGAAAAAGGCACGAGATGTCGCGATTTGAGAAATCGTGTAGTTATCGTTCTGAAAAAGCGGGTAGCTCTCGTAAGCCATGCCGTATGCCGCCTGAATCTCGCCGGAAAGTAGAGCGTTCGCCAGCGTGCTGCCATCCGAGATCGTGCGGATCGTAAGCTCGTCAATCTTCGGCGTACCGTTCCAATAGTTCTCATTCTTCACCAGCGTCAGGTGATCCCCGGATTCACAATCCACTGCGATGTAAGGGCCGGTTCCTGCTACGATGCCATTATCGAATCCCGCATCCACATCAATGATACAGGCATAAGGATCACCCAGATAGTTCAACAGCGCCGGACGCGGTTCCGACGTATGAATCGTAAGAACCTGCCCGTCCGCTTCCATAGATGCAATCTTCAAATCCAACGGCGCACGGTCATGGTTCTCCAGCAGATGCTCCAGGCATTGCTTCACCGCTTCCGCATCCATCGTTCTGCCGCTGGAGAAAGTCACGCCGTCCTGAATCGTCAGCTTCCAGGTCAGCTCATCCACATTTTCCCAGGACTTCGCCAGCCACGGCTCGATCTCCATGGCATCTGAATAATGTACCAGCGTTTCGCCAATCCCGTAACGGATGCAGGCCCAGCCGGAATAGTCATTGTGCGGATTCACATCCGCTTCCGCATTCTCCGGGTTGAAGGTTGTATCCCCGATTACCAGTTTCTTCGTGCCGGAAGTTGCTGTGTCCTTTTCTGCTGCCGCTGTACTGCTTTCCGTGTTCTTCGCATCGGAAGAACTGCTTCCGCAGCCTCCCAGCATACCGATCGCCAGAGCCGCCGCCATAATTCCTGCCAGAATGTGTTTTCTTCGCATCTCATCTTCTCCTGTTCTTTTTTATAAAAGCAAGCTGCCTCTATGCGCAGCTGCTGTCCGTATTTTTAAAGTATACTTTCGATTAGTCTTTTCGTATACTCCTGTCTGGGTGCACGGATCACTTCATCCGGCGTGCCCTCTTCTATCATCCTGCCCTGATCCATGACAAGCACACGGTCGCAGAACTGCTGTACCAGCGCAATATCATGAGAAATAAACAGATAAGTCATGCCTTCTTCCCGGCGAAGTTCCGAGAGAAGCTCCAGGATCTCCTTCTGCACGGTCATATCCAGGGCGGAAGTCGCTTCATCCAGAATCAGAAGCGCCGGATGAAGCACCGCCGCACGCGCAATCGCCGCACGCTGGCACTGTCCGCCGCTCACTTCATGAGGATATCGCATCAGATATTCCTCCGGCAGACCGCAGCGCAGAAATAACTCCTGCACGCGGGACGCAGCCTCCGCTTTTCCAATTCCCTGATTGCACAGGCTCTCCGCTGCGCTTTCTCCCAGCGTCCGGCGCGGATCAAAACTCTCTGCCGGGGTCTGAAAGACCATCTGCATCTTCCGGTAAATAGTTCGCAAAGCCTTTCCCTTCGCATGTGTGATTTCTTCTCCCATAAGAAAGATCTGGCCGGAATCCGCCGGCAGCAGCCGGGTAATCATCTTCGCAACCGTTGTCTTACCGCTTCCGCTACCTCCGATTACCGCCAGGCACTCCCCTGGTTCGATTCGGAAGCTGACATCCGCGACTGCCTCCAGTGCCTCCCTGCTTCCTCTCTTCGGAAATGTTTTCGTTAGATTTCTTACTTCCAGAACCGTCTCCATGTTCCTCACCTCCGAAGCTCGGGCACTGCCGCCAGCAGCTGTCTCGTATATGCGCATGCCGGATGCGCAAAGATCTGTGCTACACTCCCCTGCTCCACAATCTGTCCATCCTTCATAATCAGCATCCGGTCCGCCATCCGCCGGGCCACCGCCAGGTTATGCGTGACCAGAATCATGGATGTGCCATACTCTCTGCGAATCATCAGAAGTTCCTCCACGACCTGCTTCTGAATATATACATCCAGTGCGGAAGTGGGCTCATCCGCCAGCAGAATCTCCGGCTCCGGCAACATCGCCGCTGCGATTCCTACGCGCTGCTGCATCCCCCCGGACAGTTCGAAGGGGTAACTATCCAGAATGCCCTTCGCATCCGAAAAGCCCAGCTTCTTCATCTGTACTTCTGCTTTCCTGTAAAATGCCTCCTTCGTGATCGGCTCGTGCGCCTTCAGACTCTCATACAATTGCTTTCCCACCGTACGATTCGGACAGAACGAAGCCCCCGCATTCTGAAAGATCATACCGATCTTCGCTCCGCAGATCCTGCGCAACTCCCGCCGCGAAAGATCCGGAAGATTCCTCCCTTGATACCAGATATCCCCGCGGGTGACCTGCCCCTGCTTTCCCAGAAGACCCATAGCCGCCCGGATCAGCGTAGATTTACCGCTGCCGCTCTCACCGGCAATCACAAGGATCTCACTCTTCTGCAGAGCGAAGCTGACATCCTTCACCGCCGGAACCCCGTTGTAGCAGATATCCACCTGTTCATAACTCAATATTTCCGCCATAGATTCTACCTTTCCGAGTGCGGGTCGAGCCAGTCACGCACAGCCTCTCCCAGTAAATTGAATACCGTAACCGACACAAAGATCGCGATTCCCGGAGCAAAGGGAACCCACGGATGGGTTGCCAGAAGATTTCTCGTGTCGCTCATCATGCTTCCCCACTCCGCCGCCGGCGGCTTTGCGCCAAGACCAAGAAAAGAAAGACCGGCAAGTTCCATCAGCATCGTTCCGATATCCAGCATGGCCGTCACAAGAATCGCTCCTGCGATATTCGGCAGAATGTGCCGCCGGATGATCTGCCCGGTATTGCAGCCGGACAGCCGTGCCGCCTGAATATATGTCGCTTCCTTCTGCGCCATGGTCTGCCCGCGCGCAATCCTGGCATATTTCGGCCAGCTGATCGCCGCCAGCGCCAGCATCGCATTTTGAATCCCGCCGCCCAGTACCGCTGCCGCCGCCAGTGCGAAGACAAGTCCCGGAAACGCAAGGAAAATATCGGAAATCCGCATAATCAGGGAATCAACCCAACCACCCTTCCATCCGCAGAATACGCCGACCACGGTTCCGAAGATGGTGATTACCGCCACCAGAATCAGCGATGAGAAGATGCTGGTCCGGCTTCCGGCAATCACACGGGAAAGCATATCTCTGCCGTAGCGGTCCGTTCCGAAGATATGATCCGCCGACGGCGCCGCCTTTGCATTTGCCAGATTCTGAAGATAGGGATCATACGGACACAGCTGCTCGCTGAACAAAGCGGTCAGGATCAGCAGAACCGCCAGGATTCCGAATAGGATCAACCGTATTTTCCAGTGATTTTTTACTATTTTTTGTTTTCGGATCGTTGGTATACTCATTCCTTCTCTGCCCCCAGACGAATCTTCGGATCCAGCACCCGGTAGAGAAGATCCGTAATCAGATTTACCACAACATAGATGATCGCCATCCACACAACATATGCCTGAATCAGCGGATAATCCCGCATTTGAATGGCGTCAACCGCCAGTTTTCCTACGCCGTCCCACATGAAGATACTCTCCACGATTGCCGTTCCGCCCAGCAGGCTGCCAATCGAAAGTGCCAGCAACGTCACGATCGTAAGCAGTGCTGACCGCATCACACTCTTCCACAGGATCACGCGCTCGCTTACTCCACGAGCCATTGCTCCGTTCACATATTCCTTATTCAGCTCCTCCAGCACAGCGGTCCGAACCTGACGCATATACTTCGCGGACATAGCAATCGCCAGCGTCAACATCGGCATAATCGCGCTGCGAATCGTTGTACCATCCGAGATCACGGGAAGCCATCTAAGTTTCATGGACAGCAGCTGCATCAGCAGCAGCGCCACGAAGAAGTTCGGCATCGCATTCCCAATAAAACTGAGAAAGCGAAGCACCTGATCCGCCAGACGCCCCTGCTTCACCGCCGCCAGAATACCCAGCGGCACCGAGATCACAATCGTAAGCAGCACCGACAACACCGTCAGCAGCAATGTTGCCGGAAGCTTCGACACAAAGGTAGCGAAGACATCACGCCCGGAAATATAACTGACACCCATATTGCCCCGCATCATCTCGCCCAGCCAGGAAAAATACTGCACCAGGAATGGACGGTTCAGGCCAAGTTCCTCTCTGGCCGCGTCCAAAACTTCTTCGGATACCGCGCTCCCGGTATTCGAATACATCTCCGTCACCGCATCGCTCCCTGCCAGGCGCATCATGGCAAAGGAGAGAAAAGTGATACCGAGAAGGATCGGAAGAAGCTGAAGAATTCTTTTTACTATATATTTTTTCATTTCATCCTTTTCTTTCTATTTTCTTCTCTCAACTACTCCCGCAATTCTAACCTTTATTCGAAAGGTGTACAAGCCCCCAGGGGGGATAAAAGCAGATAACTGCATAAGATTACCATTACTTGACACTCCTCATGCCTGAAGTCAGGGGCTTTACGCCATGATTGGTAAGGTAGAAATTAAAATCACATCACAAAAATATTGGGACTGACACACCTTCATGCGACAGTCCCATATAAAGGAAGATTTATTTTTTGGCATAAATAAGAAACAACGGAGCATCCGGTAGATCTTTTTCCCGTAGAATACGTTGTCCGGCTGTTTTATCAACGGATACGTTAGAAAAACCGATCTTGCTCAGCAATTCTATATCCCAGCGGGGACGTGATTTACAGCTTCCCGGCATGGAAAGTGTGATCTCCGCGTTCTTCTTCTCCAGCTCCGGCGTGATACCGCAGTGACCGTACACATCCTTGGAAGAAACGTAGGATTCCTTCTGGTTATGATTGCGTACATTGTCCGCGTAGCTGGCGTCAAAGTTCAGCAGGATGCCGCCGGGACGAAGAACCCGGTGCCATTCCTGGTAAGCCTTCTCTGGTTCCGGAATCGTCCAGGTCAGGTTGCGCGTCACAATGGCATCAAAGGAGTTGTCCGGAAAGTCCAGCGCCTGCGCATCCATATAGAGGAAAGAAGCATTTGCCGCATAACTATCGGCAGTCTCTTCCGCTTCCTGCAGCATCGCTCTGGTAAAATCAATGCCGGTAGTTCTGTGCCCATGCAGAGCAAGCAGAATCGCAAAGTACCCCGTACCAGTGCCAACATCAAGAATATCCAGCCCGGAGGATACCGGAAGATTCTGACCGATCTCTGCCAGCCAGCGACCGCTGATTTCATTGTCCTTTAACTCATTTTTTCGTACAGTACTGAAGTCATGCGCCCGGCAGGTCCAGTACTCCTGTACTTTCTGTTCCAGTTCCTTTTCTTTTTCTATTTCGGTTTCCTGTGAATTCATAGTATTGCGTATATCCTGTATATTTCTATTTCACCGCGCGGATCATAAATCCGGGAGTAGAGGCGTAATTGATCTTCTCCTCTTCATTCCACACGCGGTTGCCTGCATTCGTATCCGCAGTGACGGAATTAAACCCAAGCATCTTCAGTACACGGAGATCCCACTCCGGGCGCGCAAGGCGCCCCATCGGAAGCTCACGGGAAATCTGCTCCATACGATCGGCATCCTCGTAGCTTTCATGATCTTCCACACCGGCCAAGTGTGTATTCTCGCGATCCTGATCGTATTCTTCCTTCTTTTCTTCATCGAAAAGATAAGAGTACCAGTTCGCGTCAAAGTTCAGCATAACACCACCCGGAACAAGGACTCTCTGCCAGTCGGCATAAGCTCTGACCGGATCTGCGAGATTCCATGTCAGGTTGCGCGTCACAATAACATCGAAGCTGTTGTCCGGGAAATCCAGATGATGCGCATCCATCTGACGGAAGGTGATACGATCCGCCAGAGTGCCTGCATTCTGCTTCGCCTCTTCCAGCATACCTTCCGAATAATCTACAGCCGTTACCTGGTAGCCGCGCTTCGCCAGGATGATGGCATAGAATCCGGGGCCGGTTCCGATATCCAGGACACGAAGTCCCTTTCCTTCCGGAAAATTCCGGATCAGTTCGTTCGCCCAGACAGATTCCCACTGACCGGCAAGATTTTTCAGGATAACTTCCGTATAGGAAGGAGCCCGGCGGTTCCAGTATTGCTGTATAGAAGAAAGCATTGCGTTTGCGTTCATATATCTTCACCCTTACGTCTATCTTAATTCGTTCGTTCAATTACATAATTAATTGACTCGATGGACAGTATAACAGATGTTTTTCTTCTCCGTAAGCCCCCCGGGGGGATATTTCTCACAAAACAGAATCAAAATAAAGCATCTTCTGGAGAGTCTTGCAGCTCCATACAATTACACATTGCTCAGATCAATCGGTGTCTCCGGGCGTTTTCTGTTGTACCATTCAACCAGTTTCTTCTTGCATACACTTTCATAGTGACTCATTCCTGTAATGATCATATGTTCTTCTTTCCTGGCATAAGAAAACCACCCGCCAGGTGGTAGGTGGTTCAGCATTTTATACAAACGGCCAATTTTCGTCCGCAACAACTTCGCCTAAACGTTTTTCTAATCTTTCACGTTCTTCCGGCGTAAGTGTCCCATTTTTCTCTTTTTCATTAATCTCATCTAATATTTTTACCTCTTCGTCTGTAGGTAAACGCATTTCATTCCCCTCTATCCTTTATAGCTAAGTAGAATCGCCTTAAATTCTTCCTTCTTTCTTTAACTGCTCAATTTCTTCTTTTGTTAATGGAAACGCCTTCATAGGCTCATCTTTCCATGCTTTTTCGCGTTCTTCTAACGCTTTTTCATATTCTTTATCGTCCATATTAATAGATCTTTGATATCTGTCTCGCCTGTATTTCATTTTCACACAAATGGCCAACTTTCCTTTTTGTCTATTTCTTTCAATCGGTTCACCAATCTTTCCTTCTCCTCTGGTGTAAGCGTTCCGTTCTCTTCCTTCTCACTAACCTCATCTAATATTTTTACCTCTTCATCTGTAGGTAAACGCATTTCATTCCCCTCTATCCTTTACAGCCAAGTAGAATTGTCTTAAAATCTTCCCTCTTTCTTTAACTGCTCAATCTCTTCCTGCGTCATTTGGTTGCCTTCAATCTTCAAAGAAGCTTCCGCATTCAGAATATCTACTGTCCTTGCTCCCATGCCCATTTCTTTACTTTTTCAAATGCCTCTATTACTTTCTTTGGTGCATTTTCAAGTTTTCCATCATGAATCCTGTTTGCATATGGTTCATAAATTTTCATGAGTTCTTCTATTTCTTTTGGGTATTCACGAATCACCATAATGTTCCCCTCTGTTTTAATCGATAAATATTGTTGGATACGGTTTCTTCTCCGGAATTTTTGTTCCGTACTTTTCAATCGTATAGTCAAAGTTATCTTTAATGCACTTTAAAAGCTCATCAGCATACTCGTCCTGGTCAAAATCTAAACCTTCAGGGAATGCCGCACAGTAGCCGAAATGCCTTGCAAATTTCTTACAAGCATCTAAACATCGCTTTTTCATTTGGCCATCTCCTTCATCATTTTTTCAAAAGACTTTAAAGCGCCCGGAAAATACTTTTTCATTTCGCCATACCTTATACTGTCAAATTGTGCCTCATACATATGGGCGAAAGCCTCCGAAGTAACATATTCCGGATGCTTTTTCCAATACCCCACACCGTGACAGGCACATCCAACGATTTTACCATTTGTAATACCTTCAAACATATCTGAAACTGCCGAATGCCTTCTCATATCACATAGATCTTTAGATATTTCTCTTATTTACCGCTTCCATATCCTCTATACCATAGCTGTTTTGGTAGCATTTCCGATATATAAAAGCATCAGCTTGCATCTTTTCTCAACTTTTCCTTAAAGGCTCCAAGATCTGATTCTATTATATCAGGATGAGAGTGTTTTTCAACTGCCTTTTCCTGTTCCCAGGCATTTTCCCTAGCGGTGTATCGTCTTTTGTTCTCCGGATTCAGCGAATAATCTGCCAGACGTCCGAATCTCCCCCGCTGGCGCTCTGCGTACTGCTTCTGAGCTTCCTTCCGGTTGTCCTTCTCAATCTGCTTCAGTTCTTTTCTTGTCTTGTGAACCTGCTGTCCGGCGGTGTGCTGATGCCCTCAAAGTAAGTCGTATGGCCATCCTTGCATCGTGGATGATACAGCCCGGCTGCGATCGCCGTGCTCATCAGCGGATAAGGCCCATCTTTACGGCTTCCGTCGCTCCATACATCATCAATCAGTACCTTTCCTACCCAGGGCAGGCACTTCGGACAGGGATTCCCACGCTTATTCATGATTACCGTGGAAACGCCCCATTCCTGACGCTTCTGCCCGGTAATGTTCCAGGCTCCGCAGCTACTCTGCCTGCCACTGACTCCATTCATAGCCGTATGCGCACTCCTCTGCCCGGTGCCGGTCCATATTCCGGAGTTCCGCATAATCCGTCTTTTTCTACCACATAAATGTCAAAAGGGACCTGCTCAGACGCTACTCTGAGAAGTCCCCGCTATTCCTTCCTGTTCATCTGGTACAGGCGCTTCATCGCTCTGACCTTCGGTATCCGGAGATTTCGAAGAATACGCCGTATCCAGTCCGGCGGTAAACTTCCGGAATGTGATCCGCTCCTCCCCGATCTGCTGATGCATCCACGCTGCCGATATAACGTTTTTCGTAGTAAGGGATGAGTTCTTTGTAAGTCCAGTCCTGACAGAAATCCGTGGTCAGAAGGAGTTCATCAATTTCGAACTTTTGGTATTTTGGAGAGTGGGAATCATCGAAAGCCCACTGCTTGAGGGGAATATATCTGCAGATAAAATTTAAAAGCCAGCAAATTTGTTTATGTTAGTATTGAATTAACTGAAGTAAATAGAGTATAATGTCCATGAGTATTGTCTCCTTTGTTGATAATGGTTTGTGGTGAACTCATTATACTTCAAAAAAGGATATCAATGCTCTTTTTATTTGCAAACCTCCGATAAATCAATGTTTTAAAGGATTTAGAATAAGAAAAAAGAGGTACGGACACTGCATTTTTACATCATCCTATATTCCTATTGACATTATAGGTTTTATAGGTTATAATGATACCATCCTAACCGTTTAAGGGCGGCGAAACAATTCAAACGCCGGCATCCTTTAATTTAGAAGATACCAGGGTCAAAAGGTCAAAAAGCCGATGCAAGCTCGCTTGCAAGAGGATTTTTGACCTCTTGACCCGCCAAAA
>JAJEQR010000047.1 GCA_020687485.1 Hominifimenecus microfluidus | reverse complement strand
CTTACTCTTTCTGAACATGAAAATACCCCCATATAGGACTTTTATATTTCATTGTCCTATATGAGGGTAGCATATCATATCAGAGACCGGTGGCCTTTTTCTTATTCATAGACTCGGTGCCTCCTTCTGTGTGCGATTGGGAAGGAGTGCCAGTTCTTTAGCCCTTTCAAATAAAAGATGACACGGGTAAGGATACAATTGAGAAAACAGGAAAGTAACCAGAGGTCCCCGGCCTGTATTTCTGTCAGGCAGGGGACCTCTGGTTTATAAATGGTTAGATAGCTTTGCTAGCCGATAAGCTTAGTATCGATTCCGTAAATACTGTAGCTATCGCTACCGTAGAAATGATTGTCATGCGCTTCTCCGGTTTCAACTTTTGCTTTTAGAGCAGAATAACTGGTGGTATGTCCATAGGAAAGATGATAATAGACACGCTTGGCATAGTAGTGGATACCATCGCTGTCACTTCCGGCAAATACACTTTCTTTAAAAGCAAGAGAAGAAGAAACCCCTAAATTTTTTAGAGTATTCTGCATATTGGAATTGGAAGCAATCAGGCAGGATTCTAAAAATACAAACTTTAAACCGGAAAGGGAACTGTATTTTGAGTTTATATCACTGTAGGATATGCTGGTTCCAGTATCTCCTATAACAAATCTGCCAGGAGCTCCATGAGCAAGAATATGCACTACTTTGCTATTTCCAAAAGCACTTAAAATAGTGCTTTTGCTGGAGTTTGCATAGCGGGAGGCACTGTATTCCATACCGCTCAGCTTGCTGACAATATAGGAGGATGTGCCAGGACCAAGGCAGTTCTCGCCTACGGTAAAGTAGTAGACTTTGGCAACGCTGCCGGCAGCATACGTATTTTGGCAATAGCTAAAAAGCAGGCAGATGGCGAAAAGTAAACATAAAACACTATTTTTTAATCTCTTATTCATAGTATTCCTCCATTAAGTATAGTTGTTTGCGTTTTCGATTACTTCTCCTGTATACATATCTACAGCTATCTGGAAATAGAAGGGAAAATCATCGTCCGGTTTCCGGTAAGATATGGTAATGCACCAGGTATCACGATTTTCTCTTCGGCGATACCATTTTTCGTATGTAAGGGAATCCTCATCCAGCATATAGTTTTCAGCGTCTTCACCGACTTTTCGAGCAATGAATTCTTCTGCGGTTTCTTTGGCAATTTCGATGGCTTCTTCTGCAGAGAGAGCAGGATCACCTAAAGACTGCAGTTCGGGATTGTCGAGAACATCCATATTGTAAAAATAAGCGTAGAACAAAGTTCCGTCGTACAGATAGGTGATGCTTGCGGCAGGCACTCCGACATCACCTTTCATATAAGTATAATCGATACTGTAGGAGAGTTCGTCGCTGGCCTGAGAGACATTCTTCACACAACCGGAAAAGATGTCTTCTCCGGACGCCGTGATGAAGAGCTGATCGGAAGCAGCCAAAATTTCATCCTCTGCCAACGGCGTTGCATCAAGGTTAAAATCCGACATGGATTCAACTTTGCGCAACTGATCAAACGCAGAATCTACATAGTAATCGAAAGTTCCGTTGCTGAATTTGGCGAGACCGGAGTTAAGTTCGCTGGAGCTAGCTACGATACCCTGATAAGAAAACTGGGAAGCCTGCGCAGCAACGCTGCTCTTTTCGCCAAGAGAAATATAGGGCAGAACTTCCGAACACAACTGTTCCATTTCCTGAATCTGGGCGCTGTCAACATTCTGACGCATTCCCATGACCAGAACGATTGCAAGGGCGGCAACAAAGCCGATTGAGATGTAGAGATACTTTTTCTTCTTCATAAATCCTCCTTACTGCACACATGGCTTTCATAGAAGTTGGTTGACAGGAAACAGAGAATTAACTGGTACAGGAACTGCCAGATACCTGAACCGTATTATTGATTATGTCTTGTTTCTGGCAGGACATCCCGGAGGATGAAAACAGGACATAATTGATAACCGAAAAAGTAAAAAATTTTATTAAGATATTTCGAATAAAATGTCAATAGAAAAGACGAAAAAATAAAGCGAAAAAACAAAAATTGTGTCGACTTATAGAAGGCGAAATTTTCCAGGTACTATAGAGAAGAAATAATAAAACATCAAGTGGATAACAAGAGAAATTAACAGAAAGTATGTGAGCGGTTACAGTTCTGTTGATGACATAAGTATAACACAAGAAACTAAGATAGTCAAGAAGAAAAAAGTAATCAAAAAACTGATAGTTGCGAAGTTCTGCACTGGTGCAGGTTATCAGCGGGATTTCGCTAAGTTCCAGTCTGGTACAGGTTATCAGTGAGATTCCTCAAAGTCCTGCACTGGTACAGGTTATCGGTGAGATTCCTCAAAGTCCTACTTTGAATCGGGAATGCCAGCGTCAGCGCATTGATGGCTTTATCGCCCATATCTGCAATTTGTGCCGTGTCCGGGATGTGAGAAACGAAAAAGGTATCAACAACATTGTAAAGCGCCTGCCCCAGCATGGAGATCATCATTGGCGCGCCCATGTTGAGCAGCAGGCTCTTGATCGGCATTTTTGCCATTTTATTTCCGCCCTGCGGATTCATATTTGATCGCTCCTATTCCTATATTACCACTCATTAAAATGCACCCGGTTTTCCTCGTAGCGGCTCTCACGAGGCGGCGTGATGTCCTCCACCGGGTAGCCGAGGGCGATGACCGAATGAGGGATCACGGTATCGGGCAGGTCAAAAAGCTCCCGCTGGCGCTATACCCGATCCATTTGCGGCCATGTGCCGAGCCATACCGAACCGATCCCCAGCGCGTGCGCACAAAGGCAGATATTTTCAGCGGCAATCGCTCCATCCACGATTCAGTAGTTCTTGGCAGGCGGAAAAGCCCGCTCCAAGTCGCCGCAGACGAGGATCCCTGCGGCGGCGTTTTTCAGCGGGCGGGCAGGCTCTCCGTTGGCTTCGGCCATCTTTTGGAGCTTGGCCTTTTCGGTTACGACCACAAACGACCAATCCCTTGCGTTCACACAGCAGGGACCGCTCATAGCGGCGTCCAATATCTGATGCAGCTTTTCGCTTTCAATAGGCTGCTCTGTAAATTCCCGCGTGCTGCGGCGGGTAAAAAGTGCGTTGATCGCATCCATGTGTTTATTCCTCCGTATTGTAAAATTGATATTCTTCCTCGTTGATAGGAATTTCCCATGTGTGCAGCAGTGCATCCAAAAGTCCCGCAAGCTGCTGCTTTTTCCGCTGCGGCACAGCGGCGAACAGCTCGTCCGCATAAGACTGTCTGTTCTGAAGAGCTTTTGCCGCAGCCAGTTTACCTTGTTCTGTCAGTTCAACATCCACATTCCGTTTGTCCTGCTCGTTTTTATGGCGGAGGATTAGTCCAGACTTCTCCATGCCCTCCAACTGCTCACTAAGCGTTGCGGAGCGGCGTCCAGTCAGCTCGATTAGTTCCCGCTGGGTCAATGCGCCATATCGGTTCAAAAGAACCAACAGCCGTCCTTGTCCACGAAATTTCTCCTGCGTCTGCATGAGGTAAGAGATCTGGTGCATCATCCCCAGCAGGCGCAAATTCAGTTCATTGTCCATGAAATCACCTCAAAAATCGTTAGGGTACTTGCAATTAGAGTATAGCACGGACATTCTTATTTTACAAGGCACCTAAAGAAAAAGTTAAGGCATAGAAAAAATCGTTTGAAATTGGATTCCAAATCTGCTAAAATATAAGCATATAAAGGTATCATGGGAGTGCATCCGGTGCATCTGGCGTCGACGGCAGACTGGCGCTTGCAAGCTGTTTGTTCATTGATCATCTCTCTGAAAAAAACACTGGTGTTTGCACAGAGAGACGATTGTGGTTTGACCCATGAGCAGCAGCTCAAGGTCAACCACGACGAAGTGAGCCATTATAAGGCGATGATGGACAGAAGCCGTACCCGGTATCAGATTGCCGAGGAAACCGAACAGAGTGACGGTTCTGTGCTTGTCCGAGTCCGCAAACAGTATAACGACAAAGCTGATGTAAGCGAATATTTCAACTGACACCAAACCCGCCTGACTTCCATCAGGCGGGTTTGTGATAGAAAGCGTGGGTATAAATTCCTGCTTTGTTTCTACCGTTGATGGTGCTCCGCTTTCAGAGATCAAACAGTACCTGGAATACCAGAAGAGTGTGTGAGGCTGAAACAAGGAATACAGCTATAAATCCACTGCCACCTGAGGGAACGGCAGTTGATTTTGATATGGGGTTGAAAAAGCGGTTATGGAAACATCTATAAAAGAGTAAGTAAGTTAGAGGTGACATCAGATGGAGATTCGTCCGTTCCTTTATGTGAATCAGATCGCGGAATGCGGCAGCATGACAAAGGCTGCCGCTGCTCTTTTTATTACGCAGCCCGCGCTCAGCAATTATATCAGCAAGCTGGAAGAGGAGCTGGGCGTGCGGCTGTTCGACCGCTCGGTGACGCCCCTGCGGCTGACCTACGCTGGAGAGAGATACCTGGCGTATACCAGAAGGATTCTGATGCAGGTTGGCGACCTGGAACGAGAGATGAGGGATATCAGCCGGAATCAAAGAGGCCGGATTCGCCTGGGCTTTCCCGGCGAGCGTATGATCTGTATGCTTCCGGTGCTTCTGCCTGCCTTTCAGGAAAAATACCCGGGGATTCGGATCGAGACGGAGAATGGCTCAGCGGAGCAGCTGGTTCGCGCCCTGCGGGAAGGCGATGTGGATTTTGTCTTTCTGCCGATGTGGGAGAAACACAGAGGCATCTCGCATCAGAAGATCGCGGAGGAGGAGTTGATCCTGGTTGCGCGGAAGGGCTATCTGCCGGAGGATGCGCTAACAAATCCGGAGAAGAGAATCTTCAACCGGGAGCGCCTGGGCGATTTCCCGTTGCTGACGCTGCACCGGGGACACGCGCTGCGAAGCCGCATCGATCTTCTGATGAAGGAGCTTGGCATACAGCCGGACATTTTCCTGGAGAGCCACAGCAATATGCTGTCCTGCCGTCTGGCGGCGCAGGGAAGCGGCGTGGCGCTTGTCCCGGAGATCAGCCTGCGGATGCTGGCGGAGGACGGGAAGACGGAGTGGTATAATCTGGGCGAAACGCCTGTCACCTGGGACGTGAATATCCTCTGGAGGGAAGACGCCTATCTGGGCGAAGCCGAGAAGGATCTGATCGCGATGGCGGAAGCTTTATTCGGCGGGAATGCAGCTCCATAAGAAAAAGTGATAGGTGCAATCAGCGAAAAGGAATTTTACAGAATAAAGGAACGCAGAGTACAATACAAGTACATCATAAAGAGGCGGACAGAGGCCGCAGATCCGAATGAATTACTGCTGAAATAGTTAAATTGGAGGCGTTCCCATGGGAAAATCACTGACAAGGAAAATCATCGAATCACATTACGTATCGGGAAGCATGATTCCCGGAGAGGAAGTTTTTCTTTATATCGACCAGACGCTGACGCACGATATCAACGCGGTTATGACGTATCTCGCGTTCGAGGCGATCGGTCTGGACCGCGTGCGGACAGAGTGCAGCGTCAGCTACCTGGATCACAACCTGCTCTATGTGGATCACAAGACGCCGGACGATCACATCTACCTGCAGTCAGCGGCCCGCCGTTACGGCGTATATGTATCAAGACCGGGCAACGGGATCTGTCATGCGGTTCATGTGGCGCGTTTCGGCGCTCCCGGTAAGATCAGTATGGGCGGCGATAGCCATACGCCGCACGGAGGAGCGATCGGCATGCTCTGCATTGGTGTGGGAGGTATGGACGTAGCAACGGCTATGACCGGTGTACCCATGCGTCTGAAGATGCCCCGTGTGGTAAATGTCGTGCTGCACGGCAGACTTCGCCCCGGCGTGAACGCAAAGGAGATCATCCTTGAGATGCTTCGCCGCGTCACGATTAAGGGTGGTCTTGGCAATGTATACGAGTATACCGGGGATGGAGCCGCCGCGCTGGAGGTTCCGGAGCGGGCGACCATCACGAATATGGGAGCCGAGATGGGCGCGACAACCTCGATTTTCCCGTCGGATGACGCGGTGCGCCGCTTCCTGCGGGCGCAGGGACGGGAGACGGATTACCGCGAGCTGCTTCCGGATGAGAATGCGGAGTATGATGAGCAGATCGTGATCAATCTGGATCAGTTGGAGCCGCTGGCGGCCTGCCCACACCAGCCGGATAATGTGAAGCCGCTGCGCGAGGTGGAGAAGAAGCCAGTACAGCAGGTCTTCATTGGAAGCTGCACGAATACGAGCTATGCGGACGTCGCGAAGGCGGCGCTGGTGCTGCAGGGACGCCATGTGAACGAAACTGTGAGCTGTACCTGCGCGATTGCCTCCCGCCAGACCTACAAGGCGCTGATGCACGATGGCTATATCGATATGCTGATGGATGCGGGTCTCCGTATGCTGGAGATCGCCTGCGGCCCCTGCTGCGCGATCGGGCAGACGCCTGCCACGGAGGGCATTGCCGTGCGTACCTCAAATCGAAACTTTAAGGGGCGCGCAGGAAATCCGAACGCGAAGATTTATCTGGTAAGTCCGGAGAGCGCGGCGGCTACCGCCGTTATGGGAACCTTTGCTTCTGCAGAAGACATCCTGGGAGCGAATGTGGCGAAACTTGCCGGCATCCGTGAGCCAGAGGGGTACGATCAGAATGACAACATGCTGATTGCGCCGCTTCCGGAGGAAGAGGCGGCACAGGTAGAGATCGTGCGCGGCCCGAATATCCGCCCGCTGCCCGTGCCGGAAGTGCCGGAGCAGGAACTTCACGTGCCGGTCAGCCTGAAAGCGGGCGATAATGTATCTACCGATGATATCACACCGGCCAGCGCGGAGTTCTCCAGTATGCGCTCGAATATTCCGATGATGTCGAAGTTCTGCTATCACCGCTATGATCCGGAGTTTGCGGAGCGTGCGAAGGCGATGGGACGAAGCATCATCGTCGGCGGCGAGAACTACGGGCAGGGGTCTTCGAGAGAGCACGCGGCGATCAACCCGATGTATCTTGGCGTGAAATGTGTGATTGCGAAGAGCATCGCGCGGATTCACAAGGGCAACCTGGTCAACCATGGAATTATCCCCATGCTGTTCGAAGATTCGGCGGATTATGAGCGGATCTGTCAGGAGGATATCCTGGAGATTCATCATCTGCTGGATCAGATCCCGGAGAAGAGAGTGATCGTGCATGATGTGACGCAGGGCTTTGACTTTACGGTAAGACTGGATCTTTCTGAGAATGAGATTGAGGTTGTATTAAGCGGCGGCCAGCTCCGTTTCTTGAAGAAGCAGCTAGATGGGCAGAAGCACACCGAGGCACAGAAGGAAAAGGCACAGAAAGAAAAAGCATAGAAAGAAAAAGAACAGAAAAAGGCACAGAACAGACAGAGAAAGAGAATGCAAAAGGAAGCAAAAGTACCGGAGGAGGGAGCAGAGGATGAAGTTGCAGCTGGCAGGTGAGCAGGATATCGACGAGATCGAAGCGCTGATGCGCAGAACCGAACAGCAGATGGAGAACCCGGAGTGGTTCGTGGCGGATGACCGTGACTTCATCCGCCGCCACATCGAAGAGGAGGGGCGGACGGTGATTGCGCGCAGCGATTCCAGCCGCCTCGCCGGTTTCTTCATTCTGCGTTTCCCCGGAGCGGCGGAGGATAACCTGAGCCGGGATATCCCTGGAATCGCCTGCCTCCCGGAAGAGGCGGTACATATGGAGTCCGCAGCCGTTGATCCGGCCTTTCGCGGGCAGGGGCTGCAGCGGGCCATGGCTGCATACGGGGAACGAATCGCCGCAGCCATGGGATTTCGATTTGCATTCGCTACGGTGCATCCGGATAACCGGGCAAGTCTTACAAGTATGCAGCGGCAGGGCTTTGACATCGCGGCGACGAAGGAGAAGTACGGCGGCAGAATGCGTCACATTCTGGTGAAAAGACTGTAGAAGAATACGTAATAGACTGTAGTATAGTTAGTTAAAATAACAAAGTAGACTGCGGTACAGACTTGATTTTAAATAGTTTAAAAAGCATCTGACTTAAAAAAAATAAGAAAACGCTTGACACACTATATGGGAGTATGTATAATTATACCTGTACAAGGGAGTACATATAAAGACTGTCAACAATGAAGTCTTTATTTTTCTACCCTCTTTAGGTTAACAAGGTATCGCATTAACATAGTAAACTATAAAATCAAGGAGTGACCGATATGACATACGTAGAAGAAATCATGGAACAAGTTGTTAAGAATAATCCCGGACAGCCCGAGTTTCATCAGGCCGTTAAGGAAGTGCTCGATTCCATCGCTCTTGTAATTGACAAGCATGAGGAAGAGTATCGGGAACTCCGTATTCTGGAGCGTCTGCTGGAGCCGGAGAGAAGCCACAGCTTCCGCGTAGCATGGATCGATCACAACGGCAAGGCTCAGGTGAACCGCGGCTACCGCGTTCAGTTCAACAGCGCAATCGGCCCGTACAAGGGCGGCCTTCGTTTCCATCCGACCGTGAATTCCAGCGTGATGAATTTCCTTGCTTTCGAGCAGACCTTCAAAAACGCTCTGACCGGTCAGGCCATCGGCGGCGGCAAGGGAGGTTCCGATTTCGACCCGAAGGGCAAGACGGATATTGATATCATGAATTTCTGCCAGAGCTTCATGGTTGAGCTCTACAAGTACATTGGCCCGAACGAGGATGTCCCTGCTGGTGATATCGGTGTTGGCGGTCGCGAGATCGGCTATCTGTACGGCATGTACAAGAGACTGACCCATCAGTACGAGGGCGCTCTGTCCGGCAAGGGCCTGTCCTACGGCGGTTCCCTGGTACGTACCGAGGCAACCGGCTACGGTCTGACCTACATCACTGAGGAGATGCTTCGCCACGCAGGCAAGACCATCGCAGGCAAGAAGGTATGCGTATCCGGTTCCGGCAACGTAGCAACCTACGCCATCGAGAAGGTAACCCAGATGGGCGGCACTGTACTGACTGCCAGCGATTCCAGCGGATATGTATACGATCCGAACGGCATCCAGGCAGATGTGATCAAGGAGATCAAGGAAGTTCGCCGTGCCCGTATCAAGGAGTACTGCGATCTGGTTCCCACTGCGACTTTCGTTCCCGGCAAGAAGGTATGGGAGGTTGCCTGCGACGTGGCTCTTCCCTGCGCGATCCAGAACGAGCTAGATCTGGACGACGCGAAGACTCTGGTAGCGAACGGATGCTTCGCGGTAGCAGAAGGCGCGAACATGCCTACCACCCGCGAGGCGACAGATTACCTTCAGGAGCAGGGGATCCTGTTTATGCCCGGTAAGGCTTCCAACGCCGGCGGCGTAGCGGTATCCGCTCTGGAGATGGCTCAGAACAGCATGCGTATCTCCCGTAGCTTCGAGGAAGTGGACAATGATCTGAAGAACATCATGAAGGATATCTACAAGCAGGTATCCGAAGCAGCCGCTGATTACGATAGAGAAGGCAATTTCGTAGTAGGAGCGAACATCGCCGGCTTCCGCCGTGTCGTTAAGGCCATGAGAGAGCAGGGTATTGTATAAAAAAATAGCGCAGACATCATAACTGCCCTATAGGGAAAAGAGAGAGTCGGGGGCAGGGATGTTTAAAGACGGGACAGATACGGCAGACGTCGGTATCTGTCCCGTCTTTTATCTTTGAATAAGAAACCTAAATTATTCACCTCTAAGCGGTGAAAGTGGTGTTAAGCCACAATGTTACTGTATTTAAGTTGTTTATTGCATTTCATCTATCAAGTGAAGATAAAAAAGAGCCCCAAATTGTGATAAGATTAAGGTGTCAAAACAAAATCAGAATTACAAAGAAAGGCTCTCCATGAACTATTCTAACAACTTTCGGCTCACTTGTAATAAGCAGATTAAAAAAATTTTGATGGAGGTAATCTTTCCTCCGATGCTAGACTTCTTCTCATCAAAAAATTCGCTGCAAAGATCGGCTTTATCAAACAGATCCAAGATATTTTCAAAACCAATGATACATCCAGGCGATTTCGCAAAAAATTTCATAGAGCTTGAGTTGTTTTGAAGCTATAAGTGTAATTTGCCACTATACCCGTGATGACAGCTTGCTGAATACTTCTGCCGCCCTCCGTGATAATCGGCGCGCCATAGGAAAAAATTATATCATAATGGAAAAGCATATTGGAAAAAGTGTAGGAATCCGCATATTATTATAGCTGAGACATATACCTGTGAGAATAAGGAGAAATTATGAGTGCAGAAAGTAAAAAAGTAACTATGTGGAATCCCACGTTTATCAGTATTTTCATTGTAAACTTTGCCATGAATATGGGACAGTTTATGATGAATACTCTGGTTCCCAAGTATGCTAATTATTTGGGCGCTACTGCAGCAGTAGTTGGAACGGTAACCAGTATGTTCGCGATCACGGCACTGGCCATTCGTCCTCTTGCCGGACCGGCCTTTGACTATTTCAGCAAGAAGCGGCTTCTTTCCTGCGCCATCGGTATTATTGCACTGGCTTTTGTTGGATACAGTCAGGCCACGACCATCCCTATGATGATGGCCTGCCGTCTGCTACATGGTATCGGTATCGGTTGCACGGCACCGTTGGCTCTGGCAATCGCCAGTGATTCTCTTCCTGATGAAAAAATGGGTTCCGGTATTGGAATCTTTTCTCTTGCCCAGGCAGTTTCGTCTGCTATCGGTCCTTCCATCGGACTGAATCTGTCCAAGAGCATTGGCTACAATACCACCTTTGCGCTGGGTGCTGCCGTAATGTGCTTTTCCCTTGTACTTTCCTTCTTTATTAAAGAGAAGCCGAAGGCAAAGGAAGGAAAGTTTGCCATTCGTCTGGACAAGATCGTTGCCAAAGAAGCCATCATTCCTGCCTGCATCATGGTATTCTTGGCAATGGCCTATTCCTGTATCAATTCCTTTATTGCCATCTACGGCGGTGAGTGTGGTGTGGATCAGATCGGTCTGTATTTTACCGCCTATGCCATCTGCCTGCTGCTGAGCCGTCCTTTGAGTGGTACGATCTCGGATAAATATGGTCTGGACAAGGCGATCATTCCCGCCTGCATTATGTTTGCAACCTCCTTTTTCATGATTAGTATCAGCAAATCGCTGCCCATGTTCCTGGTTTCCGGTGCTATCTCCGCTTTCGGTTACGGAGCTTGTCAGCCGGCTATGCAGGCACTGTGCATGAAGTGTGTATCCAAGGAGAGACGTGGAGCCGGTGCCAACACTAACTACATGGGTGTTGACCTGGGTAATCTGATCGGCCCGACTCTGGCAGGAACCATTACGGAGCGTGTGCAGGCAACTACCGGAAGTACAGTTGCCGGATATTCCACCATGTACCGCTGCATGATCATTCCCATTGCTATTGGTGTGATTATTTTCCTGATCAACCGTAAGAATCTTCTTCAGCTGTCTTCCGTGAAAAACAAGTAATCTAATTAAATTGAGTTTCAGGTAGACAGGAAATCCCTGTCTGCCTTTGCCGTTTTTATAAAGAGAGAAATACAATGACGATCAACCAAATGTTTTATTTTTCTAGCGTTTGCACTTTTCGCAGTATTACGAGATCCTCCAAAGCCCTTTCCATTTCTCAGCCTGCCCTTTCCGGTAGTCTGGCGGATCTGGAAGCGGAGGTTGGCTTTAAGCTGTTGAACCGGACCTCGACCGGTGTGTATCCTACGGCGGAAGGAGCGCGATTTCTTGTGCATGTGGATTCTGTCCTTGCCAGATACAATCTTCTTCAGAAGGATCTTCCAGCCATTGCGGAGAGTCAACGAACAATCAAGGTGGGCTTCCGTCCGTATGCCAGTGAGTCCGAGATGCTACGCCTTTGCAAGGAGTTTAAAGCTGTTGACGGGGAATGCCGTTTCTTTTATAACGAGATCATGAACAAGTCTCCCTATCTGTTTCTAGATGAAGGGCAGATCGATTTTCTTGCGACAACAGCCAGACTGCTCCCGGAGGACTGGAAGGAAAAATATGAATTCTGCGTTCTGGCTGAGATTGAACCGGTCCGGCTTACATGCCATAAGGATAATCCCCTTGCGGCAAAGGAGAAAGTCGGCGTGGAGGATTTGGACGGAGTTCCGATTGTGTTCTGGGAACGGCACTCGGAGGTATTGGATCGTCTTCGTGAGATCATGGATGAGCAGGGACTTACGCTCAATCATGTGGCAACAATGCCCCAGATGTCCGGAATGGTGAATATGATCTGTAACGACATGGCGGTTGGCATGCTGGATGGTGATTTTGTGGATCATATTGATGTGCTGCATCACTGCCCGTTGAAAGACAATCTATCAAGTGTATTTTTGAGTGATGGTAAAATTAAAATCTATCTTGTGTGGAAAAAAATAAGCGAAAAGTATGAAAATATGAAAAAGTTTGCCAGATTTGCACGAAAAAGAGAAGATACATAGAAAAAACTTATGAGTTATTGGTTTTTAGTATTTGTAAAAAATATAAACATAGTAAAACATAATTACCAAGTATCTTGCAAGAGAAATTGAGAGGAGGCAGGGAATATCCGGAGCAATTATTGAACCCGGTGCGTCAGATTTTAAGATTATGATCGGTATCGCAATCCCCATTCTGTTTCTTGGAAACTTTGTTAACGGCGTTGCTACCCTTTCTATCGTTATCCCAATGATCGTTGGTATTTGTGCAGAGCAGCAGAGGTCTGTCAGCAAATTTATTTATCCGGCCTGTGTACTAGCTCATATCTGGCCCGGCTTCCTGCCGACTGGTGGTAATGCGGCAATGTATTTACAGAATAATGCCATTCTTGAAAACCTTGGAGGCGAAGGTACGTGGGGATTTTTTACCGCAATGATCAACAAGATTCCGATTGAAATCATTGTGATTCCGTTCCTGTTGTTTGTAGCCATGAAAATGGCTCCCGATCTGGGCAACATCCCTACTAAGCAGGCGGGAGCTGCTGCAGATGCTCAGGTGGCTGACAACAAAGCAAAAGCATCCTCTACGTCTCTGTCGCCTAGTTAGGAAAAGTTCACGGTATTTGTTTTCCTTGCCTGTATCGTAGGAATTGTTAGCTGTGCATTGCTTGGCCTGAAAACATGGTATCCGGCAACCTTGTCTGCATTCATCCTGACAGCTTCCGGTCCCATGTCTATTAAAGAGGCCAGAGATGCGATGACTACTCCCGTTATTTGGATCACCGTTGGTATTCTGCCTCTGGCAACCGCACTGAGCAAAACCGGTGCTGATCAGTTGATCGCTGAAGTATTCCATAACTTGACCGGTAATTTGCCGCCGGTTGTTATCATGATTGCCATGTATCTTGTGTGTATGATACTGACGCAGTTCATGTCCAATATGGCAGTTGGCAGTGCGTTTCAAACCCTTGCGGCTGTTATTGCCGTGCAATTTGGATACGATGGCCGTGCTATGATGCTGAGTGCGCAGGAAGGTGCTTCCAATGCATTTATGCTTCCCACTGCAACTCCTGCGATGATGATGGGGTACGAGGCTGGTGGATATCGAATCAAGGATTTTGTAAAAATGGGTATTCCTGTTACGATTCTGATGACAATTATTTTCTCACTTTATACCCCGATGATGTTCCCTCTGGTTCCTTTAAGATAGAGGATTATGTGTTGAAATAAGAAGTGTGCATCCTATTTATTCGGGATGCGTATTTTTTGTATCTTTATGCAATAGATGGGAAGCATGAAACATAAATAGAATGATGACTTCAGGCGGTAATTGTTTGGCTTTTGGGATGTGTTCCTCGGTAATAATACAATAAAAGGCAGGAATATGTTGGGGAAAAGGGGATTTGGAGGTTGAAAAAGTAGTCGGATTTCTTGGTAGAAAAAAGTGGTATAAGAAAAAATTATGAAGTATCAGTTTTTTGTGTTTGTAAAAATAGTGTAAATATTATAAGATTTACATACAAACATCTTGCAAGAGAAAAAAGAGAGGGGCATTGATCAAAAATTAGCGTGGTTTTTGTCTCTGTAACTCGTAGTTAAACAAAACTCGGAGGAAAAACTATGACACCTCAAATAGCAATTGTTCTGTTAACATTCCTTTTGTTTGTTGTCTTGATCCTGAGTAATAAGGTTAAGATCGATCTGGCTGCAATGGCCATCCCGATTATTCTGGAGCTGACGCAGGTTCTGGAATTTGGTGAGGCCTGGTCCGGTCTGGTTAACAACTCGGTTATCATGATGGCGTCCATGTTCGTTGTGGGTACTGCCGTTGGTAAGACATCCCTTCTTGGAAAAATGACCGGTGCAATCATCAAACCAGGTGCTTCCGATCTGAAGATCATGATCGGTATTACAATTCCGATTCTTTTCCTTGGAAACTTTGTAAATGGTGTAGCAACCCTTTCCATCGTTATTCCGATGATCGTCGGTATCTGCGCAGAGCAGCAGAGACCTGTCAGCAAGTTTATCTATCCTGCCTGCGTACTGGCACACATCTGGCCCGGCTTCCTGCCGACCGGTGGTAATGCGGCAATGTATTTACAGCATAATGCCATCCTTGAAAACCTGGGCGGCGTTGGTACATGGGGCTTCTTCACCGCAATGATCAACAAAATTCCGATCGAGATCATCGTGATTCCGTTCCTGTTGTTTGTAACCCTGAAGATGGCACCCGATCTGGGTAACATTCCTACCAAGCAGGAAGGTGCTGCAGCAGATGCTAAGGTTGCCGACAACAAGGCAAAAGCTTCTTCCACGACTTTGACTCCCGGCCAGGAAAAGTTCACCGTATTTATCTTCCTTGCATGTATCGTTGGTATTGTTACCTGCGCACTGCTCGGATTCAAAACCTGGTATCCGGCAACGCTGTCTGCATTTATTCTGACTGCTTCCGGTTCTATGACCATCAAGGAGTCCAGAGATGCGATGACCACTCCCGTTATTTGGATCACTGTTGGTACTCTGCCTCTGGCAACTGCACTGAGCAAGACTGGTGCTGACCAGCTGATCGCAGAAGTATTCCACAAGCTGACCGGTAACCTTCCGCCCGTTGTTATCATGATCTCCATGTATATTGTATGCATGGTTCTTACTCAGTTTATGTCCAACCTGGCAGTAGGCAGTGCCTTCCGTACTCTGGCAGCCGTTATCGCTGTACAGTTTGGCTATGACGGACGTGCGATGATGCTGAGCGCTCAGGAGGGTGCGTCCAATGCATTCATGCTTCCTACCGCTACTCCCGCTATGATGATGGGATATGAGGCCGGTGGATATCGTATTAAGGATTTCGTTCGAATGGGTCTTCCTGTTACGATCCTTATGACGATTATCTTCGCCATTTATACACCAAACATGTTCCCGTTGGTTCCGTAATGCAGGGTATTGTCTCATAAAAACAATTTGCGTGTCCTGTATCTGCAGGACACGCAATTCTTTTAAACAAAGAAAATTTCAGGAGGACCAAGATGAAATTTGAAAACCAAGTGGCAGTGATCGCCGCCTGTGGTTCCCAGGTGGGAGCGGCAAGCGCTCTGCAGCATTTAAAAGAAGGCGCGAAGGTCGCCTTTTATTACGAGGACGATGTGCGTCTGGAATTGTTCAAGGATCTGACAGAGGAAGAAAAAAGCAGACTACTGACGATCCGCATTCAGGACTACAAAGATGTGGAGGAATTGAAAAAAGCGGCAGAGACGGTTCTTGAAAAGTTCAGAACCTGCGATATCGTAGTAACCGCGATCACAACCGATGAGAGAGAGTCTGGTTATTCCATGAGTGAAGAGGAGTATGATCGGGTGATGAAAACCATCACCAATGGAGCGCTGTACACTATTCAGCCTCTTATGCCAGCCATGAAGGAGAAAAAGTATGGCCGTATCGTATTGATCAGTAGTGTAGCTGGAAGAACCGTTCTTCCCGGTGTGGCTCCTGTGTTCGCGGCAGCCAATGCCGCCATCGGCGGTATGGCAAGAAATATCGGTTGTACTATGGGAACTAGCTTTATTACCGGTAATTCTGTATGCGTAGGCCCTTTGGAGGATGGATCTTATAAGACTGGCGCTAAGGTAGAACCTGCCGGTATTGAACCCGGACATGAGCTGGGACGTTTGAAGGATGTGGCCGGTGCGATCGAGTATTTTACCTCACCGCTAGCTTCCTGGCTGACAGGTGAGACGCTCGACTTAAACGGCGGCTATTACATGGTATAAGGAGGGACTGGCTTTGAAAAAATTACAGGATAAAGTAGCTGTATTTGTAGGTGGCGGTTCCGCCATTGCTACAGTTGCCCTTCGTCATTTTATGAATGAGGGGGCAAAGGTTGTATTAGTAGATGTAGATAAGAAGTATTTTACTAGAAGTGAAGATATCCGTGCCAAGTATCCGGAGCGTATCCGTACCTTCATCGGTGCCTGCTCCGTGCAGGAGGACATGGACAAGGCAATGGAATTTGCAGAAAAGGAGTTCGGTAAGATTGACATCCTTTGTAACTATGCCGGTTTCCACGGCGGCGGAGACGTGGTATCCGTTCAGAAAAAGTTATGGGATATTGCCGAGGATGTTACCTGCCTGGGCACCTATCGTGCCGTAAGAGCCGTATATCCTTACATGAAGAAAAATCACTATGGACGCATCATGAATTTTGCTTCCATTGGCGGTCGTGCGAATCGCGGTGTTCCGATCACCTATGCCGGATTCAAGGGAGCTGCCATCGGTCTGACCCGTGCCCTGGCATTGGAGCTGGCAAAGGATGGCATTACGGTGAACAGTATGGCACCGGCTTCCATCGATACGACAGAGTTTGAAAGAATCCCCGAGAAGGATTCTGTTCCCTTCACCCCGCCAAAGGGGGCACTGAAGGGCGGCCCCGGAGCAACAAGAGGAGGCTCCTTTATTCCTGGTCGTCCGCTGGCAACCATGGATGAGATCGCTCATACGATTGTATTTATGAGCAGCGATGACTCTGCGTTCTTGACTGGTGATTGTCTGGATGTAAACGGCGGCCAGTTCATGCAGCCTTAATGTCAGGAGGTAAAAAAATGAGATTTGAAAATAAAACGGCAGTGATCGCCACTTCCGGTGGATCCATTGGTCTGGAGTGTGCAAGAAAGCTGGAAGAGGAAGGCGCAAAGGTAATCATTCTGGATCTGGATCATGCGGAAGCAGAAAACCTTTCTTCTTCCGATACAAGATGTGTTGTTCCCGTAAACTGCTTCTACGATGAAGCAGAAGTGGAAGAAAAGCTGAAGAAGGCATCCGAAGCTTTTGCTCCCGTTGATATTGTTGTGACCAATCTGATCTCCAAGCCTTCCGATTGTGCATGGAATGAGATTACGGAGGAGGAAGCACATCGTATTTTTGATGAGATCATGACCGGTGTTCAGACTGTTCTGAAATTTACAGTTCCGACTATGATCGAGAGATCCAGCGGAAGCATTGTAATTATTGAAAACCTGGCCGGACGAACCGGCGTCAAGGGTGCCAATGTGATCACCAGCGCTGCTTATGCAGGTCTCAGCGGTATGATCCGCAACATGGCAACTGTATATGGCAAAAATATGATTACCGTCAATGGTGTCGCTGTCGGACCTATTGAGGGTCAGTATTTTGAGCCGGAGGCTGCAAAGAATCTTCGGCCGGAACTTGGAAAAACCGGCACCGGCGAGGATGTGGCAAATGCTGTTATGTATCTGGCAGATCCGGAAGTATTCTGGAATGAAGGCGAGATCGTTGACCTGAATGGCGGCCGTTTCGCTGTCTAAGAAAAGGAGGAGCTTGTTTTGAAGCGTTTACAGGATAAAGTTGCAGTATTTATCGGCGGTGGTTCTTCCGTAGGTTCTGTTGCCTGCCAGAAGTTTCTGGAGGAAGGCGCCAATGTTGTTCTGGTAGATATTGATGAGAAATATTTTGAGAGAACCAAAGATCTTCGCGCAGAGTATGGGGAGTCCAGAGTACTGACTTTTATCGGCGCCTGCACTTCCCAGGCCGATATGGATGCGGCTATGAAGTTTGTCATAGAAAAGTTCGGTAAGATTGATATTGTGCTGAACATTGCAGGTTTTCATGGTTCCGGTTGGATCGATGTAATTCTTCCGGAGCAGTGGAATCTGGCTATGGATGTTACGTGTACCGGTGCGTACCGTGCAACCCTGGCAGCAATGCCTTACCTGAAAGCTCAGAAGAGCGGTCATGTGATCAACTTTACCTCCCTTGGCGGACGTGGAAACCGTATGGTTGCAATTTCCTATGCCGGTTCCAAGGCTGCTTGTACAGCTATGACTCGGGCATTTGCTGCTGAATTGGCACCCTATGGTATATCCGTCACCGCATATGCTCCAGGTACTCTGAACACCAAACAGTTTGAGCGTATCGCAGAGAAGGGCTCCATTCCCTTCAAAATGCCTCCCGGAGGTGTTCCCGGAATGCCCGGCTATAAGGGACCGGAATTGTACAATGGTCAGGCAGTTATCCCAGATCGTCCGGTCGCTGAGCTGACCGAGGTGGCAGCCGCGTTGGTATATCTGGCAAGTGATGAGTCTAGCTATCTGGCAGGCGACTGCATGGATATGAACGGCGGGATCCTGATGGCCACCTGATTATGGATAGGAACGGAGGATTTATATTATGAAAAAACAGTGGAAAGGGATGTTCATGGTCCCTCACATATGGGAGGCTGTCTACCTGGCATTCCGTGCGGGATATGACGGGCTAGGAGCCATGCTTTTGCCAAGAGGAGGTAAGGGGCCTCTTCATGAGCTGCTGGAGAAACCGGAACTCTGGGATAACGTTCAGAACGCGCTGGACGAGACCGGAGTATTTCTGAATGGTATCGGAAACTGTATCATTGATGACAACAAGGATCTCCATCCCTACGGTATGGGAAATTCCCCTGATCCGGATGAGCTTCGTCCCTATTTCGAGTTTGCAGGAAAGCATCGGTTGGGTGGTGTTCAGACTAGTATATGGACAACGAACGAGGATTTGGCAACGGAGAAATTTGCACATCTCTGTGATGTTTGTGACGAGTATGGACTCACAGTCAACTTGGAATTTGTGGCGTGGGGCATCTGTGATAACCTAGTGAAGGCAAGAAAGCTGCTGGAGACAACCGGTAAGAAAAATGCACGGATCACTCTGGATATCATGCATCTGTACTACAGCGGAGTTACCCCTGAAGAGATTGCTGCATACCCGCCCGAATGGTTCGGAGAGTTCCATCTTTGTGATGTGCCTCATCTGAAGTTCCCGGATAATCATAAAGATCTGGCAACGGAAGGTAGAAGTTACCGCCTGTGGCCCGGTGAGAGCGGTTTGGATCTGACTCCCTGGCTGAAGGTGATACCGGACACGGCACTGGTTATGCCTGAAATCCCCAACAGGGACAGAAACGAGAAATTTGGTCAGTTTGAATATCAGGCAAGAACCCTGGAAGAGTGTAAACGCTTCTACAGAGAAAAGAAAATTGCACTATAATTTATAGTGTCAATGCCAGGATTTCAAGGAATATAAAAGATAAGGGTGCCGATGATCATTCGATCCGTCGTGCAAAGAAATGCCTGTCAATCGTCAGTGTATCATCTGACGTTTGGCAGGTATTTTATTGCTCTGCTGCAGCTGATATAGAGGATATCACAAAGTCATAATAGGATATAGTCTGCAGTTATATCATCGAAATTAAGAATATTGGAAATGAGAAGGGATTGACTCTATAATTAATGAGTCATATTATGCTATGCCAGACGTATTTCGGGCATTTTTTTCTAAAAATGTCACGTGAAATCACAGGATGGTTATCAGGAGGTATATGAATGAAGTATATTACTTTAGGTAAATCGGATCTAAGGGTATCCCGTATCTGTCTCGGAAGCATGGCATTCAGCAATCCTACGGGAGATTCAGCAAAGTGGATGACCGATCAGGAAAAATCCGTGGAAATCATTCATCGTGCGTTGGATGCTGGCATCAATTTCTTCGATACCGCACTGGTATATAATGGCGACGTCAGCGAACAGCATATCGAGCGGGTACTGAAGGATTATGCAAAGCGGGAAGAGCTGGTTGTTGCCACCAAGTTCACTCCCGGTTCCTGTCTTCTTTGCAACAATATGTGTCGTGATACGGAAAACAAGAATTTCAATGGTTTAAAGACCAACTATTGCCTGCCGCCCTTCCCGACCAGTACACTGGAAATGTTCAAAGCAAGCGGAATCCGCCAGCATCAGATCGCAGGACAGCTGGAGAGTGGCTGTCATGGTTAGTTGATGGGGTATAAGGCTTACGGCGGCTCCATTATTCTGGTCCCGTTTAACCATTTCCAGAGCCGCAGTGGCCTTTCTGATCATCCGGAAGGCACCATGGACTTGGGCGCAGAGAAGCTTCGCTGGATGGATCATGTGCTGAAGGGCATAGATAATGGAATGGACAAGGAGCCTCCCGTTGTCTACTATACATTTAACGCGAAAGAGGGACAGCATTGGAGATATGCAGATACCTGGCCTCTGGATACGGTCCGCCCGGCAACACTCTATTTTGACGGAGAAAAATCCGGAACGGTAGCTTCCCGGAATGACGGAACTCTGACTCTCATCAAGCCGGAAGAAGAGGCTGCCGATTCCTACAAGGTAGACTCTTCCATTTCCGTATTCGACAATCATGATAGTAAGGGTTTCAATTATATTCGCATGAATATGCAGTGGAACGGAGATATGTTAGAGGATGTGGATATAAAGGGATTGACCTTTACATCCAAGCCCTTCTTCTTTGTATATGACAATGAGATCACCGGACATGTGGGCGTGAACCTCTGGGTAACCTCAAACGCCAGTGATGGTGACTTTGATAGGAATTATGACTTTGTCCTTTTTGAAATTCCTGTGTGTCAGAAATCAGCAGGAGATTGTCTTCAGATAATCAATGAATTTCTTTTTTGTTTCATAGTTCTCGATATTTTTCTTCCAATAGGCCATGATGGGGATTATTTCCTCTCCAAACAGTTTGATCACATCCTCTCCAAGGGGAACCTCACGGATCGACGGAATACTCTCTACATACCCAGCGCCCAGAAAGCCGATTGCTATATTATGGTAGACAAACTGGATCAGACCGGAAATTTGGGGGAGAATGGAAATGCAGTTCATCTGAAGGCCTTTCTGTGCCATCTCTCGTGTAATGTGGTCCAGAAGTACCTGGTGTCCCTGCCAGAATACGGAAGGGTAGGTTTGTAGATCCTCCATATGAACCACTTCCCTCTGAAAGATAGGGGAGGACTCGTGAGCGAAGAGCTGCAGTTTCTCCGCACCGACTTGAGTATATTCGTATTTGGACTCCAAGCCGGCCGGCATACTGCGGGTGGAGCCAAACAGAAAGTCGATCTGATTTTCATCCAGAAATACATAAGGTGTGATGTTCGACATCTCATTTACCTTTAGGATTAGACCGTCCGTTCCGCACTCCGATTGATATTGTTTGAACAGCCGAAAGAACACCGTTTCTCCAGAATAAGGACGAAAACCGACACGTATTACTTGTTGGTGGCGGGAAATCAGAGGGATTTCCTGCTGGAGCAGGTTGGCCCGTTTCAATACAGAATTGATATGCTGTAAGAGAAGCAGTCCCTCTTCGGTTGGTATGACACCTTTGCTTTTTCGATTAAATAACTTGAATCCCACTTCTTTCTCTAGGCCGGCCAGAGTGGCAGAAAGGGCTGGCTGGGAAATGTAAAGCATCTGTGCTGCCAGTGATATATTCTGTAATTCACAGGTTGTAGCGAAATATCGCATTTGAGTTAATGTCATAAAAAAACCTCGCTTTATCTTTGCCTTTTGTACCAACGTCATTTAATTATAGTTGAGTACGAAATGGAATGCAAGATGTACCGAGATTTTTTCTTGGTTTCATATATCTGCTTTTGTCAGACATCCAGGAGGACTTTTCCCTCGTTCCGATATTCTTCCTCTGCCCGGGATACCTTTTCCATTACTATTCGGTGTATGGGGATCGCAAGGAAGAGGCTGAGCAAATCGGCAACAGCCTGAGAGGCGGCGACTCCATCTCCGCCGGACAGCCATGCCAGAGGAAATAGTACCGGGAAGAAGCAGCTTCCCTGACGAGCCGTGGCAATGAGCATGGCGCCCGGGAAATAACCAAGACCGGCACAAAACATATTAACGACCATAGCCCAGGCATGGATAGGAAGTGCAAGGCATTGGAGACGAATGCAGAGGGCGCCGATGGCGAGCATTTCCGGGTCACTTGTTGTGAACCAGCCAATGATCGACGGAGCAAAGAGGGCCATCAGAGCGCCGGCAGCCGTAGAGCCGATCAGCGCTACACGGGAAGAGAACTTATAGCATTCTCTGACCCGATTAAAACGTTTGGCCCCCCAGTTGAAACCGGCAACGGGCTGGAAACCGGCACCAAAGCCAAGAAATACACTGAAGGGGAACATCATAATCTTAGTGGAAACTCCAATGCCGGCCAGTACGGAATCAGAGATTCCACCGGCAATGTTGTTTAAGGCAATACCAGAGGCAACACCGAGAAGGGATCGGAACATGGAGGCAGAACCAATACTGCCGATCTGGTACAAAATTTCCTTTGTTGGACAGAAGTATTTCAGGGAAATATGGAGCATACTCTTTCTGCGAAAATAGGGGTAGAAAAGAATGCAGAAGCTGACCAACTTGGAAATTGCTGTTGCCATGGAGGCTCCAGCTACACCAAGATCCATGCCAAAAATGAAGACGGGATCCAGGAAACAGTTTAGAACACCGCCGAATCCCATGCCGATCATGGAAAAGAGTGCACTTCCCTCAGCACGTAGACATTGGTTCATAACAAAACTGCTTGCCATGAAAGGTGCCACGAGAAGGACATAGGTCGCATATTGAACAGCGTAGCTTTCACAGCTTTCGGTAGCACCGAGCATACGTACAACCGGATAAATAAAAGTAGTTCCAATGGCTAAAACTATAAGACCAAAGCTTGCGGCAAGGAAAAAAGCGGTGGAAAAAACCCGGTTGGCCTTATCCTTGTCGCGGGCACCCAGCAGACGGGCAATATAGCTATTGGCGCCGATTGCCAGCAGTGATCCGGCCATCATAATAATTTGATCCAAACTAGCATTTACGCTAACAGCTGCGGTGGCGTTAGTGCCTAGGAAACTGACAAAATAGGTGTCTGCCAGGTTGTAGATACTGGTAATCAGAAAAGCAACAATGGTTGGAACAGCCATTTTGGGGATGACTTTTGAGATTGGTTCATTGAGCATCATCAACTTGCGTTGTTCTTTTTTTGATGTAGTAGTATTCACGTATAAATCCTCCAAAACAGAAACCAGCATTTCATCATGAAATGCTGGTTTCTGTCTTATTACTTGTTAAAGCAGAAGAAATTTTTTTAGCCCCAAACAGGGAAGAACAGATTGGCTGCAAATGCAGTTATCAGACACAGGCAAAACAGCAGAGGCAGGGTGATCTTTGCAATCTTAAAGGGGTTGTATTCGCCTGCTGCATATGCCAGTGCACAGGTAGTGGAACCGGTAGGAAAGCAGAAGGAGAAGCCTGAAGCTACAGTGATGCAGATGATCATACCACGCGGATCCATACCACCGGCAACTGCCATGGCTGCTACCAGAGGGGTCAGCACGGATTTTACACCGGAGTTGGAGAGGAAGGTGGTCATTATTGCTGTAAACAGACAAACGATCAGGAGAATCATGAAGCTGTTGTTGGTCCAGCTGATCAGGCTGAGCAGCATGTTACCAATAATCTCGGCTGCACCGGAGTTGGTCAGGGCTGCGGTGACGCCAAGGATACCTGCCAGCATCCAAACGGTATCGGAGCAAACAGCCAGAGTCAGTTCCTTAGGATTCATAACACCAACAAGACCCATTGCAACTACGCAGGCTGCGGGGAAGATCCACATGATCTTGCCGAAGAAAGCAACCTTGTTCAGTACCAGAACGATGATAACCAGAATGAAGCAAGCATATACGAAGTTCTGTTTCCACTGAGGAAGAGTACTTTCCTTCATTTCCTTGGACTGCACTGCGGACATGTTCAGCTGCTTCTTGGGGAAGAGCTTCCAGATGAACAGGCATACAGGAATCATAAGGATAGCGGGGATGATCTTAACGGATACGGTGTTGCCAAATACAAGCAGTTGGTCAGCAGCTACGATACTTTCCATGTAGGCGTTGGTAGAGAAGTCGATGGTTGCGCCCATACCGACCGGTACGGTACCTTCCCAAACAACGTTAAACATCAACAATGGCATGATAACACGGGAAGGAGTAACCTCACCGGTGTCGGGGAGTGCATCCAGGAAACCAATGATCAGAGCCATGGCAACGATACCGGGCATGATCAGTAGCATTACGAAGTAGATAGCGAACAGAACAACGATTAGAGCCAGATCCTTTTTGCCGCTCATAGCACTTAATGTGCCCTTTAATTTCAGAGCCAGGTTGGTTTTTTGTAAGGATGTGCTCAGTGCGAACATGGCAGCTACCATAACGATAGTCTTATTGGAGAGACCACCGAATGCATCAGAAATCTCCAAAACGCCAGTCAGAACCAGCAGTACACAGCAGGTCATGGTGGTCAGACCGAAGGGAAACTTACCGCTCAGGAACATGAGTGCCATCAGAACGGTGATCATGATGGTTATTGTTGCAGGTGACATAAAGTCGTACCTCCTTGTGAAAAAATTTTATTTCAGAGTTCCTGCCCAGAGCTCTAGGCTCATGGAATGTAGTGTGATCAGATCTTTTTCAGATCGTATGCGATCATCATATCGACCAGGTCATTGGTCGGGCTCTCGAACATGTGAAGCTCGTAGTCGATGTTCATTGCGAGAGGGCTTTCCTTGGTATGAGGTGTCCACTTCGGGAGATTTTCGCCGTTGGGGTTGCCGTACTTGATGAAGTTTGCCCAGTAATCTGCCAGCTGATTGGACAGATCCCAGTCACGACCGGTGTAAGGGCGGGAACTCTTTGTCAGAGTCTGGAATACATACTGATGCTCTGCACTGTGATGTGCATTTTCAGCAGTGGGAGGAACCAGAGTCAGGAAGTAACGGTAAGCCGGTGTCTTACCCTGGGCTACCTGATTCTCACACCATGCAACGTCTGCTGCCTGGGTTCCGCCGGTCATCATAACGTATTTCTTATACATCCGAAGGGTGTACTCGGGATCCTCGGGATAGTGGATGGCTTTCTTGAACTGATTGCGGTAGCCTTCTCCGAAGAGATGATCGGCCATAGCGTCGATCTTCGCTTCCTCCGGAATTACTGCATTCTTCTGTTCCATCTCGTCTGCGGTGCAGCCGATCATGGTAGGGATGTCGGGATATTCGCCCTTTAAGAACAGATCGTTCCAACACTCGGGGAATACATAGCCGTCGGTGATCGGAGAGAATACCATCATCGGGTCAACCGGGTTGGCTGCCACATAATCCTGAACGCCCTGAAGCAGTTCCTCGGAAGTTTTTTTTCTTGCCTCTTCAATGCTGTGAACCCCCATGCTCTCCAGCATCTTAACACCATTCTGTTCTGCGATATCCAGTGTGGTGGTCATTCCGTTGCGGGTTCTTTCCAGACCGCCGCTGGACTGCATGATCGCACCGCGGATCAGACCCTTTGCCAAAGGAGTCGCTACCATGCTGGTGGATTTCATACCGCCGCCAGACTGTCCGAATACAGTAATCTTTTCAGGATCTCCTCCGAATGCTGCGATGTTGCGTTTTACCCATTTCAGTGCAGCAACCAGATCGAGAACACCGTAGTTGCCGGATGCGTGATGCTCGCTCTCAGCGGTCAGTTCCGGATGAGCCATGTAACCGAAAATGCCAAGACGATGGTTCAGGGTAACGGTGATGATACCGCGCTTTGCAAAACCTTCGCCGTCATAGCAGTTCAGATGACCATAACCGGCTGTGTAACCGCCACCGTGGAAGTAAACACCAACCGGAAGCTTTTCATCGGCACTCTTTGCGGGAGTCCATACATTCAGGTAAAGACAATCCTCACTGAGAGGCCAATCCACACAATAGAACTCATTGCCGATCAGATCGCCGCCGCCTTCGGAGGCACGTCTTTTCTGATAGCAGATATTTCCCCATTTGAAGCACTGGCGAACACCTTCCCAGGGCTCTACTGGCTGCGGTTCTTTCCAGCGAAGATCACCGACAGGCGGTGCCGCATAAGGAATTCCACGGAAGATGCTGACTGCCTGATTCCAACCGGTCAGGCCTTCAACGATACCGGATTCTGTTTGTACTTGAAGTAATGCCATGAGTTTTCTCCTTTCTCATTTCCTCATTCGTTTTATGAGCTTATTATAAAACATATAAATAAATTATAAAAATACATTAAGGATTTGTCATATAAGAAAAACATATGTCCTATGACAAAAAATTCTTACTTATCTTCTTCTAATTCCTTTGCTTTCTGAATAATATCGGTTTTGTCTGCGAGAGAAATCATGCGGCGCTCTTCGCCTGCGATCTCCAGAACATTGTAGGCACCGCCTTCATAGGGCTTCCAGGTTTCCTTGCCCTCGTAGTTAGGATTTCCGGTTTTCATGAAGTTTGCCCAGTAATCCGCCAGCTCATTGGAAAGATCCCAGTCACGTCCGGTGTAAGGGCGGTAGGAACGATTCAAGGTCTGGAATACATAGTGATGCTCCACACTGTGATGCGCACAATCTGCACCGGGCGGAACGTAGGTGAAGTACCCGAGATAGCATGGCTTCCTGCCAAGCTTGGCATTCAGCTCTGCAAATGCCAGATTCTGGTAAGTGGTTTCCGTCGGCTCTCCGTTGGTGGAGGTCAGCATATAATCCAATTCCGGATATTCTCCTTTGCGGTACAGATCGGTAACCGGCTCGGGGAAGAGGACGCCGTCGTCTACAGGGGAGAACCGCATGTATCCGCTATTGCCTCTCATGGGAGTCTCTTTATCGTTCAGCTTGATCATTCTGAAGCGGCTGTAAGCGTCGAGAACTTCATTGGCAGAGCACTTTCTTGCCTCTTCTATAGAAGAAACACCGAGAACCTTTAAAAATTCAACACCAGCTTCCTTTGCGTGATCTAGCGATTCGGACCAGTAGGAATATACGGGACGGATACCGCCGCCGGATTGCATGATTGCCTTCTGGATCAGCCCCCTAGATGCAGGAAGTGCACACATATTGTCCACGCTGGACGCACCGCCGGACTGACCGAAGAGAGTGATGTTCTCGGGATCGCCGCCGAAAGCATGGATATTTTTTTTGATCCACTTCAGTGCAGCCAGCTGATCCTTCACACCGTAGTTGCCGGGGGTTGAGGAGCTTTCCTTTTCCAGTTCCGGATGTACCAAGTAGCCGAATACATTCAGACGGTAAGCAATGGAAATCATGATCACGCCACGCTTGCAGAAGCCTTCGCCATCGTAGCAGTTCAGGTAGCTGTAACCGGTCTGATGGCCGCCGCCATGGATGTAAACTGCTACGGGAAGTTTCTCATCTGCATTCTTTGCGGGAGTCCAGATATTCATATAGAGACAATCCTCGCTTCTCTGATAGTTACCTACATAAAATTCAGTCGCTACGATACCGCCGCCTTCGGAAACAAAGGGCTCCTGCATGGCAAGAGGTCCGAACTTGTAGCAGGGACGAACGCCTTCCCAGGGCTCTATGGGCTGGGGATCCTTCCAGCGAAGATCACCAACGGGCGGTGCCGCAAAGGGAACACCACGGAAAATAGAGAACATCTGATTTGCAGCCGGAAGTCCTTCCAGAATGCCTTCTTCAACTTTTGCCTGTAATAATGCCATAACGGTACACTCCTTTTGCTTTTTGTAAAAAAATATAATTAAACCATATTCATTATAGCCTGCAAATAAAAAGTCAAGGCTAAATTGAAGAACATTGAAAATTTTATACAGGTTGAAAATTAGGTATC
>JAJEQR010000046.1 GCA_020687485.1 Hominifimenecus microfluidus | reverse complement strand
CGATTAATAGGCGCGCGGCCCGGAGCCGGAAACGCAGCACCAGTGGCCGTGTGAAGATGGGTTCGGCTTGTCCCGGAGTTTGCGCGGAGCCCCCCAAGTAGAACTTGCAGTAAACTTCCCAAGAAGTCAGTTCCCCTAGTTTGTGCGGAGCCCCCCAAGTAGAACTTGCAATAAACTTCCCAAGAAGCCAGTTCCCCTGGTTTGTGCGGAGCCCCACGGTAAAGTTTGATGCAAGGGTAGAGCTCTGCAAATTTCAGTTTTTCAACTTTCGCGGAGCCTTCAGGTAGAGCTTGCAGCAAACTTTCCCCAGAAGCAAGTTCCCCCTGGTTTGCGCGGAGCCAGAAGCCAGAAGCTCCGCGTAGACCAGAGGGAAAAGTGAAACGTATGCAGTTACTCGCGCTCGCGGATCTTACCAGTGCGGTAAGCAGCAAGCAGGGCTTCCAGTTCCCGGATCTGCTGGCGCAGGACACGTCCGGTGTCGGTGTCATTAACCGTCTGACGGCGGGTAACTTCCTCTACGACCAGGATCTCCGAATGGATATCACTTCCGGTGCGGATCGCTTCCTCTGTGGAAGTGAAAGGCTCATGGTATACGAGCTTGAATCCGTAAGAGTTGGAGATCAGGGTATAACCTGCAATTCCGGTTGTGGACTGGTAGGCACGGGAGAAACCTCCGTCAATGATGAGGAGCTTACCGCCGCACTTGATCGGGGATTCACCCTTTTTCTGCTTGACCGGAACATGACCGTTGACAATATGAGCCACATCCGTCGGAAGGTTGAACTCCTCAAGAATCTGATTCACGATGGTCTCATCGTTGTACAGGCGATAGTACGGAGTCTTCGGCTCTTCATGTGCTCTCTTATCCTTGATGAAATAACGCTCGAAGGTGGTCATACGCTCCTTGCCGAAGAGCGGCGAAGCTTCATTCGTCCACAGGAAATAGATCAGGTCGGTCGCATAGCACTTCTCATCTCCCGGGGGCAGGTAATAGCCCTTACGTACATAGTTATCCATAACATCCATCAGCTCACGGCCCTTGTAGGGCTTCCCTTCCAGCTCGACACTGCGGAAGGAGCCATCCTCATTCAGAGGGATGGAGCCGTGGAAGAGGAGTGTATTGTTATATACTAGATACAGGCTTCCTTTCGAGAGCAGGAATCGTACATGGCGCTGCAGGCGCTCGCAGTTGCGGAAGCCTCCCTGGATGTGCTTGATCAGCGCTTCTTCCTCTGGTGTAAGCTTATAGGGATCCTTCGGATCTACCGTAGGCAGGTAGACATCTTCCATATCGTAGGTTTCGCCGTACAGCGTGATCTTCTTATTCTCATAATCAATCTTATCCAGAAGCAGACGATCATCCATATGGAATTCCGGATGACGCTTGATCAATTGTCCTTCCAGCTTGAACTGCAGGATAGCAACTGCCTTGTGCATCTTCATGTCGAGCGGCAGGTTGCTCATGTCATAAGTTTCGGGATCGTACTTGATCTTGAAGCAGGTGCAGGGATCATCCTTGTAGATATCCATGGCGAACTTCATCAGAGGAATCAGGTTGATGCCGTAGGAATCCTCCAGAATGTCCAGGTTGCCGTAGCGGGCGGACAGACGCATAACGGTTGCCATGCAGGCCAGGTTGCCGCAGGCGGCACCGATCCATACAACGTCGTGATTGCCCCACTGGATATCTACGGAATGGTGATGAATCAGTGTTTCGATAACCTTGTCCGGACCGGGACCGCGATCATAGATATCGCCGACGATATGTAAGTGGTTTACTACAAGACGCTGGATTGTGATTGCGAATGCATGGATACACTCCTTCGCGCGTCCCGTACGGATAATGGATTCCAGGATACCTTCGTAGTAGTTCTCTTTAGCCAGCGTGTTATTCTGCGTGATCAGCTCTTCAATGATGTAGGCAAATTCCGGGTCGATGGATTTGCGCACCTTGGAGCGGGTATACTTCATGGAAGCGCGGCGCGTCATGCGGATCAGACGCAGGAGCATGGTGCGGTACCAGTCGTGCATGTTGGTGCCGGTAGCTTCTACCAGTTCGATTTTTTCGTCAGGATAGTAAATCAGCGTGGCGAGTTCTTTTTTATCTTCGTTGCTGAGTTCAAATCCGAAGACCTCTTCAATCTTGCTGCGGATCGCGCCGGAGCCGTTCTTCAGGATATGAGCGAACTGTTCGTATTCACCGTGAATATCGGTCAAAAAATGCTCCGTCTCCTTCGGAAGCTGTAGAATCGCAGAGAGATTGATGATCTCTGTGCTGGCCTTGCCGATCGTGGGAAAGCGATACGACAGGGATTCCAAAAAGTGCTTGTCGATATAATCCATTCCTATCTCCTTTCGGTTGGATACTCTCTGCTCTTAGTCTAACATAAGTAGGAGAAAAAAGAAAGTGAAGTTTGACTCATAAGATAAAATACAGTATAATCACTAAAGAAAGTCCGAACAAAGAAAATCATCCATGATATGGAGCGGATTTTTCAGCAAATGTGATGCAACCGAATGACCGGGCGTCACCAGGAGGAGAAGACTATGGCAAGTAAAGATACGATCTGTATTCAGGGCGGCTGGCAGCCGAAGAGCGGAGAACCGCGTATTCTGCCGATTTATCAGAGTACGACCTTTAAGTATGGAGACAGCGATCATATGGGACGACTGTTCGATTTGGAGGAGGAAGGATATTTCTATTCCCGTCTGCAGAATCCGACCTGTGATACTGTAGCGTCGAAGATCTGCGAGCTGGAGGGCGGTGTGGCAGCCATGCTGACTTCTTCCGGACAGGCAGCAACGTTCCTCAGCATTTTCAATATCTGCGGAGCCGGTGATCATGTGGTAAGCTCCGCGACGATTTACGGCGGCAGCTCGAATCTTTTTACCGTTACCCTGAAGAAGCTTGGCATTGATTTTACACTTGTAGATCCGGATGCTTCCGAAGAAGAGCTTGCGAAGGTATTCCGCCCCAATACGAAGGCTGTATTCGCAGAAACGATTTCGAACCCAGCTCTGGTGGTGCTGGATATCGAGAAGTTTGCCCGGCTGGCACACAGTCACGGTGTTCCGCTGATTATTGATAATACATTTGCAACTCCGATTAACTGCCGCCCGTTCGAGTGGGGAGCGGATATCGTGGTTCATTCCACGACCAAATACATGGATGGTCATGCAGCTACAATTGGTGGATGTATCGTAGACAGCGGTAACTTTGACTGGAATGCGCATGCAGACAAATATCCGGGTCTGACAACGCCGGATGAGTCCTACCACGGACTGGTTTACACGGAGCGTTTCGGCAAGGCGGCCTATATTACGAAGGCAACCGCGCAGCTGATGCGTGATCTGGGTAGCTGTCAGTCCCCGATGAATGCTTTCCTGCTGAATCTGGGGCTTGAGACGCTTCATCTTCGTGTACCGCGTCACTGCAGCAATGCACAGAAAGTGGCGGAATATCTGGAGAAGAGAGAAGAAGTTGCATGGGTGAATTACCCCGGCCTTCCCGGCAACAAGTATTATGAGCTTGCGCAGAAATATATGCCGAACGGAACCAGCGGCGTCATCTCCTTTGGCCTGAAGGGCGGAAGAGAGACTTGCGTGAGGTTTATGGACAGCCTGAAGCTTGGCGCGATCGTAACGCATGTGGCGGATGCCCGTACTTCGGTTCTGCACCCTGCCAGCCATACGCACCGTCAGCTCTCCGACGAGCAGCTGGTAGAGGCAGGGGTACAGCCGGATCTAATTCGCTTCAGCGTAGGCATTGAAGGCATTGAGGATATTCTGGCAGACATTGATCAGGCAATGGCTGCTGCCAAGTAAGAGAGGAATTACGTAAGAATTATGAGATTTTTTGAGAAGTCGCACAAACTGGATCATGTATGCTATGATGTCCGCGGACCGGTTGTAGAGGAAGCAAACCGGATGACGGCGCACAATATTGATATTCTGAAGCTGAACATTGGAAACCCGGCTCCTTTCGGTTTCCAGGCTCCGGAAGAAATTATTATGGATATGCAGAGCAGTCTGCGTAATGCGGAAGGATATTCGGATTCGAAGGGAATCTTCAGTGCCCGCAAGGCGATCATGCAGTACTGCCAGTTGAAGGGGATTCCGAATGTCGGTATGGATGATATTTATATTGGCAACGGCGTCAGCGAGATGATTACGATGACGATGCAGGGCCTTCTGGATGACGGGGATGAGATCCTGATTCCTGCGCCGGATTACCCGTTGTGGACAGCCGCTGCGAATCTGGCCGGCGGTCATCCGGTTCACTATATCTGTGATGAGAAAGCGGACTGGATGCCGGATCTGGACGATATCGAGAGCAAGATCACGGATCGCACCAAGGGTATCGTTATCATTAACCCGAATAACCCAACCGGTGCGCTGTATCCGAAGGATCTGCTGGAGCGCATCGTGGAGATTGCGAGACGTCATGAGCTGATTATCTTTGCGGATGAGATCTATGATCGTCTGGTGATGGACGGCGAGGAGCATGTATCCATCGCTTCTCTGGCTCCGGATATGCTGTGCCTGACCTTCAATGGTTTGTCGAAGTCGCACCGCATCGCAGGCTTCCGCAGCGGCTGGGTATCCCTGAGCGGTGACAAGAGCCGGGCGCGCGGCTACATCGAAGGTCTGAATATGCTGAGTTCCATGCGCCTGTGTGCGAATGTACCGGCACAGATGATTGTGCAGACGGCTCTCGGCGGCTATCAGAGTGTGGATGAGCTTCTTCTTCCCGGAGGACGCATCTACGAGCAGAGGGAGTATATCTACAACGCGCTGAATGATATCCCCGGAATCTCTGTCGTGAAGCCGAAGGCTGCTTTCTACATCTTCCCGAAGATTGATACGGAGAAGTTCAATATTAAGGACGATATGCAGTTCGCGCTGGATTTCCTGAAGGAGAAGCATGTGCTGATCGTACAGGGAACTGGTTTCAACTGGATTGCGCCGGATCATTTCCGGATCGTATATCTGCCGCGTGTGGATGAACTGAAGACGGCCTGCGGCCGGCTGGCGGATTTCCTGGCAGGATACAGACAGTAGATGTTGCGGGAGTTCGTATGCGTGGAATTCTCCAACGCTGCAAATAATAAAACATAAAGGGGAAAACTTATGAAGAAACGAGTAGTTGGGTACAGTGCGGGTCTTGCAGGCCTTCTGATTATGTCTGCGGCGCTTGCCGGATGCAGCGGAAAGGTGACCGCAGAGAAGGTACTGAAGAAAGTAGAGAAATCTATGGAGGATGTGACATCCTATCAGATGGATACACTGGTGGATGCTGACGGAAATTTAAGCATGTCCGGTATGTCTTTTGATTTCAGTATCAGCATGGATATGAAGAGCGAGATCTGGAACAGTGACAGTAGGAATGTGAATCACACAACCGGCAGCATGAAAGTCAATGTGCTGGGAAATGACGTATCCGAGGACATGGAATCCTATACCGTAACAGAAGACGGGAAAGCAACCGAGTATGTACAGGAATCCGGCAGCTGGTATTACATGGTCGCTGACGCGGATACTTCAGATTCTTCCGGTGATTATTTCCTGGATGATGCATCACGCTGGACACTTGCGGAAGATCCGGTAGATATTACTACATCTGAGTCGCACAGCTGTTATGAACTGACCACCTCTATTGGGGCAGATGACTGGAATTCTCTTCAGGATAATGCAGAGATGCAGCAGTTCTTCGGCGCAATGGGAGGCGGAGTCGGGGAATCCGGAGATGATTCCATAATGAATGAGATGCAAAAGGCACTTCAGGAGTCTTCCATTCCGATGGTCCTTTATGTGGATATCAAGACAAATCAGCCGGTTCGCTTTACGCTGGATATGCAGGATGTTATGGATGCTGTATATACTGCGATGTTCACTGCCGGTGAAGATGATCTGGCAGCTGCCGGACTGGAAGATCTTTCTGTTGAACTTCCGATGAAGATGACCATGGATTTCAGCCGTTTTAATGAAGTTGGAGAAATTACGCTTCCGGATGATGTAAAGAATGCAGAAGAATATTCCGCCGATAATATCGAGGATGCCATATCCGGTATTCTGACCGATGAGACGGCTGCCGAGGAGGAGTCCTCTGTCGAGGCTTCTTCCGAGGCTTCTTCCGGTATCTCTGCTATCGTACCGAAGAAGGATGACACCGCAGAATCTGCGGCGGCAGAGTCCTCTCAGGCAGTGGATTCCGCAGCACAGACAGGAGAGCGCACATATATCATTCACTCGGATTATACCGATGACCAGTATCAGATTGACTGGCCGGAAGGGTATGAAATACAGCAGGAAGAAGGAGATCTGATTGCTATTGCCAATATGATCAATTCTAATACAGCAATCTTCTATCTGGAAGAGAAGAGTCTGTTCACGGAAGATGACATGAAAGCTGCGATTGCAGATTCTGCTTCTTATTGGAAAGATGACGAGGATGTTACGAATTTCTCGACCGGAGAACTTCAGACCACAGAGTATAATGGCAGAACGGTTGTATACTATGTGAGCGAGTATACCTACGGCGGCAATACGGATTATATCTGCTATGACGGATATCTGGAAGCCGGCGACAGCTACCTGCAGTTCAGTTACGATCTGATGACCAGCAACAGCACGAAGGATCTGATTCCCTTCCTGCAGTGGATCACGATTCCTGGTGATACGCATCAGGCATAGAATCGGAGAGGGATGCCCTGCGTTTGGCGCGGTTCAGGCCGCCGGTCATGTGTTCCCGTTCGGAATCGAGGAAGCAGGCTCTTTTCACAGCGTCTTCACCGAACTTCTCACGGATCTGATCGACGGCAGCATCCAGCTTCGAGAGCTTTTCGCTCCGTCCGCGATCAAAGAGACTGGACTGAATCGGTGCATTCTCTGCCAGCCGCGAAGCGGCGACGCCGAGCAGACGGATCGGTGTTCCCGTCCAGAATTCATGGAAGAGGCGAAGCACCAGTGCGTAGAGCTCAGTGGTGCTGTTGGATGGTGCCGGGAGAGTATCCTGATGAGAACTATTCATAAAATTATGATCAGTCAGCTGCACAGTGATGCAGCTGGCTTTTCTTTTATCCGCGCGCAGGCGGGCAGCGACTGTCTCTGTCAGGGACAGGAGTGTCTGGCGGATCTCATCCTCGTCGGTAGCATCGCGGGAAAGCGTGACAGAGTTGCCGATATATTTTGGTTCTGATGGTTCCGGAACAACCGGGCGGTCATCGATTCCGTTTGCGTAATCCCAGATGAGTTCCCCATGCTTCTTCAGGTGAGAAGCGATCAGGCGGCGGTCGGAGGCGGCCAGATCGCCGATGGTGCGGATGCCGAGATGACGCAGTTTCTCCCTTGCGGAAATACCGACGAAGAGCAGCTCATCAACGGGCAACGGCCACATTTTCTCCGGGATTTCCTCAGGAAAGAGCGTGTGGACGCGATCCGGCTTCTCAAAATCCGAAGCCATCTTGGCGAGGAGCTTATTGGTAGAAACTCCGATGTTTACGGTAAATCCGAGGCGTTCATGAATCTCATCCTTCAGTTTATGTGCAAAAGCCACCAGGTCTCCGTATAGAAGCTCTGTGCCGGTCATATCACAGAACGCTTCGTCAATTGAAAATGGCTCTACCTTCGGCGCGTATTCCTTCAGAATATCCAGAAAAGCGGCGGAGCAGCGAACATACAGAGAAAAATCCGGCGGCACAACCACAAGACAGGGACATTTGCGCCGGGCTTGAGCAATCGCTTCGCCGGTGCGGACACCGTAGCGCTTCGCCGGAATTGACTTCGCCAAAATGATGCCGTGGCGGCTCGCTTCATCCCCACCGATGGCAGAGGGAATCTCACGCAGATCCACCATAGAACCCTGTTCTCTTTTCTGATATACTGCTTTCCAGCTTAGAAACGCGGAATTGACGTCAATATGAAAAATAACCGGTGATGACAGCATGATGATTCCCTCCTGAATGCAAGATAAAGCGCCTGAATCGTTATGGATCATGGATACAGGATATCCGTTTTCGGAACATTCCAGTCATGTCTATAGTATAGCACAGATAAGAATAAAAAGCAAACATTTGTTCGCTTTTCGCAGAATGAAAAATCACGGATTGTAGCAGGAATAAATAATCCGGGAAAAGAGTGTGAAAATGATTGCAAAAATGCATTGTTGTGTTACACTGAAATCAAAAAAACGTAATGAAATGACAGGAGGATGTTACCATGATTTATACGGCTGATCAGATGATTACGGGCGATGGCGTGACGGTGATCCCGCAGGGCGCTGTACGGGTGGATTCGAACGGTACGATTCTTGCAGCAGGAACAAGAGAGGAGCTAACAAGACAATTTCCGGAGGAGAAGGTGCTGGCTTTCAACGGCTGCTCTCTGCTTCCTGGACTGATCGATATGCATGTACATTTTGGATATTATTACAGTCAGCCGGATGTGGCGGATTTTGATGATTTTATGATTGCTCTGTATGGCGCGGAGCAGGCAAGATTGGCGCTGTCTCTGGGTATTACGACGGTGCGTGATCTTTCTTCGCCTCATAACCTGTGCCTGCAGATCCGCCGGGCTGCGGAAAAGGGATACTTTCCTTCGCCCAGAATCCTGCATTCCGATACCGGTATCTGCATGACCGGCGGCCATGGTCATGATGACGGTATCCCGGAGGTGGACGGCCCGTGGGCGATCCGCAAGAAGATTCGTGAACAGATCCGCGACGGTGTGGATTGGATTAAGCTTCTGACCACGAACCGCGGTGATATTCCGGAGTTTACGCAGGAGGAGTTGGATGCGGCTGTGGATGAGTGTCACCGGGTTGGTGTGAAGTGCGCCGTGCATGCCGGTACGAATCCCGGAATGCAGATGTGCATTGACGCTGGATTCGATACGATCGAGCACGGTACTTTTCTGACGCTGGAGCAGGTGCAGCAGATGAAGGAGAAGGGCATCGCGTGGACGCCTACGATTACTGCATACACAGTGCTGTATGAGTTCACGAAGGAGAAGTTGGCGAAGGGTGTGGAACCCGGCGACCGGATCGGCGCAAAGGCGATTCACGATATGGCATTCTTCGAGCCAGCTTATCACGCCTATAAGGATAACTTTAAGAAGTTCTACGATACGGGTGTTACGGTTCTTGCCGGTACGGATATGGTGCTTCGCGACGCGCCTGCATTTCCTCTGAACCGTGAGCTGGCACTGATGGTGGAGTATGGAATTACGCCGGTGCAGGCGATCCAGACAGCGACTGGAAATCCAGCGAAGGTTCTTGGTCTGGAACATGAGATCGGTATGCTGGAGGCCGGCTGCAAGGCGGATATGATCGTGGTCGAGGGCAATGCGGCGGAGGATATTTTCGCGCTCAATCGCCTGAAGCATGTATACCGGGATGGAGTGGAGGTGTAAATTCACGAGTCCCTATGAACAAACAAGAAGTATATGCTTACCTGACAGAACAGAAGATTTCCTATGAAGTCATGGAACATCGTGCGCTCTCTTTTGCATCGCCGGATGAGCTTTTTTCCATTATGAAGCTGATTCCGGGGGCGGTTACGCCTCTTGGTATTCTGAATGATGAGGAGCGGCGGGTGCATTTCTATCTGGATCAGGAATTTCAGGAAAATAAAATAGGAATCCATCCGAACGAGAATACGGCGACGATCTGGCTGCAGGCCGATGATCTGATGCGTCTGATTCTGGTACATGGCAATGAAGCGGAAGTTGTGGAGATCGGATAATCATTCTTGGTAAACACGCAGCCCTCCGGTTGCCTTTTGGCAACTGGAGGGCTGCGTGTTTTATAGCTATTTTATACAACAGCAGGTTCAAGCAGAAGCTTGCCGGTTTTGTACCTTTCTTGACTGAACATGCGGATGTCCATGGTGTCCTCCTGATGGGTCAGGTGATTGGCCATGAGGATAGCGATTCGGGGGGCTACCATGAAGCCGTGTCCGGAGAAGCCGCATACGCTGTAGAAGCCTCTGGCCTGTTTCGCTTCGTCGATGATGGGGTTGCGGTCGGGGCTTAAATCGTACTGACCGGCCCACTGCCGGACAACATTCAGTTTGCGCAGGATCGGGAGCACTTCGCACATGACGGCGCAGTTTTTCTCCAGAAATTGCCAGCTGGATTTGAAGTTGAAGCTGGGTTCCTCCTGGGGGCCGATGCCCATGACAAAGCTGCCGTGCGGCGTCTGCTGTACATAGTAAGAGCGGTGGAAGGACATGACCATGCAGTCCATCAGCGGTTCTACCGGTTCCGTAACCAGTGCCTGATGGCGCTCGGAGATGATGGGGATGTCCTCGCCGACCATGGCAGCCAGTCCGGGAGCGCGTACATTGGCGCAGTTGATGACGGTCTGTGCCTCAAAGTAACCCTTTGTGGTTTCTACGCCTGCGATCCGGCCGCCTGCGGTGCGAAGTCCTGTAACTTCCGTATAGGTCAGAAATTCAACGCCCATTCGCTTTGCGCCCTGCGCATAAGCCTGTGTACAGTGGAAAGGATCAGCGTGTCCGTCTTTTTGACAGAAGGTCGCGCCGTACATGCCTTCGGTGTTCAGGTAGGGGACGATTTCTTTGGCCTGCTTTAAGTCTACGGCATAGGAGTCGATGCCAAGTTTATGCTGAACCTTTAGATTCTCCTGGAACTGCGCCCATTCCTTCGCTGTGTAGGCGACGAGCAGATAACCGCCCTGATGGAGACCGCAGCTGTGAGAATAACCGGTGTATTCTTCCAGGTTCTCGAAGATATGCGTGCTTTCCATGGCGATCCGGGCATTCAGCTCGGAACCCCATTGCTGGCGGATACCTGCGCCGCAGCGTCCGGTCGCACCGGAAGTCAGAAAGCCCTTTTCTACCAGTAAGATATCGGTGACGCCGCGCTTTGCCAGCTCGAAGGCGATGGAACAGCCGATGATGCCGCCGCCGATGATAATTACGTCATAACCTTTCTTCATTCTTCAGAGCCTCCTTCCTGATAAGCGTCAGCCAACACGCCCATCGGAATAGGCTTTACGGGAGGACGGAATGTCGGCATCATGATTTCTTCCATGGGAATCTTATAATAAGCGGAGAGCTCCTGAGCGATCAGCATGCGGCAGGTGCGCCCCTGGCAGGGACCCATGCCCGCACGGGTGACACGTTTGATTTCATCAATGGTGCAATAACCGGCCCGGATGCAGTCCAGGATATTTTCTCTTGTCAGATCCTCGCAGCGGCAGAGGATTGTGTTCTTATCGTCCATCCTGATAACCTCCTGCTCTGATATTTCGTACTTCCATGGCGAGATCTTTGGGAACGGCCAGGCAGATCGTACAGGTCTTGTTGGTTTTGCTTCCGGGGATTACTTTCACAACCGGGAACCAGCCCATCTCCTCACCGGCGCGGTTCAGGCCGCAGGCCAGCTGTCCTTCTTTGGGAAGCGGGAGAAATTCGAAGGGAAGCTTAATGAGAGCTTCCGTATCGCTGTAGGTCTTGTCCACGATGAAAATAGCAAGGCCGGGACAGCGGGTCAGACAGACGCCGCAGCCGTTACAGACGTCAAAATCTACGCGGGGCGTCTGATTGATATCGGGTTCTACACGGATGGCTTTCTTCGCGCATGCCATCATGCAGGGATTGCAGGGAATCTTTTGAAAGCATTCAGCGATGGCTACCGGGCCTTTGGCGAAACGCTCCTCTGAAGGAGTGACGGTTAAAATATCTTCCGCGGAAGGAATTCCTGTCTGAATCAGCATCCTTTTGCTTCCCCCTTTCTTGCTGCCAGTTTTGCAGCGGTTTTTTCGAGACCGGCCAGAATTTTTTCGCCGGTAGGACCGGAACGAAGCTCACTGAGTTCTGCTGCGGCCGCTTCTCTGCGCTCATGAGCTTTCTCGGGTTCGTAGCCGAGGCTTCCGGCAGCTGCGTAACCGGCCAGTCGCCCTTCCACCATAGCGGAGGACGCCTCCTCAATGCCGGATACATCACCGGCGGCGTAAATGCCGGGAACCGTGGTCTCCAGATTTTCGTCAACCAGCGGGACATGACCAGACAGCTCGCGGATAAAAGCCATCTCGCAGCCGGCTTGCCAGCATAGCTCTGTCAGCGGAGTCAAGCCAACAGCCAGGCAGAGAGTATCGCAGGGAATATCCTGCTCTGTACCTGAAATCTGCTGGAATTTTTCATCTAGTTTGCAGACGATGACGCCTTCCAGTTTATCCTTACCGTAAGCTTCTTTTACCGTATGTCCGGTCAGAATCGGGACACCGGCACGGCGGATCTTGGATGCGTGTACCAGATAGCCGCCGATTCTGGGAGCGGCTTCTACAATTCCAACTACTTCAACGCCCGCCTGCAGCAGTTGATAGGACACGATCAGGCCGATATTTCCGGCCCCAACCATGAGAACTTTCTCTGCAGGCTTTACACCGGCGACGTTCATCAGCGTCTGGACAGCGCCTGCGCCGTAGATACCGGGCAGATCATTTCCCGGAAATGCCAGGAATTTCTCGGAAGCACCGGTGGTAATGATCGTTCGCTTCGGGCGGATCTTGATATGCTGATTCCTGTGAAATACGGTAACGATGCCGTCCTCATAGATGCCGATGACCGTGGCTTCGGTCAGAACTTCGATATTAGGATTCTGATGGGCTTCCTCAATCAGTCGTCGGCCGATGGCGATTCCGCGGTCTCCGGCGTACTGCTTCTCAGAGCCGAAGAACTTATGCGTCTGCTTTACCAGCTGACCGCCGGGAACGTAATCTCTTTCGCAGATCAGCACATGTGCGCCCAGAGACGCAGCGGCGGCGGCAGCGCATAATCCGGCGGGACCTCCGCCGATTACAAGAACTTCCACATCTCTAATCATTCCGGATAACCCCCTTTCCTTCCTGTTCCTCTACGCGCATACCGGCCTGCACTTTCGTGACGCAGACCCGGACATTGGGTTCGCCGTCCACAGTCATAAAGCAGGAAGAGCAGTTGCCGATTGCGCAGAACAATCCTCTGGGGCGACCAAGCTCATGGCTGTGGCCCAGGCGACGGATTCCTGCGGCATGAAGAGCGGCGGCAATCGTTTCTTCCGTGTACCCTTCGATCTCCTGGCCGTTATAGTAGAAAGTAATTCTTTCACCACGGTCGAAATCCAGGATCGGGTGTTCTGAAAGTCTCATAATACATCCTCCCTTGCAAGTGGTTTTCTGTCGATTCTGTTTCTGTTTTCTGTCATTAATTTGCGGTACTGATTGGGCGTCATGCCTTCCATGGCGTGAAAGGCACGGGTAAAGGATGAGCTGTTGGTGTAGCCGACCTGCATAGCTACATCGATGATTCGGTATCTTGTGGTCGTTAAGATTTCCTTGGCCATTTCCATGCGAACCATCTTCAGGTAATCGCTGGGATTGCAGCCGATTTTCTCCCGAAACCAGCTAGTGTAGTAAGAAACATTGTAGTTCTCCATGGCAGCCAGCTGAGCGATATTGATGGCGTCGGCATAGTTCTCGTGCATGTACTGCAGCGACGGCATACGATACTGATCGGCAAATTTGTCATAGAGATAATAGAAAAGATATCGCAGCGAGTTGCTGTGGCTGCTTCCTCCGACTTCCTGCTTGATCAGAGAGATCAGCGGCTCCAACTTCGCATCAATTTCCAGAGTGCTGTGTTCTGTCAGAATGATCAGATCCGTCGGTTTGATCATTTCCGCAGGGATATTCAGCGTCAGGGCGCTGCCGGTACAGCCGAACTCATGGGGGACTCCGGGAGGGACGAAGCCGATCAGACGGGGCGTCAGCAGGTGTTCCTGATCCAGAAAGCGGATATAGAAGGTCTGCGTCAGCACAATGATGATATGTCCGTGACTGTGCTGATGCGTCTGACGTCCTTCCCGGGCGTTAAAGGTAAAGCTGGAAATCGTTGACATATGCCGCGCATCCTTTCCAGGCAGAAATTTGTCTGCCTAAAGAGTAGCACAAATTTCTGCAAGAAAATGTGCTGATTTTCATGTATAATTGTACATTATCTTATAATTAAATAAAAATCAACAGTATTTCAGAAAAATACAGCACAAAAACGATAAAATTTTAACAAAAATGCACAAAATCGAATTGTTTTTGAGATCTTCATTGTGAAAGAATTGTTTCGCGGCTTCGAGTGGAACCGCATCGCAAAGGGTAACCGGACGAAACTGGGTTCGATGATGTATGCCTATGCGCTTGGGGAAGGGGCAGAAGCTCTGGAGCCGCTGGATAAGACGCCACAGAACCAGCAGAGATACCGGAAGCTGTGATTCAGCGCTTTATAGCGACAGACATAAGTATATAGAATGTCACCTGCGTTTCCGGATCGCTTAACGGGATATGCACCCGGCCAGGATATGTAGAAAGATGCTGCCGCTGTCCGTAAGGGGATTTTTATGCCCTTTCCCTGATACCTTTTTAATTTGTGCGATGCAATCATAATATACCTCCTGTGTGTAAATCGTAGCATAAACTTTAAAAAAAATAAGTTTTTGCTATCCATATCTTCTTTATTATTTCCTTTATTATCTTCACGTATTCTTATCCCCACAGCATCTGAAATCTCCATTTGTGACAAAACCCTGACAAAAGGGCGGAGGCCGATACAAATGCAGCGGCGATTTCCTTCCCAACTTAATAAAAATTTAAGAAAAAATCGAGATCTGTTGAAAAATAAAGGCTGAAAATGTCTGAAAAAAATGGTATACTGTGTCTGAAACCCTTAAAAGTTGTCCGCAGAAAGATGGGAGTTCAGAATCATGAGTGTTTACGATAAAGTAGCGCGTCAGCGCAGATTTTATGAAACGGGGGCGTCACGTTCTCTCAGTGTTCGCAGAAAAGCGCTGAAGAGGCTGGAGGTCGCGATCCGCTGCAATGAGAAGTGGATTCGGCAGGCGCTGTGGGCAGATCTGAATAAATCAGATACCGAAGCCTATATGATGGAGATCGGGCAGGTGCTTTCCGAGATATCCTATGCGCTGCGCCATATGAAAGAGTGGAGCCGGGTGGAGAAAGTGCATACGTCCATGGCACAGAAGCCGGGGCGCGCCTATAAGAAGCCGGAGCCTTACGGCGTCGTACTAATCATGTCGCCGTGGAATTACCCGTTCCTTCTGGCTCTTCAGCCGCTGGTCGGGGCGATCGCAGCCGGCAACTGTTGCGTGATCAAGCCGTCGGCCTATGCGCCGCATACGGCGGAAATCTTGAATAAGATCGTATCCGAAGCTTTCCCGGAGAAATATGTAACCGTAATCTCCGGCGGAAGAGCCGTGAATGAAGAGATCCTGAAGGAAAAATTTGATTATATCTTCTTTACCGGAAGCGAGAGAGTCGGTCAGTTGGTCATGAAGAAGGCTGCAGAGACACTGACGCCGGTGACGCTGGAGCTGGGAGGTAAGAGCCCCTGCATCGTGGACGAGAGTGCCGCGCTGCGGATCTCCGCCCGCCGTATTGCTTTCGGCAAATTTGTAAACGCGGGGCAGACCTGTGTGGCTCCGGACTATGTACTCGTGGATCGCAGAGTAAAGGATGAATTTGTAATTGCTCTTGGAAAGCAGATCCGTAAAATGTACGGCGATGAGCCGCTGAAGAATCCGGAATATCCCTGCATCATCAATGAAAAGCATTTCCAGAGACTTCTGTCGCTGATGAAGTCGCATCCGATCGCATACGGAGGAGGCATCAATGTCGAGCAGCGGAAGATCGCGCCGACGATCGTGGTTCTGGATTCATTGAACGATCCGCTGATGAAGGAGGAGATCTTCGGACCGATTCTTCCGGTGATCGCCTATGATAGCCTGAGCGAGGCGGAGAACATCGTGCGCAACCGGAAGAAGCCGTTAGCTCTCTATATCTTTACGCAGAGTCCGCAGGCAGAGAAGCGGCTGGTGAACCGCCTGTCCTTCGGCGGCTGCTGCATCAACGACACAGTGATGCACCTGGCGAATCCGCGTCTGCCCTTCGGCGGTGTGGGAGCCAGCGGTATGGGGCGTTACCATGGCAGATATAGTTTTGAAACTTTCAGCAGAGAGAAGAGTATATTAAAGACGCCGGTGGTACCGGACGTTCCGTTCCGTTATCCGCCGTACGGCATGATAAAGAAACTGCTGATCCGTCTGTTCGTATAAGCATGGGAACCGGCGTAAGGTCTGATTTGTCTAAGCAATAATGGGGGTAAATATATGATCGTTTTAGCATCTGCGTCTCCGCGAAGAAAGGAATTGCTGGAGCGGGCCGGATTTGAATTTATCAGCGTGCCTGCACAGACGGAAGAAATTGTACCGGAAAAAATCGCCGTAGAGGACATGCCGGAATACCTGGCAGTGAAGAAGGCGGAAGCCGTTCTCCAGGATTATCCGAATGATATTATCCTGAGCGCCGATACCATGGTCGAACTGGACGGTGTGATCTATGGCAAGCCGGGGGACGAGCGAAGTGCATTCCATATGTTACGCCAGCTCTCCGGCAAGACACACCACGTATACACCGGCGTGTGCATTCTGGCAAACGGTGAGAAGGAATCTTTCACAACTTGCACCAAGGTAGAATTCTACTGGCTGACTGATGAAGAAATATGGGATTACATTCACACCGGCGAGCCGATGGACAAGGCCGGCGCTTATGGCATTCAGGGGCGCGGCGCGGTACTCGTAAAGCGCATCCAGGGAGATTTCTACACCGTGATGGGGCTTCCCATCGGAGAAGTTTCCCGCAGATTAAGAAAGCTGATAAAGCCATCGAATGAAAAGTAACTGACGGTACAGAAGCTTTATAGAATGAAAAAATAGAGATTGACGGTACAGAAAGGTGACGGCATGAATACAGGTGAAGAACTGATTCAGTTTATAAAGAAAAGCCCGACAGCATTTCATGCGGCAGAGACGGCCCGGCAGACACTGGAGGCTGCCGGGTTTTCCGGACTCCGGGAGGGAAGCTCCTGGGAGAATCTCGCGCCGGGCGGATATTATGTAACCAGAAATTCCTCCTCGCTGATCGCGTTCCGCATTCCAGAGGGTGGAGCGAACGGCTTTCAGCTCGGAGCCGCGCACAGCGACTCGCCCACATTCCGGGTAAAAGCAAAAGCCGAGTGGGAGAGCCCTGACGGCTACACCCGATTAAATGTAGAGCCGTATGGCGGCGGCATTTTTGGTTCCTGGGTGGATCGCCCTCTTTCCGTTGCCGGACGCTTGGTCGTTCGCACGGAATTCGGAATCCGCAGCCAGCTGGTAAATGTCGATCGGGATCTGCTGATGATTCCGCAGATGGCGATTCACATGAACCGCGAAGTAAATAAAGGTTATGCCTGGAACGCGCAGACCGATATGGCCCCTGTCCTTGGCAGCCGCAAGGCAGCCGGAACCTTCCGCTGTCAGATCGCGGAAGCAGCCGGAGTGCAGGCGCAAGACATCTTGAGCATGGATCTTTTTCTCTACTGCCGCACACCGGGAGCCATCTGGGGAGCCGACGGCGAATTCGTATCCGCTCCGCGCCTGGACGATCTGCAATGCGCGTTCGCACTCCTGCACGGATTCCTGCAGGCAGAGCAACCGAAGAAAATCCCGGTCTACGCTTTGTTCGACAATGAAGAAGTCGGCAGCCTGACCAAGCAGGGAGCCGACTCCACCTTCTTGGAGGACGTCCTGCGGCGCCTTGCCGGAGACAAGCTTCCCCGTATGCTGGCCAACTCCTTCCTTATATCTGCGGACAACGCGCACGCCGTACACCCGGCGCACCCGGAAGTTTCCGATCCTCTGAACCGGGTATATATGAACGAAGGCATCGTAATCAAGTTCAACGGAAATCAGAAATACACGACAGACGGAATCTCTGAAGCACTGTTCCGCCTGATGTGCGAGCGCGCAGGTGTTGCCTGCCAAACTTATACGAATCGCTCCGACATGGCAGGCGGTTCCACACTTGGCAATATCAGCAACGGACATATCTCCGTCAACGCCGCAGACATAGGCCTCGCTCAGTTGGCCATGCACTCCTGCTACGAAACCGCAGGCGTCAAAGACACCGAAGACCTCATCCATGTTATGAAGGAATTTTATAACGGAGGGTGGGAAGAAATACAGGCAGGCGAATACACACTATTATAAAATACCCGATCATAAATCAAAACCCCGGTTCGATGCCTCTTACAAGCATCTTGCCGGGGTTCTTACTATCATATTTTGTAACTATTCAGCGCCCCAGCTCGATTCCGTTTACGCTACATCTCGTTGTGGCTTTTTACTATATGGCATCGGGCATGGCGGGAAAATCAAAAGACAGATTCCGCGTTCGAAAAAAGCAGCAAGGATATCCCCATGCACTCAAACCATTGTATGCGACTGTGAGCTGCCAGTTTTTGCGCCCGCGCGTACGAGCGACGTCCTTTTGCGAGGAAGCGCGGTGCGCGATGAAAACGCAGCAGCGAAACACCAAGCATACACAGTTTGAGTCAGGGGATATCCTTGCTGCTTTGTTAGAATGCAATCGTGTCGTTATATGATTTTCGGGGATTTATTTGGTTAATTCATCCGCCAGTGCATCGAGCTCTTCCATATTCGTCTCATTCATGGCGCTCTTAATATGGATTCCGGCATCGAGCAGCGTCAGGTTCTTGCTATCTTCCAGCATCTTCTTCATGATGCGGGTCGCCGTAGGAGCCCAGGTACCATTCTCAATAAAAGCAACGGTACGATTCTGATAATTTCGTTCTGTCAGCTCATGAATAAAGTTTCTCACCGGCGGGAAGATCTCCCCGTTGTACGTCAGGCTGCCCAGAACCAGCTTACTGTAACGGAACGCGTCCGCAACTGCCTCTGACATGTCGCAGCGGGCCAGATCATACAGTTTCACATCTGCACCGCGATTCGACAGTTCTTCCGCCAGACAGGACGCCGCCTTCTTCGTATTTCCGTACACGGAAGCGTAGGCAATCACAATGCCCTCGAGCTCCGGGCGATAACTGGACCAGGTATCATACAAGTTCAGGTAATAGCCCAGGTTTTCACTCAGAACCGGACCATGCAGCGGACAAATCATGCGGATATCCAGCGTCGCAGCCTTCTTCAGCAGCGTTTGTACCGGAGCGCCGTATTTGCCGACAATACCGATAAAATAGCGGCGGGCCTCATCCGCCCATTCCTCATCCACATCCAGAGCGCCGAACTTGCCGAAGCCATCCGCAGAGAAGAGAACCTTGTCCTTCGAATCGTAGGAGACCATAACCTCCGGCCAGTGAACCATGGGAGCCGCCACAAAATGAAGTGTATGCTCGCCCAGCTCCAGTGTGGAACCTTCTTTGATTACCATCTGATGATCTGCAAAATCTGTGCCGAAGAACTGCTTCATCATTGCGAAAGCCTTTGCGGAAGATACCACGGTGGTATCCGGGTACAGTTCCATAAAGTTCGCGATATTCGCAGAATGATCTGGCTCCATGTGATGGATTACCAGATAATCCGGCGTGCGGTCGCCCATCACTTCCTTCAGATTGTTCAGCCATGCCTGGCCAAAATTCGCGTCTACCGTATCCATAACGGCAGTCTTCTCATCAAGAATTACATAAGAGTTATAGGAAATACCATTTTTGACTTTGTACTGACCTTCAAAAAGATCGACCTTATGGTCATTCACGCCAATATAGCGAATGTCGTTCGTAATACGCATAGGAAAACCTCCTTCAGATATTTATCATAGCTCTTAGTATAAAATAAAATATTTGCGGTTTCAAGAGAATTTCTTCACAGATTTCCTTCTCTGCGAAACATTTTTGTCATCAGCGAGGCAAGTGCCTTTGTCGCTTTGGAACGATAGGCATTCGATGGATAAGCGAGAGCCAGATCCATAAAGACGCCTTCCGGATCGATGCGCAGGTATTCCACATTTTCATTCGGAACAATACAGGTGCGGTAAGTAAAGGAAAGAGCTACGCCCTCCCTTCCCATGGCTGCAGCGAATCCAGCGCTGAAGCTGGTGTTCCAGGAAATTGCGGAGAGATTTCTTTTGCGGAATTCCCGGCGAGCGATGCGTCCCAGCATCGTCTTCGGAGCGCCGAAGATGAATTCGAAGCGAGCGGCATCCGCCAGGGACACCCAGGGCTGTGAGGTACTTCCATCCGCTTCTATATTTCGATGCACATATTCCATCACCGGATGATCCTTCGCAGCCACGATCATAACTTCATCGGTCATAAGATAATCGAAATTGCTCTTCAGGCGAACGGCAGGAAGGGCGATCATAGCGATATCCAACGTGCCGTCTATAATCAGATTTTCCAACGCAGCGCTGTCCTGTTCCGTGATCTTTACGTGAATGCCTGGGTAGGTGCGCCGGAATTCTTTCAGGACGCGGGGCAGAAGACGGGTTCCGCGGAACGTGCTGATTCCCAGCTCGATCCGGCCGCCGTGAAGTTGTTCAATATCCCAGATCTCATTTTTGGTACGGTGGTAGTCCATCAGAATCTGCCGGGCATGGTCGATGAAAACCTCGCCTGCGGACGTCGGACGGACGCCGCGTGCCGTGCGCACGAAGAGTTTGGCGCCAAGCTCCGCCTCATACTGAAACAGAAACTGGCTCAGGCTGGACTGGGCCATATAGAGTTTATCAGCGGCGCGGGAAATACTTCCCTCATCCGCAATCGCGACAATATAATTCAGTTCCTTCAGGTCCATAGAACAGGTAAAGTCCTTTCTGTAGTTAAAAAATTTGCAGACCGGGCAATCGGTTTTACCGATATCGCCCATAAGAAAAAACCACTTTCCGTGATTATAAAAAAATTATAAGATAAGTTTACAAAAAAGGCAACGGAAAAATGCCTGCTGCGGCACGCGCACGAAGAACGAGGAGGAATCATTTATGGGTAAGGTATCATTGCAGGGTGTCATCGATATGCATGTGCACACCAATCCGGACTTAAGAAAGAGAGCATACGACGATTTTGAACTGATGGAAGCGGCGATTCGTGTGGGAGCCCGTGCCATCGTAATCAAGACACATCAGGGCACGACACAGGATCGCGCGTATCTCTGCAACCGCCATAATGAGATCGTACATGGCGGCGACAATAATTTTACGATGTTTGGCAGCATTACGCTGAATCGCGTGGTGGGAGGAATCAATCCGAAGGCGGTGGATTCTTCTCTGAAGCTGGGAGCGAAGGTTGTATGGCTTCCAACGCAGTCCGCAAAAAATCATATGGAGAAGATGCACCAGGACGTATCCGGCTGCGTGGAAGTGACGCGCGACGGGAAGATCGTTCCGGAACTGAAGGACGTATTCTCTCTGATTCGAGACCATGACGCGGTTCTCGGGACGGCACATATCTCTCCGGCGGAGAGTCTTATCGTGGTGGAAGCGGCCAGAGACGCAGGCGTTAAGAACATCGTGATTACACATCCGGAATGGTGGATCGTAGGTATGACGATGGAAGAGCAGAAGCGTCTGGTGGAGGATTACGATGTGATTCTGGAGCGCTGCTTCGCTCAGAATATGGGCGGTGGCAAATACAAGAGCAATCTTCCTGACAATCTGGAGACGATCCGTGAGATTGGCTATGAGCATGTGATGGTGGATACGGACGGCGGCCAGACCGAGAACCCGAACTGGGAGATCGCGATGGCGGAGTATATGCAGTATCTGATCGATCACGGCGTACCGGAAGAGCAGGTTTACTATATGACGAAGACGATTCCGTCCCGCCTGCTGGGACTGGAAGTACAGGACTAAGGAGGATAAAACTATGATGAGTGCAGTAATCGTGGCATCCATTGCCATTGCGGTTATTCTTGGTTATAAGACGAAAATCAATACCGGTCTCTTTTGCTTTGCTTTTGCATATATCATCGGCTGCTTTGCGCTCGGCCTGAAGCCGAAGGAACTGATTGCTTTCTGGCCGACCAGCACGATGTTCGTAATTCTTTCCGTATCGCTGTTCTATAACTTTGCGGCGATCAACGGAACGCTGGAGAAACTTTCTTCCTATCTTTTATATGCCTGTCGGAAGTTCCCCGGAATGCTTCCCTTCGCGCTGTTTTTCGTAGCTGTTATTCTCTCTGTGATGGGCGCGGCGTACTTCACGGTTCTGGCGTTCCTGGCTCCGATCACATTGCTGATCTGTGAGGAAGCGAAGATGGACAAGCTGACCGGCGCAGTCGCAATCAACTGCGGTGCGCTTGCCGGAGGTAATTTCCCTACAGCTGCTCTCGGCGTAATATTCCGCGGCCTGATCGACAGCTCCTATGAAGCCGATCCTTCTCTGACGGCGCTGGATTCCTTTTCTTCCGAGATGAAGATCTTCGGACTGGCGATCGTATTCTCTCTGATTCTGATTGCCATTTTCCGCTTTGCTTTTAAAGAAAACCGAAATATCGGAAAAGGCATCACCTTCACGAAGCCGGAGGCTTTTGATCAGAAGCAGAAGACAACGCTGATTCTGATGCTTCTTATGATGGCGATTGTCCTGATCTTCCCGCTGCTGAAGATGATTCTGCCTGGCAACGAGTTCATCAAGACCGTCAGCGGCAAAGTGGATGTTGGCCTGGTTGCCATGTGTTTTACTGTAATCGCGCTGCTGCTTAAATTAGCGCCCCAGAAGGAAGTCATAGCAAAGGTTCCGTGGAATACGATTATCATGATCGCTGGAGCTGGTATGCTGATCGCGGTTGCCGTACAGGCCGGTACGATTGATGCGATGTCCGCATGGATCGGTTCGAATGTTCCTACGGCTCTGGTACCGATCGCATTCAGTCTGGTAGCTGCTTTCATGAGTTTCTTCAGCTCTACCACGGGCGTAGTAGCTCCGGCTCTGTTCCCGCTGATTCCTGCGCTGGCAGTTTCCACCGGACTGAATCCGGCGACGCTGTTCGCCTGCACGATTCTCGGCGCACAGAGCAGCGCCATCAGCCCCTTCTCCTCCGGAGGCAGCCTGATCCTCGGTTCCTGCGGAAAGGAAGAGGACAGAAATATGCTTTTCAACCGCCTGCTTTTCGTCGCGGTTCCGATCAGCGTGCTTACCTGCGCTGTATATAACCTAGTCGTGGGATTCGTGTTGTAGAAGGTAGGAACAGAATAAAAATAGGATAAGAACAGAATCTAACAAGAATTAAAAGGATTCTTGAAAAAACGAGAACGCTTCCCCGTATGGCTTGCCTGTCTGCGGGAAAGCGTTCTTTTGCAATGCTTCCGGGCATACGGTTTCCGGCTGTGCAAATGTGCAAAAAAGGCGTAAGCCGTGTTTCCCCGGCTTGCACCGGGAGAAAGACTGTGATATCATCTTTAGGTAACCGTTGATTATTGCCGGGTAACGGCATAAGAGAAAAGTATAAAAGAAAAGTATACGAAAAAAGTATAACAGAAAAAGAACCATGAATACAGAAGGAAAAGCAAACACAAAAACAGGAAAGAAATTCGCCCTGCCGCCGGACGCCATGTTTTCCCAGCGCGCCCTGCTGGCGCTTATGTTCCCACTGATTATTGAGCAGCTCTTAAACTCTTTGATGGGAACTGCGGATACCATGATGGTCAGCAATGTAGGTTCTGCGGCTATCTCTGCAGCATCCCTTGTGGATTCCATCAACAACCTGGTGCTACAGGTATTTACCGCCATGGCTGTCGGCGGCACGGTTGTATGCTCCCAGTATCTGGGGCGCAAGGATAATCCGAAGGCAAACGAGAGCGCCAGACAGGTGCTTCTCTCCACGCTTGTGATTGCGCTTGTGATCACTGTGGTTTGTGTCGGCTTCCGCGGGCCGCTGCTGCGGTTGATTTTCGGAAGTGTCGAGCCTGAGGTTATGGCGGATGCGGAGAGTTATTTCTTCTATACCGGACTTTCCTATCCGTTCATCGCCCTGTATAACACGGCGGCAGCCGTATACCGCTCGGAGGGTAATAGCCGCCTCCCCATGGGCGTATCCATGACGGGAAATCTTATGAATATTGTCGGCAATGCCATTCTGATCTTCGCTGCTGGTATGGGCATAGCCGGAGCCGGACTGGCAACGCTGATTTCCCGAATCTTCATCGCGTTCACCATGCTGTACTTCCTGCGTCGTCCGGGCCGCGTGATGGTGGTGAATCACTATGCGGCGATTCGTCCGAACTTCAGCATGATTGCGGCGATCCTCACGATCGGCGTGCCGAACGGCATCGAGAACGGTATGTTCCAGTTCGGTAAGCTGGCGATCCAGTCTACGCTGTCCACGCTCGGCACGACCGCTCTGGCCGCGCAGGCTATGACACAGACACTGGAGTACGTCAGCAGTATGGCAGGCATTGGTATCGGCCTGGCACTGGTTACTGTCGTCGGGCAGTGCATGGGAGCGAATCGTCCCGATCAGGCGCGGATGTATATTAAGCGCATGACTTTCTACGGCGAGATCGCCGTAATCATCAGCGGTATCCTGCTGTTTATGCTGGTGGGCCCCATCACAAAGCTGGCCGGTATGGAGCCGGAGAGTGCTGCGCTCTGCTGTAAGCTGACCCGCCTGCTCAGCGTCTATAAGATGTTCGCATGGGCGCTGTCCTTCGTCCCGGCCTATGGTATGCGTTCCGCCGGCGACGTAAAGTTTGCCATGACTGTCAGTGTGTGTACCATGTGGCTTTGCCGCGTAGTTGTCACGATCTTCCTGGTAAAAGTTGCGAAACTGGGCATCCTTTCCATGTGGATCGGTATGTTCAGTGACTGGACCGTGCGCGCTATCATTTTCACGCTTCGTTTTAAGCGCGGCAAATGGGCGGAGAAAAAGGTGTTGCGCGACTAGAAGATACACGAAAAAAATAAAAAGAATACAAAAAAGAGAAATGGCAAAACAGCAGAAAATAAAATGCCAGTATGAATAAGCAGAAAGGCACATTTAACATGAAAAGAATCGCAAAATTCCATAAAGTAAGCAGAGAACAATTTGAGAAGGACTGGAATCCGGCTCTCGGCGCATGCACCGAAGACATCTATAACGCCATCCGTCTCCCTAAGCGGGCCACTCGCGGTTCCGCCGGATACGATTTCTTCGCTCCGACGGAGATTCGTCTGGCTCCCGGAGAGAGCATCAAGCTTCCGACCGGCATCCGCGCAGAGATGGAGGAGGACTGGGTGCTGAAGATGTATCCGCGCAGCGGACTCGGTTTCAAGTACCGCCTGCAGTTGGACAACACCGTAGGCATCATCGACAGTGATTACTTTTTCTCGGATAATGAAGGCCACATCCAGGCAAAGATTACGAACGACGGAAAAGAAGGAAAGACCGTCGTAATCCCCGCAGGAACCGGATTTATGCAGGGAATCTTCGTGGAATACGGGATTACGGTGGATGACGCCGCTGAGGGAATCCGCAACGGTGGATTCGGCAGCACCACGAAGCAGACCACAGAGAATTAATTCCAACAGCAGTCAGCACAGTTAAAGGAAGACAGGGGAAAAGATTGTAGAAAAGACTGTAAATAAATCGTATAGAAAAAGAATATAGAAAGTATCAGGAAAGAGGACGGAGCAGTATTAGGAATATATGGTAGATTTAAAAGAAGCAGAAGAAAGAGTCATTTTGGTGGGAGTCGCTCTCTATGATATCGAAGAGATGGAGCACTCGTTGGAAGAGTTAAAGGAACTGGTTACAACTGCCGGAGCTGTCTCGCTGGAAATGTTCATCCAGAGCCGGGAGCAGATCCATCCCGGCACTTATCTCGGCAAGGGAAAGCTGGACGAGCTGAAGGAGAGAATCGCGGAACTCGGAGCTACCGGCATTGTCTGTGATGATGAGCTCACACCGGCACAGATGCGCAACATGGAGCAGATTCTGGATACAAAGGTCATGGACCGGACATTGATCATCCTGGATATCTTCGCGCAGCGGGCGAATACGAGAGAAGGTAAGATTCAGGTCGAACTGGCACAGCTGCGCTATCGCGCGGCGCGCCTGATCGGCAGCGGTACGGCGCTGTCCCGTCTGGGCGGCGGCATCGGTACCCGCGGGCCAGGCGAGTCCAAGCTGGAATCCGACCGGCGGGTGATCCACGAACGGATCTCCGTACTGAAGCGGGAGTTGGAGGATGTCAAGCGTCACCGCGAGGTTACGAGAAGCCGCCGCACACAGAACCGTATGCCGGTTGTTGCTATTGTCGGCTATACGAACGCAGGCAAGTCCACCCTGCTGAACGCCCTGACCGGAGCGGATATCCTGGCGGAGGACAAGCTTTTCGCCACGCTCGATCCCACCACGAGAAATCTGGTGCTTCCGACCGGCGAGGAAGTCCTGCTGACGGACACGGTAGGCTTTATCCGCAAGCTGCCGCATCACCTGATCGATGCGTTCAAGAGTACGCTGGAGGAGGCAAAGTACGCGGATATCATCCTGCATGTCGTGGACAGCAGCAATCCGCAGATGGATATTCAGATGCAGGTAGTGTACGAGACGCTCCGCGAGCTGGAGGTCGGCGACAAGACCGTGATTACCGCCTTTAACAAGAGCGATTGCCCTGTAGCGCAGCGCTTATCGGATCCTTATGCGGACGACACGATCGCGATCTCCGCGCGCAGCGGCGAGGGGCTGGATGAATTGCAGATTATTCTGGCGAATGTTCTCCGCGCCAGAAATATCTATGTCGAGAAGGTTTACGACTATAAGGATGCAGGTAAGATTCAGTTGATTCGCCGCTATGGTCAGCTGTTAAAGGAAGAGTATGAGGAGGATGGGATTCACGCCGCCGGATATGTGCCGGCGGATATCATCGGTCGCCTTTAATTTTGAAGTTCAATCAATAAGAAAATCCCGGAGATTCCGCTGTCAGCTGGAACAGCAGAATCTTCGGGATTTTTCCTGTGATTTTTTCTTATGCCGGAGCATTTATCTTCCGGATTTCAAACGGAAGATAAGCGCATGCCTACAGGCGATTTAGCGTATAATCCACATGGAAAGCAATCTGCGGCTCGCGCGCTACCCTGCCCATATGGCAGGGACCGTCGATGATCAGCGCTTCCGGATGTTCCTTCGTAAAGGGAGCCCAGGTCTCTTCACCATCCCCGTTCGGGTTGCCGGTCTTGCAGAAATTCGTCCAGTAATCGCAGAGTTTATTCGACAGATCGAAATCGAAGCCGGTGTATGGGCGCTTCGAGCGAACCAGCGTCTGGAAGACATAGTGATGCTCTACCGAGTGATGCGCGCCCATGGCCTCTGCTCCCGGCGGAACATAGGTGAAGTAGTATTCGTAGGCGGGCTTTCTTCCCAGGATCAGCTGATTCTCGCACCAGGCGAGATCGCCGGAGAGCATATTGCTGCCGATCGGATCCTCGAAGTAGCGGGCGCAGATCTTCGGATCATCCGCATGAACGGCTTCCAGGAACTGCGCGGCCTTCTCGCCGTAGGTAGCCTCCGCCGTTGCTTTGATCTGCTCATAGGTCGGAGCCGGAGCGCCGAAGCGGCGCATCTCGTCTCGGGTGCAGCCGATCATGTAGTCAATATCCGGCTGCATGCCCTTCATGAAATACTCTGCCATCGGGAGCGGGTGAACATAGCCGTCCACGCAGGGCTGGAACATACCGGAGTAGCCCTTGTCCCCCTTGAACTCCACGAAGAGATCAATCAGTTCCTTCGCGTCGCGGTTTCTTGCATTTACCGGGGAATCGATACCGGCGTAGGCAAGATATTTGCCGCTGCACTCATACGCCTTCTCCAGCGAGAATTCATCCAGCGGGCCGCCTTTGCTGAGACCGCCGCCGCTCTGCATGATCGCGTGCTGGTACAGGCCGTTGGCTAGAGGTGTGCCACACAGGTTCTGCACACTCATGCCGCCTGCAGACTGACCGAAGATCGTCACATTCTCCGGATCTCCGCCAAAGGCTGCGATATTGCGGTGAATCCAGGCGAGAGCTGCCACCTGATCCATGATCGCGTAGTTGCCTGTCGAATGATGCGGGTCCTCGGCAGCAAGATCCGGATGCGCCATAAAGCCGAAGATACCGAGACGATAAGCGATAGTAACCATGATGACGCCGCGCTTCGCAAAGGCTTCTCCGTCGTAGGCGTTCAGATAGCTGTAGCCGGTCTCCATGCCGCCGCCATGAATATATACGGCTACGGGAAGCTTCTCCGAATCCGACTTCGCCGGAGTCCAGACATTCAGATAGAGGCAATCCTCACTCATCGGAAAATCAATCACATAGAACTCCTGAGCTGCCAGCGTATTGCCGCCTCCTTCCGAGGCAAATCGAGCCTGCATGGGGATCGGAGCGAACTGATGGCAGAGAAGAACTCCGTCCCAGTCCTCCGCGGGCTGCGGAGCCTTCCAGCGAAGATCGCCAACCGGAGGTTTCGCGAACGGAATTCCCTTGAAGATACTGACGGACTGATTCCCGGCGGGAAGACCTTCTACAATGCCGTTTTCTGTTTTCACCTGTAAAAGTGCCATAACAAAACTTCCTTTCTTTCATTACTGATCGTTCATTGCTGAATTTCTCTGCCATTATCATAACACAAAAGCATGGAAAGGAAAAGAAACAATAGAAGCAAATTATAGCCTGCAAATAAAAAGTCAAGGCTAAATTGAAGAACATTGAAAATTTTATACAGGTTGAAAATTAGGTATC
>JAJEQR010000045.1 GCA_020687485.1 Hominifimenecus microfluidus | reverse complement strand
CTCCACCAGATCCGCTTTCAGCTGATCCAGCGTCTTATACACCGGATTTTCCATGCGCTCGTATCGTGCCAGCTTCAGGCAGGCCTGCGCCAACTCTGCGGCTTCTTCCGCGGTCTGCTCCAGCATAGCCGCCTTGCCGATTATCTCATACAGCATGTTCTCACACTCCCATCTTGACAAGTTCCTGCCAGGTATAGCTTTCCCGCATCCCGTTCTTTCGCCGGAAGACAGCGACGTACGCATAATTCCCGGTTACTGTGACCTGCTCCTGTTTCGGCGTCGGAAGCCATCCATTTTCCGGATCGATCGACCGCACAGGGATCGTCAACTTTCGCCCAACGCGTAACCGTCTCCGCACGGATGCGATCGCCTGCGGGTAAATGGCTGTGCTGTCCAGATCCGCGATTGTCTGCCGTGGAGAAATGCCCGCTTCGACACGTTTTTTGTGTCTGTCCGCTTTTCTTTTCACTGTCCGCCGTGCTTCCGGGTCTTCGTCGTACCAGAGCAATTTTCTCTCGATCTCATTGGCCAGACGCGACGTAGGATGTGATTTCCCGCTGATATACCGATCAACTGTGCTTAATGCAATCCCTGTCTGATCAGCAAGCCAGTTATTCGAAAGACCTCTCACTTTTAACTCATCTTTCAGCCAGAGACCGAAGCCGGTATCCGCCCAGGACGTGGGGCGCTCCTTGCTCATCTCCGCCATCAGCTGGCTCACGATATCCGGCGTAGGCATGATCCTCCCGTTCTCGTATGCGGATATTGTTGTCATGCCCATATTAAGCGCAACGGCAAGCTCCTCCTGTGTGATTCCTCGCTCCCTGCGGTACTTCCGCAGCGTTTTCCCAATGTCGCTGTCTATGTTCACGTATCCCATCTCGTATCCTCCTGTATCGTCTAGTTTACAAGCCGCAGCAGGGCATCATAATCCGTCCCACGCTGGTCAAAGTTGTGAAAGCGGTTCGGTTTTGGCGCAGTTCTCCCGTTTCCGGCATTTTTACCGCCATTTTGAGCATAGTTCGCCTTGTTTTGGGCAGAATCAGCCGCCGCCCGTGACAGCCAGGACCCTAAAAAACGTTTCACGCCCTGCCGGGTCTTCTGCCTGGCGGGATTATCCAGGCACCAGCGCGCGGCCTTCTGGCATTCATGAATCACATCAAGGCCAGGATAAAGCGCCTGATACTCCTTCAGGTCGGACTCCGGGACGGAATACGGCATTCCGTTCTTCAATGGGATCTCGACCGCCGGTTGAGGCGGAGCCGAAACGCTTTCTTTTTGGACTCCGAAGGAGTCTTTTTCTTTTAAATCATTATCTTTATCATACTCATTATCATTATCGTATGCGTTTGCATGCGATTGCATCCGGTTGCATGCGTTTGCATTTTCCATGATGCGTTCGCATCCATTTGTATCTTCTTGCGTCAGGATTTCTTCCGATTCTGCGAATGATTCCGAATCTGCAGGAGCTTTCTGTTCTTCCGGCACGTTCTCCGCTTCCTGCGCCGGTTCTGTGCTCTGCACGTTCTTCGCCTTCCGTGCCTTTTCTGCGTCCTGTGCTTCCGAAGCAGCGTCCTTCGGCTCTGCGGTCTCATCTGCGTCCTTCTTGCCGTCCCAGCGGGCAGCTGCGCTCTTCCGGTTGCTCTCACAGCGCTTGTTATACTTCTCCTCGTCCTCTGCCATCTGCTGCGCGATAAAGATATATACGATATGCGCCAGGGCGGAGAGATTGCGTCCTGGATCTTCTTCCCCGGCTGCCAGGGCAAAGACTGCCTTCATCAGAGCGCCCGCATCCACGTCCGGAAGTGCCTCCACCATCACACGGTAGGAATTGTATAAAAGAAAACTGGCTTTGCTGATCTTGTCTTTATCCATTCGCTCCTCCTTCCAGATCCAGTGTCAACTGACCAGGAACTTCCTTGCTCTTCTTTGCGTAACGCTCCGGAGCCATTGCCCGGAGTTTCTTCGATTCTTCCTTCACTCGGCTCCATCCCTGCCGGAGATAAGCTTCCTTGTAAGCCCGATCCTCTGGTAGCTTCGGAATGAAATACCCGCCTGCCTTCTGATCTGCGATCACAAGAATCTCTCCGGACTTGTTCAGGCGCTCGATCGCGCTCCGGAAAGCCCGTTCCGTGATGCCAATCTCCGCGGCAATCGCGAAGCGGCTCTTTGCGTTCTTGCGCCCGTAAGGAATATGTTTTAAGATGTCTTTATCTATCATCTGTTCACCTCCCGGATCTCGACCTCAATCCTCGGATTGCCTTTATCTATGTCGAAGTGATCTTCGAAACCTTCGATCTCTTTCCATCCATCGTTCGGAATCCATCCGCCAATCACAAGGGCGTCCTGGAAAATCTTATGGAAGTATCCGGAGATATTGTCCTTGTCCCGCCGCGCAGACGGCTCGTAGAAGCGATAGGAAAGGTGAATCGGATACTTTATCCGCTTGCCTCTCAGGGAAGGTCTCAGAACGGCAAGGAGCGCCGCCTGATCCCTCTGCTTCATCGTGTTCGCCTTATTCCAGTTCCGCTTTCCGGTTCGGTTGGCTTCAATGAACTCATTCATCCCGGCGAAGCGGCCGGGAATGGTTACCCTGATCATTGCAAATCCACTCCCGTCTCCTCGTATACCAGGGCAAGCACATCCTGTATGTACTGATATGTCGTATCGATATCATGTGCAATGTCCGTGATCTTCACCAGTCGCTCTGTAATCTCATCCGCATTCAGATTCTCATACTTGGAAAAGTACAGGCAGAATGCAGCCAGCATCCAGATGCCTGTGATCTCCCGGTAATCGTGCGCCGTCTTCTCCACCACCATATCATGCGTCTCATGCGCCGCCTGCTTCAATTCGTCCTCCGTCATGATATAAACCTTCGTGTGTGGCTTCGCGTCCCGGATCTTCTGCGCAACCTCCGCCACCTCTCTGGCAGATACTGTATCAATGTTCCAGATTCTCTGCAGGGACTTGTGCTGCCCCTTCCGTTTCAGTTTTCCCATAGTCTCGTATCCTTTCCTGCTCGTCTTTTGCAAAATACAGCCTGCTTTCCTCCCAGTCCGGATAGTGATTCCGCAGATAGCTCTCGAAGATCAGTTTCATCTCGTTTCGCTTGGGCGACTGGTCCAGCATCCGGTGATGATAGAAGCAGCCTTTTGCCAGGTTCTCCGGTATTCCCAGGCCGCCGGTGCTCCGGGAGACAAAGTGCATAATCTCCATCCGGAAAAGCTCCGGAATATAACCCTGCGGAAGCTCGTAAGCTGCCAGGCAGAAGATGCAGCCCTTGTCTCTCCGGTTCACGATCTCGCGGACAGCAGGCGAAATATCACATGCTCTTGTTCTCGTGCTTCTTCTGCGTCCTGCGCTCATGCTCTTCCAGTGCCTCCATCATTCTCTTCAATCTTTCTGGCGGGATGGTTTCTATGCCGGAAGCCTGGGCTTCATAGACCGTACCATCCAGCAACTGTGCCATCTCCTTCGAGTCGTACAAATGAGAGGGCTTAATCAGCAGATAGTGATCAAACTCTTTTCCCTCTACGCTTCCGCTGCCGATCTTCCTGGCATATACGCCTGCCCTCCTGGGGTTCACGACCTTCAGAACGGAGATGACGGCTTTGCTTCCGTCCGGATTCTCCAAGGGAGTCCCATAACTAATCATCAACTCGTAGTGGATCGATTTCGCGTCTGTCTGCAGTGCATGTGCAATCTTATGGCACAAAGCCCAGTGATAGGCGTTTGCGTCCAGGGAGCGGGGCTTGTGATACTTCGTAGCCTTAATATTCAGCTCTTTATCCCGAAGCTCAGCACTCTGCTCCACCACTCTGGCCGAATCGTTCACGGCGAAGGTCACCAGGCATTGCCCGGTGACCATATCCCGGCTGATTCCGTGGAGCTTCCCTATCAACTCCATGTCCTCACCCCTTTAATTGAACGGCAGATCAACGTCGTTCACGTTGTCCGGAACGTCCATAAAACCGTTATTCGGCGCGGGAGGCGGCAACTGTTCCTGCGATTCCTGTGCCGTGCTCTGGCTGGCGTTTTTGCTCTCTGCGAACTCGATTTCATCCGAAATGATTCGAAACGAATAAACCTTCTCGCCGCGCTGGTTCGTGTAATTATCATTCTGAATCCGACCCGTCAGCAGAATCTTCGTTCCTTGCTTCAGGTAGCGCTCCACGAACTCACCGACCTTGCCGAAAGCCGTGCAGTTGAAGAAGTCCGCGGAGGGCTGCCCTTCTTGCTTCTTTCCCCGACGATCCACCGCCAGGGAAAAGGCTGCGATTGCCATCTGGTTATCCTGGCCACCGTAACGAACGGCCGGGTCTCTGGTTAATCTTCCCATCAGAATTACTTTGTTCATGCTGTCTGTAGTGCCTCCCTCTGAGCTTCCATCTGTGCTCTTCTCTGCAGCGCCTCCTGCTGTTCATCAAACTTGTTCATCAGATGCTTAAAATCATCTACTGTTAAATCTTCCAGTTGTGAAGTGGTTCTTGCGTTCCTCTTCCTGCGGTTTGCATTCGCAACCATCATAACTTTGGGCTCCTTGATGTTGAGTTTCGCCGCCCTGCTCCGGATCGTCTGGATCATCTGCGAATTTACCAGAAGTTCTTTTGCCGGATTTACAGGAACTCCGACCGAAGCCGCTGAAGGAGCAGCCGGAGCTGTAGGCGCCTGGTTCGTTGCCGGAGCCACCGAAACCGGTGCCGAGGCTGCTGCCGGTCGCTGGCTACCCAGGCGATACACGACTTTCCCGGTGCTCCGGTTCATGATCTCCAGGGCAATGATGTTGCGGGCGTCGCTGTACTCGATCTGGCTCACATAGAAGTGGTCGTTACAGGTCAGCTTGCCGCTCTGGTTCTTATAGAAAGTCCTGCAGTCTTCCGGCTTGATCCAGATGGGCGGGGCAGAGTAAAGCTCTCTTCCGATTCCCCAGCAGAAGCAGGCGCGCTTGAAGGAGTCGGAAGCAAGTCCCTTCTCCTTCTCGGTATTGCTCTCCGTGCCGGTGTCCTCCTTGCTGATCCACATCTTCTTCGCTTCATCCCAGATAGAAACCGTGCAGTTCGCGTTCTCCCTGGAATAGGACTTCTGCCAATTCATTTCTCCTACGATCTCGTCAAGGATGTTCTGATCCACGCGGGCATCCTTATAAAGCAGCAGGCTTAAACCGTTCTCTCTGATCTGTGCAATGCGGCAATCAATCTCGTCCGCATGAAGTAATCTGAACTTATTCATCCTTCTTCTCCTTTCCCATGCTAATCCGCAGGCTTTCCTTCTGTACCAGGCTGCAGCCTTCAATGGTTCGGCCTTCCTTCAGTGCGGCAATGATGCCCTTCCTGTCAATCTTCGGTTGCTGGTCAATCAGGAACTCAAAGGGCGGAACCGTGCCCGGCACCATCTGCAGCGCGGGCGGGTTCTTCCGAATGGCGAAGTCAAAGAGATGCGTCTTCACCTTCGCTTTTCCGGTTGCCCTCATGGCATTCTCAATGGCTGCCTTCATGCGTTCCACATTCTTCCGGCGCAGCTGTGCCTGCTGGTTCAAACGGTTGGCCACTGCCTTCGCCTCATTCTCGTACGCATCGGCTTCTACTTCCCACTGACGCATCAGCTCGCCGCACGCTTCCAGCTTGTCCTCGAATTCTCCCTCCAGGCCTTCCAGAGTGTCGGCAATCACGCCGTCACACACTTCTTCCTCCTCTGCCATCTCCTTCAGCTTTACAAGCCCTTCCACAATTTCATATAACTTCATCTTCGGTCTCCTCCTTATGCGATCTGCACCACTTTGGCGCCGTTCTCTTCTGCGATCTTCTCCGCCTTCTCCCGGATCTCTTCCGGCTCCCCGCTTATGCACTGAATGTTGCTGCAGTTGCCAGAAGGGAAGCGGATCGGCTTCGAATAGCGGACAATCATCAGCATACAGTCCCCTCCTTTACACCTTCCCAGCCTTCACCGGAATAGTACCAGTTCAAGAACTCCTTCTTTGTCTCTTCATCTTCCTGCTTCATGCGTTCCAGCGCATATTGAAATGCCTGGTCTGCGCTCACGTAGGTTCCCTTGTCCGGGCCCACGGTCATTTCATACCATAAGATTTTTTCCATTGCGTTTTTCTCCCTGATCGCTTATACTGTAAGTGTCTTGTATCCGGTCCCGCGAACGCCTCGGCGCTCCGGGACCTTTTCTTTTATTCAGCTGCGATTTTGAAACACTTTGAGATTGATACTTATTGTCAGGAGCTGTTCATATAATTTCTTGAATATTTCCTCTTCAATACCGGTGAAGTCAATACCGCCATCTTCCCCATACGCCAGTCCCACAAAGAGAACATTCCCTAAAATCGGAGAACCGTGCTTGTCCGTCTCATACAGATAGGAACCGACCATGTTAATTTCTGGCTTATTGTCTCTGCACAGGAACTCCTCATCTACCAGCATTCCTACCGCCTTGCTCTTCCCTTTTTCAAGAACTTCAAGAGTACACCCTAACTCACCCACTGAATTGCCATACAGGCGCCTCGGCCGAACCATTTCCAGCATCGTGCAGCCGTTGCCGATCAACGCGCACAGCTGCCTTCTCTGCTCCTCTAATGTTCCTTCCGGGAATGTATGTGTGCTAACCTCCAGATTCGTGCTAACCTTAATGATACCTTCCACGTTCTTTTCCTCCGTTACGCCTTGCCCCACGTGTGTCATTCCTGAACCTTCGCCTCCGCAAGCTTGCTCTCTGTATTCCTCCTTAATCTTTCCGTTCTCTTTCCCACATCGATCGCAGGTATACGTTATCTTCTTCATGCGCTCACTTTCGGCAGTCTCAGCCCGGCCGCAATCCGCTTGATCTCCTCCCCGGCTTCCTGCAGCTCGATTGCCTGGACAGCTGCCAGCAGAGCATCCAGGTTCTGCTCGGAGCTTGTCCATCCGGAAGCCCGCGCTTCCAGGTGTTGGGCAATCAGTTCAACTTTCGCTAAGTTTTCCATTGTATTCTCCTTTCGTACCAGAGCTTTAGCAGCTCTCAGATGTGCCCCACACATAAATCCATGCCAGGCTGACCATCCACATGGGAATCTGCATTGCCAGCCACGACGGCTCCCAGTCCGGCTGTTCGAAAAGGCTGACCGACAAAATAAACTGTGCGAATGCTGCCAGCGTGATCAGCTTGATTCCTACTCTTGCAATCTTTAACTTCATCTCTGCATTACCTCCTTAGGTCTATTCTTCGCCCATTCATCTAACCATTCCTGGTAGATGACATAGGTATTTCTCGTTCCCCCGTTGTTCATGATCGTCCCGATCGGAAGCAACCCCCGCTGCATCTGCACCTTCACAGCCTGCTCGCTGATGCTCAGCTGCCTGGCTGCTTCCTTCGTTTTTATTCTCGTAAGCATCTTGTATCCCTCTTTCTTATCAGCAAAAGCCAATCGCCTGCGCTGCTTTCACAAGCTCGTCCCACTGATCCATCTCCTCCAGCGTGCCATTCCTGCAGTAGTTGTCGCACTTGTCAATATACAGCGACCAGCAGAACGATCTAGCTGTCCTCCCACGGTCGTTCTTCGAAACGATCGCATCGATCAGCTCCTTCTTCGTGAAACGTTCCAGGAATGCCCTTGCATCACTCTCTTCCATCTCGTACCTCCATAAACTCCTTCCACCAGCGCTGAATCATATCCCAAAAGGCTTCCTCATAGGATTCCAGCTCTTCCGGTGCTGCGATTGCCCGAATGGTCGGCTGGGCGTCAATATCTTCCATCAACCACCTGACTGCATTCTCGTTCACCAGTACAAAAGCGCTTGCCTGGTTCTGAGCCCTGTTATGCCGGAATTCTTCCTGAATGTGTTCCTTCAGAGCGTCTGCGTCAATCAGTCTCATCTCGTACCCTCCTTACTTGCTATACAATCTGCTGGATGATATCGCGGATCATTGCGACTCCGGAATCCATGCAAACGTTCGCTGTCTTCACATATCCGCTGTTAAAAACAGCCTTGACCGTTTCCGTCTTCGGATCGTATTCCAGATATGCCAGATCGTGAAAACTTCGCGTTGCCATCAGCGCATAGGCAAGCCGATTGCAAATTGCCTGCTTTTTCTCATTGATCGGAAGAAAATCTGAAAACTCTTCCTGTACCTTACGTTCTTTCTCTTCTCCTACCATCGTTCTTAAACTTGCCATGTTGTTTCCTCCTGCACATTTTCGAAAATCTATTCTTCTTCGGTGTCAAACAGGTAGTCGAACTTGCGACTAAAAAGTTTACATAAGGCTTTAATTTCCATAGTTGTAAATTTTCCTGTTTTTTTCTTATTTACGTAAGACACTCTTGAAATCCCAAGCTTATCCGCAACTTTCTGATCTGTGAGCTTTAATCGTGCCTGTTCTGCGTCTAAATTCCGGAACATTTATTATCCACCTCCTTTTATTAAATTGTTTGCGTTTCGCAAACTTTTATTATATGATAATTGCTTTTTGCAAACTTGCCAATAGTTTCTTTACATTTTGTAAACTTTTTTATTGACAGGTTTGCAGGGCGTATATATAATCAAAGCAAACAGAGGAGGTGATCACTTTGGGAGAAAAGTTCAACGAGAATTTGAAAGTTGCACGTGAACGCAGACAGCTCACGCAAACACAGATGGCTGATGCTCTAGGAGTTGCGAAATCAACCTATTCGCTTTATGAAAGTGGAAAACGTGAACCAAATGTGCAAACTATAAAAAAGATATCTGATATACTAAATGTTTCCGCAGATGAGCTGCTTGGACTGATTCAAGAACCACAATTAAGCACCTTCGCAGCCCACTTCGATGGAGCCAAATATACCGATAGTGAACTGGAAGAAATCCTTCAATTCGCGGAGTTCGTTAAAAACAGAAAAAAGTAATCAGGGGTGATTTTTTTGAATAATCTTGAAATCATGGAGCAGGAAGCTGCTGACCGTGGAATAGAAGTTATTGACTATTATTTTGAAAGCGATCGCATTAAAGCTTTATATAAAGACGGAATAATTGCCATGAACATCAGAATGCGCTCTTATCGCCAGCGTACCTGTATCTTGGCAGAAGAAATCGCGCACCATATTACTAACGTTGGTAATATCCTCGATCAGACGGACGTTGCCAACCGCAAGCAGGAACGCCGGGTCCGTCTCCTCGCTTTCGATCGCCTGATCGGGCTCCGGGGACTGATCCAATGCTTCCTTGCCGGAGATCGGAACCGGTACGAGGTCGCTGAACGGCTGGAAGTCACAGAAGAATTCCTTGCGGAAGCGTTGGAAATGTACCGGGGAAAATATGGAGAAGGAAAACAGATAGGTAACTTCTGGGTAAGCTTTGAGCCGTATCTGAGCATTGTTGAAATAAATTGACAATAGAATAAGAGGAGGATTTTATGCAAATTACACAAATAAAAGAAGACATTAGCATCAGCTATATTTCAGCACTTTGTGCATCTGCTGGAATCTCTTATGATATTATAAGGCATGATGATGACAGCACCGACGGAATACTGAAGAAACAGATTTTCCGGGAAGATGGGTGTAGATATAACGCGGAATTAAGAGTACAATTAAAATGTACATCTTCTACTTCGCAATATACCGATAACGGAAATACTATTACATATAGACTGAAAGCAAAAAATTATAATGACCTATGCTCTCTGTCCACGACTCCTATCATTTTGGGATTACTGGTATTGCCGGAAGATCGTAATGAATGGGTCAAATGGTCGCCAGAAGAACTTCTCTTGAAGGGCTGCATGTATTGGGCCAGCTTTTCCGGTCAGAGTGAATCCGAGAATACCGGGACCGTAAGTATATCTATTGACAAAGCAAATGTAATTAACAATTTCACTTTATGTGATATTCTGGATAAGATAGCAAGGGAGGAATGGGAATGATATATTCTGTAGACTTTTTAGAATTAGCTGAAAAAATAAATCCTCTTGCCTTTGTTAAATATCTCAAAGATACAGGATGGATGCTTTTTCAAACAAAAAAATCCTATGTTAAAATTTTTCAGCTTGAACGGGAAGATAATTTTTATCAGGTTACAATTCCTATGGATAAGGTGCTGCGTGATTACCGCGAAGCAATGTATAAAGCGATCAGCATCGTAGCCGAAGCAGAATCAAAATCCATTGAAGAGCTGATCCTGTATCTGTTGAATCCAAATACGGATATCTTGAAAATTCGCTTGAACAAAAAAGGAGTCGAAGCCGGAAACATATTATTTGATGACGCAATAAAATTATATGAAAATGCCAAGAAATTACTGGCAGCAACCGCATTGGATATTATACATCCCAAAAAATACCATCAAGGGCGCATTGATGATGCAGTTTCAAAGTTCCTCTCTAGTTGCAGATATGGGCAGACAGAGATTGGAAGCTACATCGTTTCTGTTGTATGCCCCTTTGCGGAATTTGATAACAAAAACGAATTCCACCAGCTTAGCATTTTTTCGGACGAAGAAAAATGCGAAAATTCACTTACCAGAAAAGTCACAAGTCGTTTAATGTCCAATATTTCAACAATTAAAAGGCATATAGACGATGGAGAAACATCTGAATTATCAAATTTGGGTAACGATAATCTTATAAGCGCAAATTTCTATGAAGCACTGGTCGGCTTAAATTTAAGTGGAGAAGACACGAGCGTTGAGTTCATGGCTGAATGGTCTCCGGCTATAACTCCCCCTTCTAATGCACAAAATAGAATTATGCTGACCAACGATTATTATCAGCCAATTCAAACAGCCATTGACACACTGAAAGAAGAAACCAGCACAGCTACCAAGATTATTGGCAGAATCAAAAAGCTGGAATCCTCTCCAGATGTGCAAACCAGGAGAACCGGAAAAATCACCGTTGTTTATCTCGACGATACAGATAAACGTAAAACAGTAACCGTTGACCTGGAAAAGTCCGATTATGACCGGGCAATTGAAGCTCATGAAAAAGGATCTCATGTTGAAATCATCGGTAAATTATCGTCAGGTAAAAGAGCAACCATGACATGTGAATCTTTTGGAATTATTGATTAGAGTTTTTACTTACTGCAAAGAAAAACCGGCCTCCTGTTGGCGCAGGAAGCCGGTCGCCCTTCAGATAAGAAAGGTAGATATTTTTTTGCATACAAAGTATACCACCATCTGAAGGGCAGGGTCAAGCACACCCTGTTATTTTTGTACCCATTTTTTCAGAAAATGGACAATCAAAGGAGGAATACTTATGCCAAGAAAGAAAAGCCGCCCGATGCGGCTCCCCAACGGCTTCGGATCTGTAGTAAAGCTCTCCGGCAAGCGCCGGAATCCGTACATGGCCCGGCCGCCGATCAAAGAGTATCAGCTCAACGGCCAGCCGGTCGTTCCGAAGGCGATCGGTTACTTTCCGGACTGGTACACAGCCTATGACGCGCTGGTTGAATATAACCGGAGCCCTTACGACGTAGATACCAGGGCGCTGACATTTGCGGAAGTGTATGAGAAGATGCTTGCGGAACGAATGAGCTCTCAGAAGCCGCCGTCACGTTCGACCATTTATGCGTACCGCGAGGCTTTTCAACATCTCTCCCAGCTGCACAATGTGCGTATGATGGATTTGCGTCTGGATCACCTGCAGAGCGCCCTGGACAACTCCGGCCTTCGCTATTCGATGCAGGTGCATGTACTGAATCTTATGCACCAGGTTTACAAGTACGCTCTGAAGTATGACATCGTGGAGAAGGATTATTCGCATTATACGCAGATCAATATTGTGAACGACAACGAAAAAGGTGTACCCTTTACCGAAGAAGAGATTGACCGGATCTGGAATGAGGAGGGCGATCCGACCGCTGACCTCCTGCTGATTCTGATCTATTCCGGCTTCCGGATCGGCGCGATCAAGACGCTGAAGATCGATCTGGAAAAAGGATATTTTCAGGGCGGTGTAAAGACCAGGGCTTCGAAGAATCGTATTGTTCCGATCCATCCCTTGATTCGTCCGGCCGTGATCCGACTGCTGAAAGTGAACTCCGGGCAACTGCTGCCGCAAAGCACTGTGATATTTCGTAAGCAAATGCGCGAATTGCTGGAACGGATGAATATACCGACAACACACACGCCGCATGACTGCAGGCACACGTTTTCGTGGCTGTGCGATAAGTACGGCGTGGATATGTTCACGAAGAAAGTGCTGATGGGACATTCTCTCGGAACCAGCGTGACGGAGAATACATACGGTCACAGGAACCTGGAAGAGCTAAGAGCGGAGATCGAAAAAATTTGTCACTAATGTGTCACTTAGTAACACGTTTTTGGAGAGATCTGTACATGAAAAAATGGCTTAAAACCGTGCTTTTTCATGTACAGAATCCTTTAATATCTAAATTTTTGTTAAAATTGCGATTTTCAATAATTTATTTGCGTTTATTTTCGTTTACAACCATGATAAACTTTTGCTTATAAAAAACCGGACAGCAGAAACGCTGTCCGGTTTTTTGTATTTGTTCTATATGTTCTGTCGCTGTGTTTTGTATCTCTATCCGGATTACTCGATTACGTGAATCCAGCCCTTCGGAGCTTCGATCTTGCCCATCTGGATGCCGGTCAGGGTCTCGTACAGCTTTCTGGTGATCGGACCCATATCCTCCATGCCGCTCGGGAAACAGATCTCGTTGCCGTGATCTACGATCTTGCCAACCGGGGAGATAACAGCAGCGGTACCGCACAGGCCGCACTCTGCAAAGTCCTTTACCTCTTCGAAAGGAATGACTCTCTCTTCTACTTCCAGACCCAGGTACTCCTTGGCAACATATACCAGGGAACGACGAGTAATGGAAGGCAGGATGCTGTTGGACTTGGGAGTAACTACCTTGCCGTCCTTGGTTACGAACAGGAAGTTAGCACCGCCGGTCTCTTCTACGTTCTTGCGGGTAGCTGCATCCAGATACATATTCTCATCGAATCCGGCACGATGTGCGTCCATAATGGCATACAGGCTCATCGCATAATTCAGACCAGCCTTGATATTGCCGGTGCCGTGAGGTGCCGCACGGTCGTAGTCACACACGCGGATGGTGATCGGCTTAGCGCCGCCCTTGAAGTAAGGGCCAACCGGAGTACAGAATACACGGTACTGATACTCATCTGCAGGCTTTACACCGATAACAGCGTTACTGCCAAACATGTAAGGACGGATGTATAAGGTTGCGCCGGAACCGAAGGGCGGTACATAACCGGCATTCGCGCGGACAACCTGCTCTACGGACTCAATGAAACGATCCTGCGGGAATACCGGGATCTCCAGTCTCTTGGCGGAGGACTCCAGACGCGCTGCGTTCAGGTCCGGGCGGAAAGTAACGATATGACCATCTTCTGTCGTGTAAGCCTTCAGGCCTTCGAATACAGTCTGTGCATACTGCAGAACACCGGCACACTCGGAAATCTGAACGGTAGCATCGCTGGTCAGCGTACCCTCATCCCATGCGCCATCCTTGTAGTTGGACACATATCTCTTGTCAGTCTGGATGTAGGAAAATCCAAGATTTCCCCAATCAATGTTCTTCTTCTCCATGATAGTCTCCATTCTGCTGCGGTAAAGCAGCTCTTATAAGTTATATTATCTGCCAGGACAGATAATTAATTTTAAGATGAATTTCTTTTGCCATAAAGTACCTTTTAATGAAATTGCATCCTAATTACAGATTATAGCACTGTTTGCATAAGAATAAAAGGCTTTTCTTGTATTTTTGTTTAAAAACAGCGGACACCGTACATATGAAATTTGCAACGCTAGTCTACGCAATGCGGCGATTCGCCGGTCTGCGGAAGAGTTCCGCGATCCGCTGGTATCCGCACTGATAGATCAGCCAATATAAGGCTGCCGCCATCACACAGCCGCCGGTCACATCAATCAGGGAGTGTTGCTTTAAGAACATCGTCGAGAGAACAATCAGCGTTGCCAGAACCACGCTTCCAATTCTTACGGCTCTGAAATTTCTCAGGCGGTTGCTGTTCAGCACGGTGATCGCAATTCCGAGGGAGTTAAATACATGGATACTGGGGAACACGTTCGTCGGTGTGTCGATTGCGTATAGGTGCTGCACCATACGGATGAAGATGTTGTCTCTTGTGAACGCCATCGGACGCAGAAACAGACGGTTCGGATATACATAGGACCAGATCAGGAAGATCGTCATGCCGCTGTACAGGAAAGCGATCAGCCGGTAATAGTCTTTCACATCTTTAAAGAAGAAGTACGCCACTCCGAGAGCCACGAATCCAAACCAGAGGAAATAGGGGATGATGAATATCTCCAGGAACGGGATGTGACTGTCCAGTGTGGACTGTACCACATGATATTTACTTACGGATCTATTCTCCAGCCAGAAAAATACGGCCAGATATACTGGGAAATAAAGCAACGTCCATACATGCTTGTACTTACTCAGTAATGTCTTCATGATGTCCTCCTTTAAGAGCTTCGTGGTGTTGGAAATTTCAAAAAGCTTCATTTATAATCTTTGATAGTTATTTTTTTGTCAGCTTTTTGCTGTATGATGATTATATTATACAATCTTTCCTTTTACAAGTAGGATAAGGGAATATTAATTATTTTTAACTATTCAGAGCCATGCGGATTCTAATCAAATGCACGGTTTATTCGGATTTGCTTCCAGATGGCGGAAAACCAATGCGAGATGCAACGGAAGCGAGCTTGGGCTCCGCATTTTCCGTTGTAATGATGTCCACGAATTGCTTCGCTGCTTACGCAGCTTTCGCAATTCTTTCCATATTCGGAATCCACTCATTTAGAGAAAGACAGAGCCGGTAACGGCTCTGTCTTTCTCTAAATGGTTGCTTCCTCATATTTTAACGGGTCCCAAATTCAGGCCCCGCCCCATGCTCGCATGGGCGGCTGCTTGAACTTTTGACCCTTGGACATCATTACATCATTCCCATGCCGGGGTTAGCTGCGGGCATAGCGGGCTGTGCTTCCTTAATGGTAGCTACTACAGACTCGGTGGTCAGCAGAGTGGAAGCTACGCTGGTTGCGTTCTGCAGAGCGCTTCTGGTAACCTTTGCAGGATCCAGAATACCAGCTTCTACCATATTCACATACTTCTCGTTCAAAGCATCGAATCCTACACCAACTTCAGACTCACGAACCTTGTTGATGATAACAGCGCCTTCCAGACCAGCATTGGCTGCGATGTGGAACAGCGGTGCTTCCAGTGCCTTCAGAACGATCTCGGCACCGGTCTTCTCATCACCGGTCAGTCCTGCTGCCATCTCAGTAACCTTCTTGGAAGCATGGATGTAAGCGGAACCACCACCCTGGATGATACCTTCCTCTACAGCTGCTCTGGTTGCTGCCAGTGCATCTTCCATACGAAGCTTTGCTTCCTTCATCTCGGTCTCGGTAGCTGCACCTACACGGATAACTGCAACACCGCCGGACAGCTTTGCCAGACGCTCCTGATACTTCTCACGATCGAAATCGGAAGTGGTCTCTGCGCACTGAGCCTTGATCTGACCAATTCTTGCCTTGATATCATCCTGAGATCCCATACCGTCTACGATGATGGTGCTCTCCTTGGTAACCTTAACAGACTTTGCGCGTCCCAGCTGATCCATAGTAGCGTCCTTCAGCTCGTAGCCAAGCTGATCGGAGATTACCTGGCCGCCGGTCAGGATTGCGATATCCTGCAGCATTTCTTTTCTTCTGTCACCATAGCCAGGAGCCTTTACGCCGACAACGTTGAAGGTACCACGCAGCTTGTTAACGATCAGGGTGGTCAGAGCCTCGCCCTCGATATCTTCAGCGATGATCAGAAGCTTTGCGCCGCTCTGTACAACCTGCTCCAGCAGAGGCAGGATCTCCTGGATATTGGAAATCTTCTTATCCGTGATCAGGATATAGGGATCTTCCAGGCTTGCTTCCATCTTCTCCATATCAGTGCACATATAAGCGGACAGATAGCCACGATCGAACTGCATGCCTTCTACCAGATCCAGCTCGGTCTGCATGGTCTTAGACTCCTCAATAGTGATAACACCGTTACCGGTTACCTTCTCCATTGCCTCGGATACCATCTCGCCTACGGAATCGTCACCAGCGGAAATAGCAGCAACACGTGCGATCTGCTCCTTGCCGCCTACAGGCTTGCTCATCTCCTTGATGGCTGCTACAGCGGTATCGGTAGCCTTCTTCATGCCCTTACGAAGGATGATGGGGTTTGCGCCTGCTGCCAGGTTCTTCATACCTGCATTTACCATAGCCTGTGCCAGGACGGTAGCGGTCGTTGTACCATCACCGGCTACATCGTTGGTCTTGGAAGCAACTTCCTTGATCAGCTGTGCACCCATGTTCTCAAATGCGTCTTCCAGCTCGATATCCTTTGCGATGGTAACACCATCGTTGGTGATCAGGGGTGCACCAAAGGACTTGTCAAGAACTACATTTCTTCCCTTCGGTCCAAGAGTTACACGAACTGTATCTGCTAACTGATTTACACCGGCCTCCAGAGCTTTTCTTGCCTCTGCGCCGTACTTAATTTCCTTTGCCATGATTGAATGAGCCTCCTTATTATTCCTCTACGATAGCGACGATGTCATTCTGCTTTACTACGATATACTCCTCGCCGTCCAGCTTTACTTCGGTTCCGGCATACTTGGAGTAGATGACCTGATCGCCAACTTTAACTTCCATCTTCACATCTTTGCCGTCAACCATTCCGCCGGGGCCTACAGCGATAACTTCTGCCTGCTGAGGTTTCTCCTTAGCTGCTCCTGCCAGGATGATTCCGGACTTCGTTGTTTCTTCTTCTACCATCTGTTTTAATACGACTTTGTCGCCTAAAGGTTTCAATTTCATGATTGCTTCCTCCTGCATTTCATTCCATCTGTTAGCACTCAATTACTTCGAGTGCTAATCACTGTGTTTATATTAACATTTCCTGTTGAATTTGCAACTTTATGATTTGCTCTTAATATCATATAATTCTCTTATTTACTCTTTATTTCTCTTATTTTCTCTCATTTTTATGCTTTTTTATTTTTCCCTCTTTTCATATCCGGCTAAATATATTACAATGAGAAAAAAGAATGGATCTGCGGATCCTGAAAAGAAAGGACCTGTAAAAATGAGTAAATTTAAGAAGTTCTTTGGTGTTGCCGCTGTTGTTGCCGCTGCTGCTGGAGTAATCGCTTACTTTATGAAGAAAGATCGTTCCGTTGAGCCGGAATTTGAAACTCCGAATGATGATGAAGAATTTGAGCAGGATCTGAAGGATCTGTTTGACGACTATAAGGAAGAAGCTCCCGCCGCAAAAGCAACGGGCGAACAGCCGGAAGAAACCTCCACGGAAGCGAAGTCTCAGCCTGAAGAGAATGAGAAAGAGGAGACTGCCGAAGAAACTCCTGCAACCAAGATCGCAAAACAGGAAGAAGCTGAGGAAAAGAAAGCTCCGGAACTGGAGAAACCTGCCGAGACAGAGAACAAAGCGGAAGAAATCGCTGTGGAAGCTCCCGCGGAAGAGCAGAAATAATCACACAGAAAGTAAAAGCAGAGACAAAGCAGCGCCATCAGAACCGTGATGTAGCTGAATTGTCTAAAAAGACCGTCATACAGGAATTTTGTCGTTCCGGCCATGGCGGTCTTTTTAATTGCGATCGTATAATAGCACCTCTGATACCCGGTTCGATTCCACCCGCAGGATATCCTGTGGAATATCGTTACCATATCCCCCATGCGCGCTTCAGTCGCTCCGCTCCGTCACGGATCTGATCCGCGGAAAGCCCGGCATATCCGAGAAGAATTGTCCGGCTCTCCGGAGGAAAGCATTTCTTCGGAAGAGTGGCAGCCGGAATCAGATATTCGGAAAGGCCGTACACACGCACGCCGGCTTCCCATGCCCGCGCAATCAGCTCTTCTTCTGAGGTATTCTTTCGTGACTCCAGAAGAAGATGCAGTCCCGCCAGTTCTCCCTGTATCCGAAAATCCGCCCGGAAGGGCCCCAGCAGATCCAGTAGCAGATCATGTTTCATACGGTATACGCCTCTCATCCGATTCAGATGACGTTCAAAATAACCATCACGCAGGAATCTTGTCAGAATCTCCTGATCTACCCGCGAAACTGTGGAAGTATAGAATCCGCACCGCTCCCGGTACACAGCAAGAAGCGGCTCCGGAAGCACCATATAACTGACGCGAATCGCGGGAGCAACCGACTTGGAGAAGGTTCCCAGATAGATCACACTCCCGGTCAGATCCGAACCGTACAGTGCCGGCACCGGTTTGCCGCGATAACGAAACTCACTATCGTAATCATCTTCAATCAGGAAACGCTCCGGCGAGGCAGCCGCCCAGGTGATCAGCTCCTGCCTGCGGCGCACCGGCATCACAATTCCGGTTGGGAACTGATGAGAAGGCATAATATATGCAATATTGGCTCCAGACGCTTGCAGGCGCTCCGGATCCATGCCGTTCCGGTCCATCGGAACCGGGAGAATCGGATGCCCAAGCGCAGAGAGTACACGATATGCCTGACGGTAGGTAGGGGTCTCCATCGCAATCGCTCCTTTTCCCAGGATCTGATCCAGAAGCATCAGCAAATATTCGCTTCCGGCGCCGATCACGATCTGCTCCGCCCGACATTCCACTAAACGTGCCGACTGCAGATAGGCGCGAATCTCCTCCCTCAATTCCCTCTGTCCCTGCGGTTTTCCGTTTGAGAAAAGCTCACGGTTGTCCATCGTTAGAATTTCACGGGACAATTTTCTCCAGGTATTGAACGGAAAATGATCCAGATCGATGCCTCGCAGGGAGAAATCTACATCCGGCATTCCGGACTCTATCGGCTCCGCATCTTCCTCCGAAGGGAATTCCAAAGCCCGGTGAACCGGCAACTTCCCAACAGACGGTTCCATATGCAGCAGCACATCGATCTCCGCCGCAAAATATCCGCGGTACGGCTTCGCCTCCACATAGCCCTCCGCCACCAGCTGATCATAAGCCAGCTGCACTGTAGAGCGACTTACACCAAGACTTTCCGATAAATGCCTGGTAGAAGGAAGCTTTGTTCTTGCCCCCAGACGTCCCTTTCGTATTTCTTCTTTTATAAAACGATAAATCTGCTCGTAAAGCGGAGCAGATTTATCGTTCAACGGAATCATATAATCAGTCATTGATCTTGTATATACCGGTTTCCTTATGCCGTCGGCAACTTGAAGGAGCTCTTCAGAGAAACAATGCGATTAAATACCGGCTCTCCTGGTGCGGAATCCTTGTTGTCCACACAGAAATAGCCGTTGCGCACAAACTGGAAGCGATCTTCCGGTGCAGCCTCTGCCAACGCCGGCTCCACATAGGACTCACAGGTCACCAGAGAGCGGGGATTCAGATTCAGCGTACCGTCTTCGGCAAACATGCCCTTCTCTTCATCCACGATGTTCTCGTACAGGCGCACCGTCACTTTCTTCGCGGTCGATGCCGCTACCCAGTGAATCGTTCCTTTTACCTTGCGGCCGGTGAAACCGCTTCCGCTGCGGGTCTCCGGATCATAGGTACAGTGGATCAGCGTTACATTACCGTCCGTATCCTTCTCAATGCTCTCGCACTTTACAAAATATGCATTCATCAGACGGACTTCATTGCCTGGGAAGAGGCGGAAGTACTTCTTGGGAGGGATCTCCATGAAGTCCTCACGCTCAATATAGAGTTCACGGGAGAATGGAACCTTGCGACTTCCCAGAGACTCATTCTCCAGATTGTTGGGTACGTCAAAGTACTCTACCTGTCCTTCCGGATAATTATCAATGACAACCTTAATTGGATCCAGGACCGCCATCATGCGGGGCTTCTTCATCTTCAAATCCTCGCGGATGCAGTACTCCAGCATCGCCATATCCACCGTGCTCTGACTCTTGGACACGCCGCAGAGATCCACAAACATCTTAATGGCTTCCGGCGTATATCCGCGGCGGCGAAGGCCACTAATGCTGACCAGACGGGGATCGTCCCATCCATCCACAATGCCGTCCTCTACCAGACGCTTGATATAACGCTTGCCGGTCACAACATTCTTCAGATACAGCTTTGCGAATTCAATCTGACGCGGAGGCATCTCGAATTCACACTCCTGAACCACCCAGTCGTACAGCGGACGGTGATCCTCAAACTCCAGCGTGCAGATGGAATGTGTTACATGCTCAATCGCATCCTCAATCGGATGCGCGAAATCGTACATCGGATAGATGCACCACTTATTGCCAGTATTGTGATGTGTCATATGAGCCACACGGTAGATGATCGGGTCTCTCATATTGATATTCGGAGACGCCATGTCGATCTTCGCGCGAAGCACACGGGCGCCGTCCTCGCATTTACCTGCCTTCATCTCCTCAAAGAGCGCCAAGTTCTCCTCTACGGAACGATTGCGGTAGGGGCTCTCCTTGCCCGGCTCCGTCAATGTGCCTCTGTATTCACGGATCTGATCTGCCGTCAAATCACAGACATATGCCTTGCCCTTGCGAATCAGCTTCAGCGCACACTCATACATCTGATCAAAATAATTCGAAGCAAAAAACAGGCGATCCTCCCAGTCTGCGCCGAGCCATTCCACGTCCTTCTTAATGGACTCTACGAATTCAATTCTCTCCTTCGTCGGGTTCGTATCGTCAAAACGCAGATTGAACTTGCCATTGTACTCCTTCGCCAGCCCGGAATTCAACAGAATAGATTTCGCGTGGCCGATATGAAGGTATCCATTCGGTTCCGGCGGAAAACGTGTCTGCACATGATCGTATACGCCTTCCTCCAGATCTTTGTCGATCAGCTGCTCAATAAAATTCTTGGAAACTGTATTTGTATTCTCTTCCATAAATCAACTTCCTCTCTTTTCTCTCGATCATCTCTTCAGGGGATTATTCCCGGATATAGACTCCCTGTTCTTCCCAGAAGTCAAGAAGTTCCTGAATCGTCTCATGCGCCCAAGTCTCACTCACTTCGCCATCCGAAGCCTGCTGCCTGGCATCCGTCTTCTTCTCCGTATCCGAAGCCTGTCCCTCTGTCACCGGCTCCTGTACTTTCTGTTTCTTCTGCTCAGAAACTTCCATAGTCATGTCCCCCTTTATTCATCACTTGGCTGCCTCGCAGCCTAGTATCTTTTTATTATATACATTCGCCGCTTTTCCGTCAAGATTCTGCTTCGGAACAATTTATAACTCTTCACAATTAAACTACGAAAAATTTATCTGGATTTTATACACTTTCCTTTCATTTGCTGTATACTGTTATCCAGAACCTTACGGGAGGGATTTACATGAAAGAAAAATTCAGACAATTTATGACAGGACGCTATGGAGCAGATCAGCTGTCTCGCTTTATCATGGCCTGCGGCATGGTTACTCTGGTATGCTATATGATATTCCGCGGATCACTCTGGTATTATCTGACCCTGATTCTTCTGGTCTGGAACTACTACCGCGCACTTTCCAGAAATTATGAGAAGCGATATCAGGAGAATCTGAAGTTTCTGTCCCTGAAAAACCAGGTGCTCGGCCTGTTTCGAAAGAATCCGGCTGCGGATAAGGAACACCGCATCTACCGCTGCCCCAGCTGTAAACAGAAGGTTCGTGTACCCAGAGGCAAAGGAAAAATCGCGATTGTATGTCCGAAATGCCATAAAGAATTCATCCGCAGAAGTTAAATATATCGTCCTGGCCCCCGGCCAGGCGGTTGCTATGATTACGATGTAGAAGGAGTCCCTCTCTATGTTTGGATACATTACCATATGTCGTCCGGAATTAAAAGTAAAGGAATACGATACCTACCGCACTTACTACTGCGGCCTATGCCACAGCCTGAAGGAGCGCTATGGGCAGGTCCCCCGACTGACCCTTTCTTTCGATATGACATTTCTCGCCATCCTGCTTTCCGGTCTCTATGAAGAAGAAAACCGGCAAAGCTGCGGACGCTGTCTTCTTCATCCCATGCAGAAGCACTGCCAGATTCAGAATGCATGCACGGATTACGCCGCCGATATGAATATTCTGCTGTCCTACTATGATCTGGCTGACGACTGGTTCGATGACCGAAATGTGAAGAGCCTGACCATGGCCCGGATTCTGAAGAAAAAAGTAAAAAAAATCCGAAAGAACTACCCCAGGCAGGCGCAAGCAGTAGAACAGTATGTTCACAACCTGTCCCGGTTGGAGCTGGAAAAATCCAATGATCTGGACGCGGCCGCCGGTCTGACCGGCCGGATGTTCGGCGAAATCTTCGTGATGAGAGAAGACCTCTGGTCTCCGTCTCTACGTAGACTCGGCTTCTTTCTCGGTAAGTTTATCTATCTGATGGATGCATGGGAAGATCTTCCGAAAGATCTAGTTAGCGGATCCTACAATCCCTGGCGACATATCCCGGAAGAGAAGCGGGAGGAGACTAGCCTTCAGGTTTTGAATATGATGATGAGCGAGTGCTCTCTTGCATTTGAACGGTTGCCAATTATCGAAAATACTGGTATACTACGTAACATATTGTATTCCGGTGTATGGAACAAATACCAACAGATCAAGGAGAATCAAAGAAATGATGTCTGATCCTTACCAGGTGCTTGGCGTATCCCGCGATGCCAGCGATGAAGAAATTAAAAAAGCATACCGGCAGCTCAGCCGCAAATATCATCCGGATGCCAACATTAATAACCCGAATAAGGCTCAGGCAGAAGAGAAGTTCAAGGACGTACAGCAGGCCTATGAGCAGATCATGCGCGAGAAGGAGGAAGGATACCGGGGCGGCAGCACCGGCTACGGCGGATATGGCGGTTCCTCCTATGGCGGCTACGGAAATGGCTCCTATGGAAATGGTTCTTACGGAAACGGAAACTATGGGAATGGTGGTTATCAGAGAGAGGACGGCGACTTCGGCTGGGGACCATTTGGCTCCTTCTGGGGCTACAGCGGACAGACCGGTTATGGCAGCCAGCAGACCCGCCAGGAGAATTATTCCCAGGAGACAGCCACCCGTCTGCAGGCGGCTGCAAACTATATCAACGCGCGGCACTATAATGAAGCGCTCCATGTGCTGAATGAGATGGAGGATCGTCCCGCCCGCTGGTATTACTTCTCTGCCGTCGCCAATTCCGGACTCGGCAATAATGTAAATGCCCTGGAAATGGCAAAACAAGCGGTCAATATGGAACCTGACAATATGGAATACGAGAATCTGCTGCAGCGCCTGCAGGGCGGCGGCCAGTGGTACCAGAGCCGCGGCACCCAGTATGGACGCTCCGCCGCCAATAACATGGAAGCCCTCTGCTGCAGCATCTGCGCGATGCAGATGTGCTGCGGATATGGAAAGTATTGCTGCTTTATCTAATCGGTTGTAGAGTTCCCAATCTTCCCGCAATATACAATGTCTTTGCCGCCTTCTCCACAGCTTCCGCATAAGAGAAAGCAAGCGGCACAGTTTCCGCCATTGTCAGCACTCCATGGTTCGCCAGAAGGAGTGCTTTTTTTCCGGGAAGATACTGATAAAAATCCTTATAGACTTCCGCCGTCCCTGGCTTCCCGTACGGCGTCACCGGAATCTCTCCAAAGAACATATCTACTTCCGTCAGGAAACCTGCCGGAATCGGCATGTGGTTCACTGCGTATGCCGTCGCATACGTACTGTGATTGTGGAGAACTGCCTGCACATCCGGGCACAACCGATAAACCTCGAGGTGCATTCCTGTCTCAGACGAAGGACGAAACCCCGCCGGACACTTCAGAATATGCCCGGAGAGATCCATCTCGATTAGCATATCCTCCGTCATCTCTTCCTTGCTGACCTGAGAAGGCGTCACCCACACGCGGTCCTCCATCCTTGCAGACACATTTCCCTCGAAGAGATTCACCATATGCATCTGGTACTCTTTCTTTACGATATCCACAATCTGCGCTTTCATTTTATCTTCTGTCATCTTATCCTCCGTTATTCTAACTCCTTTAATGGCTTTGAATAGTTATATTCTATCACATTTCTGCTGCGTGATCCATCAGTTCATACAGCTTCCCTAGCGCATCTCGAATTCCGCCGATCGCATCAATCAGGCCTTCTCTAACGGCTTCCTCTCCTACCAGAATCGTTCCCATATCCTTCGTAAGCACGCCGGTTTCCAACATCAGCATCTCCAGTCGCTCCTTCTCAATATTGCTGTGCGCTGCGATAAATCCGGTAATCCGGTTCTGAATCTGCTTGAAATAATCATATGTCTGTGGAACACCAAGAATCGTTCCATTCATACGCACCGGATGAATCAGCATGGTTCCTGTCTCTACGATAAAGGAATAATTCGCCGCAACGGCTAGTGGAACACAGATCGAATGGCTGCCGCCCAGCACCAGAGAAACCGATGGTTTACTTAAAGATGCAATCATCTCTGCAATTGCAAGACCAGCCTCTACATCACCGCCTACAGAATTGATCAGGATCAGAATTCCATCGATATCATCACTGTCCTCCACCGCTGCCAGCTGCGGCAGGACATGTTCATACTTTGTAGTCTTGGTATTTCCGTTCAGGTTCTCATGACCTTCGATCTCTCCGATTACGCTGAGCAGGTGTATTCTTCGTTGCTCCCGGTTTTCCGACAAAGTAAATTGCCCAAACTCTTTGATCTCCTCATTGCACTGGTCTTCCTGGTTGATTCTCTCTGAATTTAAATCTGACATTCTTACTTCCATCCTTTCCTCTTTTTCTTCATAGGATGGACATTTTCTGCCTACTTTATGTAAAAAACTTCATGCCGCACGTATCCTTCTTAAAAAATTAGCGCGCCTAACTCATCACTGAAGTAACGAGAATGCGGCGCGCAGTTTTCAAAAACGGAAAGGGCAGCCCCGAAGGACTGCCCTCTCTGTGTAAGTCAATGTTTCTGATTCGTACGAATCACTACCCACTGACCACTAATTATCTGTCGATATTGTACTGTGCGCAAAGCTTCGTGAACTCGTCCGATCCAATGAAGCCATTCAGGATCTCTTCACGACTGCCATTCTTCTTAAGAAGAGTGGTCCAGTCAGCCAGCCCCTGCTTGTCTGCTTCACGGTTCAGGAAAGTACGATAGCAGCGTGCGATGAACTCTTCGTCGCTGTAGTTCTTCTTCGTGAACTCATTGCTCAGGAAGAAGCCCTTGGCAGCTTCGCCGCCGCCGATCTCGCGTGCATGCAGCTTATCAGCCCATGCCTTGAGACCTGCCTTGTCATACTTTCTGCCCAGGCACTTGGTGTACAGGCGGGAAGCAAATGCTTCAGCAGCGGTAGTGAAGATACCATACTCGTCGCAGATACCAATGAACTCATCGGAGTGGATGAATCCTTCTACGATCTTCTCGCGGGTAGCGGTCTTGTTATCCAGCTGAGCAACCCATGCAGCCTTGCCTGCAGCATCAGATTTACGACCCATCAGGGTGTTGTAAAGCATCTCTACGAAGTCTGCGTTGCTGGTGTTCTTCCTGATATACTCATCGCTGAAGATGAAGCCCTTGGCAACTTCTTCACCGCCGTTGGAACCGCTCTTCAGAACCTTAACCCATGCTTCCAGGCCCTTCTGATCCGGAGTTCTTCCCAGAACTTCCGTATAGAGACGTGCTACGAATGCTTCCAGGTCGGTGTATACCGGTTCATCGGGCTGTTCCGGATCTTCATAAACGCCTGCGAACAGGTTGCGTACCCACTCGCTTACGCTCTCTTCGTATACGGTGTAATCGTAATCCATCGTATACTGATACTTATTGTAGTTCGCCTCAGCACCGGTGAAACGATAGGTATCGCCAACCGCCAGTGCGGGCTGTCCTGCATTGACATCCGTGTAAGCGTTCTCAATGTAGTTCCATGCTACAACCTTGGTTACGGAGTGGTCGGTCTCGCCCCACTGCTTGAACTTCCAGGACTGCAGTCCGGATGCTCTTACATGGCCATCGATCCAGTTCTCACTCTTGCCGGCTTCACGATACAGACCCTTAACGATCTCGATCACATCCTGCTGAGCAGCGGGATTGTCACCGTCGGTCTCGCCGTTGAACATCCATACAGAAACTTCATTCTCGATGAAGGCCTGTACTTCCTTCTCGGACCAGTTACCAAGGCTGCTGTTTGCCAGAGTACCGTCAAGCTTAGCTGCACTTGCCATGCTGCCCAGGTTACCATTGCACTCTACGAATGCAGCTACCAGGTCGGAACGAAGACGAAGTACTTCGGAGGTGATCAGGGTACCCATGGAGTTGCCGACACCTACGATCTTGTCAGCATCAACGTTCCAGTTGTCAATCGCATACTGCAGAACGCCAATGATCTCCTTCGGTGACTCGGTCAGGTTGGAATGTACGTTTACGCTCATGATGATGGCTTCGGGAACTGCCTCATGCCACTTGGTCATCATAACATCGTATACGGTGTTGTCGCCCAGGTTGGTTGCCGGTGCATATACGCCTGCCTGATCCATATCGGTCAGCTCCCAGTAGCATACGCCGCCGCCTGCCTGGTAGAAGATTACAGGGTACTTCTCCGCACGATTTACATCATATCCTTCCGGATAGATTACATGTACCGGAACCTTGCCCTCGGTATCCATCCTCTCGTTCACGATGGTGTAGCCCTCAGCCTTCCAGCCGGGATCTACCATCTCAAGCTCGATCTCATCCAGTCCGGACTCGTCCTTGATCTCGCTCCATACGGAATCCTCTAACAGATTTCCATGGCCATCGGTGGACTTCAGACCAGTCTGAACATTCGCGCTGTTTACACAAAGGATCAGATCCAGGTTTTCTCTCGGGAAGCAGCTCTTGCCGGTCAGGTTCGGGTTAATTGCGATACCCAGTTCGTCATTTGCGTCTTCGCTTCCGAAGAAGATGTTGCCCTCGGTATCCATATACCAGCCAGTGGTGGTCTTGGCGCCGAAGGTGTTACGGCTGCGGTCTGTGGTCTTGTTGCTTCCCTGATCAATGGTCAGAATTGCAACATTGCCGTCAACCTTAACGTCAGAAATAGTTACCTCACCAAAGTAAGGATTTGCGGAACCACGGTCAAACAGAGTGAAGGTTGCCTCTTCCAGAGCTTTGGCATCAACGTCCTCAGCAAAGGTTACGGTAACTTCGCCTACCTTGTAGCCGTAGAAGTTCTTAACGATCGTGTACTGAATGTCAGTTACCTGCTCCTGCAGAGCATTGCTCTTCTCGATCTCAACCAGATCGTTCTGAGCGAAAGCAGTCTCGCTGTAGTAACGGGTTCCATCTTCATTCAGGCTGTACTTGGACAGGAACTCCCATGCAGCCTTTACTTCTGCCGGGTAGCAGTTGTGCTCACGGAGCAGGGTCTGGCCGAAGCGAACCATCGGGATATCCTGCTTGTTGTTCCAGGTGTACATCAGAGTACGTCCGGTCTCGTCAGCAACGTCAGCGTTGTCCTTGGTTGCGCTTGCTACCTTGAGGTCATTTGCCTCTGCCAGGTATGCGAACCAGTTCTGCAGACGGCCTACGGTGAACAGATCGCAATCCAGAGGATCATTGGTAGCGTCTACCAGGAAAGGCAGATCGCTCTGTCCGATTACCAGCATGGTAGGAATCTGCTCGTAGTCACCAGCCAGAGTAGTATCAAAGGAGGTAGATGCTACTGCTGCGAAGAAGTCCGGATGGCTGTGCGTGAAGTTCTGAACCTGATTGGATCCCAGAGAGTGTCCGGTACCATAGATTCTGGTCCAGTCGATCGTAGCGTCAACGCCATCGATTCTGTTTGCAATGATATCCTTGACAGCGCAGTAACCCATATCGGAGTTCTTCCAGGTCAGGGTAACTGCACCATTATTATAGGTCTCGCCCATGATAACGATGATTGCGCCGTCCTTGTCAGCCATCTGCCACCACTGCGTGGAGTCAAAGCCAACGTTTACATTCTGGGTCATGCCCGGGAACATGAATACAACAGGAACCTTCTTGCCGGCTGCACTGTCCGGGATGTACATCAGGTACTCACGGGCATCCAGTCCGCCGTCATTGTTGTCATCCGCGTATGCTACGATACCGGATTCGAATACGCCGTTCTCACTCTCGTTGCGGCCAACGCCCATCAGGTAGTAGCCGTCATAGGTCTGACCCAGATCGGAAGTGATCGGAGCATCATACTTAACAAAGTTCTGATAGTTCATGCCTGCAGCGTCTGCAGCCTTCTGAGCCTCTACACGAGCTTCCGTGTAATCCAGACGAAGGGTCAGGTGGTTGCTGTAAGCAAAAGGTACGTTGTAACGGGTGTAGCCGTACATGAAGTCTGCCAGCAGATCAGCAGTAACCTCCGTATTGGCAGCTACCGTAACCTTTGCGATGCCATGTGCAGCATCCTCGCCCAGGCACTCGTTTGCGTACAGGGTCTGGAATGCCCTGGAGTCAATGTTCTGCCAGTAGGTATCGCCGTCAGCGGTATCCATGCAGTCATTGGCTGCCTTCCAGTAAGCTACGCTTGCATCGTTCTCATCGTAACCGATGAACATGGTGGGTACCGGAACCTCGGAGCGGGTGATCGGCTCATCATAGCCCTGAGTCTTCAGTACGGTCTTGAACAGATCCAGATCAGCGATACCAGGGTCATAGCCGCCCTTGTTGGTGCCGTCGTAGATCTTGCTGCCTACAGTGTTCAGATAATCTTCGCCAACGCTCTCGCCATTGATGTATACCTGGCTGACAACCTTGATCGGGTTCTCAACAGCCCATGCTTCCAGAGGAGCTGCGCCGTCTTCTACACCTACGAAGTAGAAGGTGCTGTAGTTGGTGAACAGAACAACGCCATTCGCGTTCTTTCCGCTCTCAACAAATGCCATTGCTGCATTTACATAGTCGAGTTCTTCCTCCGCGCTGCCCCAGCCATCCTTGCCTGCAGTCAGTGCTACGAGAACTTCGCCGCGCTCTGCTGCCTTTGCAGCCAGGCCGGTGCTCTCCAGATACTCAACAGGGTCTACATTGCTCGGTACGGATACTACAGTGAAGAATGCACGGCACTGTGCAACTTCAGGGAAGTACATAACAACGCTGCGGCTCTCGCCGTTTACGTCGATGTTCTTGCTGTACCAGCCGTTCAGCGGAATTCTTGCAGACTGAGAATAATCAACATCAGCCGTAGCTTCGTCGATATCCTGGTAGTCTACCAGAGCCTGTCCGTCATAGTAACGGATGCCATCGGTCATGGTCCACTTGCTGAACCAGTTCTCCCAGATCATACGGTCCTCGGAAGGAATGCAGTTATGATTTCTTCCTGCGGTCTGCGTGTAGGAGTACAGAGGGATACCTGCCTCGTTGGACCAGGTGTAGGTGGTGTAACGGCCGTCAACAGACTTTACGTTATCCTCCAGAGTACCCAGATCGTTACGATTCAGATAGTAGTTAATGGTGTTCTTCAGGCTGACGCCGGAAGTTACATCCTTATTGAAATCCCAGTCAAAGATATCGTACTGGCCAGCGAACAACCATACCGGTACCTTGCTGGTTCCTGCGTTCTCATCAATCGCGAAGTCGATGGGGCCGGAAGTGGAACCGAATGCTGCAAAGTAATCGGACATGTAAACCGCGCAGAAGTTGGTCCACATGGAACCGAAGGACTGACCGGTTACATAACGGCGGGTCGTATCGGTGGAGTAGTTCTGATCTACTTCAGCGATAACCTTCTTCAGGAATGCTACGTCATCAGAGGTTGCGGTAGCACTGCCCTGCCGATATCCGGTGATGTTCCAGGTCAGATCTACAGCACTGTTGAACTGCTCACAGGGCAGTACGATCATGAAGCCGTAGTCATCAGC
>JAJEQR010000044.1 GCA_020687485.1 Hominifimenecus microfluidus | reverse complement strand
CAGGCGTATCCGCCGATATTTCGTCTTGCCGCTTAAAGCGGCTGAGAAGCACGTGACTTTAGTCATGTGAGGTTCACAAAGACACTTATTATTCAAAAAATCATGAAAAGGCAAATTTCCTCTATTTTTGATATTTTTGTTAATCTGCGCAAGATAATGAACGAAATATATTTGTTTCATTTGTAGCCACGTAAATTTGACGGCTTATTATACTATCTGTGCAGATGGCCGCGGCAACCGCAGCCTCAAAGTATAGTTAGCAGGAAAATATGCCCTGAGAAAAAATAGAAGTATGGCAGACAAACATAAAAATGCAGGCTGTCACCCTCCGCAAGAGGACTCGTGCCTGCATGTAAACTTCTGTATTCAGGATTGAATTGCGCGGAACCTCTAGTGGATGAACATCGCATCCCCAAAGGAGAAGAACCGATACCGATCCTTTACTGCCTCCGCATAGGCATTCATAATATGATCCCGTCCGGCGAGCGCCGATACCAACATCATCAATGTAGACTTCGGCAGATGGAAATTCGTAATCAGCGCATCCACCACATGGAACTGGTAGCCCGGATAGATAAAGATCTCCGTCCAGCCATCGCCGGCATGCAACACTCCATCCGGCGTAGATGCAGACTCCAACGTGCGGCAGCTAGTCGTTCCGACTGCGATAATCCTGCCACCGTTCTTTCTTGTCGTATTAATCAGATCTGCCGTCTCCGGATTCACGGAATAATACTCTGAATGCATATGGTGCTCTTCCACCACATCTGCCTTCACCGGACGGAACGTTCCCAGACCGACGTGAAGCGTTACTTCCGCAATGTTGATACCCTTCTCACGGATCGCTGCCAGCAGCTCCTTCGTAAAATGAAGGCCTGCCGTCGGCGCCGCTGCGGAACCGTCATACTTCGCGTATACCGTCTGGTAACGACTCTTGTCCTCCAGACGATGTGTAATATAGGGAGGAAGTGGCATCTGACCCAGCTGATCCAGAATCTCCTCAAAGATACCCTCATAGGAGAACTGAATCAAACGGTTGCCCTCCTCCACAACATCTACCACGGTTCCCTTCAGGGTTCCATCTCCGAAGGAAACAACCGCTCCGAGCTTCATCTTCTTCCCCGGCTTAACCAAAGTCTCCCAGATGTCATTGTCCCTTCTTTTCAGGAGAAGAACCTCAATCGCTGCGCCGGTGTCCTCCTTTACGCCAAGAAGTCGGGCCGGAATGACACGGGTATTGTTGATCACCAGACAGTCGCCCGGATTCAGCGCGTCAATAATATCCCGGAAAATATGGTGCTCGATCGCACCAGTCTTCTTGTCCAGCATCAGCAGGCGTGAGGAAGACCGGTCCTCGATCGGGTCTTGAGCAATCAATTCTTCCGGAAGCTCATAATCAAAATCAGATACGTTCATAATGACTCTTTCTTTATCTACTGTGCGGTTGCAGAAGGCGCATACGGGCTTACAAACTCAGCCTTAATGTAGCCTTCCGTACCATCATTCAGATATACATGATACCACTCGCCATTGGAACCAATTACATGGATCATGGTACCGCCAGTAACCAGCGTGAAGTCGGTGCTGTCATCCGTATTCGGCTGTACACGGCATTTTACATCTTCAATAACATACTCCATGCTGTCCATCTCGGTAAAGTCGCCGGATGCTGCCGCCGTCGTCTCTGCTGCAGTCGTCTCTGCCGCCGTTGTCTCCGCGTTCGGATCAACTGCGGTCGTCTCTGCATTCGAATCAGCCACAGTGGTCTCTGCATTCGGATCGGCTGCGGTCGTCTCTGCCGTCGTATTATTCAGGCTGTCCAAAAACTCTGCCAGTGCGGCATCGCTGCTGTATGCGGTCTGATAAGCGGCATTCACGCCTTCCGCCAGCTGACGGATCATATCACAGTCAGCTGCCGTTCCCATAAAAGCGCTGATCTCGGCATCGTTCTTCGCAGTATCCCAGGTAAGCAGCTTCAGTGCGCCGGTAGAATCCGGGCGAACATAGGCAGGAACTAGTCCGGGGGCAGCAGTGGGGATATCCTTAAACTTCATATTAAAGGATATGTAAACCACATATTCACCATCGCTGATACCAGGCGCCGTATAGCAATTAATATTCTGGTAGGCTTCAATCACTTGAGCCTCTGCCTGCACGCGGCTTTCGTCAACAGAAACACTGGGATCCAGTACATTGCGGAGAGTAGCCATATCAACTGCCGTTCTCGCGGTGTAGTACTGATTTACCAGATCAATGACTGCCGTGTTGGTATTCTCCTCCCAAGCCGCCGTCTCCGATACGGTGGTAGTTGTCTCTTCGCTACTGGCCGCGGAGGTTTCTCCCGCCGTACTGCTCTTGCCAGACATCTTCAGGACAACAACAATCGCCGCGATAATCGCCAGACATACGAGAATCAGAATCAGGTAGGTCTTGCCGCCGGAGAAACGACCGCCGCTCTTACCTCCAGAATTCCGGCCGTGAGCACTGCTCTCCTCCGTATTGCGACGATAACGTCCGGAGGTTACATCCTCCATGTCGCTATGATCCGCATAAGGGTCATCCGCCACCTTCTCTACCTTGCGCACCGGGCGCTCCGAGCGCTCGAAAATGTCATCAGGGTCTTCTTCTGACGTTCTGCCGGAGTCAAGATCGATATCTACAAAATCGTCATCCTCCCAGTCATCTTCCACTTCCCAGTTTTCTTCGGGATCTTCATCTAACTGTAAGGCGTCCAAATCCTTGGATTCCAAATCCTTGCTCATACAATCTTCCTTTCCTTTAATACGTAATATTTGTGTAATATATTTGTAATAAGCCTAATATAAATTCTAACAAACCCAGTTATATAAGTCAATAGTCTTTTCCTGGTTTCAGAAATTTTTCAGGAAATTGACAGAATCTCTTGACTTCTCTGCTGTGTTTTAATATAATAAAACTATGCGTCAGTAACTCATTGGATAGAGTTCCAGACTCCGACTCTGGGGGTAGCAGGTTCGAATCCTGTCTGACGCATTTTTTCTTTCTTACGGATCTTTTCGTGATCCGTTTTTCTTCATCTTATATTCATTTTATATCTGCACAAATCTGTATCTGTATTTTTTTATCATAGTGATTCAAAAGCTTCTGCTCGCATATCTGCCTGCACAATTTTGCGTCATCGTTCTCCTTTTCTGCCCATTTCTGCACACACATCCCGACTGCAGATGGTAATATAACACAGGAGGTATATCTTATATGGTATACGAAGAATTTGTCACTGAGATTGCGGATCGGCTTCGCCGGTCTTTTCCGGACGCCGTATCCATTCAGCTGCTTCGCCTTCCCAGAAACAACGGGCATCCACGGGAGGCACTCTGCATCCGAGAAGCGGATCACTCTTCTTCTCCGGCGATTTATCTGGAGCCGTTCTGGGAAAGTTATCGGCACGGTGTGCCCATCGAACTCCTGCAGGAAGAGATTCTGTCCTGCTATCGGGATGCTTCCCGGGATTTCTCAGCGCTCTCGATCCCGCTGGATTCCTTTGACACTGTCCGCCCTTATCTGGGTGTCAAGTTGATCAACCGTGAACGTAACCTGGCACTGCTGGAGCATCTGCCGCACCGGGATCTACTGGATCTGTCCCTCGTCTATTACATCTGCCTGCGGCCGGAAAAGGGACCGGGTGCAAATGCTCTGATTCACCGGGAGCACCTGCAGATCTGGAATATCACACCGGAAGAGCTGCACCGGGAAGCCATGAAGAATGCCGCTGAGAAAATGCCCTGCAAAATCCGCGGAATCGATGATTTCATCTGCGATATTATGATGAGTGAAGCGCTGCTTTCTCAGTTTCCGATTTCGGATCTTACCGGCTACAAGTATCCTTCTACCGCCCAGCGTACCCCTATGTATGTGGCAACCAATCCCCGGCGTGTGTTCGGCGCATCCTGTATCCTCTATCCCGGCACGCTGGAAGCCTTCGCCAGGCGCTGCCGGAGGAATTTCTATGTCCTTCCGAGCAGTATTCATGAAACGATCCTGATTCCTGCTCTTCCGGAACTCCGCGCTGAAGAGATGGAGGATATGGTGCATGAAGTCAATGAAGCAACTCTTGCGGAAGAAGAATTCCTCTCAAACCATGTCTACCTGTATCGCAGAGGTCAGGGGCTTTCCCTGCCTCTGGACGATTCTGCCGGAATGATCCCTGCATCCGCGCTTTAAAGAAAGCCGGTTTTACAGCGCTATGATTTTACCCATTTTCGCTGATGTACGGTGAGAGATGGAGATCACGGTACGATTCTGCGCGGCACGATTCAGTGCCTGCAAGACGGTCTTTTCCGTATCCGCATCCAGGTTGGCCGTGATCTCATCCAGCAAAAGCAATGATGGTCCGGCAGCTGTTGCCCTTGCGATAGACAACAACTGCCACTGCCCCTGGGAGAACAGTTCCGGCGTGCATATGGTATCGTATCCATGTTCCAGTCCTTCGATTGCATCCTGAAGCCCTGTCAGCTCTGCTGCTTTCCGGATCTGACTCTCCGTAATTCTTTCATCGAACAGAGTAATCTGATCTCTGACAGTTCCCGGCACCATATGGAAGCTCTGTTCCACATAGCCAAACAGGCGGCGGCGCTCTTCCTCGCCGATCTGCACGGCAGGGACTCCGTGGATCAGTACATCTCCCTCCAGCGGCTCATACAGGCCGAGAAGTAGTTTCAGGATCGTGCTTTTCCCTGCGCCCGTCCGACCGGAAAGGGTTGCCTGCTCTCCGTCCATAACTTTAAAACTCATATGCTCCAGCACCACATGCTCTTCATACCCAAAAGTCACATCTCGAAATTCCACAAACGGAACTTCTTTCGTTGCCCGGACTCCCGTGCTCTTCGGATGCTCCTTCTTTTCTTCCAGAGCGAAGAACTCATTGATCCGGTGGATTCCGGCAATCGCAGACTGAATGGTCTGAATCTCCATACCAAGGCTCTCCACCGGTCTGAAAATCTGGGAGATATAGCTGAGCACAGCCACTGCTGTTCCGGCGGACATTCCAAACAATGTCAAAATTTTTCCATTGCCGGATGCCGACAGTAGCATCACGACCGCTACGACTACAGCATTTAAGATCAGAATCACCGGCGAATAAACTGCATCATAGAAATTCGTCCGCTCCATCGCCTGATAACTCACTCCGATATACTGATCGTATTTTTCTTCCATATACGTTTCTTTTTTCAGGCAATGAATGGTTCGGATATTGTGCAGCGTCTCCGGCACATACGCGGATGCTCTTCCGACGGCGCGCCGATTCTCGATCTGTGCGGCAAGCATCCTCTTCTGTATCTGTCTGGTAAACAGGAACAGCACCGGCAGCAACAGCAGCAGAATCAACGACAGTCCGCGGTTCCGGAACCAGATCACTACCAAAATACTGACAATCCTGCAGGCATCCGCGAACATGCTGATAATGCCAGATGTGAACAACTTTTCTACCGTATCCACATCACCTACAAACCGGGAAACCAACGTTCCCGGCTCCTGCCGGTTCACATTATCCGTCGTCAGTCTGCCGAACTTCTTCATCAGTCTGCTGCGCAGCGCGTGTGTAATCTTCTGGCCAAATACAATCAGCAGACCTTCTCTTACCGATTCCAGCAGCCCGGTCAGAGCCAGCATGCCAAAATACAGCAGCATCAGCACAGCAGTCACATCTTTTCCCGCGGTCAGACGATCCACGATCTGAGCCAGAATCAGCGGAGGAACCAGGGATACCAACACAGCTCCCAGCACCGTGCAGACAATAGCACCGGATAATAGCTTCTTTTCTTTTATGGTGTTCCCAATCACATCTCTTACCTGCCCGTCACGCTTCATATTCACTGCCTCCGTTCTGCTCTGCAAAAAATTTCGCGTATTCCGGAATCTGCCGCATCAGTGTCTCATGATCGGAAACGGTCGCCTGTCCATCTTCCATCCAGATAACCTGATCCATCTCTGGGAAGAGATACAATCTGTGAGAAATCAGCAGAATGGCCGTATCCGGATAATTCTGCTTCAGCTTATCAAAGATCTCCCTCTCTGTCTTCTGATCTAGGGCAGAGAACGGATCATCCAGAATCAGCAGAGGCCGCCTGTGACACAATGTTCTGGCTAGCGCCAGCCGCTGCGCCTGGCCACCGGAAAGACGGACGCCGCCATTTCCCACCAGCGTCTGCATTCCCTGCTCCATTTCCGCGACCTCCTGATCCAGGCAGACCTCCTGCAGATATTGTTCTGCATTTGCGGAGTCTCCCATAAGAATATTATGTTCGATCGTATCATTAAAAAGCTCCGGATCATGCCCCAGGTAGCCGATGCTCCCGTTTCTCTCCGACGGCTGCTTCTCCTGCAACTCTTCTCCGTTCAGCAGGATTTTCCCTTCATAAGGATACTCGCACAGGAATACCTTTCCCAGTGTGGACTTTCCACAGGCTACCGCTCCGGTAATGCCTGTGATCTGCCCCGGCTTCGCTGTAAAAGAGATGTCCCGCAGTACCGTCTTCCCGTCCGGATAAGAGAATGTAAGCCCGCTTACTTCCAACTCACAGGACTCTGCGCCCGCTGCTCCCGGCTGCGCGTCTTTCTGCTTCATCAGCGGACAGATTCGCTTCCAGGAGACCTCCGCCTTATGTACAGCGTTAAACAGCTTGGCCGCGCGGGAAGACTTCACGGACAATTTTACAAAGCAGGCAAGGAATGTGGTAAATGCCGCAATATCCCAGCTGCTCCATCCATTTCCCAGCACATTTTTCTGTCCAAAATACAGGATGAACAGGACACCGCCCATTGAAATAATCCGATATATCGGAGGCATCACCGCGTTCCAGATATTAGCCTTTACTGCAGACTGCTCGTAATCAGAAAGATTCTTCTCATAAGCCTCCTGTCGTTCCTGTTCTCGTCCAAACACCCGATAGGTACTCGCATTCTTCCCGCGATCCAGCGTAGCTGCGCTTAAAGCGCCAGACTGCACCTTGTAGGCTGCACCGGTTTTCTGTACCACCCGCTTCATTTTCTCTGCGATGGTATAGGACACCGGCGGAAAGATCATGCAGAGAAGTGCTAGCCGCCAGTCATACCACAACAGCATCCCTGCATAAGCCGCCAGCGCCACACCGGTATCAAAGATCTCTGTTGTGAACTTTCGCATCCCCTCCACACAGTCGTCCACATCCAGAATGGCTTTGGTCATCACATCCCCTTCGCCTTCTTTTCTGAGACTGGCTCTACTCTTGCTCACCAGGCTGCCGTAGAGGATTTCTTTCATCCTCCGATTCACGTTATTCGCAAACCTTCTCACATAAAAACGCTTGACATACCGAGATATCTGTACCACGGCAATGGCAACGACATAACTGGTTACCAGTATCAGCATATCTGTAAAATGATCGCTGCCCTGCAGGATGTTCACCAGGCATCCCGTCATCTGTCCCTCAAACCAGGGGCCCGCCAGTAGCCCCAGATTGTAGATCAGACCAGAGATCGTAACAACCAGAAGTACCTTCCACTCTATCCGAAAATAGGAACGGACTCGGTCCGCCTGAAACTTTTTATTTTTCATCTGTATCAGTCCCTTCTTTGTTCCGTCAAGTCATTACTTACGAAAAATACCCCCTGCCTAAAGCAAGGGGTATTTTTCCTTTATCTGAGAATATATAATATCGTTTATACATCTTTCATGCTGAGGTTGATGCGACCCATCTTATCGATCTCAAGAACCTTAACGGTTACTTCGTCGCCAACATTTACCACATCCTCAACCTTCTCTACGCGCTTCTTCGCCAGCTTGGAGATATGAACCATGCCGTCCTTGCCGGGAGCCAGCTCAACAAACGCACCGAAGTTCATAATGCGGACAACTCTTCCGGTAAAGATCTGGCCGGGCTCTACATCATTCACAATCGTCTCAATAGTCTTAATTGCCTTCTCGATCATCGCTGCATCAGTACCGCATACAGCTACCATACCGGCATCGTCGATATCGATCTGAACGCCGGTATCCTCGATGATCTTGTTGATGACCTTACCCTGCTTGCCAATTACATCGCCAATCTTCTCCGGGTTGATCGTGATCTGACGGATCTTCGGAGCATACTTGCCGACTTCCTTACGAGGCTCACTGATAACAGGCGCCATAACTTCATCCATAATGTAGATTCTGGCTTCGCGGGTACGTGCAATTGCCTCGCGGATGATCTGATTGGTCAGGCCGTGAATCTTGATATCCATCTGGATCGCCGTGATACCCTTATGAGTACCAGCTACCTTGAAGTCCATATCGCCGAAGAAATCTTCCAGACCCTGGATATCTGTTAAAATCAGATAATCATCATCCGTCTCGCCCGTTACCAGGCCCACGGAGATACCGGCTACCTGCGTCTTAATCGGTACGCCGGCTGCCATCAGGGACAGGCAGGACGCGCACACGCTGGCCTGAGAAGTGGAGCCGTTAGATTCCAGAGTTTCAGATACGGTACGAATCGCATAAGGGAACTCCTCTACGCTCGGAAGCACAGGAACCAGAGCTCTCTCTGCCAGTGCACCGTGACCGATCTCGCGGCGTCCCGGTCCGCGGGAAGGCTTGGTTTCACCAACCGACCACGACGGGAAGTTATAGTGATGCATATAACGCTTCACGGTCTCGGTCTCATCCAGGCCGTCCACCTTCTGTGCGGAAGACATGGGAGCCAGGGTTGTAGAAGTCAGAATCTGAGTCTGACCACGGGTAAACATACCGGAACCGTGTACACGGGGCAGGATGTCAATCTCTGCTGCCAGAGGACGGATCTCATTGATCGCACGACCATCCGGACGCTTGTGATCCTTCAGGATCATCTTGCGGACGGTTATCTTCTGATACTTATATACAGCCTCATCGATCGCAGCCACCCATTCCGGATGCGTCTCCTCATAGCGGGCAGCCAGCTGATCCTTGATCTGGCGGATGTTCTCGTCACGAACTTGCTTCACATCAGTAAATACCGCTTCTTCCATTGCTTCGGGAGTAATGAAGCTTACCATATCGTCCCACAGCTCTTCCGGAACAACACAGCTGGTGTAGGAATGCTTCGGCTTGCCGCACTCTGCGACAATCGTATCGATAAATGCGATAACCTCCTTGTTCAGTTCATGCGCAGCAAAGATGGCTTCCAGCATCTTCTCCTCCGGCAGTTCATTCGCACCGGCTTCGATCATAATAATCTTCTCACGGGTGGAGGCAACAGTCAATGCCAGATCCGAGACCTGCTTCTGAGCAGAAGTCGGGTTAAATACCAGCTCGCCATCTACCAGGCCTACCATCGTTGCCGAAATCGGGCCGTCAAAAGGGATGTCCGAAATTGAAGTGGCAATGGAGGAGCCGATCATGGCAACTACTTCCGGATTGCATTCCGGATCCACACTCATAACCGTATTGGTGATCGTTACATCATTACGGTAGTCCTTCGGGAACAGAGGACGCATCGGGCGATCAATCACACGGGAAGTAAGTACTGCATGCTCGCTGGCCTTGCCCTCTCTCTTATTAAAACCGCCGGGAATCTTGCCGACTGCATACATCTTCTCCTCGTAATCTACGCTCAGAGGAAAGAAATCAATACCGTCACGGGGCTTGTCCGAAGCGGCAACCGTGGAAAGTACCACCGTCTCTCCATAGTGCATCAGGGCAGCACCATTCGCCTGTGCCGCCACACGTCCGATATCGACGGTCAGAGTTCTGCCCGCCAGTTCCATCGAATAGCTCTTGTACATGTTCGCTAATTCTCCTTTTCTTTTTTGTTTTGCTCACCGGAGAAAAGCTTCGAAACTACTGAAAAACACGCCGTCTGCCACTGGCGGGATGCTTTTCAGTGGTCTCGAGGGGCATTTTCTCCGGTATTCCAGATAGAACGCAAGGGCTGCCAGCCCAGCACCGTATAAGTACCGGATACAGCAGCCCTTGTATGACCTGTCTTACTTTCTGATACCCAGACGCTCGATCAGGGCACGATAGCCATCAATATCGTTGCGCTTCAGGTAATCCAGCATACCACGTCTCTGACCTACCATCTTCAGCAGACCACGTCTGGAATGATGATCCTTCGGATGATCCTTCAGGTGATCCGTCAGCTCACGAATGCGCTCGGTCAGAAGAGCGATCTGAACCTCGGGAGAACCGGTGTCCTCAGCGGTACGGCCATAAGCAGCGATAATCTCAGCTTTCTTTTCTTTTGAAATCATGTTGATTTCCTCCTTAAAATATAAAATGTCTTACCTGTCACAAAGCCCTGGTCGGAGTATCCGAAGGCTTAGTAACGGCGAAGTCCTCAAATACTATATCATATCTGCGAACCATTGTAAACTGTTTTCTTGATATTCTTTCGATGATTCGAAGTATCCGACGGTTCTGATCCGAACATCGACGCATTCTCTCAGAATCAATCATCCAGATAACGGACAAATCTTACCGGTGTGCGATAGTTATAATCTGTAATCGTAATGCCGGCCTTCGTACTCTTGGCATGTACCACGCAGCCATTGCCGATATACATGGCTACATGATTCACGGTACCATCCTTGGCATAGAAGATCAGATCGCCCTTCTTCAACTCACTTTCGCTGATCGAGCGCCCCTCGTTGATCTGCGTGCCGGTATAATGACTCAGATATACACCAAATTTTTCATAGACCTTCATAGTAAAGCCAGAGCAGTCCACGCCATTCGTCAGGCTCTCACCGCCCCATACGTAAGGGTTACCAACGAACTGCAGTGCATAATCTACAATCTGGCTGCGCAGCGACTGCTTCTCCTGTGCTTCGATCTCTTCCTGTGTATAAGGAATCGCATGGCTTAGCGCGTAGCGCACCTCCACATAATCGCTCTTCACATAACCGGTATCCGTATCCAACTCAATCTCGATCCAGCCATCCAACTGCTGCAGAACGTCATAACGCTCATTGCCGTTCGCCTGCGTCCAGATTGTGGCATCCTCGCTCGGTTCGGTACGCACATTCAGCGTATCCGTACTGATCACAGCTCTGCGGTGAGCGACCTCCCGGCCGTAATCTTCCGCCTCCTGACCGGTAAGCATATAGTCTGCGCTTACATAGCCATATACATCTCCGGACTGGATCTCATACCAGATTCCGTCGTCCTTCTCCACTTTACTCAGAATCTCGCAACCGCTGTCGCGCAGCATCTTGCCGACGATGACAGCATCCGATGAAGCGCTCCGGCGCACATTCAGGTAATTGTCTACATTCGGAATACCAAAGTTCTCATAACCGGCCGTAGCCGCTCCTCTGGCTTCCCAGTCCAACTCCTCCGCTGTCTTCTCCGGTAAAGCAACGGTTACTTCCGGTACAGACGCAACTGCATTCCCTTCCGTCTGAGATTCTGCCGGACTTTCTGTCAAAGCCTCCGTCTGTTCTTCTGCTGCAGATGTCGTCTCTGCTGCGAAGGAAGAGGTCTCCACTACCGATGTCTCCGGCACAGAGGAAGTTTCAGGAATCGTCTCCGCTGCTGCGGAAGTCTCATAGAGATCCGCCACACCGGCTACCGGCACCTGTGCGGATGTTCGTACGAAAGCGGTCTTCTCTTGCTGTGCCTTCGTCTCAGAGGACGCTGCTGCAGAAGTTCCTGCAGACGCAGACGTTTTTTCCTCTGTGTCCTGCCCAAAATAATGATCCATGACAGCTGCTGCGCCTCCCACATAAAGTACGGAAGGAGCGTTGCTGCCGGAACCGCTTCCGGCGGCCAGAACCGTCTGCCCAGCAGCCAGAACCGCGCAGAGCGAAATAATGATTCCTGCTTTCTTTTTATTCTGCCGAGTCAAAATAGCATTCCCAGCCTTTCTTTGATTTATTACATAATTGTTACATGACCATGATAACAATATTTCACCCATATGTCAAGCGTTTAGACAAAAGAGCGGCAGGCTGCGACATCTCTTTCAATCTGCGCCTGCAGTGCCTGTATGGAATCAAAACGAATCTCCGGGCGGATAAAGCGCAGGAAATTGACACGCGCCTGCTTCCCGTATACATCCCGATCGAAGTCCAGAATATACGTCTCTACATTGGTTTTTCGTTCTCCGGCAATCGTCGGCTTCTTCCCGACATTCGCAGCTCCGTAGTAATGCTTTCCATCTAGAAAGACCTCCGCGAAGTACACGCCTGCCAGCGGCATCATCTGATTCTCCGGCGGATTCTGATTGATCGTGGGAAGCCCCATTGTCCGGCCCAGCTGGCGCCCGTGAACGATCTCTCCGCAGATTCCATAGGAATATCCCAGCATTGCGTTCGCTTCCTCGATCTGTCCCTGCGACAGGCAGTCGCGAATCCGGCTGCTGCTGATTACTTCGCCGCGATACATCGCCTTGTCCAGCACAGTCACACGGTACTCGCAGGACTCTGACAGCTCCCGCAGAAGAGCCAGCCCACCACTGCCCTTATAGCCGAAGCGGCAGTCCGGACCGACCACAATTTCTTTTAACGCCAGTTGGCCAACCAGGATATTCTTCACAAAATCCGCGGCATCCATATGACGCACAGCGTCTGTGAAGGGATACTCAATCAGCACATCCACGCCCAGGCGTTCCGCCAGGCGAACTCTCTCCGTGCCGACCGCCAGCGCCTCTCCGGTGCGCCCGGTCATAAAGTTCTGCGGTGAAGTAGAAAAGGTAAAAACCACCATCTGCTCATCCGCTTCTCTGGCGTTCACCGCATAGGAAATCAGCTTCTGATGTCCACGATGGAAGCCATCGAACTTTCCCAGTGTCAGGATCGAACGGCGGGGCAGTTCAATCCTGGTTGTATTATAAATATATTGCATGTGATTCTCCTAAAAATCAGCGTAACTCACACATTTATTGCAAACCTGCGTGTTTCTGAATCGCTACAGAAACATCTTCTTCGGATGCAGCATCCCCGTATTCTTCTTCCATTCATATACGCCGATCAGGTTCTCCTCACTGTCCAGGACCATCATGGTCTCCGCTATACCCTGTGGGGCTTTGCCCCACCCCGGCTTTAACTGATTGCCATTCATCAGCGCCTTCTCATGGTCTTTTCCGCAGATAAAGGCTGGAAGATATGACAGAATCTGCTTCACCGAGAGGATATGCTCTTCCAGCGTTCCCGCGTCCCGGAGTTCTTCCGTCTGCTTCAGTGTCACAGCATCCTCCAGAGAGAACATGCCAGAGCGCGTGCGTACAAGCTGCGCCATCGCAGCTCCGCATCCGAGCTTCTGACCGATATCGTGGCAGAGCGTGCGGATATACGTTCCTTTGGAACAATCCACCAGCATCGTCACGTATGGAAGTTCGACCTTCTCAATCTCAATCCCGTGAATCGTGATCCGTCTTGTCTCACGCTCTACAACGATGCCTTCTCTGGCTAGCTCATAGAGTTTCTTCCCGTTCTTCTTCAGTGCGGAATACATAGGTGGAATCTGATCATATTCGCCGATGAAATCCATGATTACCTGACGAACCTGCCCTTCGCTGACAGTTACCGGATGCTCCGCTGTAACAGTTCCGCTGGTATCCTGCGTGTCCGTTTCGATGCCGAGCTGCATCACCGCCCGATACTGCTTGTCCTTCTCCGTCAGCATATCGCAGAGCTTCGTTGCCTTTCCAAGGCATACCGGCAGCACACCAACCGCATCCGGATCCAGCGTACCGGTATGACCGATCTTCTTCTGGTGCAGAATTCCGCGCAGCTTTGCCACCACATCGTGGGAGGTATAACCTGCTTCTTTATAAATATTGATAATTCCGTCCATTCTCCGCTCCTTTGGTTCTAGTGTTCCAGCTGCTCTGCAATCCGGCCGGCAATCTGATCAATGATCTCTCTCCATCCGCCGCTTACCGTACAGCCGGCTGCCTTTACATGGCCACCGCCGCCGAACTCTCTGGCAATCCGGCTGACATCCACACTTCCGTTCGCGCGCATGCTGACCTTGCACTTTCCTTCTGGCGCTTCATACAGGAAGACAGCAGCTTCCACACCATCGGTGACACGAAGCTGATCCACAATCCCGTCCAGATCGCCAGAGCCGATTCCCAGCTCCTCAAAATCCTTCTCTGTGATTACCGATCCGATGACGGCTCCGTCCAGCCAGAGTTCCGCCGTGTCCAGCGCTCTCGCCAGTGCCTTGTTCTGCGCAAAGGTTTTCTTATAAAAGGTCTCGTCGATGATATAAGACGGATCCGCGCCCTTCGTAATCAGGCGTCCAGCAATCCGCATAGTCTCTTCTTTCGTGTTGGAATGTTTGAATACACCGGTATCGTGTACAATTCCGGTGTAAAGGCACTCAGCCACCGCCCGATTGACGAAAGAATCCTCCATCAGGCTGTACAGCACCTCACAGGTGGAGCTGGCATCCGGACAGATGATATTCTCATCCGAAAAGCCCTCGTTTGTAATATGATGATCAATGCAGATCCGGCGCTTCGCCGCCGTAAAATACTTCACTGCATCTCCCAGGCGTTCCGTATCGCTGCAGTCCAACACGAACGCCACATCGTAAGGCTCCCTCTCCGGAAGTTCATGGCAGACCTCTCCGGCTCCCTGCAGGAAGCCGAAATCCTCCGAAAACTTCTCCAGATAGATATCGACCTGTGCCCTGGGGCGGATCACAGAAAGATAATTCTTAAGTCCCAGGCAGGAACCCACGCAGTCACCGTCCGGGTGGATATGTCCGGCGATTACAATCCGGCCCACATTCTCCGGAAGCTCATCAATCTTCTTCATGACGCTCTTCCTCCGCCAGCTCTTCGATCTTTCTTGTCATATTTACACCGTACTCGATCGACTGATCCAGGATGAACTGAATCTGAGGCGTATTGCGGAGATTCAGGTTCTTCGCCAGCTGACTGCGGATAAAGCCCTCCGCGCTCTTCAGGCCGGCAACCGTCGCTTCGCCTTCCTCGGTGCTTCCCAGCACACTGATATATGCCTTGCAGGTCTTCAGATCCGGAGCCACAATTACCGATACCACGCTGGTCAGCATGTGAATCCGGGGATCTTTTACTTCATTACGGATAATATTGCTCAGCTCTCTCTGTACTTCCGCATTGATCCGAACATTTTTAATACTGTTTTTTCTCATATCTGTCTCTCCATCCGGCAATCGGAAAAGAGCGGCGGCAATCCGCCGACCGCTCTTTCTTCCTGCCTGTTATAGCTTTGAATCGTTACATAAATTCCGTGGACTATGCTCTGGAAACCTCTACCATATCATAGGCTTCGATCGCATCGTCTTCCTGCAGATCATTAAATTTTTCAAATACAAGACCACACTCGAATCCGGCCTGAACTTCCTTCACATCGTCCTTGAAGCGCTTCAGGGATACCAGAGGACCATCGTAGAGCTGCTCGCCGTCACGCGTAATGCGGCAGCTGCAGCCGCGGACGAACTTGCCGTCTAGGACGAAGGAACCTGCAATCGTTCCGACTGCGGATGCCTTGAAGGTCTGACGAACCACAGCATGACCCAGGACGCGCTCCTCGAAGATCGGATCGAGCATACCCTTCATGGCTGCCTCCACATCTTCGATTGCCTGATAGATAACGCGATACAGACGTACATCCACATGCTCGCGGTCTGCCGTAGACTTGGCCATGCTGTCCACACGAACGTTGAAACCGATGATGATGGCATTGGAAGCCGCTGCCAGAGATACATCGGACTCATTGATCGTACCAACACCGCCGTGAATTACCTTCACAACCACTTCTTCGTTTGAAAGCTTGATCAGACTCTGCTTTACTGCCTCTACGGAGCCTTGTACATCCGCCTTGATGATCAGGTTCAGCTCCTTGACATTGCCGGCCTTGATCTGCGAGAACAGATCATCCAGAGACAGCTTCGACTTGGTATCGTCCAGAAGCTTCTTCTTGCCTTCGGCAATGAAAGTCTCAGCATAGGTTCTGGCTTCCTTATCGGAATCCGTCGCCACGAATACCTCACCGGCATTCGGAACGTCGTTCAGACCAAGGATCTCTACCGGAGTGCTGGGAGTTGCCACCTTCACACGGCGTCCCTTATCGTCCATCATGGCACGAACCTTACCGTAGGATGCACCGGCTGCGATATTGTCGCCGACGTGCAACGTACCCTTCTGAACCAGAACAGTCGCTACCGGGCCCTTACCCTTATCCAGTTTTGCTTCGATCACAAGACCGCGGGCATTTCGGTTCGGGTTCGCTTTCAGTTCCTTCATCTCTGCGGTCAGCAGTACCATCTCCAGCAGCTCTTCGATACCTTCGCCGGTCTTTGCGGATACCGGTACGAAGATGTTGCTGCCGCCCCAGTCCTCAGCAACCAGTTCATGCTCTGTCAGTTCCTGCTTTACACGCTCAACATTCGCACCGGGCTTATCGATCTTGTTCACAGCAACGATGATATCTACACCTGCCGCCTTCGCATGGTTGATTGCCTCGATCGTCTGGGGCATTACACCGTCATCCGCGGCAACTACTAAGATGGCAATATCCGTGGACTGAGCGCCGCGCATACGCATAGCGGTGAATGCCTCATGTCCGGGAGTATCCAGGAAGGTAATCTTCTTACCATTAACGTCTACCACATAAGCACCGATGTGCTGCGTAATACCGCCGGCCTCGCGTGCGATTACGTTCGTATTACGGATCGCATCCAGTAAGGAAGTCTTACCATGGTCAACATGACCCATAACGCAGACAACCGGAGGTCTCTCTACCAGGGAATCTTCCGGATCCTCGGTATTGTCCTTCAGAAGCTCTTCGATGACATTCACCTTAACTTCCTGCTCGCAGAGTACATCGAACTCTACCGCGATATCCGCTGCGGTCTCATAATCGATCTCCTGGTTCACGGTTACCACCTTGCCTGCCAGGAACAGCTTTTTCACAATTACAGAAGGCTGAATCTTCATCTTATCTGCCAGTTCTTTGATCGTCAGAACTTCGGGGATCGTGATCATCTTGATCTGCGGCTCTTCCGGCTCCTTCTTCACCGGCTTTGCAGGACGCTGAAGATCCTTGTTGGATACAGTCTTGCCATTCGGTCTGCGCAGCTCATCGCTGTTCTTCTTGTCGTAGCGATTGCCTCCCTTAGCCCCGGACGCCTTGGAATTATTCTTGCTTCCGGGCTTCTGCAGTCCCAGTCCGCCGAAATCCGCATTGCTTCTCGGTGAGGAAGAACCGCCGGAACCATTCCGGCTTCCATTCTGACCGCCGCGATAGCCGCCCTGACCGTTACCACCCTGACCGTTACCGCTCTGGCCGCCGCGGTATCCGCCCTGACCGTTACCGCTCTGGCCGCCGCGGTATCCGCCCTGACCATTACCATTCTGGCCGCCGCGGTATCCGCCCTGACCGTTACCATTCTGGCCGCCGCGGTATCCGCCCTGACCATTACCATTCTGGCCGCCGCGATAGCCGCCCTGACCATTGCCGTTCTGGCCGCCGCGATAGCCGCCCTGGCTGCCGCTACGTCCACGACTACGGGTAATCGGGCGATCCGCCGCGCGAACCTTCTCCATATCTACGAAACGGGGAGCGGGACGCTCCTCCTTCTTCTCTGCCGTCTCGGTCTTTGCCTCTGCAGGCTTCGCTGCCACAGGCTTTACCTCCGGATTCTCTGCTTTCGGTGATTCCGCCGGCTTCTCTGCGGGACGCGCGGGTTTTGCAGCTGCAGGTTTCTTCTTCGCCGGCTGCTGCGGCTGCGAAGGTCTGGACTTCAGGCTGTTCTGTCTGCTGTTCTGCGTCCGGAAAACAGCCGTGATCTTTTTCTTCTTCGGTTCACCGCCGTTCTCGCCGGAGGCGCCCTCCGTTTTTACTTCTTTATTCATCATCTCGTCTTTATTTGGATCATTCGCCATGCTCATTACCTCCGTTATTATCTCCCTGATTCAACTGTCGTTCCACCGCTCGTGCAAAACCCTCTTCTATAATTGCCACAGAAGTTCTCATCTCCCGTCCGATCATATGACCGAGAGTCTCTTTATCACTGAAATAATAAAAAGGCACTTTATAATGAGCACACATATTGCGGAACATCTTTTTTGTATTCTCTGACGCGTCCTCCGCCACAATGACGAGATACGCCCGATGGCTTTTCACCATCTTCTCTGTGGAAAATTCGCCGCTGGCGATCTTTCCGGCCCTGGCCGCAAGCCCCAGCATTCCACTTACTTTAGCAGAGTCCAAGTGCCTTCATCTCCTCTCTCAACGCTTCATACACTTCCTTCGGAACTGCCATCTTAAAAGAGCGGTCCAGGCCTTTCGTCTTCACTGCCCGTTCCAGGCACTCTGCGCTGCGGCAAAGATAAGCGCCCCGGCCATTCTTCCTGCCGGTAGCATCCAGTGTAAACTCCCCTTCCGGCGTTCTCAGAACCCGGATCAGTTCCTTCTTATCCTTCATCTGTCCGCAGCCGATACAGGCGCGCTGCGGCTGCTTTCTTACTGAAGCCAAACCAACCACTCCTTCTCTGTTCTATATAAAAAGCCTTCCGGGCTTACTCTTCGCTCTCCGCAGCGCCTTCAGCCTCTGCAGATTCTGTCTCCGGAGCTTCCTCCGTACCTTCTGCTTCCTCGCCATCTTCTTCGTAGTAATCCTCGATATATCCGATCTCATCGAAGAGGCCGCTCTCCTTCGCCTGCGTCTCGCTCTTAATATCAATCTTGTAACCAGTCAGACGAGCCGCCAGACGGGCGTTCTGACCCACCTTACCGATTGCCAGAGACAACTGGAAGTCCGGAACAACCACCTGTGCCGTCTTCTCATCGTCATCCGCAATTACGCAGATCACCTTCGCCGGGCTCAAAGCATTCTCAATCAGCTCCGCGGAGTTATCGCTCCAGTTGATGATATCGATCTTCTCGCCGCGCAGCTCATCGACAACCGCGTTTACACGGCTTCCGTTCACGCCGACACATGCGCCGACCGGATCTACATTCGGATCGTTCGACCATACTGCCATCTTCGTACGGGAACCAGCCTCACGGGAAATTGCCTTAATCTCCACGATACCATCCTTGATCTCCGTTACTTCCGACTCGAACAGGCGCTTTACCAGTTCCGGATGTGTGCGGCTGACCGTGATGCGGGGACCTCTGGTCGTATCCTTTACTTCCAGGATCAGAACCTTGATACGCTCCGTCGGCTCGTAAGTCTCTCCCTTCACCTGCTCCACTTCGTTAAGCATGGCATCCGCCTTGCCAAGATTTACGCTGATGTTGCGGCCGATGTAACGCTGTACGATACCGGTAACAACCTCATGCTCCTTCGTATGGAACTGATCGAATACTGCCTTGCGCTCCTCCTCGCGGATCTTCTGCAGGATTACATTCTTGGCATTCTGCGTAGCGATACGACCGAACTCCTTCGACTTGATCTCCTGACGAACCGTATCTCCGATTCCGTAGCCGGCATAAAGCTTTTTGGCATCTTCCAGGCTGATCTGCAGTACCGGATCCTCAACCTCCTCAACGACTTCCTTCTCCATATAGAGTTCGTAGTCGCAAGTCTTCCGGTCGATAGACACATGTACATTATCCGCCTTGCCGAAATGGTTCTTGCATGCCGTCAGAAGGGAAGTCTCGATCGCGTCGAGCAGAGTGTCCTTGCTGATCTCTTTTTCTTTCTCCAGGACATTCAGTGCTTCCAGTAATTCCTTATTCATTTCAGGTTCTCCTCCTTTAAAAATCAAACGCCAGGCGAATCAGCGCAATATTGTCCCGCTCCAGTACCCGGTCTGTATTCTCATTCTCCTGTATAGTAACAGTCTTTGCGTCATAAGTCTTCAGGATGCCGCCAAACTCCTTCACATGTTCGATCGGACGATAACAGCGAACTTCGACCTCCTGCCCCAGGCTTCTGGCGAAATCCTTTTCCTTCTTCAGCGGACGTCCCAACCCCGGAGAGCTTACTTCCAGGATATAGGCTTCCTCAATAAAGTCCTTCTCATCCATCAGATCGCTCAGTCTCCGGCTGACTGCCTCACAGTCATCGATTGTGATTCCGCCCGGTTTATCAATATAGGCGCGCAGGTAGCGGTTGCTGCCTTCCTTGACAAATTCCACATCCACCAGCTCAAAAGAATATTCTTCCATGATCGGCAGAAGCAGCTCCTCTGTCTTCCGTTCGTATTCTTCGTACTTTGCCAAACTCTGTTCCTCCGTTTCCTGTGCGTTTTGTTTCTTCCTTTTGTATTTCATGCTTATATGACTAACAAAAAACCTGGAGAAAATCTCCAGGTTTTCAGTAGCCAATAGGGGAATCGAACCCCTGTTTCCGCCGTGAGAGGGCGGCGTCTTAACCGCTTGACCAATTGGCCATATCTTGCAGATATCTTATCATAATTTCAGACTTTTGTCAATAACTTTTTAAAGTTATCTGCAAGTTGCTTAATCGAGGCGACAGGATTTGAACCTGCGACCTCTGCGTCCCGAACGCAGCGCTCTACCAAGCTGAGCCACGCCTCGATGCCTATATAGTATATCTCAGGGGTACCTAAAAGTCAAGCACTTTTTTTGAAAAAATTTAAAACTTTTTTCCGGGCCATTTTCCAGTATTTTCCACTTCCTTTTTGCCCTCCGTTTCGCTTTTTTCTCTCATAGCTTTCTCCTGCTCTCTGGTATCCAGATCAGTCAGCTCTTTCTCATCCGAGACCTCCAGCCAGGATACCTGTCCGGCATGGCGCTTCAGGATTCCGCGACCGCCCCGGTCACCGGATAATGCCAGCAGTTCCTCCCGGTAGCGCCGCCCAAAGACATTGGGATTGCCTTCTCTGTCTCCACAGCGCACAGCCGCCAGCCGGGAAGGACTAAGCGCCCAACAGGTAAGAAGAGCTTCCAACGTCTCCGCGCGCAAATACGGCTGATCGCATACCACGAACATCCATGCGTCCGCACCCTCAGAATTCCGGATTCCCAGATGAATGGAATGTGAGATGCCTTCCTCCGGCGCGTCATTCCGGATCACGTGGATACCGTAGCTCTCCATCTCCTGCTGTATTTCTTCGTACTGCGTTACCGCAAGAATCTCCACAGGCAACTTCCGCACCATCTCCAGCGTATGCAGATACATCGGGATTCCATCCACCGGATACAGCAGCTTATTCCCGTGAAATCTCGTGCTGTTCCCGGCAGCCAGCAGAACCACTACCATCTTTTCTTTAAGAGAAGCCACAGCCGCCTTCTCTCTTCCGGCAATCCGTGCAAGAACTTCACGGGCACAGGCGATCGCCTTCTCTCCGTCCGCTTTATTCAGAAGAATCCGGTAACTGCCGGTCACGGATTTCTTTGCGCCTCCCGCATGGCAGAGAAGTTCCGCCAGATCCGCAGGGACAACCACATCGGAGACGTTCTTTCCCAGAAGTCCAGCGGCAAGCTCCGGTCGAAAGCAGGTATCCGCAAAGGGCTTTCCCACGGCATCCACCCCTGCGACGCCGATCACAACGTCGAACCGACCCGGAAGAACCGGTTCCCACCCGGCAGGCGCTTTCAGTGGCAGCCGCTTCGCTCCATCAGCTTCCACCAGCACAAGATTGGCCAGCTTCTCATATGCCTGCAGCATCTCTTCAGAAACACCGCTGATCTTCTCCGGATTCTTCGGATCACGGCAGCCGGTCATAACGATCGGCGACTGTGTCAGAGCCTCTGCAACCGCCTCCGGCTGCGCGTCAACCAGCAGAGGGATTCCCCGTTCCATCTTCATATGGGTCGTCGTCGTGATAATCACGCGAAGCCCGGCTTCCAACGCCTCTCTCGCCAGACGAAAGAGCGCCGTTGTCTTCCCGCCGCCGCCGACAAGTCCGATGCGCCGGCAAGAAGTCATGTCCAGATCCAGTGCTTCTGAGAGCTTTTCCATCGAAGACATATTTCTGTTCCATACGTTCACAGTTCTCCTTCTCCTTTCCTGTAAGAGTTCCCGATCGCACAATTATTCCGGATTTTTTGTTTCATCCGCATAGCACAAAAACGGCATCACACCATAATCTGAGGATAGTACTCCTCCACATCCAGTCCGGCTGATCTGGCTGCCTCATACAGGCTGTCACCTGCTTCCGGCTCCGCCATCCAGCACATCCCGCATCCGGCAGAGATTTTCCCCGGCACAGGAATCAGCCGTCCAGGAAAGTCATGCTCCCGGCACAGCCTTTCCATCGCCATCGCCCCCGTCGTCGTCCGGAAGGTCAGAATGCTTCTCATTTGCTTCGGTCTCATAATAATTCTATTCCTCCTGCGCCAGTATGCAAAGAGCCTCCGCCGCTGCAAGAACCTCCTTTTCTGTATTGAACCAGGAGAAGCTGAATCTCACAGCTCCCTGTTCCTCTGTCCCCAGCGCCCGGTGCATCCGGGGAGCGCAGTGCGCGCCAGCACGAACCGCAATCTCAAATCTCTGATCCAGTTCGTCCGCCACTTCAGAAGAAGGATAATCCCCCAGATTCAGCGCAATTACCGGTGCACGATCCGAAGAGGAGAAGTCACCATAGATCCGAATTCCTGGAATGAAGCGGACACTCTCATAAAATTTCTCCGCCAGCTCCTGCTCTCTTCTCCGTACGGTGTCGATCCCTGTCTCACGTATCCATCCAAGCGCTGCGTGCAGCCCGGCAAGACCGTGACCGTTCAGCGTTCCCGCCTCCAGCAGCGTCGGATATACTTCCGGCTGACGACGATCAAAGGAACGGATTCCGCTGCCGCCCTCCTTCCAGGACTTTAACTTCAGCCCCCTGCGGATACAGAGGCCGCCGGTTCCCTGCGGACCGTACAGACCCTTATGCCCGGTAAAGCATAGGACATCAATTCCGTAAGCTGCCATATCAACCGGAAATATTCCCGCCGTCTGAGAGGCATCCACGACAAAGAGAATTCCATGGCGCTTCGCAATTGCTCCCACGCGCGCAAGATCTATTAAATTTCCGGTCAGGTTCGATGCGTGCGTACATACAATGCCCCGGGTATCCGGTCGGATCAGACTTTCAAAATCTTCGTATTGAATCAGCCCCTTCGCATCCGCCGGTACAAACGAAAGCGCCGCACCGGCATCCTCCAGCCGGTACAGGGGGCGCAGCACGGAATTATGCTCCAGATCCGTCGTAATAATATGATCCTCTGATGAAAAGAGCCCGTGAATCGCGATATTCAGCGCTTCTGTGGAATTTGCGGTAAAGATTACATGATCCGGAGAACAAGTGAACAGCTCTGAAACACGGACTCTGGTATCATAAATCATGCGGGAGGCCATCAGCGCGCCTCCATGCGTCCCGCGGGAACTGTTTCCGAAACTGTCCAGCGCCTCCATGACCGCCTGTCGGACACAATCTGGCTTATGTATCGTCGTCGCCGCGTTATCGAGATAAATCATGAAAAATCACCTCCCCGACACTTCCTGCAATGCACCTGGCTTTATCCGAGATTGTAAAGCAGTTCTTCTGCTGCTCCTTTCGTGGGTCAATATCCGCAATCTTCAGCCCCTGCTGCACCGGAAAACCGTCCCGGATGATTCCGCGCAGGACGCCGGTTAAAGAGGCATATACCGGAGTCTCCCCAATCCTGGCGATCACTTCTCCCTCCTGAACCAGATCACTGATATCTGCCAGATTCCGGATCTCGCCGGAAGCCGGCGCATGAATCACGCGCCGTGCGCTCTCTCCGGCAATCAGCCCAGGAACTCCCGTATTCGGAAGCGCACTGCCCTGCCGGATAATCCGCCCCAGATTGTGCCCGCGCATCGTCTCGATCACCGCGTCCACATCCTCGCCTGCCGTAAAACCAGGACCAAGAGCAATCGTAAGCGGAGCCATACTCCGGTTCGTTCCCAGATTCTGCTTTGCCAGAATTGCATCCACCAGAGCCGACGGCTGAAATTCTGGGATCGCATCTCCTGCCGGATCGATAAGAAGAGGCAGCTCTCCGTTCACCCACACAGAATCACATTCTGAAAGATCTGAAATTCTGCGGCAGCAGACCCCCTCCACTGTCGCCGTGCCGTCATAGACTGCTTCACAAAAGGCTACTTTTCGCCGGATTGCCGTTGGCTGCGCACATTCAAGAATCAATACTTGAAAACCACATTGATACAGATGATAAATCGTCCCCGTTGCAATATCTCCACCGCCGCGAACGATTACCCGGATTCCATTCATGGTATACACTCTCCATTATGGACGGATCAGATTGGATGCGCCTGCCATCTTCTCTGCGATTACATACATATTCGTCACGCTTCCCACCTGGAGCTTTTCCGTCAGTCCATAGTAATTCAGGCAGGTTCCGCAGCTTAGGATCTTCACACCCTGCGCCTCCATGGACTTCAGATCCTCCAGAGAGTCCGAACCCTCCGTAGTGAGGAACACGCCGCCGTTATAGAACAGAATCGTCTCCGGGAGCGTATCCAGCTGGCTGAGCGCATAGATAAAACCTTTCATCAGAATCTTTCCCAGCTCATCATCGCCATTTCCCATCACGGAAGAACTGATCACAGCAACCGAATGACCTCTGCGGTCCGGCATGCACACCTCTTCCTCTGCTGCTTTCACTTTCGGCTTCTCCTGACCTTCCCCGACGAAGATATGCACATGATACTCATGCTCCGCCGTCTTCTCCGAGTTCCACTTCAGGCCCTTCTGATCTGCCATCTTGCCAAGATTCTGCACCGAGATTTCATTATCCACAAGAATCTCCGCTTCGCCGCCCTCCTGCGGGAGCTCTGCCATCGCCTTCTTCGCCTTCACAACCGGAATCGGGCACTGTTCGCCCATTGCATTTACCACTATCTTTCTCATTTTCGTACCTCTGTTTTCATAATCTGTTGTTTCATTCTTTGTTCTTTTTGTCCGTTATCCTTGTGCAAGGATAACGGATGGTAAAAGAAACCTGCGAAAAACAGGTTCCTTATCTCTGGTAATCCGGACGGACATAGAACACAATATGTACCCCCGAAGAAGAACCGGATCCAAATACCTGATAACCGTTGCTCCTGCGGTAACGGCAGGAAGAAACCTTATCGCTGTAATTTCCTTCCGCCGTATAAATATAGTCTTCATCCACATCCACGACAAGTCCGGTATGATTGGACACGCCGTTCCCGGTATTATCAATAAATACAATATCGCCCGGCTGCGGCTCCACGGAGGAAAATGCATAGGCCGGAGCACCGAATGGATTGCTTCCCATATTTGAGACGCGATAGCCGCTCGCAATCGCCGTATTCTGAATGCTGTCTCCGGCTCCCGCCTCATTCACACACCAGCAGATAAAAATCGAGCACCACGGAGCGGATGCGTCATAGCCATACATCCACTGGTTGTATTTCGTCCGGTTATTACCCGTCTCGCGATAGCCAATCTCTGCCGCTGCAATCCGCGCCACCGCATCTCTCATCGATTCTCCTCCGATGCCGGGGACACGAGTTCCACGTTCAATTCCGTATTCCTCACAGAGACGTCCGAATTCCTCCGAGAAGATAAATCCCTTCAGGATCTCATAACGACTACGCCCTTCATCTAGCTGGCTGCACCAGTGTGCCTTTCCTTCCGGATCGGATGAACGGTTTAGCATAGTTTGATACAGCATCTCCACAAAAGAGGCATTCTCTGTCTCCTTCTCCCGATACTCCGGGCTTCCGATAAAGTCAGCCACCAGCTCCGCGCCAGTTGCCTCCCCGTTCAAAAGAAGTCTGGTCCAGTCATTCAGGCCGTTCACATCTCCATCTCTGCCAAGCACTTCCCGATACAGTCGCTGCACAAAGGCCGTCACCTTTGCATTCTGATCTCTGGGCTCCTCCGAGACAAAATTGCCGCATGTAATTCCATAGCTGCGGCAAAGTCCCATAAATTCCTGCGAACCGGTAAATCCGGAGAGAATCCCCGTCCGGCTGACTCCACTCTCCAGCAGAGAAATCCAGGACTGCTTTCCCGCTTCATCATAAGTTCTTCCCAGAATCGCCTGATACAGATCCTCCACGTAGGCAGCATCCATCTTTCCACTCTTCTGATATTCGCTGCTTGTAAAAAATCCGGCAGCCACCTCCGATCCGCTTGCTTCTCCGGACTTCAGCAGCTGAATCCAGTCTGCTTTGCCCGCCGCATCCGACGGCCGTCCCAGCACAATCCGGTAAAGCCGTTCCACAAAACCTGCCGTGCCATCCTCCAAAGCGCTCTGCCACGCCCCTGCCGGCTCCTCTTCCGGCTGCTCCGTCACTCCGGCATCCGTTTTCTCTGTCTGCTCTGCTTCTCCGACTGCGTTCCCATTTGTTTTTTTCTCTGCTCCGGTTTCGGTTTGCTCCGGCTGTCCGGACTGTATGGCTTCGCTCTCCTCCACATTCACCTCTGCCGTAATTTCATATGCTTCTGTACTCTCCTGCGCATAGACAGGAGCTGCTGTCAGCAGAAGCGCTCCCGCCGCAGCCACTATTCTGATTCTGTTCTTCATATTACAATTCCCGTTCCTTTTGTAGCGTTCTTCTTATAACGTCCTTCTTACTAATATCTTTCTTATAAGTTCTGTTCCACAATTACTTTCGTTCTATGATTCGTTCTGTCGCTCGTACTCTCTTCGACCCTACCGATGATTCCACAAGGAAGCCCCAGCGCCTGAACCCGCTGCAGAATCTCCGTCGCCTGCTCCGGACGTACAGCCGCCAGCAGACCTCCACTGGTCTGCGGATCGAAAAGGATCTCCTCCATCGCAAAATCCTGAATTCGGAATTCCACTTGATCGCCCGCATGGTTGCGGTTCCTCTGCCCGCCTGCAGTGAGCAGGAACTCCTCTGCTCCGTGCCGTGCTTCCTCTATATAGGGAATCTGATTCGCCGCCAGTCTCGCCATGTGTCCATCCTGCAGCATCTCCAGCAAATGAACGATCAGACCAAAGCCAGTCACATCGGTACAGGCGTGAACATCGTAATCCGCCAACACTTCAGCGGCATACCGGTTCAGCGTCGTCATGGATGCAATCGCCTGCTGCATGGCCTCCCCGGATGCTTCCCCTACTCGGTTCGCAGTTGTAACAATTCCTATGCCCAAAGGCTTCGTAAGTATCAGCACATCTCCCGGCTGACAACCGTGATTCTGATAAATCTTATCCGGATGAATCGTTCCTGTCACGGACAGTCCGTACTTAATATCCGTATCCATAATCGAATGTCCGCCTGCCAGCACACCTCCGGCTTCCTGTACTTTTTCATTTCCTCCACGCAGGATTTCGCCCAGAATATTCAGATCGTAGCTTTCCGGAAAGCACACGATATTAAGCGCGGTCTTCACGGTTCCGCCCATGGCGTAAATATCGCTCAGAGCATTCGCCGCCGCGATCTTCCCGAACGTATAAGGATCTTCCACCATAGGAGGAAAGAAGTCCAGAGTCTGTACGATCGCCAGGTCTTCGTTCAACCGGTATACGGCTGCGTCATCACTGCTGTCAAAGCCGACCAGCAGGTTCTCGTCTCTTTTCTTTGGGAGCTTTGCCAGAACACTGCTCAAAGCGCCTGCGCCCAGCTTGGCTGTACAACCGCCGCCCCGGCAGAATATGATTTTTTCTTTCATATCTTCCATTTTTATCCTTCTGTTTCTTTCTTCCATTCCGGAAATGCAGCCGCAAACTCGTCTTCTGCCTGCCTGCGAACCCTCCGGTCAAATTTTTCATATCGTTCCAGGAAATCTCTTCCTTCATCTGTCAGCCGGGAGCCGCCTCCGTGCGCTCCGCCGATTGTTCTCTCGATAAAGGTGATTCCCAGACGCTTCTCCGCTTCTGCAAGAATCTTCCAGGCTTTACTGTAAGCCAGATCCATCGAGCGGGCCGCCCGGTTCAGAGAACCGGTCTCTTCGATTTTCCGCAATAACTCCACGACACCGGATCCAAAGACTTTCTCTCCGTCCCCGTCCATGATTCTAAGTGATATTTTCAAGTGCATTGTGCTACCACCTATTCTTTTTCGTCAACGCCTTTATTCTACCAAAAAGACAAGTTTCTGCCAAGAGCTTTCTTACTTTGTTTCATTGATCGCAGAAATCTCCCGCTTGCAGCAACAGAGAGATTTCGCTATAATAACGAGAGAGAAATTGTAAGAAATGATTTTGTAAGAAACGAGGTTTTCGATATGAATTATCGTCTTTTAATCCAGTACGACGGCACCCGCTACTACGGCTGGCAGCGGCAGAACTCCACCGATGCCACCATCCAGGGCAAGATTGAGGTCGTACTCAGCCGTCTGGAAGGACGCCCGGTCGAGATTCACGGCGCCGGCCGGACAGACGCCGGAGTCCACGCTCTCGGCCAGGTTGCCAATGTACATCTGACTGAGAGACCGGCAGAAGAAATCCGGAATTACCTGAACCGGTATCTGCCGGAAGACATCGGAATTATCGAAGTAAAGCAGGTCTCCGAGCGATTCCACAGCCGGCTGAACGCCTCGGAGAAAGTATACGTATACCGCCTGGCCACCGATCCGGCGCTTCACGTATTCGAAAGAAAATATATGACGCCCTGCGAGGAGCCGCTGGATCTGGGCGCCATGAAAGAAGCGGCGGCTTACCTGGTTGGCGAGCATGATTTCCAGAGCTTCTGTACAAAGAAAATGAAGAAATCTTCCGTGCGGAAGCTGGAAGAAATCCGTCTGGAACAGCTTCTCGGCGAAATAAGAATCACATACCGGGGAAACGGCTTCCTTTATAATATGGTTCGTATCCTGACCGGAACCCTTCTGGAAGTGGGGATCGGAAAACTCTCTCCGGAGGATATTCCCGCGATTCTGGAGGCAAAGGAACGACAAAAGGCCGGAGCAACGGCTCCGGCCCAGGGTCTCTGCTTGAAAGAAGTCAGGTATTGATTCCGATATTACTATCATGACAATGTTTTCATGCAGAGAATTTTTGTTTAATACAGAGCTGCATGATTGCGACAATATGCTCAACGCTATCCCTGCAATCTTCCTTCAGCCATTCATTGATAATCGCCATCAATCCACTGATGTGGTAACACATCACGTATTTCTGGTCATCCGGCGGAACTTGAAAACGATTCAGAATCGGCCTTACATCCAATCGTTCTCCGCTTCTTCCAGTTTCTTCACCAGTGTATTTTTAAGAAGTATAAAAGCCGGAAGAAAACTGTCGTGGATCAGTATCATCATTTCATCTACTTCATCCTCGTTATATATATGAACAGAGGTATTGCGCTTTTTTAGCATGAGTAACCATACGTCAGGATTTTCTATAAATCCAATCCTATAGCCCAGCTGCAAAACTTCGCGGGGAGATCCTGTAGAAGCTTCCTCCACGCCGTGTTTTCTCATAATCTCCTGCAAGGCTTTCCACGCTAATTCGAAAGTAAGGTTAAATTGTCCAATAATCCCTGTCCGGTATATATCATTCGTTTCCGCCAGCTTAAAATCTGCATCTGCTAATACCGCCAAGCAATTTGCAAAGTTATCAAGCTTTTTCATAGATTACAACACCATCCTTTTCTATTTCCTGTTTTAATTCATCTGAAATTGATGTGTCTGCCTGCAAAATATCAAACATCAGAAGCGAATGTATTTTTTCCTTAACATCCCAGTAAAAGCCGTCAAAATCCCCACCATATACAGCGATATCTATATCGCTTCTTTCCGTATTTGTCCCCCGCGCACGGGAACCAAACAATATAATCTTTGTAACAGAATGTTCTTGTGCAAAATAGGAAAGTTCTCTTAATACTCGATCCGGCAGATTATACTTCATATTCGACACTACCTCCTGATAATAAAAAATTCCCATCCTTGATCTCTTCTATAACCAGGAAACTGAAATTTGCGAAGTTTTACACTGGTGCAGGTTACCATCGGGATTCCACTAAGTTTCAGTCTGATACAAGTTATCATCGGGATTCCACTAAGTTCCAGTCTGGTGCAAGTTATCAGCTGAATTCCTCAAAGCCCTACTCTGAAACAAGTTTTTCGCGGGGGCTTCCACATTTCGCGGCAGTTTCCTACACAGAATCAGCAGGAAAGGCTCAGTCCGGGGAAAAGCCGACCCTCTTCTACACGGACACATTGCGAGGCTTCCGTGCGCAGGGCTGCGCTAGCGATCGCCACAAAGCC
>JAJEQR010000043.1 GCA_020687485.1 Hominifimenecus microfluidus | reverse complement strand
GATCCTGCCATAAGTTTTATATAGTTCAGAAAGGTCCATTTCCTCCACAAAGGCACTTACCAGACGAACTGGATCATCAGATGGAATAGAAATCTCTAAATCCAGCGGAAGTTTGATTTGATAATACAGCGAAAATGAGGTATAATCCCTCTGTATTATTTTGTTTAGTCGCATAAACTGATTATACCACGAACGCCGGGCTTTTCGAAGCTCGGCGTTTTGTGTTGGATATATAAAATGAGCTGCCGCACGTTAGTGCGACAGCCCCTTTGCTTTTTTGGTATAATCGAGTTAAACAAGTCAAAAGTCGGTTTAATCAATGGCGAAATAGAGATTGCTGCGGGCATCCACCGTATCGCAGTTGAAGAGATCCGCCTCCGGGCAGATGCTCTCCAGATTCAGGCGATCCTGGCACTCCTCATAGCTGCCAGGCATCGACTGCGCAGCGAAGACCAACCCGTCATAGCCCTCTGGCAGGTACACAATATAGCTCATAATCAGTACCTGGTTCCAGTCGCCTACCTCCGGCCACTCCGTAGAATAGAAATACTCGATCTCATAGGACTCTCCATTCCATTCAATCGTATGAACATAGTGATTGTCACTTCGTCCCGTATCCATATGCGTACTGGCAGCCGTCAGCCACATTCCGGTATAGCGATCATAGAGCTCACCGCTTACCACTGAGGTAAAGGAACCATAATATTCCTCTTCATAATAGGAAGGAATCGCCTCATCCGGAATATAGCAGATCGCATCAAACTCAATCTCACGAAATCCATCGTGCGTATAATCGCTACGCTTTGTCACTTCCCACCAGGCAGAGCCAAGCGCATAATCCTCATTCGAAGGAATAAAGCTGCCAACCCCATCCTCGAGAAGATACGTTCCGGTATCCATCGACGCATTGATCTCCAGTCCGTATTCATCGAAATAATCCGTCTGCACAGCCGTTCCCGGATCAAAGCTTCCGGAGATATCAATCGGATTTGAGGCTTCCGCGTCGAACACATACCCGTCTTCCGCATTCCAGTACCAGGTAAGAAGCAGATCACTGCCGTCATCATTCAGGAAGAACAGGCAGAGATCGCTGTCGCCGTCCCCGTTCAGATCATCGAAATAAGCGCCGTTGTAGTTCTGCCTGGCGTTCACAACCGGGGCTGGATAGAATGCCATATCATAGAAGATCTGCTCCGGTTCATCATAGTAGAACTCCACCGAATCATCATTCACACAGATACATACCATCGTGTCTGTTCCATCGCGGGTAATCATCCCCATGTCATCCACATTCCCCTGTGTGCGCCAGTCGGCACCGGCCAGATCGATATCCTCCGCCTCGGAAGCGAGCGCGGCAGCTGTGGGGGTTGATTTCGTGGATGCGGCAACTGCCGCAGAGGAAGCAGCAGAACCTGCGGTACTTTCATCGGAAGCTGTCTGTGAGCAGGCAGCAAGCGAGAGACAGAGCACTGCCGGGAGCAGAGCCGCAGCATGAAATTTTGTCATAGCAGCCATAGAAGCACCTCCTACCATTCACTGTTGGTGAAATCACCGCCTTCGGTATCATAGTGTAACGTACTGTTCTCATCCCCGATTTCCAGAGAAAGTTCGTCCTCCGTTCCATTTTCCCACTGAATACGAATCACTCCGCCGGACACGCTCCAGGTACCGGGTGCAATCTCGGATGCAGAGGAATCGTACAGAGCAACGCCGTAGTTCGGATAGAAATCCATGTAGTAACCGGATTCATCCGTCATTTTCCAGGTACGGAGCATCAGGACGCACTCGCTTCGTACGTCCGGATCATTCTCCGAACCTTCGTGGATAAAATACTGATCATCGGAGAGAAAAGCCTTGCCATTTGCGATCAGAGTGAGACTGCTGAATACATCATTGTCGAAAGTAATCTGCATCGGATTATAATTCTCCGGACCGATGGATACGCCATTAAAGGAAGGAGCACTGCCTGTCATATCTGTCACATGATAGGTGTCATTGGTAATGCTTCCCATCACGCACTTTTCACTGCTGAAATCCTCGTGGAACACATAATATGTGTCAGAAGATGTGTCACCGTTGGCGAACCACTGACCGGTGATTCCGGATTCCGTAACATCGCCGGTGAAGCCGGGATCATCTGTCCACTCGAAATAGGGAGCGCCGTTGTCATCAACCAGCGTGTACTCATCAAGAATCGGAATGGCGGTTTCTTCATCTCCGAGGGCACCGGTGAGTACCAGGCAGCCGTCCTCAATCCAGACGTCACCGCCCATCCCGTTCTCCTGCCCGTAATCGTCATAGCCGGTCCAGGTTCCGGTATCAGAATCCACATAGAAATAATCCAGCAGCGAAATTCCGATGGAGACATAGCCCTCTGGGCGAACCCACCAGCCGTCCAGATCCAGCAGGTCAAGATCCGTGTAGGTGCCGGTTTCGGCTGTTGTTGCCTGTGTTGTCTCAGCTGCAGCCGTTGCTACTGCTGTAGATGCGGTCGTTTCAGCAGTGGAAGAGCCGCAGCCGGAAGCGGCCAACAGCGAGGCGCACAGCAGAATCCAGGCGCGATTGTTCCTGTTCTGATTGTTCATTTCTTCCATTTCTCCTCTCCCTTGGATAAAAATTAAAAGTCTACCATACTTATACTGTACGATAGACCTTTAAAAAAAGATATTAACCAAAGGTTAGGGGACGGGACAGTTTGTGGCAGCGTATGGATGGCGGATCTGCTTAATGGCTTTCCGGTGTCACCAGCGCTCGCAGCTGTTGGCGCTTGGCGCGGCTGTTCCCATGGATTTGCAGTTTGGCGTAAATCTGATTCATATATTGCTTGATGGTTCCTTCCGAGAGGTAGAGCTGCTCTGCAATTTCCCGGTTACTCATCCGTTCGGATGCCATGCGCGCGATTTCAGCCTCTTTTTCTGTCAGAGATGCGAGAAGCGGCGAGTTCTTTCCGGTGCCTGCAGCAGTCCGGATTTGCGTCTCCAGCTGTTTTCCCAGTGACTGAATTTCTGTGATCAAAGCAGTGAGAGATTCCTCTGGTTCCTGCGCGGCAAGAATCGGAAGCAGCTCTTTCAGAAATGGGTAATTCTCCGCGAAGGGAAGGATCAGGTGATCCGGAATCGCGTCCTGCAGCGCTTCTTTCAGGATGCCGAGGGCGGACACTCTCTTACCCAGCTGCTCATAGGAGGCAGCTGTCTGAATCTGTAGGTGCAGAGCCACCAGAGCATAGTGCATGGAGCGGCACAGTCTGATCAGCTCTTCATTTCTTCCGATGACGCGTGAAAAAGTCTTCTGTGTTAAGAGTACCTGACTTTCGATCATTTCCATCATGGGGCGGCACGGAGCCAGAAAGTTGACCTGATTCAGCGCGTGCTCCCGATAGAACGGAGGAATATCCTCTTCCTGATCAAGAATCGCGTAGTAGTAGGCGGAGGAAGCGTCGAAAATATTCAGCCACATAGTGTTGTGCTGACGCAGAAGCGCATCGCGTTCCTGATGGCGCAGATCTGTGGAAACGCAGTCTCTGCCTGCAGTATCTGAAAAGAGCTTCAGGCGCAGATCCAGGAAATCGCAGCAGAGCGTCATATTCATCTGGCCTCCCGCGTGAATCCGGGCTCGAGTCTGCTCCAGCAGAATTTCAGCATCGGAAAGCTTTCCCTGCATGGCGGCTGCCTCTGCACTCATGACGAGCTCTGCACCAAGGCCGTGGCCGGAAGTGATCTTGTAATAGTGCGGCATGCACTCGTTCATATCCGAAAGTTCCTGCTGCAGTCTGCCGGCTTCCCGGTGGAACATCATCAGGACAGAGGGGGAGCCAAACGTCCAGCTTCCCTCGTTGCGGATACTGATGGCCGGGCGGGACATCTGGCGGCTGGCGCTGCGGTGCAGGCGGCTCATCTGAGAGATATCGTTATACATCAGGAAGCTCAGGATCAGATCACACTCGCCGCGCAGATTGCCCTGCTCCTCTGTTGACATCTCCGGGTGCTCCAGAATAGAATCCTCCAGAAGCTTTTTCAATGCCATCATCCGGGGGACCTGACGCCAGGTAAACAGGCGGCGCATCAGAACCAGCAGAGAGAATGGGTGTTCCTTCAGCGTGCTCTCCGGGCACTGATCCAGGAAAGCAAGGACTTCTTCCGGCTTCACGGCAGCTAGATGGATACCAGCGTCCTTTCGGATGATTTCAAGAGCAGCGTCATAGTTGCCACTGACCTGGTAGCTGTTCAGTGCCAGCAGATATTGTTCGTGATTTTCATACCATCGGCCATAGCGTGTCTGGTATATGTTTTGCTGGCTTTGGGGCAGGCGCCGGAAGACTTGACCGGCACATTCTTTCATCATATGGTGGAAACGGAAGTTCTGTCCGTTCGGCAGACGGGTGACAAAGGCGTTCTGTTCGGTCAGCATCGCGAGAACCGCATCTGTGTCCTTTCGCCCGGTGATCGCGCGTGCCATTTCCGCAGTGAATTCATCAGCCAGCCCCATGACCGCCAGGAACTTCTGATTCTCTGGGGAAAGCGGATCAATCAGCGCTGCCGTGAACATCTGGTAGATATTGGAATGTCGGTCGGGAAAGGTCCCCTGTTCTGTCAGAGCGCACAGCTGCAGATAAATGGCGGAGAACCACCCCTCGCTGGAGGCAATCAGCTGATCCGCCTGTGCATCCGTAAGGGAGAGACCGCAGCGTGCGGTATAGGCGGAGAGCTCTTCACGGGTCAGCCGAAGCTGCTTTGCTTCGATCCGGTGAAGGCGGCTTCCCAGGCGCACGATCTCGCTTTCCGGAAGAAAGCGGTCGCGTCCGGCGGCGATGATATGGACATTCTCTGGAAGGCGGTTCGCCAAATGGCAGAGAAAACAAGCGATGCGCGCATCCGTCAGCAGGTGAAGGTCATCCAGGAAGAGATAACAGGGCTGACCTCCGGCCAGCGCATGGTACAGCTCATCCGTCAGAAGAGCGGCTGAGGCAGCATCAGAAGGGCGGTCATAGCCCTTTAGCACATCCAGACCGGCGAAGGCGAAAGCGTTCTGCAGGCTCTGCCAGAGAATGGAGATGCTGTCCGAATAGATGCTGACCCGGATCACTCTTGCCTTTTCCGTGCGGGCACAGCGGTTCAGATACCACTGGATGGCGGTTGTCTTTCCGTAGCCCATAGGGGCGATCACGGTAGTAAGCGCGCAACAGGAGATGCTGCTCAGGCAGTTACTCACCCGTTCGGATATATAGGTTGTATTTAGATTTACTTTTTTTACAGGCATATGAATAAATCCTCATTGGCAACGATATACGGAATCGTTGTTTTATTTCACTCTTTACTATAGTATAGCAGAATGCGGAAGGAAAACCAATAGACAGTTCCGGCGCAAGAACTGATATTTGCGAAGTTCTGTAATATCAGCTGGATAAATGGAGATGTGTCCTGTATAATGGAAGCGTTCAGAGTAATATGAATGAAAGATGCAGAGTTGATTCTTTGGAATAGAATTTGCGAACTGAAGATAAGGAGATAAACGTGTATGAGAATACTGATTGTGCGTCACGGCGACCCGGATTATGAGATCGACTCACTGACGGAGAAGGGATGGGGCGAGGCCGGGCATCTGGCGGAGCGTCTGGCTTCGGAGAAAATCGACGCCTTCTATGTATCACCCCTTGGCCGGGCGAAGGACACAGCGTCCCTGACATTAAAGTGCACCGGTCGTACAGCGGAAGAGAAGGAATGGCTGAAGGAATTTCCGGTGCGGATTCGCCGGCCGGATCGGGACGATAAGAAGATGATCGCCTGGGACTGGCTGCCCCAGGACTGGACGAAGGACGAGCGTTTCTACAGTGCGGAGCACTGGACGGAGCCGGAAGCCATGGCGGAAGCAGATACAAAGGCCGAGTACGACAGAGTCTGCGGAGAATTCGATAAGCTTCTGGCAGAGCACGGCTATGTACGCGATGGGAAGCTCTATCGCGCCGAACGACCTAACAATGACACTATCTGTCTGTTCTGCCACTTCGGTCTGGAGTGTGTGCTGCTGTCCCATCTGTTGAATGTATCGCCGATGGTACTCTGGCACGGATTCTGTGCAGCCCCCACCTCAGTAACGACTGTCATGACTGAGGAGCGGAGGAAGGGCATTGCATCCTTCCGTGTCAGCGCGTTCGGCGATGTTTCGCATCTGTATGTACATAGAGAAGGGCCGTCATTTTCTGCGCGCTTCTGCGAGTGCTTTGATAACGAGGAGGAACGCCATGACTGAGCAGAATAATACGAAGACGCAGGGCATCCTCTTTGATCTGGATGGGACACTCTGGGATTCCAGTGTGCAGGTGGTGGAAGCTTTCAATATTGTGCTGGCGCAGCAGCCGGATATTAACCGTCAGATCACCCTGCAGGATATGCAGAGCTGGATGGGCCTGCAGATGGATGAGATCGGCAGACGTCTGCTCGGCGGTTACGATGTGGACGATGCGCGGATTCGCGAGATTATGCGCGCCTGCGAGACTTATGAGATCGAATATCTGCTGCAGCATGGTGGCTGTCCTTATCCGGGTGTAAGAGAAGTTCTGGAGGAACTGTCGCGGAAATATTTCCTCGCGATTGTAAGCAACTGCCAGAAGGGCTATATCGAAGCTTTTCTAGACTATTATCAGCTGAATGAATATATCAGCGATAAGGAGAGCTTCGGCGGCACCGGTCTTCCCAAGGGGGAGAATATCCGCCTTGTCTGTGAGAGAAACCATCTGGAGAGAGCGGTGTACCTGGGCGATATCGAGGGCGATTACCGCTCCGCCTGCATGGCCGGAATTCCCTTTATCCATGCGGCCTATGGCTTCGGCACGATCTCCGATCCTGTTCCTGCGATTCATTCCCTGCGGGAGCTGCCGGAAGCGGCCGCTGAAGTTCTGGACAGCATTCGTGCATAATTCCCAGTATGAAACCATCGTTTCTGCAAGAAATCCTGTGCTGCAAAATTTAACATGGATTTTACATGACCTGGAAGAAAATCATTACAAAAAGACGGTAAAGTAATACTGTTTGAGAGAATGAGTGAATGATAAAGAGAAGGGAATGGTAAGAGTGAAGATTACATTCGAAGAAATAAAGAATAATGAAGCGGTAAGGACATATATCCAGAAAGCGGATGAGTCTCTGATCGCGCTTGGCTATACGGAGCACAGCTTTGCGCACGTATCGCGTGTGGCCAGCGTAGCTAGCGAGATTCTGTTGAAGTTGGGATACAGTGAGAGGGAAGCGGAGCTTGCACGGATTGCCGGATATCTACATGATATCGGTAATGTCGTGAACCGTGTGGATCACGCGCAGTCCGGCGCAGTCATGGCTTTCCGTATCCTGGATAACCTGGGTGCTGATCCGGAGGATATCGCAACGATCATCACAGCGATCGGCAACCATGACGAGTCCACGGCATTTCCGGTAAATCCGGTGGCGGCGGCTCTGATTCTGGCGGATAAGACGGATGTGCGTTATACCCGTGTGAGAAACCGGGATATCGCGACCTTTGACAAGCATGACCGCGTGAACTATGCGGCGAAGGAGAGCTCCGTGGAGGTAATTCCCGGCTCGCATGTACAGCTGGAGATCCGCATCGACCGCAGCATGTGCAGTGTGATGGACTATTTCGAGATTTTCCTTGACCGTATGATTTTGTGCCGGAAGGCGGCGGAGAAGCTCGGACTGGAGTTCTGGCTGGTGATCAACGGGGAGAGAGTTATTTAAGAAGAAAAGACAGATCAGAGAGCGGGGCTCCTTTCCGGTGTTCCTGCTCTTTTTTGATTGATAACTTTCCCTGATATGTTATAATGGTAACTATTCAGAGCTGTGCAGGCGGAATCGGGCGGAAGCTCTGAATCGTTACGAGAAAAGATAGATTTGAAAGAGAGCAAACCTATGGATCAGCCAAGCAGAAATCTGGTCATCGGCATTCTCGCACCGGTGGATGCGGGAAAGACAACGCTGGCCGAGAGCATATTATATAATTGCAAAAGTATCCGGAAATGGGGAAGAGTCGATAATAAGGACGCTTTTCTGGATACTTATGAACTGGAAAAATCCCGGGGAATTACGATATTCGCCAAGCAGGCGGAGTTTGACCTGGGAGAACGCCATGTGAACCTGCTGGATACGCCGGGCCATGTGGATTTCTCCGCGGAGATGGAGCGCACGCTGCAGGTACTGGATGCGGCGATACTGGTCATCAGCGGAGCAGACGGTGTACAGGGCCATGTGATTACGCTATGGCGTCTGCTGCAGCGCTACGAAGTGCCGACATTTATCTTTGTAAATAAGATGGATCAGCCGGGGACGGATCGCGCAGCGAGACTTCGGGAACTTCAGGAAAAGTTAAGTGAGCACTGCATTGATTTCTCGGAGGACAGGGACGAGGAAGTGTTCGGCGAGAGTCTTGCCATGTGTGACGAAGTCTGCCTGGAGCATTACCTGGAGACCGGCGAAGTGGAGGAGCGTGAGATCCGCCGGCTGATTCGTGAGAGAAAAGCATTTCCCTGTCATTTCGGCTCGGCGTTAAAGGAGCCGGAGGGCGTTCAGGAGCTTCTTGCCACGATAGACCGTTATTTGGAGAGCCCGGGATACGGGGAGGCTTTCGGCGCGAAGGTGTTCAAAATTACCAGAGATGCGCAGGGCACCCGCCTGACGTATCTGAAGGTGACTGGTGGCCGCCTGAAGGTGAAGCAGCTCCTGACGAACCGCAGAGAGGGCATGGATGAGGATGCCGTGTGGGAGGAGAAAGCAGATCAGATCCGCATCTATTCCGGTGCGGGCTTTCGCACGGTGGATGAGGCGGAGGCCGGAAGCGTCTGTGCGGTTACCGGGCTTACGAAGACTTTTTCCGGTGAGGGTTTAGGCGCGGAGGCGTCCTCTGGCATGCCAATCCTGGAGCCGGTTCTTACGTATCAGATTCAGCTGCCGGAAGGCTGCGATGTCCATGGGATGTTCGTGAAGCTGTCCCAGCTGGAGGAGGAGATCCCGGAACTTCACATCGCATGGCAGGAGGAGCTGCAGGAGATTCATGCGCAGGTCATGGGCGAGGTTCAGATCGAGATTTTAAAGAGCATGATCGCCGAGCGCTACGGCGTGGAAGTGGAGTTCGGTCAGGGTAGCATTGTATATAAGGAAACGATCTGCAATGCCGTGGAAGGCGTCGGACATTTCGAGCCGCTGCGTCACTACGCGGAAGTTCATCTCCTGCTGGAGCCCGGCGAACCGGGCAGCGGCCTTCAGTTCGGCAGCGCCTGCAGTGAAGATATCCTGGATAAGAACTGGCAGCGTCTAATTCTGACGCATCTGGAGGAGAAGAAGCACCGCGGTGTGCTGACGGGCTCCGAGATTACGGATATGCGTATTACGCTGGTTGCTGGTCGCGCACATGTGAAGCATACAGAAGGCGGCGATTTCCGACAGTCCACCTACCGCGCGGTGCGTCAGGGATTGATGCAGGCGGAGAATGTGCTGCTGGAGCCGGTGTATGAATTCCGGCTGGAAGTGCCGAATGACCGTGTGGGACGGGCACTTTCCGATATTCAGAAGATGCAGGGCAGCTTCGAGCCGCCCGTGCAGGAGGGGGAGATCAGCGTGATTGTGGGGCAGGCTCCGGTATCCACGATGGGTGGCTATCAGGCGGAGGTTACGGCCTACAGCCGGGGAACGGGTCATCTGTTCTGTACCTTGAAGGGCTATGAGCCGTGCCATAACGCAGAGGAAGTTATCGAGAGCATCGGCTATGCACCGGAGCTTGATCTGGAGAATCCGACCGGATCCGTATTCTGCACGCACGGAGCGGGCTTCGTGGTTCCCTGGGATGAAGTGCCGGATTATATGCACGTAGACAGTGGGCTTCGCCTGATACAGCGGGACCTACCACAGCCGGAGCCGGAGAGTCCCGCAGCCATGAGGAACTTCTCCGTGGGCTCCGGCGTCGATGATAAGGAACTGCAGCAGATCTTTCAGCGAACCTACGGCGGCTCCGGCAGTAAGGATGGCTGGAACGGGCGCCGGAGAACCGGAGGCGGCGAGAAGGTCGTGTACCGGGCTCCGAAGCCGGCGAAGGAGCCAGAGGAAGAGTATCTTCTGGTGGATGGATATAATATCATTTTCTCCTGGGATGAACTGCGGGAGCTGGCGGCGGAGAATATCGAAGCAGCCAGAGGCCTTTTGATGGATATTCTGTGTAACTATCAGGGCTACCGGAAATGCACTCTGATTCTGGTGTATGACGCCTATAAAGTGAAGGGCAATCCGGGAGAGATTACGAAATACAATAATATCTATGTCGTCTATACAAAGGAAGCGGAGACGGCGGATCAGTATATCGAGAAGACGGTGCATCAACTAGGGCGGCACTATCGCGTGACAGTGGCGACTTCGGATGCGCTGGAACAGGTGATTATCCTTGGTCAGGGCGGTGAACGGATGTCTGCCGCCGGGCTGAAGGAGGAAGTGGAGCGCGCCGGAGCGGAAATTTCCAGTCTGTGCCGGAAGCGGACGCCGGGGACGAAGAATTATCTCTTTGATCACCTGCCGGAGGGCATGGCCGACTGGATGGAGGAGATTCGTCTGGGACGCCGACAGTGGCCGGACAAATCCGGAGAGCAATAATAGTTTCAGAGGGCGAAGGGCAGCATTATGAGAGAACAATTAACGGAACATGATGTCGAGAAGATAAGAGAAGAGATCGAGTACCGCAAGCTTGTGGTGAGGAAGGAAGCGTTGGAAGCGGTAAAAGAGGCGCGGGCGCACGGAGACCTCAGTGAGAATTTTGAATATCACGCCGCCAAGAAGGACAAGAACGCGAACGAGAGCCGGATTCGCTATCTGGAGCGGATGTTGAAGACGGCGCAGGTGATCTCGGACCGTTCGAAGGACGATGAGGTGGGGCTGAACAATACTGTGGAGCTTTATTTTGAGGATGATGACGAGTGCGAGACCTACAAGCTGGTTACCAGCATTCGTGGTAACTCCATGAAGCATTATATCAGTATTGAATCTCCGATTGGCAAGGCGATTGAAGGCCATAAAGTCGGCGATCGTGTGCTGGTGGATCTCGGCGGAGGCAATGGCTATTATGTAGAGATCCGGAAGATCGAGAACACCGATGACAGCGGGGACTCGATCCGGAAGTTTTGACCGGGCAGGAAGCTTCCATACTGTCAATCGAAAAGAGATCGATAAATACTTGTGAGGTGACATATGAAAAAAATAATCAAGGCAATCGGCCTCTGCCTGGGCGTCATCGTTCTGGCGGCTGCGGCGTTCATTCTGTATCTGTTCGTGACGGATTATCGTCCGCAGGATGAGGAAGAGGTGGTTCTGGAAGGAAGCGGAAGCCGGGCGATCGCGCCGGGGGATGCGCTTTCTGTGCTTACTTTTAATATCGGTTACGGTGGACTGGATGCCGATACGGACTTCTTTATGGACGGCGGCAGCGCTGTGCTTGCCACATCGAAGGAGAAGGTCGAAAGCAATATTTCCGGCGTGGGAGATATTCTGACCAGAGAGAATACGGATGTCGTATTCCTGCAGGAAGTGGATCTGGATTCGAAGCGTTCCTGGAATGTGAATGAAGCGGAGCTTCTGGCCGGGCGTCTTTCCGACCGGAGCATGGCCTATGGTGTGAATTACCGTTGCCGCTATATCCCATATCCCTGGCCGATGATGGGAAAAGTGGAAGGCGGTCTGGTTACGTACAATGCACTGGCGGCAGAGAATACGGCGGTGCGCAAGGCACTCCCCGGTTCCTTCTCCTGGCCGGTCAGCATGTGTCAGCTGAAGCGATGCCTGCTGGTGGAACGGGTTCCACTGGAAGGTACGGAGCAGGAGCTGGTTCTTGTGAATCTGCATTTGGAGGCATATGATTCGGATGGCGGAGGAAAGAAGGCGCAGACGAAGGTTTTATACGAGTTGTTGCAGAGAGAGTATGAGAAGGGAAATTATGTCATTGCAGGCGGCGATTTCAACCAGACCTTTGATACTGTTCCGGAGGATCTGTATCCGTTGAAGTTTACAGATCACTTTATGCCGGGGCGGATTGATACCTCTGTATTGGGAGAAGGATGGACCTTTGCAAATGATGTATCGGCACCGACCAGCCGTCTGCTGAATGAGCCGTATGACCCGGATTCGGAGAATACGCAGTATTATATGCTGGATGGATTTATCCTGTCGCCGAATGTAACGCTGACGGCAGTGAAGACACTGGATGAGGGGTTTGCATACACGGATCACAATCCGGTTCGTGTGGACGTTGTTCTGGACACACAGAATGACTGACAGATAAAGAAAGGAGTTTTCATGGGCCTTTTTGGTAACAGCAAAGAGAAAAATCAGAAGAAGGCGGCCCAGTATTATGAAGCCGGGCTGGATTATTATGAGGGGCGCAATAAACCGAAGAACATGGTACAGGCCATGAGTTACTTCCGGCAGGCGGCGGAGCGTGACCATGTGGGCGCCTGCCGCGCACTCGGCTGGATTTATCTGTACGAGCCGGACTTTAACCACAATGTAACGGAAGCGGTTCACTGGTATGAGCTGGGCGCGAAGCACGGAGACCCGGAGTGCATGTGCAATCTGGCGGCTGTCCTCTGCAATGAGGAGGAAGTGGAAAATCATGCGGAAGCGTTCCAGTGGTTCTGCCGAGCGTCCGAGACAGGCAGTGAAGAAGGCTGCTATTATCGCGCCCGCTTCTTGGAACAGGGAATCGGCACGGATGCTGATGAGGCGGAGGCAAAGGTCTGGTATGAGAAGGCATGGAAAGCCGGAAGCCGGGATGCGGCGGAGGATCTGGCGGTCTTGTGGGAATCCGATATGATTCCGCTGGATCTGGAGAAAGAGGAAGACTGCCTGCAGGCAGCCGGACTTCTGGATCAGGCTGCGAAGTGGCATGATCTTGCCGCGGGAACCGTTCCGGAGGAGCCGGAGACCGCAGCAATGGCACAGACGGATGAGAGCGGGGAAGAGACGAAGGAAGCGCGGGCACGGCGGATTGCGCGGGAGCGCAGCCAGAGAGCGGAGGATTGCCGGAAGGCGGCAGCCGAATACCGGAATCGCGCGGAAGAGATTCAGAACCGTGCGAGAGAGGCACTTCGGAATGCGCCGGAGCCGGAGCGGGCCTATTGCATTGTACTGGCCGGTGATTATGCGGCGCTGGGCGAGAATGTATTTGCCGCGCTGAAATTATATGCTTCCGAACGCTTCGAGTGCGTAGAAGGGGACCGGGAGGAGTATGTATTCTTCTGGTTTGAGGATCAGGGACAGGCGGTTCAGGTGACCTGCTACTATGATTTTACCGTTATGATGGAACGCCTGAAGGAGGGCAGTCTGCCTCTGTCGCGGCTGGTTCCGCTGTTCTCTGAGTCTTATGGGCTGACAGAGACGATGCGCCTGTGCATGGAACAGGCATGGGAGAGCGGATGCAGCACAATGCTGCCGGTATTCGTGCTCTTCGGCGAGGAGGATGAGTTGAGCCGTCTGGTACAGATGGATCTTCTTTCCTATGCGAGAGGAACCGGAGGATGCTCGCATCCGGATCTTTACCGGGCGGGAAACGGAATCCCGGCGGAATTCTGGTGTAGTGCTGTGCTGGATCCGATGGAAACCTGGTGGGAAGAGGGCAATGCTATTCCCGCTGAAGTATTAAAGGAAAGACGTCTGGCCTCGAAGAAAAAGAAGCATGACCATTCGGAAAATGCCCAGAAGGATACGGAAGCAGGAGCAGAAACAGAAATGAAAGCGGCAGACACTCAGCAGGCACAAGTTTCGAAAGAGAATGCGGAGAGCGGGAAGATCGAAGAAAATACAGAGACTGCAGAGAACATGGAGACGGAGAAGACTATGCCTCTGGAAGCAAATGCGGAGGAGAAGGCAACGGATGAGATGTGCACAGAATCTGCAGAAGCAACAGAAACGTCACATACAGAATCTGCGGAAGCTTCCGGCGAGGCAGAAATTCCGGATGACAAACAGAATCCGGAAGGCGTTGCAGAGAAAGAGGATGCGGCTCCGACGGATGAGGATCTCCAGGCAGCCATTGAAGCGGCGAGACAGCGGAGACTGGAGGCAGACAAAAAATCTTTATAGCATTGCACATGATAAAAAGGGCGGCGGAGGATCAGATCCATCCGCCGTCCAGTTGTATTACCTGTCCGGTAAGATATTCGTTGCCTGTGATCAGCTGAAGTACCAGTGCGGCGACTTCGTCCGGCTGCCCCATGCGTCCGGCAGGAATTTCAGCCATCAGGCTTTCCTTTTCCTCTTCTGAGAGAAAAGAGTTCATCTCGGTATCGATCGCGCCGCAGGCGATGGCGTTCACTTGGATGTTGCTGGGAGCCAGCTCCTTCGCCAGTGCGCGTGTCAGAGCGTTGATTCCTCCCTTGGTGGCGGAGTATGCAACCTCGCAGGATGCACCGCAGACACCCCAGACGGAGGAAATATTGATAATCTTGCCGTGACCGTTCCAGAGCATGCCGGGGATCGCTTCCTTGCAAAGCGCATAGACGGAGGTGAGATTGGAGGAGAGGATCGACTGCCATTCCTCCCAGGTAGTATCCTGGAAGAGGCCGATATGGGACTGGCCGGCATTGTTAATAAGAACGTCGATCGTACGACCGGTTTCTCCAATTTCGTCGAAGAGGCGGGCGGCCGTTCCCTGCTCACCGAGATCTCCGATGAAGGTCCTGCAGTGAATGCCGTGGGAAGAGAACTCGTCAGCTGCCTGCTTCAGCAGGTCTTCTCGCTCCCTGCAGGTAATGACAAGATCGTATCCGGCGGCGGACAGGCGGGCAGCGATGGCACGGCCGATTCCGCGGGAAGCACCGGTGATCAGTGCGGTTTGATTTTTCATAAGGATATCCTTTCTGCAGATTTGGAATATTAGTAATGATTCAGAGTCTTGCGGATGGGCAGATCTGAAATTATAGTATAGCACAGAACAGGAGAAAAAACACGATGTATGATTTGATTATTATTGGTTCCGGTCCTGCCGGGCTGGGAGCTGCCATCTATGCGGAGCAGGCTCGCCTGAATACGCTCGTAATCGAGAAGGCGGCTATGAGCGGTGGACAGATCCTCCTGACAGAAGCGGTGGATAATTATCCGGGAATCCCTTCGATTGGAGGTTTTGAGCTGGGGCAGAAGCTGCGGGAGCATGCCGAACAGCAGGGAGCGCATTTCGTTACAGACGAGATCACGTGCGTGGATTTCGGCGCGGATCATGGCTACGTAGTCAAGACCCTGCGGGGAAAGAAGCAGGAGTATCAGACGCGTGCTCTGATTGTGGCAGCCGGTGCTTCTCATAAGAAACTGGGGGTTCCCGGCGAGGATGCGTATATCGGGCGCGGCGTAAGCTACTGTGCCGTCTGTGACGGCGCGTTCTATCGCGGTCTGGATGCGGTTGTCGTGGGAGGCGGGAATATTGCGGCGGAGGATGCTCTGTATCTTTCCCGTTTCTGCCGGAGCGTGCGCCTGATTCACCGCAGAGATGCACTGCGTGCTTCCGCTATTCTTCAGGAGCAGCTGAAACAGACAGAGAATATTGAAATCCTGTGGAATACCGTTGTGGAGGAGATCTGCGGCGGAAGTCTGGTTGAGTCTGTTAAGCTTCGGAACCGGGAGACCGGCGAGATCCGTGTCCTTCCAGCCAACGGCGTCTTCGTGGCTGTCGGAATCAATGCGAACAGCGAAATCTTTCTGCCGGAGCTGCACTGTGAGAGCGGGTTTATCGCGGCAGCGGAGGACTGCGTGACCAATATCCCCGGAGTCTTCGCGGCAGGCGATATCCGCACGAAGAAACTGCGTCAGGTTGTTACCGCTGTCTCTGACGGAGCCAGCGCGGTTAGCTCTGCAGAAGAATATCTGAGAACCTTATGAGCAATCTGTGAAAAAACTGAAGAAAAACTTACGAAGGTTGACAGAAACGCGAGATTCTGTTATACTCAGGACATGGTTGTAACAAATATGTAACAATTCTTGTAAATATCCCGGATGAATATGTGGTTGTCCGGGCGGACAGATCCGTTTTACAAAGATATGTTATCCAGTAACAGTTAGGAGGTATTTGACTGTGAAGAAAAGACGATTTGGAAAACGCTTATTGACCGGCACCCTGTGCATAGGTATGGTTACCAGCATGCTTACCACAACAGCGATGGCAGCTCCCTATGATGATCTTACGATTGCGGGTGTAGCAGCGGCTGTCCATCAGAACGAAGCCAATCAGGAGAATCATCTGGTTGCTCCTCTGGCGTCCGCGTCGATCCTGGCATCGGCAGCGCTGGAAGTTCAGGCAGAAGCTGTTACGGCAGGTGTCTCGGCAGATGCTGTTTCCGCTGCTCTTCCCGTAGAGGAGCATCCGGCAGTTGTTGCTACGGAAGCTCGTATGCAGGAGGAGGCTGAGTCCCCTTATAAAGATATCGCAATCTCTCAAGTAGAAAACTACGTGAATATCCGCACGGAACCCAATGTGGAGGCTGAAGTTGTCGGCAAGATCTACAATAACTCCAGCGCCCAGATTCTGGATACCGTTGAGATGGAAGATGGCGAGTGGTACAAGATTCTCTCCGGTTCCGTAGAGGGTTACATCAAGGCAGAGTTCTTTGTAACCGGCGAGGATGCAGAAGCAATTGCCCGTGAAGTTGGTTATGTAACCGCCACGATCAACACTGAGACCCTCCGTCTTCGCGCGGATGCAGATCTTGGCAGCTCGACGCTGAGCCTCCTGTCTCAGGGTGAGAATTACGAAGTGGTTAGTCAGGAGGGTGATTTCACCCAGATCCTGGTAGATAATGACCTGTACGGATATGTATCGAATGATTACATAGATGAGAAGGTAGAATTTGCAGAAGCAATCTCCATCGAAGAGGAGAGAGCGAAGCAGGAAGAGGAAGCACGCAAGCAGCGTGAGGCTGAGGAAGCCGCTGAGCGCCTGAGACAGGAGCAGGAGGCAGCTGCCCGCGCAGAGGAAGCCGCAGCTGAGAATTCCCGCTCGGATTCCGGAAGCTCCAGTTCTTCCAGCAGTTCTTCTTCGAACTCCGGAAGCTCCAGTTCTTCGAACGATTCCCAGGACAGCTCCGATCGTTCGGACAACAGCAGCAATGACAACACAGCGGATGATTCTTATGATAATTCCGATTCTTCGGGCAACAGCGGAAGTGATAGTTCTTCCGATGACAGCAGTAACAGCTCTTCGGATGATTCCTACAATAACTCGGATTCTTCCGATAGCAGCAGCGACAGCTCTTCGGATGATTCTTCTTCCGACAGTTCCGATTCTTCTGACGACAGCAGCAACAGCTCTTCGGATGACTCCTATGACGACAGCTCCGATGACAGTGGAAGCGGTTCCGAAAGTTCTTCTTCCCTGCGTGATGCGATTGTATCCTATGCAGAGTCCTTCGCAGGTAACCTGGCATACGTATGGGGAGGTACCAGCCTGACCACTGGCGCTGACTGCTCCGGCTTCGTACAGGCAATCTTCCGCACCTACGGTATCAGCCTGCCCCGTACTTCTGACGAGCAGGGTTACAGCGGTACTGCTGTAAGCTCCAGCGATATGCGTCCCGGCGATATCGTATACTATGGCGGACATATTGCAATCTACATCGGCGACGGCCTGGTAGTACATGCTTCCAGCGCAAAGACCGGCGTTAAGATCTCCAGCTGGAATTACCGTACCGTTCTTGGTATCCGCAACGTAATCGGCGACTAAGCAGAACACGAAGCTCCAATGGAATTTTAGTACAAACAATAGCCTTTTTCAGACTCCCGTGCTTGACAAGCCTGGGAGTCTTTGTTATGATTGGATATAGAAATGTTAAAATTGTAATAAAAATGTAATAGAAAATACAGAATTCAGTTTGAACATTCCATTTTGGAGGATTTGAGTGTGAAGAATACAAGGACAATTATGAAAGTGACAGGCTTGTGCGCAGTGATGGCAGCGGTAATGGCAGCCACCACGACTTTTGCGGCTCCCCTGCCTACCGGACTGGAGGCAGCCGGCGTAGCGGTAGCTATGGCAGAAGACGGAGAGGCAATCCTGGCTGCATCTGCCGGTGTAGCTGTTTCTTTTCACGGAGAGAATATCACATTGGAACAAAAGGAGACTCCTGCTGCCGAGGAGCACGCGGCTGTAGCGGCCATGGAAGCGCGCCAGGCTGCGGAGGATGCTTATTATAAGGGCATAGCGATTTCGCAGGTGGATAATTACGTGAATATCCGCAGCGCGGCCTCGGCGAATGCGGAGGTAGTCGGCAAGATCTACAATAACGCGGCGGCTCATATCGTGGATACGGTGGAGAACGATGAGGGTGCGTGGTATGAGATTCAGTCTGGTTCTGTTGAAGGCTATATTAAGGCAGATTACTTCGTGACTGGCGATGAAGCGGAAGAGCTGGCCAGAGAAGTCGGCAAGATGGTAGCGACAATTTCTACGGATACGCTCCGCATGAGAGAAAAGCCGGCTCTGGAGAGCGCGACGGTTACCCTTCTTTCTGAGAACGAGAAGTACGAAGTAAAGGAAGAGCTTGGCGATTTCGTAAAGCTTTCTATTGATGACGATGTGGAAGGCTATATCTACCGCGATTACGCGAATGTTACGGTAGAGTTTAAGGAAGCAATTTCGATTGAGGAAGAGAAAGCGGAGTTGGAGCGTCTGGCGGAGATCGAGCGCGCAAGACAGGAAGCCGAGCGCGAGATGGAACGAGAGAGAGCGCAGCAGTCTTCGGGAAGCAGCTCTTCCGGAAGTTCGTCTTCAGGAAGCAGTTCCTCGAGTAGTGGAAGTTCGTCTTCAGGCAGCAGTAGTTCAGGCAGCTCTTCGAACAGTGGAAGTTCTTCCTCCGGCAGCTCGAACAGCAGCTCTTCGAATAGCGGAAGCTCCAGTTCGTCTTCGAGCAGCCGCTATGATGACGATGATGATGACAGTAGCTCTTCGGGAAGCAGTAGTTCTTCTTCCGGAAGTTCGTCTTCAGGAAGCAGCTCTTCCTCCGGAAGCGCGACTGGTAATGCCATCGCATCGTTTGCGTCCGGTTTTGCCGGACAGATTCCCTATGTATATGGCGGTAACAGCTTAAGCAGCGGCGTCGACTGCTCTGGTTTTGTACAGCAGGTATTTGCCCATTATGGCATTGATCTGCCCCGTACTTCCGATGCGCAGGGGTCCTGCGGCTACAGTGTAAGCTCCAGTGAGATGCGCCCCGGCGATATCGTTTACTACGGCGGGCATGTTGCCATCTACATCGGAGACGGCACGGTGGTTCACGCATCGAATCCGGAGAATGGTATCCGCTATTCATCCTGGAATTATCGTACGCCCATCAGCATTCGCCGTGTGATCGGTTGATCGGAGTTATGTAACGAGTATATTGAGAAAGGAGACCGCCGGGTACGGTCTCCTTTTTGTACCGAGAATCCGGATCTGCAGAGACAGATGAAAAGAAAAAGTCAGAAGAAAAAAGAGGCAGACACAATGGTCTGCCTCCGGTCAATCTTATGTATGTGCGGATAATCAGTGGAATTCTCTAGAATTCTGGCTCGATCAGTCCGTAGGTATTGCCTTTGCGCTTATACACAACGCTAACCTGGTCGGTATGCGCGTTACGGAATACATAGAAGCTGTGTCCCAGCATCTCCATCTGGAGGCAGGCCTCTTCAGCGTCCATCGGCTTCAGCGCGAAATGCTTGGTGCGAACAATGTTGATCTCGTCCTCTTCTTCTACAGGCTCCTCGACATATTCCTTCGTGAATGCATCGGCGCTCTGCGCACGGTCGGTCAGGCGGCTCTTATATTTCTTGAGCTGACGCTCGATTGTCTCCTGTACGAGATCAATAGAGGTATACATATCGGTGCTGACCTGCTCGGCGCGGATGATGCTTCCCTTCACAGGAATTGTAACCTCGATCTTCTGACGATCCTTCTCTACACTCATCGTAACATGCGCTTCTGTTTCAGGCTTGAAATATTTTTCGAGTTTCCCCAGTTTGTCCTCAGCAGCCTTCTGTAGGCCGGGAGTCAGATTGATGTTCCTGCCGGTAATGATAAAACGCATACAATCATCTCCTTTGCGTTAAATTGTATAGTTATTGTAACACAAAAAATCAAAATTGCAAGCATAAAATCAAAAAAGTGTAAAAGTTGTGTAAGAAAACGAAACAGAATGCGGGAATGTTTGGGCGAAATGGTGGATAACACGAAGAAAATAATTCACAGAAGAAAGAAAAAGAAAATGTGGATAATGTGGATAAGTCTGTGTACAACTTTGGTTTTACAAGGAAAATCGACATTTTCCACTGTGGATAACCTGCGAATACAAAGAGGATAAGGTGGATACAGGAAATCTGCAGTTTGCCGCAGGATTACATCAGGAAATGGTTGAATAAAAAAACGGATAGTGATACAATGTAACGTGGTAATTTGGTAGTTTTGTCATATGGCATGCTACCCTGGATTAACGTATAGGAGCTAAAGAATATGGGCTTGGCACAGAAACTGTTTGGAACACAAAGTTCGAAAGAAATCAAGAGGATTATGCCTCTGGTTCATAAGATCGAAGGTCTTCGCTCGCAGATGATGGAGTTATCCGATGAAGAGCTGCGCGGCAAGACGATGGAGTTTAAGAAGCGTCTGGCGGACGGCGCGAAGCTGGACGATCTGCTTCCGGAAGCATATGCGGTTGTCCGCGAGGCTTCCCGCCGTGTATTGAAGATGGAACACTATGAGGTGCAGATCATTGGCGGCATTATCCTGCATCAGGGACGTATCGCCGAGATGCGTACCGGTGAAGGTAAGACTCTGGTATCCACGCTTCCGGCATACCTGAATGCGCTGGAAGGCAAGGGCGTTCACATTGTTACGGTAAATGATTACCTGGCAAAGCGTGATGCCGAGTGGATGGGACAGATTCATGAGTTCCTGGGGCTGAAGGTAGGCGTGGTACTGAATTCCATGGAGCCGAAAGAGCGCCGGGAAGCTTATGACTGCGATATTACTTACGTAACGAATAACGAACTCGGTTTCGATTATCTGCGTGACAACATGGTAATCTACAAGGAGCAGATGGTATTAAGAGATCTCCACTACGCCATCGTGGATGAGGTCGATTCTGTACTGATTGATGAGGCACGTACCCCTCTGATTATTTCCGGTCAGAGCGGCAAGTCCACGAAGCTGTACGAGGTCTGCGATTATCTGGCACAGCAGCTTGAGCGCGGCGAAGGCACTGAGATGACCAAGATGGCCGCGATTATGAAGGAAGAGATGACCGAGACCGGAGACTTCATCGTAAATGAGAAGGAGAAGCAGGTTCACCTGACCGAGCAGGGCGTGGAGAAGGTCGAGAAGTACTTCAAGATCGAGAATCTGGCAGATCCGGAGAACCTGGAGATTCAGCACAATATGATCCTGGCTCTTCGCGCACACAACCTGATGTTCCGCGATAAGGATTACGTAGTTAAGGACGATGAGGTGCTGATTGTCGATGAGTTTACCGGACGTATCATGCCGGGACGCCGTTACTCCGACGGTCTGCATCAGGCAATCGAAGCGAAGGAGCATGTGAAGATCAAGCGCGAGAGCAAGACTCTGGCGACGATCACCTTCCAGAACTTCTTCAACAAGTTTGACAAGAAGGCTGGTATGACTGGTACGGCGATGACCGAGGAGAAGGAGTTCCGTGACATCTACGGTATGGATGTTATCGAGATCCCGACCAACAAGCCGGTACGCCGTATTGATCATGACGATGCGGTATATAAGACACGCAGAGAGAAGCTGCACGCTGTTGTAGAGGATGTTGTGAACTCTCACGCCAAGGGACAGCCGGTATTGGTGGGTACGGTTACGATCGAGGCGTCTGAGGAGCTGTCCGCACTTTTGAAGAAGCGCGGCATCAAGCACAGCGTATTGAACGCGAAGTTCCATGAGCTTGAGGCGGAGATCGTAGCGGATGCCGGTATTCACGGCGCAGTAACGATCGCTACTAACATGGCTGGTCGTGGTACGGATATTAAGCTGGATGAGGAATCAAAGGCAGCCGGCGGTCTGAAGATCATCGGTACCGAGCGTCATGAGTCACGTCGTATTGATAATCAGCTGCGTGGTCGTGCCGGACGTCAGGGCGACCCAGGTGAGTCCAAGTTCTACCTCTCTTTGGAGGATGATCTGGTACGTCTCTTCGGCGGCGAGCGTATGCTCAGCATGTTCAATGCGCTGAAGGTACCGGATAATGAAGAGATCCAGCACAAGATGCTGAGCAGCGCAATCGAGAAGGCGCAGAAGAAGATTGAGGGCAACAATTTCGGTATTCGTAAGAATCTGTTGGAGTATGACCGTGTGAACAATGAGCAGCGTGAGATTATCTACAGCGAGCGCCGCCGTGTTCTGGACGGTGAGAATATGCGCGATGTGATCATGAAGATGATCAGCGATACTGCGGAGAATGTTGTGGATATGTGCATCTCTGACGATCATTCCGCAGCTGAGTGGAATATCGCCGAGCTGAATCAGGTGCTGATTCCGATCTTCCCGATGCAGCCGATCGAGCTGGACGAGAACCAGCAGAAGCATTTCCACAAGGCGGATCTGAAGCAGATGATCAAGCAGGATGCTGTGAAGCTGTACGAGGCCAAGGAGGCTGAGTTCGCGAACCCCGAGCAGATCCGTGAGATCGAGCGCGTGGTACTGCTGAAGATTATTGACAAGCACTGGATGGATCACATCGACGATATGGATCAGTTGCGTCAGGGTATCGGTCTGCAGTCTCTGGGTCAGAGAGATCCGGTTGTCGAGTATCGTATGGCCGGATATGATATGTTCGATCAGATGACCGCCTCCATCCAGGAGGATACCGTGCGTCTGCTGCTGCATATCCGTCAGGAGCAGAAGGTAGAGCGTGAGGAGGTTGCCAAGGTAACGGGAACCAATAGAGATGACTCAGTGGCAAAGGCTCCGAAGAAGCGGGATGAGAAGAAGGTATACCCGAACGATCCGTGCCCGTGCGGTTCCGGTAAGAAATATAAGCAATGCTGTGGAAGAAAGTAGGTGCCGTTATTGGTTGAATTAGACCAGTTTAAAGTGACACTGGCAGCACAGGAGCAGCCTTTGCAGGAGGTAAAGGCTGCTCTGGATCTGGCAGGGAAGAAGAACCGGATCGCAGAGCTGGAGAAGACGATGGAGGAGCCTTCCTTCTGGGAGGACGCGGACAAGGCGACCCGCACCATGCAGGAACTGAAAAATTTGAAGGCGACGGTAGAGACCTGTGAAGGGCTTGAGACGAAGTATGATGATATTCAGACTCTGATCGAGATGGCCTATGAGGAGAACGACGAGTCTCTGGTGGAAGAGATCGGCGAGAGCCTGGAAGAGTTCCAGAATAAACTGGAGGAGATCCGCATCAGTACGCTGCTTTCCGGAGAATACGATAAGGACAACGCGATTCTTACCATTCATGCCGGAGCGGGTGGAACCGAGTCCTGCGACTGGGCTGGCATGCTCTACCGCATGTACACTCGCTGGGCGGAGAAAAAGGGCTTTGCGGTGGAAGTTCTGGATTATCTGGATGGTGAGGAAGCCGGTGTGAAGTCTGTGACGATCCAGATCAACGGGGAGAATGCCTACGGCTATCTGAAGTCCGAGAAAGGCGTTCACCGTCTGGTGCGCATTTCTCCGTTCAATGCGGCTGGCAAGCGCCAGACCTCTTTCGTATCCTGTGATGTCATGCCAGATATCGAGGAGGATATTGATATCGAGATCCGGGATGAGGATATCCGTATCGATACGTACCGCTCCAGCGGAGCCGGCGGACAGCATATTAATAAGACGTCCTCCGCAATCCGTATCACACATTATCCGACCGGAATTGTGGTACAGTGCCAGAATGAGCGTTCTCAGTTCCAGAACAAGGATAAGGCGATGCAGATGCTGAAGGCGAAGCTGCTGATTCTGCGCCAGCAGGAGCAGGCGGAGAAGGAGTCCGGCATCCGGGGAGAAGTTTCCGAGATCGGATGGGGACATCAGATCCGTTCCTATGTGCTGCAGCCCTATACTATGGTAAAGGATCTGCGTACGAATGTGGAGACAGGTAATGTGAACAGTGTCCTGGACGGCAATATTGATATATTTATTAATGGCTACCTGAAATGGCTGAGCCTGGGCAAACAGGAGCAGGATGCATAGAACACAGGAATAGAACACAGGAATAGGACAAAGGAGAGAGTGATATGATTCAGATGGCAATCATGGGCTTCGGCACCATTGGATCCGGTGTTTACGATGTAGTGAACACGAATAGAGACGTAATCCGGAAGAATCTGGGCGGCGAAGAACTGGACGTAAAGTATGTTCTGGACTTGAGAGAGTTCCCCGGAAAGCCGGTGGAGAAGGTTCTCGTACATGATGTGAACACAATCATGGAAGATCCGGAAGTAAAGATCGTCGTAGAGACGATGGGAGGCGTGGAGCCTGCATTTACCTTCGTATCCAGAGCATTGAAAGCGGGTAAGAGCGTAGCGACTTCCAACAAGGAACTGGTGGCGAAGAAGGGCGTGGAGCTGATGGAACTGGCGAAAGAGAATCACGCAAGCTTCCTCTTCGGCGCAAGTGTCGGTGGCGGTATCCCGATTATCCGCCCGCTGGTTCGCTGCCTGACCGCGGATCGGATCGAGGAAGTCGCTGGTATCCTGAATGGAACTACGAATTACATCCTGACAAAAATGGATCAGGAGGGGACTTCCTTCGAGGCAGCTCTGAAGGAAGCGCAGGACAATGGATTCGCGGAGAAGAATCCGGAAGCGGATGTGGAAGGCTACGACGCTGGCCGCAAGATCGCAATCCTTTCTTCTCTTGTTCTCGGAAAGTCTGTGAACTTCGAGGACATTTACACCGAAGGCATCAGCGCGATCACCGCAACGGATTTTAAGTATGCAAGAGCGTTGGGCTGGTCAATCAAGCTGGTGGCTTCCGGAAAGATCGTAGACGGTAAGGTATATGCGATGGTAGCGCCTCATCTGGTGAAGCCGGAGCATCCGCTGTATGCGGTGAACGACGTATTTAACGCAGTTATGGTTCACGGCAATATGGTGGATGATGTTATGTTCTACGGCCGCGGCGCAGGAAGCCATGCAACCGCCAGCGCGGTTATGGCGGACGTTGTTGAGGAAGCAGCAAATCTGGGTAAGACACTTCCGGTATCCTGGAGCGCAGAGCACCAGGAGGTAGCTCCGGTGGCTTCCTCCGAGAAGCAGTTCCTGGTTCGCGTAAAGGGCGGAGCTGAGAGAGAAACTGTGCTTGCGCAAGCATTCGGTGAAGGACAGCTGGTACAGGCGGAAGGCGTGACCGGTGAGATCGCTTATCTGACTCCGGTTATGACAGAAGAAGCTTTTGGAAAGGCAGCGGAGACCGTAGAAGATGTGATCGGCCGCATCCGTGTGAAGTAATACAAGAGGTAAGACCAATGAAGTATGTGATTGTTTTAGGTGATGGCATGGCAGACTGGCCCATCGAGGCGCTGGACGGCAGGACTCCACTGGAGTACGCATCCACTCCGATGATGGATGAACTCTCCAAGGTATCGGAAATCGGCCTGCTTCATACCATTCCGGAAGGAATGAAGCCGGGCAGCGATACGGCGAACCTTTCCGTTCTGGGATATGATGCGCGTAAGTATTATACCGGACGTTCTCCTCTGGAAGCGCTGAGCATCGGCGTTCCCATGAAGGCGACGGACATCGCGCTGCGCACGAATATTGTTACGATCTCGGAGGACGATGTTCCTTTTGAGGAGCAGATGATCATTGATCACAGCTCTGGCGAGATTTCGACGGAGGACGCAGCCGTTCTGCTGAACGCAGTGAAGGAAGAATTGCAGAATGAGACGTATCAGTTCTACGTAGGAACCAGCTATCGTCATCTGCTGATCTGGGATCAGGGCGAGGTGGTCGATCTGGTGCAGCCCCACGATGTACTGGGACAGAAGATCGGTCCGAATCTGCCGAAGGATGACGCGCTGCGCCGCATGATGATCCGCAGCTATGAGATCCTGAAGGATCATCCGCTGAATCAGGCGAGAAAAGCAGCCGGCAAGAACCCCGCGAACTGCTTCTGGTTCTGGGGAGCAGGCACCCGTCCATCGTTGTCCTCCTTCGAGGAGAAGACTGGCCTGAAGGGCTCCATGATCTCCGCCGTTGACCTTCTGAAGGGCATCGCAGTAGGCGCAGGCATGAAGAATATCACCGTGGAAGGAGCCAACGGCACGCTGGAGACCAATTACGAGGGCAAGGCGCAGGCGGCGATTGATACGCTGGTGAAGGATGGACAGGATTTTGTATACGTACACGTAGAAGCTCCGGATGAGATGGGACATCAGGGCAGCATCGAGCGTAAGGTGAAGTCCATCGAGTATCTGGATTCCCGTGTGATCCGCCCGATCAAGGAAGGGCTGGACGCTGCTGGTGTGGACTACCGCATGATGGTTCTGCCGGATCATCCTACGCCGATCAAGGTAAGAACACATACATCCGATCCGGTTCCCTACATGCTCTACGACAGCACGGCGCCGGAATCGCATACATGGAATTATAACGAAAAAGAAGCAAAAGCAAGCGGCAACTATATTGCACAGGGCCATGAAGGACTGGATCACTTGCTGGGGAGGAAAACATGTTAGTTGTAAAGAAATTTGGAGGCAGCTCGGTTGCTGACAAGGAGCGCATCTTCAACGTGGCAAGACGCTGCATCGAGGATTACAAGGCCGGAAATCAGGTAGTGGTTGTTCTGTCCGCCATGGGCAAGACGACGGATGGTCTTCTGGCGAAGGCTGCAGACATCAATCCAAATGCCAGCAAGAGAGAGATGGATATGCTGCTTACTACCGGTGAGCAGATTTCTGTAGCCCTTATGGCGATGGCGATGGATTCCCTCGGTGTGCCTGCTATTTCCCTGAATGCGTTTCAGGTACAGATGCATACTACTACCAACTACAGCAACAGCCGTCTGCTGCGCATCGACAGCGAGCGCATTATGCACGAGCTGGAATCCAGAAAGATTGTAATTGTAACCGGTTTCCAGGGCATTGACAAGTACGATAACTACACGACACTCGGCCGCGGCGGCTCTGATACAACGGCAGTTGCTCTGGCGGCAGCGCTTCATGCGGATGCCTGTGAAATCTATACGGATGTTGACGGCGTATATACTTCGGACCCTCGTATTGTACCGAATGCGAGAAAGCTGGCGGAGATCACATACGACGAGATGCTGGAGCTGGCGTCTCTGGGCGCGAAGGTGCTGCACAACCGTTCAGTAGAGATGGCTAAGCGTTACGGTGTTCAGCTGGTAGTACGTTCCAGCCTGAACCATGAAGAAGGAACCATTGTAAAGGAGAATGCAAAAATGGAAGGTATGTTAATCAGCGGTGTAGCAGCCGATAAGAATGTAGCAAGAATCTCTGTAGTAGGTGTTAAGAATGAGCCCGGTGTGGCATTTAAGGTATTCAATGTTCTTTCTGCGAAGAACATTAGTGTAGATATTATTCTTCAGTCTATTGGCCGCGGCGACAAGAAAGATATCTCCTTTACGGTTGCAAGAACTGATCTGAAGGATGCGGTAGCAGTTCTGGAAGAGGCAAGGGGTAATAAGTTCGAGTGCGAAGCAATTGATTACGAAGAGCATGTAGCTAAGGTATCTATCGTTGGCGCAGGCATGGAGTCGAACGCCGGCGTAGCTGCCAAGATGTTCGAGGCTCTCTACAATGCAAATATCAACATCCGCATGATTGGTACGGCCGAGATCCGCATCACGGTTCTGATCGATGAGGATGACGCAGATCGCGCAACCCGTGCGGTACATACGGCGTTTGGTCTGGACAAATAAGTTATTTCCGGTCTCTTGGCGGCTGACCCTGTGGCAGCCGCCTTTCTTATGTATTTAGTAATTTCAAAGGAAAGAGAAGACATGAATATTACAAAAACACTGGCAGAGGAGCTGAATATCCGCCAGGAGCAGGCAGAAGCAGCTGTGAAACTGATCGATGAAGGTAATACGATTCCGTTTATTGCCCGGTATCGGAAAGAGGCGACAGGCTCTCTGAATGACGAGGTTCTGCGTCTCCTGGATGAGCGCCTTCGCTATCTGCGCAACCTGGATGAGAAGAAGCAGCAGGTACTGGCAACGATCCGGGAGCAGGGAGCGCTGACGGCGGAGCTGGAGAAGCAGATCATGGAGGCAGCTACTCTGGTGGCGGTGGATGATTTGTACCGCCCGTATCGCCCGAAGAGAAGAACGCGTGCGACGGTGGCGAAGGAGCGCGGACTGGCACCCCTGGCAGCTGCCATCCGGGAGCAGAAGATTACGGAACCGCTGGAAGTAATTGCGGCTTCTTATGTGGATCCGGAGAAGGAAGTGGCGAGCGTACAGGAAGCCATCGATGGAGCCGGAGATATTCTGGCAGAGCAGATCTCAGATGCAGCAGTATTCCGTACCTATATCCGCGAGGCCATGCAGAAGCTGGGGACGCTTCATTCACAGGCAAAGGACGCCTCGGTTGCTTCTCCTTATGAGAAATATTACGACTACGAGGAGCCGGTGCGCCGAGTGGCCGGACACCGTGTGCTGGCGCTGAACCGCGGCGAGAAGGAGAAGATCCTTACGGTCTCTATCGAAGCTCCGGAGGAGCAGATTTTGCGCTATCTGGAGAAGAAGATCATCCTGAATACGAATCCATACACGACACCGGTATTAAAGAGTGTTATCGAGGATAGCTATTATCGTCTGATTGCACCTTCAGTAGAACGTGAAGTACGCAGTGCTATGACAGAGTCGGCAGAAGATGGCGCAATCCGCGTATTCGGCAAAAATCTGGTACAGCTTCTGCTGCAGCCGCCGATCGTGGGTCAGGTGGTTCTTGGCTGGGATCCGGCCTTTCGTACCGGATGTAAGCTGGCAGTCGTGGATCCGACCGGAAAGGTTCTGGACACGACTGTGATCTATCCGACGGCTCCGCAGAATAAGGTGGAAGAGTCGAAGAAAGTGCTGAAGAAACTGATTGAGAAGTATCATGTTACCGTGATTTCTTTGGGAAATGGTACTGCATCCCGCGAATCCGAGCAGATTATTGTAGAGCTTTTGAAAGAAATCCCTCAGAAGGTTTCCTATGTGATCGTAAATGAGGCAGGAGCTTCCGTTTATTCCGCCAGCAAGTTGGCAACAGAGGAATTCCCGAACTTTGATGTCGGTCAGCGAAGCGCGGCATCGATTGCCCGCCGTCTGCAGGATCCTCTGGCGGAGCTGGTGAAGATCGATCCGAAGAGCATCGGTGTCGGTCAGTATCAGCATGATATGAATCAGAAGAAGCTGGACGAGACCCTTCAGGGTGTTGTGGAAGACAGCGTAAACAAAGTCGGAGTGGATCTGAATACGGCTTCCGCGTCGCTGCTGTCCTATATTTCCGGTATTAATAAGACGATTGCGAAGAATATTGTGGCTTACCGCGAGGAGAACGGCGTATTTACAGACCGCAGAAGCCTGAAGAAGGTTCCCAAGCTGGGGCCGAAGGCATATGAACAGTGCGCCGGCTTCCTGCGCGTGAGAGACGGCAGCAATCCCCTGGACATGACCAGCGTACACCCGGAGAGCTACAAGGCAACGGAAGCATTGCTGAAATCACTGGGCTATGAGACAGAGGATGTGCGCAAAGGGCTTGGCAATATCCGCCGTCAGGTAAAGGATAAAAAGAAGACAGCGGAAGAACTTGGCATCGGCATTGAGACGCTGACGGATATCCTGAAGGAGCTGGAGAAGCCGGGAAGAGATCCCAGAGAGGAGATGCCGAAGCCGGTGCTTCGCACGGACGTCATGGAGCTGAAGGATCTGAAACCTGGCATGATCTTAAAGGGAACCGTGCGCAATGTGATTGACTTTGGTGCATTTGTGGATATCGGTGTTCATCAGGACGGTCTTGTGCATATCTCCCAGATCTGTGATCGTTATATCAGCCATCCGTTGGATGCTGTCAGCGTGGGTGATATTGTACAGGTCAAGGTTCTCTCTGTGGATCCGGTGAAGAAAAAGATTTCTCTTACGATGAAGCTGGATACGGATGTGGAGCAGAAGCAGAAATAAAAATAGACGCACTGCGGATTCTCTTCAGGCAGTATTCGATTTTGAACGCTGGTTAATATATTTTATAAATAAAAAACAATTTTGAAATATGAATAATGTATAAAAAAGCGGAAAAATTCGGTTTACATTTGCAAAAACCGGTGCTATACTCGTTTACAGTTCCAGAGAGGGAAAAAATGGGACGAAGAAGCAAAAATATATACATTTAATAAATATTTTTGGAAGGAGGCATGTCTTATGACATCCTATCATTTTTTGATGGATCTGGCGATCATTCTGCTTAGTACAAAGCTGATGGGGCTTCTGACACAGCGGTTTCATCTTCCGCAGGTTGTAGGTGCGCTGGTTGCCGGGTTGCTGTTGGGTCCGGCCTGCCTGGGTATTCTTCAGGAGACGGACTTCATTAAGAGTACGGCAGAGATCGGTGTCATTGTTCTGATGTTCTGTGCCGGACTGGAGACTGATGTGGAGGAGTTGAAGAGAAGCGGAAAGGCTTCGCTTGTCATTGCGCTTCTCGGTGTACTGGTACCTCTGGGCGGCGGTTTTCTGGTTGCCCTGTTCTTCAATCACCCGAACCGGATTCCTTCGGATGCATCGGCAAGCCTATTTCTTCAGAACCTGTTCATCGGCGTTATCCTGACGGCAACTTCTGTAAGCATTACCGTTGAAACTCTGAAGGAGCTTGGTAAGCTCCAGACGAAGTCAGGAAGTGCGATCATGGGTGCGGCTGTTATCGATGATATCCTTGGCATTATCGCACTGACGATTGTTACCAGTATGGCAGATGAATCTGTCAGTCTGGTGACAGTGCTTCTTAAGATCCTTGGCTTCTTTGTATTTGTAGCAGTCTGCGGCTTTGCGTTCTATAAGTTCTATGTATGGTGGAGTTCTTTCGGCCGCCTGAAGCATCGTCATGCGATCATCGCGTTTGTATTCTGCCTGGTGATGTCCTACTGTGCGGAAGAACTGTTCGGCGTAGCGGATATTACGGGCGCATATCTGGCAGGTATGATCATAGCCATGACGCAGACAACACAGTATCTGGCCAGCCAGTTCGATACGGTAAGTTACCTGTTGCTTTCACCGATGTTCTTTGCCAGCATCGGTCTTCGTGTGGAGATCCCGCAGATGTCCGCAATGATCATCCTGTTTACCGTTGTTCTTGTCCTGGTGGCGATCATTACGAAGATCATCGGCTGCGGACTTGGCTGTAAGCTCTGTGGTTATCGTACCTGCACCAGCCTGCAGGTCGGCGTTGGCATGGTAAGTCGTGGCGAGGTAGCGCTGATCGTAGCGAACCAGGGAGTAAGCTATGGCCTGATCAGCAGTTCTCTGTTGGGCCCGATTGTTATCATGGTTCTGATTACGACGATTGTAACCCCGATCCTGCAGAAGATTGTATATGCGCGCACGGCTGTTGTTCCGAATCCTGTTAATCCGGATGTGGCGAATTTCCGTGAAATGCGTAAGATCCCGCAGAGTGAGACGAAAGAAAAGTAATAAAGGCGTAATTACATATCATCCCGATAATTTGGGACAAGAAAAAGGGGCTGCCGCACGTTAGTGCGACAGCCCCTTTTCTTTTAGGGACTTATTTCACAGCC
>JAJEQR010000042.1 GCA_020687485.1 Hominifimenecus microfluidus | reverse complement strand
CGGCATAAGAAACTAGAAAAGCAAAATATGCTGTCTCAGGCAACAATCGATCAAATGCCTGGTGGCTATCACAGATGTTCCCTGGAGGAAGGGCATCCATTCTTATATATCAGTGACAGGTTTCTTGCTATTCTTGGATGGACCAGAGAAGAAATCAAGACAAAATTCCATAATAAGTTTGACAATATGCTGCATCCGGATGACCGGAATCTTTCCGCAGATTATACCGCCCGTATTCTTGATACATGCGGGCATGGATTTACGCAGGATCAGATTTACCGGTTGCTTGGAAAGGACGGCTATCACTGGGTCACAGATGCCACAACATTGGTGAAATCCGGTAATCAGACCTTCTTCCAGGGAAATATTACAGATATTACGGATTTTGTTAAGGAAAAAGAAAAAAAAGAGCAGGAACTGGAAGATAGTAACCGGATTCTGAACGAACGTAACCGGATATTATCCGCTTTATCCAGGAATTATACAACGGTACTTTTGTGTGATTTAAAGCAGGATACATTTGAAGTTGTAAAAGGGGATACCTTTACGCACAATGACCCTGAAGAAAAGCAGCAGTTAGTTCGTGGAAGTAATTGCTATTCAGAGAGAATCCGGTTTTTTTTCGAAAATGTCCTGATCAAAGATTCCGCTCCGGAGTATCTGGAAAGACTTTTGCCGGAGTATCTTATGAATGAATTAAATGAAAAAGATAGTATGGAGATTTATCATAAGACCATACCGAATGAGAGTGGTTCCAGGCATTTTCTGGCAAGGGCAATACGTTTATCCAATGAGGAAGATCATTTTAAGATCATCCTTGGTTTCTATTCTGTAGATGAAATCATTAAAAAAGAGCAGGAGATAGAGCTTCAAAAAGACATTATCGAAGGTCTTGGAAAAGTATATTTTTCTGTTCTGGCAGTAGAACTGGACAAAGATCGGGTGCTTTCTTATCGTGAATCCGGGGAGAATGGAAAGATTATTTCAGATTTCTGCAGAAAATGTGGTAACAGATGGTCAAAAATAATTCCTTCATATGCTAAGATGATGGTATCTGATAGCACCAATGGAGAATTTGAAAAGCAGCTGGGTCTGGAAGCTCTGCGTTTACAGGAAGAGGATTATTCCTTGACATACGAGTTTAAGTCGGAGACGGGGATCCAATATTATCAGGTAAGAGTAGCATACGTAAAGAAAAAAGACGGAACAAGGATGGCTGTAGTTGGAACAAGAAATATTGACAGTCTGATTAAAAAAGAGCGTATGCAGGAAGAAATGCTGAAAAAAGCATATGCTGCCGCAGAAAATGCAAATAAAGCTAAAACGGAATTTCTGAATAATATGTCCCATGACATCCGTACGCCAATGAATGTGATCCTGGGATATAACCAGCTGATGAAAGCACAACTGACAGAACCGAAGCAGCTCGATTATCAGAAGAAAATTGAACAATCCGGGAAACTGTTATTGGCCATCATCAATAATGTACTTGACATGGCCCAGATTGAAAGCGGAAAGATGAAAGTCGATGAGAATTATGAAATAGTTGGTGAGGTAGTAGACGAAATCATAAGTACATTTGCATCTGAAGCAGAAGAAAGAGGAATCCATCTAAGCGGCAGCATGCAGGTTACACATAGAAATATCCTGTGTGATGGCACAAAAATCAGAGAAATCTATGTAAATCTTGTCAGTAATGCTATTAAATACACTCCGAGAGGCGGAAATGTAACGATCACAGTAGAAGAATTGCCGTGTGAAAAAGAAGGATATATAAAGATAAAAGCTGAGATAAAAGATACCGGTATTGGTATGAGTAAAGAATATCTTCCAACGTTATTCGAGCCATTCAGTCGTGAACATAATACAACGATCGGAAAAGTCGGAGGAACCGGCCTTGGAATGCCAATCGTAAAGAAAATGGTCGATTTGATGGGTGGCAGTCTTGAAGTGGAAAGTGAACTGGGAAAAGGAACCATATTTACAGTTACGCTGATGCATAAAATAGCTGACAAGAAATATTACAGCCGGAAGATAGAAACAGTAGAAGAATCTGATAGGGGAGAAGATCTGCGTGGAAAGCATGTCCTGCTGGCGGAGGATAATGATCTGAATGCGGAAATTGCAGTGACAGTGCTGGAAGAAACAGGGCTTGTTATCGAACGTGTGGAGGATGGAATTCAGTGTGTGAACAGGATAGAGCAGATGGCATCGGGAACTTATGATCTGATCCTTATGGATATCCAGATGCCAAACATGGATGGCTATCAGGCAACCCAGTGTATCCGGCATTTAAATGATAAAAAGAAGGCAGAGATCCCGATCATTGCCATGACAGCAAATGCCTTTGCGGAAGACAGGAAAAGGGCGCTTGATGCCGGCATGAATGGACACATTGCAAAACCGATTGATATTGAGAAACTGGGAGCGGTCATTCTTTCTGGCTTCATTTAACCTTTTCCAACAAGAAGTCCCTCACCTCTATAGGTGAGGGAGGATGTCACATCGGCAAAATCAGAGAGCCCTTCATCCGGTGCTTACACCCCCAGCTCGCGATCTTTTGCCATAAAGAACAGGGCGAGAGTATCCGGGCCGACATGGCTGCCGGTACAGTAATCATAAGAGGTATTAATAAATCCGCGCACATGTACTCGCTTCTGAATTTCTTGCATAATATAAAGGGATTCCTCGTAAGCATCCGCATGGGCTATGCCGATGATCTGCTTCTCCGGCTCTGTGATATTATCGCATAAAAGAGAGATCAGCGTATTGATCGAAGACTTCCGGCCCCGGCACTTTTTGAAGGGGACAATAAATCCGTCCTTATTGCCGCGGAGAATCGGCTTAATGCTGAGAACATTGCCGAGAAAAGCGGCGGCGTTCGTTACACGCCCGGTTTGCGCCAGATATTTCAGATCACCGACGGTGAATACGCCGTTCATCCGGGCCGGGTAGGATTTCAGCTCGGCAGCAACGTCAGCGGCACTCATACCCTGGTCACGCATCTCACTGGCGTAGATTGCGAGGATTCCCTGTGCCAGCGAGGCATTCAGCGAATCAATCAGGAAAATCTTATGACCGTTATTGCAATGCTCCATCACTGCCTCCGCAGCAATTCTGGCAGAATTATAGGTTCCGCTGATATTTTTGCTGAGTGAAAAGTAGATGGCATCTTCCCCGGATGTAATCACAGCACGAAATACTTCCTCAAAATCTCCGCTGCTGATCAGGCCGGTTCTAACGTTGATACCGGCGCGAACCGCATCGTAATATTCCTTTCCCTTCTGGCGTTCCTGTTCCGGTGTAAGATCCGGGTCGAAGCAGACCAGCGGCTGGTCATTCACATAGTTGGTAAAGGACACCACACGAATGCCGTACTGACGTACGAGCTCCGCAGGAATATTGGCGGCAGAATCCACAATTATCTGAAACATATCTCTCTATCTCCATCCGGAATGATTTAAAAATGCAGTTCCGGGATACGAAAAAGCGGAGAATCATTCCTGTTAATTATCTTTAATCATTAAATACGATTATATATAGTAATAAATACTATGTCAAGAGCTTTCATATGCTATGATGCAGAAATGTAGCATTTACATAGCAGGATTTGCTATTTTTTCTTTGACTTTGCGGTAGCTTTTTAAATACATTCGGACTATGTAATTCCTTCTTCTCCATAAGAAAAATACAAGAGGAACCTAAATAAGTACAAATGGTCAGCACCAGCAGGAGCTGCGTTTCGTGATATTATAGTGGTATTATAACAGAGACGAAAGCAGAATACTATTAGAAAGAACTTGTTCGCAGAACACAGATCGGTTATAGTAGATGAAAGATGAACAGAGAATGAAAAGAATGGTAAAACGAAAGGGGAATTTAGAAATGGCAGTTTGCTGGGATGAGATAAATAAGAAATTTGAGATCCGCTGTATTCGTCCGGAGGAAAGCGATGCCGCTGTGGCAGTGGAGCATGCGTGCTTCCCTCCGAATGAAGCCTGCTCAAGGGAGCACATGATGGAGCGTATTGCGGCGGCACCGGAGCTGTTTCTGGTTGCGATTGATCGGAAGACAGGTGGGGCGGCAGCGATCCTGAACGGACTTTCCACGGAGGAAGAAAAGTTTCGGGACGAATTCTTTACGGATATCACACTCTATGATCCGAAAGGCCGGAATGTAATGCTGCTGGGACTGGCTGTGCGAAGCGAGTACCGTCTTCAGGGGCTGGCCAGCGCGCTGATGCAGGAATATGTAAAGCGGATGCGCGCATTTGGTAAAGAAAAACTCATCCTGACGTGCCTGGAATCCCGCGTACCGATGTATCGGAAGATGGGATTTTCTGATGACGGCATGGCGGCTTCCACCTGGGGCGGCGAGTGCTGGCATGAAATGAGTTATTCTATTTTTTCAATATCCGATCCTCTATTTCTTCTTTAATATCTTTCTTGATATCTTTTTCCAGGTCTTTGCGAAAAGCCTTCTCTTCCTGCTTTAGGATTTCTTTGTCCGTGTTTTTTTCTTCTGCGATTGCCTTGGCTTCCTGTTGGAGTTCCGGATGTTCATCAATTTCTTCCCGGATGAACATCAGCGAGAAGCTGACGAGCAGCAACAGGCAAGAGAACCAGATGGTGCGCATGCCGAAAGCGGGAAGAACATATCCGCCGAGCCCCGCTCCGAGGGCGAAGAGGAGGATAATACCGAAGTAGCAGACGGCTTTCTCCAGGGTCTTGCGGCTCTTCGTGATCCGATAGGCACATACCGATTCCATAGCGCTGCGCATATTTCCGATGCACATGGTACTGGCGAATCCGTATCCGTTAACCTTGCGGAATGCCTGTACCTGCATCGCGCAGGAGAAGGAAACCATTGCGTTGGCCATCAGGTTCCAGCGGTCAGGCATAAAGCCAACGAAGAAGAGAAGAAAAATCTCAATAATAAGAACCAGCTGCCGCCAGTGGACTTTGCGGATGTTCTGGAAAGTCTGCCGGATCAGCTCTGCAGCGGCAACGCCGAGAGCGAAGGACAGTAGAGGAACCAGATAATGGATGGCAAGCGGCCAGTCGCCGCTGCCGATGCTCTGACTTAAGAGTACGATATTTCCTGTTTGTGCATTGGCGAATACCTTGCCGCGAGACATATAGGTGTAGGCATCCTGCAAACCGCCGGAGAGTGAGAGAAATCCGGCCGTCAGAAAGGACTCTGACATTTGCCTGTGAGGGCGGTGTGAAATCTTTGTGGACATATGAAAATTCACTCCTGAAATATTAATATGGGTAGCATCATTAACCTAGTATAATTTTGCTTCAGGGGAAATGCAAGTGGAAAAATATCTTTACATATAAGAGGCGGATCAGAGGCGGCCCGGGCGATTCGCACCTGGGAGGCGGAACACGGCGGACATATTCCCATGATTGCCATGACAGCAAATGCCTTTGTAGAAGATATTGTGAAGTGCAGGGAGGCGGGGATGGACGAGCATATTCCGAAGCCCATGAACATCGGGAAAGTAATTGAGACCATCGTACACTGCACGGGAATGTCAGAACGGAAAACGGCACCTCAAGCCGCAGAACAGAAAGTGTGTAATTGAAAACTGCGCATATAGAAAGTGCGCAATCGAAAGTGTGTAATCAAATCTGTGCAATCGAAAACCTGCCGTATTCATGCGGCAGGTTTTCGATTGCACAGATTATAAAAGTATACAATGAAGGCCGCGGCCGATAGTTCCAAATCCGGCACAAAAAGGGAGAAGGAAGGACTGGCAGCGAATCATACATTAGATATCGTCGGACTCGTCCGGGAAAATATAATCGTTCAATTCTTCAAAATCCAGAAATTCAGATAGCGTCATGTTGAAGGCATGTGCAATCTTGTGGAGCGTCGTAACACGGGGATCCTTCGTCAGACCGCGCACAATGTTGTCCAGAGTGGACTGCTTGACTCCGCTCATGGTAGCCAGCCGGTTGATGGTAATATTGCGCTGACGGCATAGACTGCGAATTCTCTGTACATATAATTCTGAGTAATCCATATTGACCCTTCTTTTGTATTAAGTTGTTGTACGACTGGAAAAGGCAAAATCCCTTTTCCAGTCACCAATATAATAGTAACAAGTCAAAGTGATCAAGTTACCCGTATACGGGTTGACCAGAGAAGTTAAATACGGTATACTTACCCGTATACGGGTAATCGTCGGATTATAAATGCAAATTTCTGTTAACTTTAATATCAGGCGATATACACCATATATATCACAGAAAAGATGATTTCCGTTGGTAAAAGAACGGGAAAGAGAGAGGTGCATACAGATGAGTCAGTTTTCGGAGGTATTATCGGCTTATGTAAAAGAGCGGGATGTGAATACATACATGTTAGCAAAGTATTGCGGCTATGACAGAGCCAATATGTATAAGGTGCTGAATGGAAAGAGAAAAGTGCCGAATATTGGTTTCGTAAGAAAAATGGCCGAGTATATGCATTTGTCCGCACGAGAGGAAGAGCGGCTGCTGGAACAATATTGCATATCTGTTGTGGGATATGAGAACTATTACCGAAGAAAAAGCATACAGGACTTCATCGAAAACTTTAGTTGGAGAGAGGATTCTGCGGTTGCCTTTTCCACAATGAAGGTGGCACCGGACTGGAATCTTCCGGAAGAGCAGACGGTTGCGATCATAGGAACCTATGAGGTGGAAGCTGCAATTTTTAAGATTGTGGCGGAGGAGACAGCAGATCCGGATGGACATCTTCATATTATTTTACAGCCGGAAGCGGAGTTCCTGAATCGGATTCTTGGACTTTGCGGACATTCAGATAATCAGATTCGCGTGGATCATATTGTACGTCTGTCGAATCGACCGGAGGATCTGGAAGAGAAAACCTTGTATAACCTGGAATGTATTCGAAAGGTTCTTCTTTTGTACAATTATGGTCACGACTATGTGACATGGTATTACTATGGAAACTGTCACCCGGAAGATATGCTTTTTGCAGCATTTCCGTATCTGATTCTTTCTAACCGCTATGCGTGTCTGCTTTCCGCGGATATGAAAAAGGGCTGCCTGACAAGAAATCATGAGGTCCTTGCACTGATGAAAGAGTTCTTTGAAGAGCATAGGAACAGATGCCGACGTTTAATTAGCTGCCAGAAAAATCTGGAAGAACAGATGCTGGATCTGAAGTCTGTAATGAAGTCCAAATATTCCGGATACTGTTTCAATATGCCGCCGTGTTTTATGTATACATTGACTCGCTCTCTGATTGAAAAATATCTGGTTACGGATATCCCCGACCGGGATTGCCTGATAGAAAAAGTTGTTTCTTACTGCCATACACTTTCCACGCAGAAACTGACCTACATTTTATCTATGGAAGGTGTTCTTCAGTTCCTGAATACCGGAATCATTCCGGAATTCTCCAGGGATCTTTATCGGCCGGTAGAGTGGGAAGATCGAATTGATATGATTCGAAAACAGCTCCATCCGGAAAAGGGGAGTACAGTAAAGGTTTTGAAGCAGCCAATCGGAAGCCTGGAAAATTATGTAAGCATGGTAGTTACACCGGAACATGGTACGCTGCGCTTTAATGTACCGGCTCGAAATCTGTTTCTTAACCTGATGCTGGAAGAATCCGGAATTCTGAATTCTTTTTATGACTTCTGTGAAAACCTGGAAAATGATCTTTTTTACACATTAGATGAGGCAGAGGAACTGCTGAATCAGGCAATCCGAAAACAGAAACAATGAAAAAGGAAGATAAAAGCTGACACATTGCTTGACACATATTGAGTAAGGAAGAAAGAACAAATAGAATTTAGAAGAATAATGGAAAACAGCAGATAAAGGAGCGAAAGTAAAGCAATTTTCGTGCTGTGAACACAGGGGAGGAGCAGAAGAAAGTGACAAAATTCAAACATGATGTGCTGATCCGGCTGGTGAGGCTGATCGATGCGGTTTTGATAACCGTACCGTTTGCCATATGCTGGTTTGGTTACTATGCGGAGCGCATCGACAATCCGTTCTATTCAAAAGGTAACTTTCTGGTAGTTGGTCTGTATTTCATTTTATATATCATATTCGGGCGATTATATGATGGATTTGCCATGTCAACGTACCGGGTATCGGAGATTGCGTATGGGCAGTTCCTGGCGGCAGGCATTTCGGATGTAATTCTCTATATCGTAATTATGCTGCTCACAAAACATCTCCCCAATGTGATTCCAGGACTGGAAGCGCTGGGAGGGCAGCTGGTATTGGCAATCGTCTGGGCGCTGGCCGCACAGCTCTGGTATTTTCGGACATTTCCCCCGCAGACGACAGCCATTATCTATGACCAACGGAGAGGGATGACAAAGCTGATCGATGAATATGGGATGAATAAGAAATATGATGTTCAGTTTACGGCACAGGTGGAGGAGTGTCTGGAAGATCTTTCGGTTCTGAAGAGTGTTGAGACGGTGTTCCTGAGCGGAATACATAGTCATGACAGAAATATTATCCTGAAGTACTGCATCAGCAATGGAATCAATGTTCTGGTAATACCAAGAATCGGGGATGTAATTATGAGCGGAGCGCATTCAATTCATATGTTTCATCTTCCCATGCTTCGGGTCAGTAGATATATGGTTCAGCCGGAGTATCTTTTCGTGAAAAGAACTCTGGATATCCTGATTTCGTTGATTTCACTTGTTTTGCTTAGTCCGATTTTGCTGATTACTTCACTGGCAATCAAATTGGATGACGGTGGACCGGTATTTTACAGGCAGGTTCGCCTGACAAAGGATGGAAAGGAATTTAAGATTCTGAAATTCCGGAGTATGCGCGTAGATGCGGAAAATGATGGTGTGGCCAGACTTTCCACAGGCGAAAACGATGATCGGATAACGAAGGTCGGACATGTGATCCGCAGATTTCGAATTGATGAACTGCCACAGCTGCTCAATATCCTTTCCGGAGACCTTTCTATCTGTGGGCCTCGTCCGGAACGCCCGGAGATTGCAGCTCAGTACTGTGAAGAGATGCCGGAATTTTCCCTGCGTCTCCAGGCAAAGGCCGGATTGACCGGATATGCGCAGGTGTATGGAAAATATAACACAACACCGTATGACAAGCTGCAGATGGATCTGATGTATATTGCGCATCCGAGTATCCTGGAAGATTTAAAGATTATGCTGGCAACGGTTAAAGTTCTGTTTATGGCGGAAAGTACGGAAGGCATTGAGGTTGGACAGACGGTCGCTATGGTAGATTCGCTGTCCGACTGGAATGAGAAAGAGCCGCAGGCTGTTGTATATGGAGAGATGGAGAAAGAAAAGGGAGAGAAAAAAGTGAAGTATAGTGTGGTAATTCCGCTGTATAATAAGGGAATACATATTGCGGATACGCTGGAGAGTGTATTGGCGCAAACATTCCAGGATTTTGAGGTTCTTGTTGTGGATGATGGCTCTACCGATGATTCCTTAAGCCGGGCAGAAAGTATTTCTTCACCGAAGATTCAGATATTCCGGCAGAAGAACCAGGGGGTGTCCGTGGCGAGAAACGTAGGAATTGAAAACGCAAAAGGCGAGTATATTGCTTTTCTTGATGCTGATGATATGTGGCATCCGGAATATCTGGAAACGATTGATCGTCTGGTTCAGAAATATCCGCAGAGCGATATCTTTGTAACCGCTTATGAAGTGTTGATGGGAAATGGAAAGAAGAATATATCCGCACAGTTAACGCCAGAGGACGGTTGCCTTGACAGTTACTGGGCGACGCTGAATCACAAATATGATTTTGTCTGGACTTCCGCAACGACGATTCGCAGAGAAGCCCTGATCAATGCCGGGATGTTTAAACCTGGTGAAATGATCGGACAGGATCTTGATATGTGGGCAAGAGTGGCACGAAAAAATCCGAAAGTAGCATATTCTTCCAGGCTGTGCGTGACGTATAATCGAAATGCGAAGGAAAATGCAAGATCCCGGGTGCGGATTGCATGGGCCGGTGCTTTTATTCAGGATCTCGAAGAAGAGATGAAGAAAAAAACACATACAAACGAAGAGTTAAGTACGATTCAGCAGAAATATGACCTGAAGATGACGGTGTATATCTTTACCAGTATTATGGCTGGCGAGAAAAAGAGAGCCGGTCAGGCGCTGAAAAGCTGGAAAGGCATGAAGTGCCGAAGAAACCGGATTCTGCGTACCGGACTTCGAGTGGCCTATTGCATGCCGACACGTCTGAATCAGGCATTGTACAAAGCAAGACTAAAGCTTTTTTAATATGCTTTTTAACACGGTTTTCCGGAACTTCCGGGAAATATGAAAAACAGAGGAAAGAGATGTGTTCTGGTATTTGATCCTGTGTATATTAATACTCTATCCGTTCGTAATTGTCTATGCGGGAGTTCGCTGGCAGAGAAGCGCACAGACAGTGGCGCTTCAGCTGTCATGCTTTCTGCTCTGGTTCTTAATGGCAATGCGTGATTCTTCTGTGGGGGTAGATACAAAGTATTATTGTTATGTATTTGAACAGCTGAGTTATGCGCCGCTTTCGAAGGTTTTTCATATGGTAACGTATGGCAGCCGAACGGGAAACTGGACGATGGACTTTGAACCGGGATATCGTCTGTATAATAGACTTGTAGGATTTCTCTCGCATGATCCGCAGATGATTACGATCATGAACAGTAGCATTATCATCCTCCTACTGTATAAGTTGATTCGGAAGCAGTCGAAGAATGCGATACTAAGCATCTGGCTGTATATTACGTTGGGCGTCTTCCAGACAGAGATGAATGTAGCGAGAAACGCAATTGCAATTTTGCTGGTATACCTGGTTTTTCAATATGTGAAAAAAGGAAAGATGTGGCCATACATGATGACGGTTTGTCTCGCCTCTACGATTCATAAGTCTGTGCTGGTATTTCTGCCATTATATTTTATCTTCCGAATGCCATCACCTTCGCGCAGACGAATGAAACGGCTGATTCTGCTCGCCTCTTTAGCAGGAATGGGAGTTTTGGTGTTTGGGTCCCGCCTGCAGGCGCTGCTGCCGGGAATTTTTGGCAAGTATCTGACGGCGCAAAATATAAAGATGGAATCCCTTCTTGTCGGAGGACTTTATCTGGTTCTTGTTATATTTATCTTTCGTTATATGAAGAAAGAAGAGCGAGCGAAGGTGTTTAAGGAATGTCCGATCGGAATCTGGATGTTTACAATAACCATGTGCTGTTTTGGGTTAAATATTGGTCTGAAGATGGCAGCCAGACTGGCAGCGCTCTTTGGTACTTATATGATAATTCTGCTTCCCAATATGGTATCGAAGATAACAGAAGAAAAGAGACGTCACACACTGATTCTGCTGCTGATTATCGGATGCGGTATTCAGTACATTCTGCGTATGACAATTAATAATATCGGCGGAACCATGCCGTACAGCTTTTTCTGGTAGAACATACAGAAGTTTAAGGTTAAAGGTACTGAAATGAATGCAATTTTTTTGCTTAGTGTAATTTTGAAGGGAATTGGAGCAATCCTGGAAATCCTGGTTCAGGTATTGGTTACCAGAGGCATTGGTGTAGATGGCTACGGAATGTATGCCACCTGGATCAATGCGGCGGATCTGATTTTCTGGATCTGTTTTTCGGCGCTGACCAAGTGCAATACCTATTATTTGTCAGCTCCGGGAACGAAAATTCATCAGTTTAAGAAACGCTATTACGGTGTCTATGTAATTCCGTTGGTGAGTGCGGCAGCTGTAGCAGTATGCCTGTTCGGTAAGAGTCAGTACTGTGTTATCCTCCTGATTACTTTACTGGAGCTGAGAGTACTTGACAAGAGCAGTGCGCTCCTGACCCAGAGGCATCAGATTATTTCATTGACGGGCGAATATATTCTGGGAAGAAGTATTCTGGTAGCTGGTGTTCTTCTCCTTCAGGCGCTGGGAACACTGAGTCAGACAACACTTATGCTGCTGTATCTGATTCAGTATGTTGGTATCCTGTTATTGTTCTTTATATTCCAGCGTAAAAGAAAAGAGACAAGGCAGGATATCTCGTCGGAGGTTTCTCTGAGAAAATGGGGCGATTATCAGCGGGCGGACCTGATTCAGTCGATGATCGGCCAGATGCCGGTTCTGCTGCAATTCTTTTTCACCGGCGCTTTCGAGGCCGGTGTTGTCAGCATTGTGCTGACGGTGAAGAAGATGATCAACTTTATCTCAGGACCTTCTGCCAAGGTATTCCTTCCGGAATTTTCTCGTCTGTACCGCAGCGGGAAAAAGGATGAGATCCGGGATTGTTTCGCATCGATTATGCGAATCCAGATGTTGTTTGTAGGTCCGCTCTCAGTTGTTCTGGTTGGCTATCCGCATGTGATTCTGCGCGTGATGGCGGAAGAGTTGTTGCCATATACATTTCTGTTCGTGTGCTGTTCCATGGTATTCGTCTTTACAGCTACACTGGGCCCCTGCAGCGGAGTTCTGCAGATGACAGGAAATGAAAAGAAGGATAACCACTGCCGGGAACTGGCGCTTCTGGTTATGTTTGTTGTGATGTGGCTGTTCCGGAGCGATAGCCTTTTCGTGCTTTACGGACTTTGCGCGCAGGCATTCCTGGAGGCCATTGGAAAATATGGATATGTATGTTACTGGATGAAGAAGTCGCCGGTTGGAGTACTGACGTATCTGCGCTGGTGGATTTTCCCGGCTGTGATGATTGTGCTTTCTTATCTGCTGCATCTGGGTGATTCCTTCCTGTGGATGATTCTTACGGCAGGAGTGGCCTTCATATTCGGGGTGGTATGTGAATGGAGAAAGGCCGGAGGCTTCCAGGAGATGCTGAAGGGAGGACTGTAATTGGAGAAAAAAGTGAAAAGAATAAATGAGAAAATGAAAATGGACAGGAGATGAAAGAGGGGTCAGTGCAATGAATGAGTTGCAGAAATGCCGATGGAGAAAAAAGGTGATGAAGGCCAGGTACATGGCGATATGTCTTCTGGGATTTGACCGGATAAAGTATTTAAAGAAGCATCACATATTCGCAAAACTGGGGGATAACGTATTATTTCAGCCGACAAGACTTCCGAATGAGCCGAAACTGATAAAAATCCATAATAATGTTAAGATTGCATCGGACGTGATATTTTGTACGCACGATGTAATTAATGCAATTATTTCTGAAATAGAAGGAGGTACTAGTTATCAGACTCATGGGGGATGTATAGAGATTCATGACAACGTATTCGTTGGAGGACGCAGCATTATTCTGGAAAATGTATCAATTGGTCCGAATGCTGTTATTGGAGCAGGCAGCGTTGTCACGAGAGATGTTCCGGAAAATACAGTTGTTGCGGGCAACCCGGCTAGAGTGATAGGTTCATTTACAAAGCTGCAGGAGAAGCGTCGGGCTCTGGAAGCTGGAACCAGTGGATGGGACCCTGATTTTAGAGATACAGAGCTTTGGGCGCTATTCTATGCGGATCGGCAGCGTGAGAAGTGACAGAAAAAAGTGATATTTAAAGAAACTCAATATAAAGGAAGGAGAGGCGCGTATGAAGAAAAAATGGATCGCAGTGTTGCTTGCCATGTCAATGGCATTAGGAACGACAATGCCTGCGATGGCAGCGGAAATTGAGGAGAACTCAGGTTCCTCGGATGAAGTACGGCAGGAAAGTACAGTGGAAGAGGAAATTCAGGATGAAGATACTGAGCAGATAGACATCGGAACACTGGAAAGTAACGAAACAGCAAATGTGAGTGAAAGGGAGTCTGTTTTGGAGCCGGAGGTAAGCACAAAGAGTGAAGTAACGGAGGCAGACGAATCCTATATAGAGGGAGACACTTTTTCTGAAGGGGTACTGACTTACAGGGTTCTTTATGGGGCGAAAACATGTGAGATTATAGACTGCGACGAATCGTATAGTGGAGTAGTGGAGATTCCTCAGAATGTTAAGGGTTTTACAGTTGTGCGAATTTATAATAATGCATTTAGTTATGCTTCTGTTGAAGAAGTAAAAATTCCAGAGAGCATTGGCTGGATTGGTGGATTCGCGTTTCGTGGCAGCAAGATTAAGAAGATAGAATTTCCTGAGACGATCTCTGCGATAAACTTATATATGTTTGCAGATTGTACGGAGTTAGAAGAAGTAATCTTACCTGAAACGATGGAATCCATTGGTGTTTGTGCATTTCAAAAATGCACAAAACTGCGTAAAATAAAGATCCCGGAAGTGGTAACGGAATTACGTGGTGAGACTTTTATGGGATGCAGTGAATTAACAAGCATTGAATTGCCAGATTCAGTCACTCAGATTTTGGATAAAGCGTTTCTTGGATGCAGTAAATTGGAAAATGTATATTATAGCGGAGATGAAGAGGAAAAAGCCGCAATAGCAATTGCGGAAGGTAATGATGTTCTGGCGAGTGCTACGTGGACTTGTAGAACAGAAGTCCCTGAACCGGTTCCGGATACTGTAATACAGAATGGTGTAATATATCAGCTTATAAACAGAAATACATATGAGGTTACCGGGTATGATGAAACTTGTCCGGAAAGTATAGAGATTCCGGCGACGCTGAATAACTGTACGGTAACATCTATTCAAGCTGGTGCATTTAAAGACTGCAATCAGCTTGCGAGTGTTACGATTTCAGATAATGTAGTCAAAATCGAAGATGATGCATTTAATGGCTGTACCAGTCTTGCAAGCATAGCTTTTTCATCAAACTTGACAAGTCTTGGAGAACGAGCTTTTTATGGCTGCACGAATCTAAAAACGATCTGTTTGCCGGAAAGCCTTAAAAAAATAGCCAGGCAGACCTTTGAAATGTGTGAAAATCTGAAGAGCATTGAATTACCGGAAATATTGGAGGTGATTGATAACAATGCATTTGCCAATTGCTCCAATTTGCGCGAAATTAATTTTGGTTCAAATATAAATAAAATTGGTGAGTATGCGTTTTATAAGTGTGAGGCATTAAAGAGCATTGGTTTCTCAGCAGGCTTAGGCGAAGTGGGCGAGTATGCATTTGCAAATTGCGGCAGTCTTGAATCCGTAAGTTTTTCGTCAGGACTTGTGGAATTAAAAGCTGGTACATTTAGCGAATGTGCTGCTTTAAACGTGGTGAAACTCTCAGATGGTTTGTTGATTATTGGAGAGAACGCCTTTTACGATTGTATTGGTTTGCAAAATATTGAAATTCCTGATACCGTGCAATCTATTAGTGAGAGGGCTTTTGAAAAGTGTTCTAATTTGAACAAGATCCATCTTCCATCCATGCTGGAATCTATAGGAGCATATACATTCTTGGAATGTGCTGCACTAATAGATGTGGAATTGCCGGAACATTTGGATTTTATAGGGCTTGGGGCATTTTATGGATGCACAGGATTAGTTAAGATGGATATTCCTGATAGCGTAACCAGCATTGAATCACACCTTTTTTATGGATGCAGTAGCCTCGTTTCGGTTAAATTGTCTTCCGGAATCAATGATATTTATGGTTATACTTTTAATGGCTGCAGTAGCTTAACAAGTATTGAATTTCCGGATAATGTTCGCTCCATTGGTGAGTATGCTTTCGATGATTGCGTGGCTTTGGAAAGCATTGTTTGGCCAGAGAATTTACGGAAGATAGGCGTTATGGCTTTTGGAGGATGCAAAGGGTTAACGGAGGTAATACTGCCTGAAAAGGTGGAGGAGATTTCTTATTATGCATTTAGCCTGTGTAAAAAACTAAAAACTGTGAGAATACAGGGAAAAGTTGAGGCAATAGGAATGGGTGCTTTTTATAAATGCAACGCACTGGAGTCTATTTATTTGCCCGATACAATTAAGAAAGTGCCGAATATAACATTTGCAGATTGTATAAGCCTGGAAAATGTATATTTTGCAGGCAGTGAAGAGCAGCGTCAGGCGATGGAAATTGGTGATGAAGATAATTTCTATTTTATTAGTGCAGCCTGGCATTACAATTATCATGATACGGACAGGTCTGTCGGAGAGATTTTTACTATCAACGATTTAACGTATCAGGTAAATGAGGATGGTATTTCGTGTACGCTTATAAAATGTGCAGATACATTTGGGGGAGAGCTTATTGTTCCTGAGACTGTAAACAATTATAAGGTAACTGCGATTGGAAACGACGCATTCTATGATGTGAGTAAACTGGAAAGAATTGTTTTGCCGGAAGGACTGAATACGATAGGAGATTATGCTTTTGAAGAGTGCAGTGGGCTTGAAGCGGTAATTTTGCCGACGAGTCTTACGACGATCGGAAAAGGAGCATTTTGGGGCGATTCATCTTTAAGAGCGATAGATCTTCCAGAAGGTATAATAGAAATTCCGGAAAATGCATTTCGGGGATGCAGTACATTATCAGAAGTTAAGTTCCCTGAAAGTTTAACTGTTTTGGGTGATAAAGCATTTTACGAATGTTATTGGATTTACAGCATTCAGTTACCCGGTGGCGTAAAGAAAATCGGTAATTCCACATTTGAAAAATGCAATATGCTGTCAGAAGTTTTGATTTCATCTGGTGTCGAAGAAATTGGGGTAAGGGCATTTGCAGAAGATGTCATCGATGTCTTTGTGCTGCCTGCGAGCGTAATAAAAATCGACGATGCAGCATTTAAAACCAGATATGGAAATACAGTAAAGAATGTATATTATGAAGGTTCACTGGAAAACAGAAACAATATTGAACTAGGTATCTATAATGAAGACCTGGAAAATGCTGTCTGGAATTATGAGACAGCAAGCCCTTATCGTTATGGTTATAAATTTATGGATTTGGGCATCAAATACCGGATAAACAAAGACCTGGAAAGTTGTACTGTTGTAGGATTTCATGATTATATGCAATCGGCGAACGTAGTTATTCCATCGACAGTAAGAGGATTTGCTGTAACTGAAATTGAAGAAGCAGCATTTCGTAATTCCACCAGAACGGAAAGTATAGAAATTCCAGAGAGCGTTGGCATCATAGGCGCGCAGGCATTTGAATATTGTGCGAAGTTGAAGTCAGTAACATTTCCCGACGATGGCGATTGCGCGATTGGTAATCAGGCATTTCACGGGTGTTCAAAATTAAGCTCTGTAGTGCTGCCGAAAAGTGTTAAGTCAATAGGAACAGATGCCTTTTATGCATGCACAGAATTAGAAGCAGTACATATATTGGGAGACATTGAAATAATAAATGGAGGCACATTTTCTTCCTGTCCTAAGCTGAAAACGGTTATAATGCCGGATTCTTTAAAAGATATAGACGGGTTTGCTTTCTATGAATGCAGCAGTCTGGAAAACGTGGTAATTCCGGAACTTGTACAGTCTATTGGAAACAGTGCTTTTAAAGGTTGTACTAACCTGAATTCGATTGTTCTTCCAAAAAAATTGCAGAAGATTTTTCTTGGGGCATTTGATGAATGCACGAATTTAAAAACCGTAAATTACATGGGCAGCGAACAGGATCGTTTGGCGATTCAGATTTTTGCAGATAATCAGAGCCTTGAAAATGCGGTATGGTCTTACAATATCAAGACAGATAGTTGTGGTGAAAATGCCAGTTGGATATTTAGCGATGGTGTATTGAATATTTCCGGCTTTGGCCCAATGAATGATTATCAAAAAGCTTCGGAACAACCATGGTATGACAACAGGAATGAGATTAAATCTATTGTCATTGGAGATGGTATTACATCTGTTGGCAATTTCAGTTTCTATGGTTTGGAAAAACTCAGCCAGGTTACTATCGCAGACAGTGTAACAGAAATTGGAAGCTATGCCTTTAAAAATTGTTCGGTACTTGAGGAAATCAAATTACCAGCAGAACTGCAATCCATTGGTGAAAGCGCATTTCATAGTTGTGCAGCATTGCGATCTGTTGAGTTCCCGGAGAGTTTGACAGCTATTCATAACTATGCATTTTCAAAGTGTGCAGGTATGAATGAGATTTCTTTCACTGGAAGCGCGCCGGTAATTGGTGTGAATGCTTTCTCTGGTGTGAATGCTAATGTGTTCTGCACTATGGAAGACCAGACCTGGACTACAGATAATATGCAGGATTATGGTGGACATTTGACCTGGCCAACATCATGGAAAGTGGAGAATGGAATCCTGACAGTCTATAATGACAGTTGTATGGGAAATTTTGATTCTGCATCAAAGGTACCGTGGAGTGAGAGCCGGGATGAAATTACATCGGTTGTGCTAAAGAATGATGTGAAAAGAATCAGTAATTTTGCTTTTTATGGATGTAACAATCTTGTGTCAGTATCTTTCCCGGATGAATTAAAGGCGATTGGAAGCTATGCTTTCAAAAACTGTTCAGCGTTAAAACAAATGGAATTGCCATCTACTCTTCAGAGTATTGGTGAAAGCGCATTTTACGGTTGTACCAGTCTGGAGAAGATCACGATTCCGGAAGGTATTTATACGATCTGGGGATATACATTTAAGAACTGTACAAGCCTTGCGGAAGTAAATTTGCCGTCTTCGTTGATGAAGTTGGATGAGGCTGCATTTTACGGTTGTACCGCATTGAATGAACTTCAGATTCCGGATAGTGTATCCATTATAGGTGCATACTGCTTTAAAAACTGCAGTAACTTAAGTACAGTTACTTTGCCGAAAACTTTAAGAGAAATCCGGGAAGCATCTTTCTATGGAACGGCATTAGGCGGCCTGGATGTTCCGGAAAATGTGACTCGTATTGGAAGCTATGCATTTAAGAATTGCACCAATTTGGTTACTGTTACTTTACCGGTTCGTTTGCAGACAATAGAGGAAAGTTCCTTCTATGCTTGCAGTGCATTAAAAGAACTGACTATACCGGATGAGGTTACCAGCATCGGTGATTATGCGTTCCGTAACTGCACGGGACTTCAGAGCGTAAGCTTCCCGTCCACCCTGGCAGCAATCGGTGAAAGCGCTTTCTATGGAGATACCGGATTGAAGACGCTGGATTTCCCGGAGGGACTGGAGACACTGGGAGCTTACTCGTTCAAGGGTTGTACGGACGTGAGCAGCATTTCCATGCCGACTACGCTGACAGCGATTGGCGAGAGCGCGTTCTATGGCTGCAGCGGTGTAACGGAAATTGCAATTCCTGAAAATGTAAGTACCGTTGGAGCGTACGCATTCTCCCGTTGTGCAGGACTGGAAAGTGTAAGCTTTACCGGAAATGCACCGGCTATCGGATCTGCGGCATTTAACAGCGTAAAAGCGAATGTATATTATCCGGCGAATAATGTGACATGGACCACAGAAGTGCAGCAGAATTATGGAGGACAGCTTACCTGGAGAACCAAATGAGCAAGAATAAGAGGAAAAAAGCAGGAAAATGGGGAACCGCGCTGCTGGTTACTTCGTTATTAATTCCTACGGCAGCTGGCGCAGCCGCATTCCTTTACGGCGATGCGAATGGAGACGGCGTTGTCAATCTGAAGGATGTGACGGAGCTTCGAAGGCAACTGTCATCTGGTGATATCGAACTGAATGATCAGAATCGGGGATTGAATGTGAATGCGGATGGTTCTGTGAATCTGAAGGATATTACGCATCTTCAGAGGTATCTGGCCGGTGGCTGGGATATTGAGCTTCCGACGGCACCGGAAGAGCCGGACACTCCGGAAGTGCCTGATACACCGGCACTGTCCGATGATTTGAGTGGATATGAAGTCATATCCACTTCGACATCGGAAAATCAGGTAGTCTGCACCGCTCTTCGATATGGAAGCAGTACTCTGGGACGAGATCTGGTGTGCTGGAGCATTCAGCAGGGAGAATATAGCAGAACGTTACTGTTGAACTTCGAGATCCATGGCTGGGAAGATGAATATGCAACAGACGGACAGCTTCTGGTAGATCTGGGAAATGCGCTGGTCAAATATTTTTCGGAAGCTGCAGATCTGAAAGGCTGTCGCCTGCTGATCATTCCCAGCTGTAATCCGGACGGTCTGGAAGAGGGAACAACCAACAATGGATTCGGACGATGCAATGCGAACGGAATCGATTTGAACAGAGATTTTGATGCCAGCCATCAGGTTTATACTAGCGCCAGAAACTATACGGCAGCTCCATTTTCCGCAGTGGAAACACAGGCGATGCGCGATCTGGTGCTTGCCAGTTCGCCGTCAGTGGTAATTGACTTTCACGGATGGGAGAACTGCACGATTGGAAGTGCTGATCTGGCGGAAGTATTTTCCCTTCATGTAGGTATCAATCATAAGAATGTGCTGACATCGAATGCGCATGGTTATTTCTCTTACTGGGCGCAGCTTCAGGGAGCAGAAGCTCTTCTGGTTGAATTTAAGAATTCCGCCAGTCTTGTAACGGAGGATGTGATTCGTTCTATGGAAGACATTATCTCCGGAAACTATGGACAGAATCAGAGCGATTATGAACTGGATTCTGTCTATGGAGAATGGAAGGATATTCAGTGCTATACCCTATCGTCGGAAAAGGTTTATGTTCAGCCGGAGGTCGGCGCTTCCGGGACGAGCTATGGCTATATTGACGGCGGCAGTGATCTGTGCACGATCAGTCAGATTTATTCTAACGGATGGTGTAAGGTGAAGTACCCAGCGGGAAGCGCAGGATATACTAAGACAGGATATTGCAGGCTATCTGAATTCATCGATGCGAATACAGCGGTAACGCCGTATCAGGCGTCGGTAGGAGAGACAGTAAAAGTATACAAAACTTCAGGAGGTGATGTGCAGCTGGGATCGGTGTGGAGCACGGATACATTTACGGCCATTGCAGAGAAAGGAGGGATGGCTCAGATAATATATCCTCTGGATAGCGGAGGGTATAAGATGGGATGGATTGATGCGGGAAAAATACAGGATTTAAAGAAGAAAGGAGTAATGCATAAATGAAAAAATGTATAAGTAAAATGGTTAGTCTACTGATCGTTTTATGCATGGTTATTACAATTTTGCCAGTAAAAGCGGAAGCAAAAAATTTTTCAGCAACAGAAATAGCCAATTATTTTAACGGACGAGTTGGGGAGAGTTATCCTAGTGGATATTGCCTAAGATTTGTTAAAGAGTGCTTTGAGAATTTAGGTGCGGGAACGTCTAGTACTTGTTGTGCGTACAATTATGGAAATAGCCATATACAGTCAACGGATATTAATTCAATTCCGGTCGGTGCAGATGTATTTTTTGGTAATTGTGGTGGTGGACCTTGTAGTAGTTGTAAGTCTAGTTATTACGGACATATAGGTGTTTATGTTGGTGACGGATACTTTGTTCATGCGACTGGAGGCAAAGTTCAGAAGACGTTAGTTAACAGTAGTTACTGGGGCAGTCGATTTAGGGGATGGGGATTTCATGGAAATGTTACCGTATCTGGTTCAGTAGCGTCTTCTCATACTTCAGACGGTAGTTATAGCGGATTTCTCCCTTTTATGGCATATCCGATCAGCACCGGTAACATTGCTGTCTATACGGAAAGTGGCAGCCAGTATTCCAACCGTTATATCACTGGCTCCACGGATCTTTGTACGATTAATGCAGTTTATACGGATGGCTGGTGTCAGGTTAAGTATCCTTCCTCTGCAGAGGCATCCGGTTACTTTACCGCATATGCAAAGCTATCGGATTTCATTCCCAGTGCGTCTCCGTCAGCGGCAACTGCGACATCAGGCGGAACTGCATATCGTCGGTCGAGCGGCAGCGATACCATCGGAAGTATTTCCAGTGGTGATAAGTGTCTGAAGGTCTCCAGTGCAAACGGACGAATCCAGGCACTCTATCCGGTTACCGGACAGAGTTATTCCAAGATGGGCTGGGTGGCAGAAAGCGTATTCGGCGGAAGCAATCCCGGTGGAACAACATCTGCGGCAGGATACAAGCTGCCCTGTCAGGCATATACAATCAGTAGTAGTAAAGTTACGGTATATGATTCCAGTCACAATGCTTATGCAACATCCAGTCATTACATTGATGGTGCAAATGATCTCTGTACGATCAATTCCATCGGAACGGATGGTTGGTGTCAGGTAACATATCCGACGAGCTCCGGAAGCTTTACGGCATACGTGCCTCTTTCCACGTTTATTCCTGGAAATGCAGGAACGAAAGCATGGACGGCGAACGGAGGCTATACAGCTTACCGTCGTTCCAGCGGAACGGCGACGATTGGCAGTGTATCCAATGGCGACAGCTGTGTGAAAGTTGCCAGTGAGAACGGAAAGATGCAGGTCATGTATCCGGTTACCGGACAGAATTACTACAAGCTGGGATGGATTGAGGCGGATGATGGCCACAATCCTACAGGAGTGGTGGATTCTGCAAGCGGAGATATTTATTCCGTATCGGTGAGCGGCTGGGCATTTGATGATGATGACACAAGCACTGCACTGACAATTAATGTGTATATTGGCAGCACGAAGATCGGCACAACGAAAGCGGATCTGGAGCGCACAGATGTTCATAAGGCATATGGCTGCGGCAATTATCACGGATATGCGGCAACCTTCAATGTGGACAGAAGTTTTGCCGGAAACCAGACCATTCGGGTATATGCGGTTAACGTAGGCGGTGGAAATAGTGATACTCTGCTGGCAGAAAAGAGTGTAACTATTGGCTCAGATACCGTAGCGCCGGTAATAACGGATTGCAAGGTCAGCAATATTACTTCTAATGGTTATACGGTAACGTGTAAGGTAACGGATAATACCGGCGTGGATCGCGTACAGTTCCCGACCTGGACCGAAAATAATGGACAGGATGATATCTTCCCCGACTGGGTAAGCAACACAGCAGCAAGCGGAACAAAGAACGGAGATACCTATACGTATCAGGTGTATACGTCAGCGCACAACTATGAAGCAGGTACTTACATAACCCATATTTATGCGTATGATAAGTATGGCAACAGCAGTTCCGCAAAGTTAGATTCTGTTGTGATTCCGGTTGCTGTAGAAGATATTGGTCTGGATCAGAGTGCATTAACTTTCACTGCTATTGGTCAGACGCAGAAGCTGACAGCAACCGTTTTCCCGGAGGATGCAACCGATCAGAGCATTACCTGGGCTTCCAGCAATACATCCGTAGCAACGGTAAACGCCGGTACCGTTAAGGCTGTTGGTGATGGTACCGCGGTAATTACTGCTGCTTCCGGCAACGGCCTTGCGGCAGAGTGCAAAGTTACAGTAACGACGAAATCGGCAGGAAAGATCAGTGTCGAGAGCCAAAATGCAGCACCTGGTGAAAAGATTCGCCTTGCCATAAAGATGAGTACGAATCCTGGCATTATCGCAGCGAGACTGAAAGTTGCATATGACGCGAATGCACTTACTCTGGTAAAAGCGGAAGACGGAGGAATCCTCGGTGATTCCGTATTCGGCAATAACCTGAGCGCGAATCCCTATGTATTATTATGGGAGAACGGATTAAGCAAAACGGATTATACCGCAACAGGTGATCTGGCATATCTGACCTTTGAGGTTGCAGATAATGCTTCCGAAGGAACATATGCCATTACGGTTACTTATGATTCCGAGGAGATTTACGATGTGAACATGAACAATGTGAAGTTCACGGTTGATAACGGAGCAGTTCATGTGGAGAAATCTGCGATTCAGCAGGGAAGCTGTGGAAATAATGTAACCTGGAGTCTTGGCAGCAATGGTACGCTTTCGATTTCCGGCAGCGGGGCTATGAAGAATTATACATATAAGTCTGAGATGCCCTGGTACAGCTATATCAATCAGATTCAGCGGGTGGAAATCGCGGACGGTGTAACATCTATCGGTGATTATGCGTTCTATGGCATGCCGAAGCTTACAACGATCGCGATTGCCGACAGCGTAAAGACGATCGGAGGATATGCATTCAAGAATTGTACGGCGCTGGATCAGGTGAAGCTGCCCTCTTCTCTTACGAAGCTGGGAGAGAGTGCATTTTACGGATGCACAGCGCTGACTTCGATCGCAATTCCGGAAGGTGTTTATACGATATGGGCCTATACCTTCAAGAACTGCACAAGTCTGCAGAGTGTATCTTTGCCGTCTACGCTGATCAAGCTGGATGAAGCGGCATTCTATGGCTGCTCATCTCTGAAGGAAGCTGTATTCCCGGATAGTCTTTCGATTATCGGTATTTACTGCTTTAAGAACTGCAGTAGCCTTGCGTCGGTAACTCTTCCGAACGCTCTGACACAGATCCGTGAAGCAGCATTTTATGGAACGGTTCTGCAGAACCTGACGATCCCAGATGGCGTTACAGTGATTGGCAAGTACGCATTTAAGAACTGCGAGCAGATGAAGTCGGTAACAATGCCGACTAGTCTGCAGAAGATTGATGACAGCGCATTTTATAACTGCAATACACTTACCGTATTGAATCTTCCGAATGGACTGACGACGATTTGCGATTATACTTTTCGTAAGTGCACCGGCCTTCAGATGGTAAGCTTCCCGGATAGTCTCCAGGCAATTGGTGAGAGTTCCTTCTATGGCTGCACCGGTCTGAGCGAACTGGCAATTCCGGAAGGGGTAACACAGATTAAGGGCTATGCTTTTAAGGGCTGCACAAACGTCTATACGGTAACGCTTCCGTCTACTCTGGAGAGCCTGGGAGAAAGTGCCTTCTACGGCTGCACCCGGATCAGTCAGATTGAGATTCCGGCAAATGTAACCTCGCTTGGTGCATACGTATTCTCCAGATGCTCTGCACTGGGTACGGTAGTATTTGCAGGAAATGCTCCGGCAATCGGATCTGCTGCATTCAATGGAATAAATGCAAATGTATATTATCCGTCAGGTGATACAACCTGGACTGCGGATAAGCAGCAGAGCTATGGCGGTCAGCTTACCTGGGCGGAAAACACCGGAAATATAAGTGTACTCCAGGGAGAGATGCTGCCGGAGGAGTCGGCAGCAGTTCTGACACCTGACGAGGAGAGCGCTCAGGTATCTGCAGTAGAAACTGCAGCGACAGAAAGTGTTCCCGCAGAGACAGAGGCGTCTGCGGAAGAAGCAGCGAGCGATATGAGCGAGACCTCTGCGGCAGATGAAACTTCCAGTGAAAGCGTTGAAGAAAATGCTGAGACGGAAGCTGATACTGCAGAAAGTGCGCAGGCAGAAAACTAAAACAATGGTATCAAAAGGGGGTCATTTTCGGGTGATCCCTTCATTGTGTTAGAAATCATGAAAAAATCCTGACACAAAGTTTGATGCGTATTGAATCATTTACCTATAAGCAGTGCAATTTAGAAGCAAAAAATAACGCCCACATTTTCTGTGAGCGTTATCGCCCCAATATTGATTTCAGATGCAAAATGCGGCATAGAGGGGAACAATTTTTTTATTGTCCTCAAAGCCGAAGTTCTTGGCAGAGAGCTTGATAGCATAAGCGGGCTTGTAGGTATCCATATAGACCTTTAAGCTCTTGGCTCTGGTATTGTCGGCAGATTTGACCTCAATGGGAATGAGCTGGCTGTCACGCTGAATGATAAAATCAATTTCAGCTCCACGCTCGGACTCCCAATAGTAGGTGCGGTAACCGTTAATGGTAAGCTGCACATTGACATAGTTCTCCGCCATACCGCCCTTGAAGTCGTTGATTTCTTCGACCATATAGAGAATATCATTGGCAGCCAAATCCTTTTTGGCGCAAAGCAGCCCTAAGTCGGACACATAAATCTTGAACTTATCAATATCACGGTAATTTTCGAGCGGCTTTTTGATTTGCTCGACCTTGTAGACCTGTGACACGATACCAGACAGGCAAAGCCATTCGATTGCATTTTCAAATTCGGAAGCCCGTCCGCCTTTTTTAATCAGCTTATATTGGAAACGGGTATTCTTCTTGGAAAGCTGAACGGTAATGTTATCATAGGCAAGTCGGGTTTTCTTGATTTCATTCAAGTTGTTATACTTGCTCATATCATTGAGATAGCTTGCAAGGATTGTATCCTGCGTATGGCGGACAAGGATATAATCCTTTGTTTCAGCAAATTGCATCACGCACTCTGGCATACCGCCGACCACAAGATACTGACGGTAAAGCTGCATTGCGGCGTCGTGCAAAGCAGACGGCAGCGGCGTATCGGTTTGGAAGCACTTTTTAATCTGCTCTACCAAATCATCCTGACCGAGAGCCAGCATAAATTCCTCCATGTCCATAGGATAAAGCGTTTTCATATCGACCTTTCCTACAGGGAAAGAGAATTTTGTCCGGTTGACTGCAACACCAAGCAAGCTGCCTGCGACAATGATGTGGTAATCTGGAGCGTCCTCGCAAAAGTATTTGAGCGAAGTCAATGCTCTTTCGCAGAGCTGCACCTCATCGAATACAATCAGCGTCTTTTCTTTTAAGATGGTTTGACTTGCGATATGGGACAAAATCGGTATCAGATAATCGGGGCTGATGTTTTCCTCAAAGGTTGCATTCAGCTTTGGATTGGTTTCAAAGTTGAAGTACGCCACATTTTCATAGTGGGTGCGCCCGAATTCCAGAATGGAATAGGTCTTTCCGACCTGTCTTGCGCCCTGTAAAATAAGGGGCTTGCGGTGTTCACTTTCTTTCCAAGCTTCCAGGAAGCCCATAATCTTTCTATACATAAGCAGTCTCCTCCATAAAGGTACTGAACATAGTATATTAGATATTCGTGTAAAAATCAATAAAATTTCTCGAAACTTTAACACTAATTAACATGATTATTTTTAAAAAGAAGACACTATACGACACGAACACTACAATTTCTGCATTTTATCAGGTTTTTGCCCAAAAATCTCGACACAAAGTTTGACACATATTGAATTATTGGCTTAAAGATAGTCTACTAGAAAGAAAAGGAGGAAAAAGCTTATGAAAAAGAGAGCTTTGAGTATCGTACTGTCATTCAGTATGATGCTAAGTCTGATGCCGACAACAGCATTCGCAGAAGACAACAGCAACTTAAATAATGTTGTCGAGATTCAAAATGTGAATGCAGAGGCATCCGAAGATGCTGCCCCTGAAGAGAGCGAAGCAGCAGAAACATCGATGTTCACAGAAGATGAGGGAACAGAAAACCTGACATCTGTAGCGGATGAAGCGACGGAAGATTTGTCCGCTTCAGAAGAAAAGAGCGCAGGCGAACTGCCCTCAGCGGAAGCTGAGGCTGAAAATGCAGAAACGCCTGTGGGAGAGGAAACTGCGGTGGCTTCTTCAGAGGCGACTTCTGCTGAGGTTGCCATTAATGAGGAGAATTTCCCGGATGAAAACTTCAGAGATATTGTTATTACCTATGATCAGAACAATGATGGTGTTCTTGACAAAGAGGAAATTTCATCTGTAGTTGAAATAAAGTGTAATGATAGTAGAATTTCCAGTTTAGTTGGAGTTGAATATTTTACAGAACTCCGTACTTTGGATTGCTCAGGAAACGATTTAACAGAAATAGATATAAGTGAAAATGCAAAACTAGTCGAACTCAATGTTCGTTGGAATTATAACCTTCGTTCATTAGATATCAGCAACAATCCAGCATTAGTGAGTCTTGACTGTGGTGCGTGCCCTGTTAAAAAACTGGATCTTAGTCAGAACACTATGCTGGAATCACTGGAATGTTATAGTTGCAGCAGTTTAATTTCGTTAGATGTTAGTAGAAATATTGCACTGAAAAACTTAAATTGCAATATGGATCGTTTGACAGTTCTTGATGTAAGCAATAATACAGAATTAAGAAGTTTGGATTGCAGTTTAAATACTTTAACATCTCTTGACTTGAGCAATAATACGTGCCTGGAAGAATTTAGAGCAAGTATGCTGTTTTCGTATGAGATTTCCGTCTCTCAGGAGAATAAAACGTTTGATCTCAGTACTTTGCCTGGGAATTTTGATGTAAGTTGCACAAGCAACTGGAAGGGCGGTACAGTTGAAGGAAATATCCTGACACTCACACAGGCAGATGGCTACATTGAGTATACATATGATTGTGGTCAGGGATTCTCGATCAATTGTGAATTATATATTTCTCACGAATTTAATGGTGAATGGGATAGTGATACGGATTATCACTGGCAGACTTGCCTGAATTGTGGAGAGCATTTTCAGAGTAAAACACATAGCTTTGACTGGAAAATTGACAAAGAAGCCAGCGAAACAGAAGAAGGACTTGCTCATGAGGAGTGCTCTGTATGCGGATATAAACGTAATGTAGAAACTGTGATCGCTAAAGTTTCTGCAGAAGAAGGCATTCAAATCAATGAGGCAAACTTCCCAGATGGGAATTTTAGAGAGGTTGTTGCTGCGTTTGACAAAAATGAAGACGAAGTTCTTAGTCAAAGTGAGATTTCTTCCGTTGTAAGTATAGTGTGCAGTGAGAAAGAAATTTCCAGTCTGAAAGGAATCGAATATTTTAAAGAACTCAGAAAACTGGATTGCTCAAAAAATAGTTTGGAAGAACTGGATATAAGCAATAACTATAATCTGGTATCGTTGAATTGCTACTGTAATTATTGGATTGAGTCGCTGGATACGAGCAACAATTTGTTATTGACGGATCTCAATTGTTCTGTTTGCCCGATTGGAAGCATGGATCTCAGTAAAAATATTATGCTGGAATCACTTGATTGCTTTGACTGTGGACTGCGTGTGCTGGATGTCAGCAGAAATACAGCATTGAAGTTCCTTTCGTATGGTTGGAATGGGTTGGCTTACCTGGATTTAAGTAATAATACGCTATTAAAAGACGTGGGATGGGATAATGGTGTTTTCAGATATAATATAGTAGTTTCTGACAGTGACAGAACTTTTGATTTATCAACCTTGCCTGGCAATTTTGATGTGACTAAAGTAAGTGACCTCGAATACGGTGTGATTAACGGCAATATTTTGACGATAGATGAAGGTAGTGACATGGTTCGCTATAAATATGACTGTGGATATGGAGAACCATGCCGTTTTGGTCTGAATATTAAATATATTTCCGGATCACATAGCCACACAATAGAAGCTAATAATTGGTCATATGACAGTAATTATCACTGGAATACCTGCAGTGAGTGCAGCGCAGTTATTAATAGAGCGGAACACAACTTTGAATGGATCATTGATCAGGAAGCCACTATGACAGAAAGCGGACGGAAGCATGAAGAATGTACCGTTTGTGGTTACCAGCGCAGTAAAAACACCATAATTGACAAGATCGAGGACAAGCGGATTCCCATCGATGAGGAGCATTTCCCTGATGATAATTTTAGAGATATTATTTCCAGAGGTTATGATGTAGATGGAGATGGAAAACTGAGTGAAGATGAGATTACGAAAACGACATATTTGAATTGTAACAGAAGTGGAATTTCCAGTCTGGAAGGGGTTGAGTATTTTACCTCGCTGAAAACCTTGAAGTGCAGTAATAATAACCTGACTTCGCTTGATATTAGCAAGAATACTGCACTGACATATCTGGATTGCAGTTACAACCAGTTAACTTCACTTGAACTGCAGAATAACACGGCGTTAACAAGTGTAGTGTGTAACAGAAATCAGTTAACTTCGCTTGAAGTTGATGAGAATATTTTATTGGAAAGACTGGAGTGCTATGGAAATCAATTAAGTGTTCTTGACGTTAGCAGTAATACAACGCTGGAAGAATTGAGCTGTGGTGCGAATCAGTTAACATCATTGGATGTTAAGAATAATACATTGCTGACATCTTTAGAGTGTGGCGGTAATAAATTAACATCGTTGAATATTAAAAGTAATACGTTATTAACTTATCTGTCATGCGCTAATAATGAGTTAACAACACTTGACCTTAGTCAAAATACTGCTCTGGAGGAGTTAAGTTGCGGTGATAATTTGTTAAAGACATTAGATCTTAGTAGTAATGTTGCTTTAGCGCGGCTGTATTGTGGCAATGGTAAGCTGACGTCTTTGGATCTTAGCAATAATCCTGCACTGTACATAGTTTATTGCGACTATAACGAATTGGAATCACTAACACTTGCGGGTAATACGGAATTGAGTTGGCTGCATTGCAATAATAATCAATTGAAGTCAATTGACTTTTCCGATAGCATTAATCTGACAGAATTAAAGTGTGAGAACAATCAATTGACGATGATAGACATTAGCAAGAACCCGGCACTGACATCTTTTTCCTGCGGCAATAATCAGCTGACATCTTTAGATATCAGTAATAATGAAGCTCTGCTGGAGGATTATTTGAGTGTGTATGGCAACAGCTACACTATCAATGTTTCTAAAACAAGCCGAAGCTTTAATCTCTCCCTGCTTCCGGGTAACTTTGATGTGAACAAGGCAAGCAACTGGAAGGGCGGTACAGTAAACGGTAGTATTCTTACGGTGGATGACGATGCAGATACAGTAACGTATACGTATGATTGCGGACGTGATAAGACGGCTACGTTTGCGCTGAAGTGTGAATTTGCCGCTGTGAAAGAGGTTACGCTTGTGTATAACGCGAATGGAGGAACACAGGAACCGGAGCAGATCAGCGCAGAAGCAGGATCATCGATTACTCTTAGCAATGAGATTCCGGTTCAGGAAGGCTATCGCTTCCTTGGCTGGGCACTGTCGGCGGATGCTGTGGAAGCTGCATACCAGCCGGGTGACAGCTTTACGCTAAGCGAAGATACTACGCTGTATGCGGTATGGGAACAGAGTATAGATGGTATCTGTGGAGATACCGTGAACTGGAATCTGAATGGCTCCGGTGTACTGACGATCTCCGGCAGTGGGGAAATGACAAATTATACCTATCGCTCGGAGATGCCCTGGTACAGTTATATCGACCAGATTCAGGAAGTAGTAGTTGAAGATGGAGTAACCCTGATTGGCGATTATGCTTTCTATGGCATGACGAAGCTTACGAAGGTTGAGATCGCGGACAGTGTGAAGACGGTTGGCGAATATGCCTTCAAGAATTGTACGGCCCTGAATCAGGTAAGACTGTCGGCATCGCTGAAGAAGCTTGGGCAGAGCGCATTTTATGGCTGTACAGCCCTGCCTGCAATTGAAATTCCGGAAGGTGTTTATACGGTATGGGGATATACCTTTAAGAACTGCACGAACTTAACGAGTGTTTCCCTGCCGTCCACGCTGATCAAGCTGGATGAAGCGGCATTCTATGGCTGTTCTGCACTGGAGAGCCTTGTGATTCCGAATAATGTTTCGATTATCGGAGTTTATTGCTTTAAGAACTGCACGAATCTGAAGTCTGTTGTACTTCCGAAGAGCCTGCTGCAGGTTCGTGAGGCATCCTTCTACGCAACAGCACTGGAAAGCCTTACGATTCCGGATTCTGTGACAACAATTGGAGCTTATGCGTTTAAGAATTGTGTTGTACTTGAATCAGTAGATATGCCTGCAAATCTGGCGAAAATTGATGATAGTGCGTTCTATGGTTGTGAAGCAATTGCAGAGCTGACACTGCCGGAGACACTGACCAGTATCAGCAGTTATGCGTTCCGCAAGTGTATCGGACTGAAGAATGTAAGCTTCCCAGAGAGTCTTCAAAGTATTGGCGAGGCAGCATTCTATGGCTGCACCGGCCTGAGCGAGCTGACGATTCCGGAAGGTGTAACTGAGATCGGAGCCTATGCGTTTAAGAGCTGTACCGGCGTTTCGGTGGTATCCCTTCCTTCCACTCTGGAAGAGATGGGAGACAGCGCATTCTATGGCTGCAGCAAGCTGACACAGATCGTGATTCCGGCGAATGTGAAGAGCATGGGAAATTATACATTCTCCAGATGCTCTGCACTTAATACGATAATCTTTACCGGAGATTATCCGACTATTGGCGATTATGCGTTTAATGGTGTAAGCGCAGATGCGTATTATCCGGCTGGAAATGCGACCTGGACGATCACAGGATTACGCAATTACGGCGGTGTTCTTGAATGGGAAGAACGCACAGAAGAATAAGCGATTTAGTGACAACTAAATGAAAAATAGTTCCAGAGGGGGATTATCTTCGGATAGTCCCTCTTTCTTTTGTATAAAAGGCAAAAAAGTCTGACACAAACTTTGACGCATATTGAAGAGCGTAAACGGTAAATAGAACGTACCTTCCTCCATGCAGAAATCTATGTAATAATAGAGTCAATCCTATAAACAGTCAA
>JAJEQR010000041.1 GCA_020687485.1 Hominifimenecus microfluidus | reverse complement strand
AGCTTAAGCAACAAGATGGATAATTCCTTACTGGCTGTAAGGGATATTAACCATAAATATATTGTAGTAGAAAGGAGTATTTTTTTGAAAAATTTATTTTATGATGGTTTTAATTCTGAGTTGATTGAAACCGCTTTTTTCGATGGGATTTTTGAAATTCCTATTTTGAAAGCACCTTCAGAAATTGTGCTTCCGACGGTTGCTGTCCCTTTTTCAAAACGGAAAGCACTCACTGATCCGGCAAAAGAGATGCTTGTGTTCTATGAACATGATTTTCATTTTCGTGATTTTGTCAGCGTTCCACAGAATTATATGGGTGAACTGAAAAAGGTTCAAATCATTTCTACACCAGACTGTTCTTTCTATCGTGATATGCCACTTTGGGCGCAAATTGCAAATATCGGTGTAAATCGTTCCATTGGATATTATTTGCAGGAGCAAGGAAAATACGTTATTCCAAATGTTCGATGGGGCGATGAACGGACATATAGCCGAAAGTATTTTGATTCTGCACCGGCATTTGCAGGTGTGCCGAAAAACAGTATTGTTTCTATCGGAACATATGGTTGCAGCCGGACGCGGGAGGATAAGTATTATCTTGAAGCAGGACTTGACTCTATGTTATCCGAATTGAATCCGCAAGTCGTTATCGTATATGGTTCATACAATCCCCGAATTTTTGAAAAATATGAAAGATACACTCATTTCCATCATCTTCTGGATTGGACTTCCTGTAAGCGAAAGAAGGTGATGTAATATGGGAACAAGCAAAAGCAGGCGATATATGAATACTAAAGGAAGCGGCACAAGTGTAAGCAATTTTGCACTTGTTCATTCAAATGAAGGGGCGTTTACGCGCAGTCAGACTCGTGAAAATGGCAAAATGGTTATAAAACTCAGGCTTAATAATGGTGGACATGGCCAAAAAGGATTAGAGTTACTTGATAAATATGGTATCAAATACAATATAGTAAAGATTTATCCGAATGGTGTTCGTATTGGCAATGTTCCTAATCACAAGGAGCGAAGTAAACAGAAAGGTACTGGGCAGTCTTGGTTTCCTAAATCCTGGACAGAAAAAGATATTCGCCATGCTGGCGAACACGTTGCTGGATTAAAATCTAACCGCCATGTACCTGATGGGAAAACTATATATGGTGTTTATAAAGGTGTTCGTGTTGGTGTTAAACGGACATATGGAAAAATAGCAACGGTATTTCCTGATGCAGACCAGAGTTCGGTAATTAAAAGGAGGCATAGAAAATGAAATTTACAACAATGAAACAGGCTGCACAATTTCGCATAACAGAGAAAGAAGATAATTATTGGATTGAAGATTATTGGAAAGCAGCTATTGAAATTTTTACGAAAGATTGTGCGAAGACAATGAAATTTTTCCAGAATGATTGTACTGATGAAGAATTTTATTGGCTTTCGGAAATCTTCGAAGAAATTGCAGAAAAAACACAAAGCAAAGAACTTATTTCTACCTGGCGTTCGCGGCTCGCTTCTGTTAGTTCCGAAAATTATTGTCAGCAAAATTTCACGTCAAAAGAAATGCGGCAATATGTTGATTATTCCGAATATGTTAGAAGCATAAAACAGGAGATAGACTATGCAGAAGGTAGAATTGGCGAATAGTTTTCAGTGAGGAAAATAATATAAAAGTACGTGATCTATGTAACATCAGGGAAAAAGCCAGCCCTCTTCTACACGGACACATTGCGAGGCTTTCGAGCGCAGGGCTGCGCTAGCGATCGCCACAAAGCCCCATCGATCAAGCCTCGAAGAGGCGCGCCGGGGCGACTGGCGATTAATAGGCGCGCGGTCCGGAGCCGAAAACGCAGCACCCGTGGCCGTGTGAAGATGGGACTGGCTTGTCCCGAAGTTTGTGCGGAGCCTCACGTAGAAGACGAGGAAAAGTTCCCTGGAAGTTGTTCCCTTGGTTTGCGCGGAGCCCCATGTAAAGAGTGGGAAACCTTCCATGGAAGTCAGTTCTCCCGGTCAGCGCGGAGCTCATGTAAAGCAGGAGAAAAACCTTCGGAAGTCAGAGGAATACTTGCCGGAGCGGAACGGGTATGATACACTATAGCCATATGATGCAAGAAAGAATACCCGCAAGGAAAGAAATAGCATAGGAAAGGAACGACATAATGGGAGAAACGAAGCATATCTTAAAGCGAAGCGAGCAGAAGAAAGAGAACATGTGGTCCACGGAAGATATTTTTGCAAGCGACGAGGCCTGGAAAGCGGAATTCGCAGCCATCAAAGGCGAAGAGCAGGCGCTTGCCGTCTATGCCGGCCGCCTGAGCGAGAGCCCCGAAGTACTCCTCGAATATCTCAGAAAATCCGAAGAACTGGGACTTCGCATCGAAGATCTGTACAACTACACCTTCCTGAAAAACGACGAAGATACTAAAAACACCGTATATCAGGGCCTGAAAGGACAGATGACCGGATATCTGGTACAGTTCCAGCAGGCTACCGCCTTCGAGACGCCAGAAATTATCGCCATCCCGGAGGAGACCCTGCAGAAATTCTACGAAGAGTGCCCCGAGCTTCGCCTCTACGAGCGCTACATGTATCGTGTCCGCCGCAGAAAAGAGCACATCCTCTCCCAGGCAGAGGAGAGCATCCTTGCAGCCGCAGGAGAAATGGCGGAGACGCCCACGCAGATGTTCGTCAACTTCGTGAATGCCGACCTGACCTTCCCCAGCGTAAAGGATGTCACCGGCGAAGTCTATCCGCTCACGAACAGCACGTATATCGCCCTGATGGAATCTCCCAAGGCGGGTCTGCGCCGCGCGGCGTTTGAGAACCTGTACACGACGTATGAGAAATACAAGAACACGGAGGCAGCCATGCTGAATGCCGAAGTAAAGAAGAACATTTTCTTTGCCAGAGCAAGAAAATACGGCTCCGCCAGAGAAGCTGCCCTGGACCGCACGGAAGTACCGGTATCTGTATACGATAACCTGGTGCAGGCGGTTCATCAGAATATGAACGCGATGCACCGCTATACGGCGCTTCGCAAGAAGCTGATGCAGTTGGACGAGCTTCACATGTATGATGTATACACCAGCCTCGTTCCGGACTGCGACAAGAAGATTTCATTCGACAAGGCGAAGGAAGATGTGCTGGCTGCCATGCAGGTCTTCGGCCCGGATTACTGTGCCGTGCTGGAGCGCAGCTTTGAGGAACGCTGGATGGATATTTACGAGAACGAGGGCAAGAGACCCGGTGCGTATTCCGCCGGTGTGCGCGTGCATCCCTTCATACTTCTGAACCATAAGGACAACCTGGACAGCGAGTTCACGCTGGTGCATGAGCTGGGTCATGCTATGCACTCCTACCTCAGCACGAAGAACCAGCCGCCGGTATATGCGGATTACGTGATCTTCGTTGCCGAGGTGGCTTCTACCTGCAACGAGGCGCTGCTGATGCAGTACCTGCTGGGAAGAACAGAGGATAAGAAAGAGAGGGCATACCTGATCAACTATTTCCTGGAGCAGTTCCGCACGACCGTATACCGCCAGACTATGTTTGCGGAGTTCGAACTGAAGATTCATGCTCTTGCGGAAGCTGGAGAGGCGCTGACGGCGGACGTTCTGAAGGAGATCTACTATAACCTGAACCGGGAATATTACGGTGATGCGATGGAGGCGGATCCGCTGATCGCGATCGAGTGGGCGCGTATCCCGCACTTTTACTACAATTTCTACGTATACCAGTATGCGACCGGATTCTCCGCCGCGATGGCGCTGTCCCGCCGTATTCTGACCGAGGGCGAATCGGCGGTGAAGGATTACCTGAAGTTCTTAAGCTCCGGATGCTCCGCCGATCCGATTTCTCTCCTGAAGATCGCGGGGGTAGATATGACGACACCGGAGCCGGTCAGCCAGGCGCTGCAACAGTTTGATGAGCTCGTGACGGAGATGGAAGCGCTGATGGCGTAGAACATCAATAAAGCCTTGACAAATACAGGGGAAACGATTATATTCTATTTCAGAGTTCGCTCATGGGGCGAAAAATTCAGGAGGAAGTGCATAGATGAATAAGTTAGAATTGATCGCAGCAGTTGCTGCTAAAGCAGAGATTTCCAAAAAAGATGCAGAGAAGGCAGTAAAGGCAGTGACCGATGTGATCGCTGAGGAGCTGAAGGCCGGCGGTAAGGTACAGATGGTTGGCTTCGGTACTTTCGAAGTTTCCGAGAGAGCAGCCAGAGAGGGCAGAAATCCCAGAACCGGTGCCACAATGAAGATTGAAGCGACCAGAATGCCGAAGTTCAAGGCAGGCAAGGCTCTGAAGGATATGATGAACGAGCAGTAATCTGAGGAGTGAAGTTGAGAGGGAGCCGGCAGGCTCCCTCTTTTATAACCGCGAGGAATGATGCGGAAGATACAGAACTTGAGTTCGCTGGATTTATTTTAGGAGGAAGAGAAGATGCGTCTGGATAAATATCTGAAGGTGTCCCGCCTGATCAAGCGCCGCACCGTGGCGAATGAAGCCTGCGACGCGGGCCGTGTGACGGTGAACGGAAGACCGGCCAAGGCGTCCGCGGAGGTGAAGGTCGGCGATGTGATTGAGATCGGATTCGGCAATAAGGCCGTGAAGGTTCAGGTCACGGATATTAAGGAGACCACGAAGAAGGATGAGGCGAAGGAGATGTTCACATACCTCTAAGCGCGGCGGCATATAATGCTAAAAAGCATACGAGGTGTTGGATTTGGAGGAACAGAAGGCGTCTGCGGAGGGAATGGCCGGAGAACATACCCTGGCGATGACGAGGTGCAGTGAGCTATCACTGACAGGAGTCCGGGAGGTTCGTTCCTTTGACGAGAATGAAGTGAAGATGGATACGTCCTGCGGAATCCTGCTGATTCGCGGAGAGGGTCTGCATGTGAAGTCTTTGGTGCTGGAGAAGGGTGAGGCCCGTGTCGAGGGAAAGGTTGAGTCCTTACAGTATCAGGAGGAGAAAGGCTTTGTGAAGAAGGGAGAGAGTGTCTTCTCCCGCCTGTTTGGTTAAGTATGAGCGGACAGATCCCGGCGGAGGCGGCTGTCTTTCTTCACGCGCTTCTTCTGGGAGCGAAGTTCATGTGCCTGTACGACGGACTCCGGCTGTGCCGCTGGCTGCTGCCGCATGGGCGGCGTCTGCGGGACGCGGAGGATATTCTGTATTGGGTCTACTGCGGGCTGTGGGCGTTTGCGCAGGCTTTCTATGAGAACGACGGGAAGATTCGATGGTACTTTACGGCAGGAATTGCCATTGGTATGATTCTTTGGAATTATATTTGCTCCGGAATATTGAAAAAGACGCTCCGATGGGTTACAATGAGGAAAAAGGGACGGACGGAGCCGAAAAGGAGACAGAGCGTGCGTGATTCAACCAAACGGAACAGGAAGAAAAAAGGAAATCGAAACCGAAGTGTGTTGCCCATTTTCTTCGTAGTTGCCGCGCTGCTTACTGTGTTGACAGTCTATACGCGCAGCCTTCAGAAGGCGGATGCTGTATATGCGGCCAGGGTGGATGCCTTGCAAAATGAGGTGGACACAGAGAAGCAGCGGCAGGAAGAGCTGGAAGAGAAGAGCGTCTATGTTCAGACCAAAGACTATATCGAACAGATCGCCAGAGAGAAACTGGGACTGATTAATCCGGACGAGACGATTATCCGCCCGGAGAATTAGAGAAACGGCTGCGGCCGTTTCTTTTTGTGTGTCGAAATATTTCCTTTCGCGGCCGTCCGCTTTTGACAGAATTTTCATTTCCCGCGTGCTAGAATTCCGGGTATCACCGTGATATAGTTGGGAGGACTTGGATATGAATGTGGCGGGAACCGTACTTCTCTTTTGCAGTGTTTATCTGATCGGTGTATGGATCGGAAGGATACAGGCCGGAGGCAGCCGGAAGGCGCTGCGCAAAAATATGCAGTGGAAGAACCGGTATCGGGAGCATCTGACGGAGATGCGCCTGCGCAGTACGGCTGACGCGTTTCATGGCCTTTCTTCCGCCTTCCGGGAGAGTGGAAGCCGAAGCTTTGACCGGGCGAACCGGGAGATTGCCGCGACCGCGCTGGCAGAGACGGAGAAGGAGATCTGCCAGCCATGCGGAGGATGCCATCTGGGGAAGATGCAGCTGCAGAAGGATACATATTATCTGCGTTATCTTATGACAGCATTCGGTAAGAACGGGCGGATCAATACGGACGATATGCCTCGCATATTTAACGAAACCTGCTGTGAGATGCCGAAATACCTGGACGAGCTGAATGAGGAGCTGGAGCGCTCGCAGGTTCAGATTGACTGGAAGAAGCGCTTCCTGGAGAGCCGGGAGGTAGCAGCGCTTCAGTTTCAGGAGGCCGAGAATATGCTTCTTGCGATTGCGTCCTCCGGAGAGGAATGGGAGGATGTGACGGAAGAGTGGGATGCTGCCGTCCGCAGAGAGTGCCGGAAGCTGCGCCTGCGTCTGGGACGTATTCTGGTGGAGTCGGATCACCGGGGGCATCTTCAAATTCATATGATTCTGCAGACCGGAAGTCGCCGCCCGGTTCCGTCGAGGGAGATTGCGGATGCGGTCGGTCTGGCTCTGAAGCGGCGATTTCGTGTGGAGGAGAATGGAAAGAGTATGATCGGCCGGGAGGCGGCCCGCGTGGTTCTGATGGAGGAACCGGTGTACGGCGTGTGCCTCGGCGTCGCCCGGGCAGTCGGAGGCGGCGGAGATATTTCCGGCGATAATTATTCGGCGATGGAGCTTCCGGAAGGACGTTATCTGCTGTGCCTTTCGGACGGTATGGGAAGCGGCGCGGCGGCCTGCGAGGAGAGCGAGGCTGTCGTGGAGCTGACGGAACAACTGATGGAGTCCGGCTTCAGCCTGGAAGGAACGGTGAAGTCAATCAATTCCGTGCTCCTTCTGCGGGAAGGTGAGCAGTGCCCGGCCACGCTGGATCTGCATTGCCTGAACCTGTACACGGGAGATTTGAGCAGCCGAAAGCAGGGGGCGGCCGCGACCTTTATCAAAAGGGGCGAGAAGGTCACCGTGCTGGAGTCGGCGGATATGCCGATCGGTTGGAACCGGAATGTAACCGGGGAGGAGTCGGTCAGCCAGCTGGAAAAGGAGACCTTCGTTGTTCTGGTCACGGACGGCGTGGTGGAAGCACTCCCCGGCACAGATAAGGAGGAGTTCCTCGCGGAGATTCTGCGGCGCGTCAAGGGCGGAAATCCGCAGATGATGGCGGAAGATATCCTGGCGCTGGCTGTCGGTCAGGAAGAGCCGCGCGATGATATGACCGTGCTGGTGGCGGCCATACAGAGCCGGAATTGACACCGCGGGAAGTTGTGTGTTATAAAGACGAAAGAGAAAGGGTGTGACGAAATGACAGATCGGGTTCGGAAATATATCCGGCAGTATCAGCTACTGCAGGAGGGAGACCGCGTCACCGTCGGTTTAAGCGGCGGTGCCGATTCGGTCTGCCTTCTTTTGTGTATGAAAGCGGTGCAGGAGGAATACCGGCTACAGCTACAGGCGGTTCATGTGCATCATGGGCTTCGCGGCGAGGAGGCCGACCGGGATGCGGCCTTTGCAGAGTCGCTCTGCCGGAAGCTTGCGGTGCCGTTTCGCCTGCGGCACGCGCGGGTGCGAGAGCTTGCGCGGCGCGAGGGGCTCTCCCTGGAGGAAGCCGGGCGGATTCTGCGCTATCAGATTCTGCGGGAGGAGTCGAATGGCGGGAAGATCGCCGTGGCGCACCATCGGGATGATCAGAGCGAGACACTGCTCTTTCATATGGTCCGGGGAACCGGAATCCGTGGGCTGGCCGGGATGCTGCCGGAGAAGGACGGGATCATCCGGCCGCTGCTGTGTGTGGGCCGTGCAGAGATCGAGGTGTATCTTCAGTCGGTGGGGCAGGAGTACTGTGTGGACAGCACGAATGCGGATACTGCTTATGCAAGAAACCGTATCCGGTGTGAGCTCCTTCCCTGGCTTCGCGACAACATGAACCCGCGGGTATCGGAGCATCTGGCGGAGCTGGCGGAACAGGCTGCGCAGCTGGATGCCTGGCTGCAGGAGGAGACCGTGCAGTGGCTGGATCGTTACGGTGAACGGACGCCGCGCGGAATTCGGATTCCGGTGAAGGAGTGGAAAGAGCTGCCTGCGCCGCTGATGGCGCCGGTGCTTCTCGAAGCACTGGAACAATGCGGCGGGAGACGGGATATCGGTTCCGTGCATATCCGGCAGATCGAAGCGCTGATGGAGGCGGGCGTCGGCAGCCGGGCCAGTCTTCCAGGCGGCCGGGAGGCGGAGCGGGAGTATACAGCAGTTTTTCTCGGTTCTGGCCGTGAAAAGACGGTACATGAGCTCCCGGAGTGGCATATGACGGTATATCCGGTGCAAAAAGGCCAAAAAATCGAAGAAAAGCAGTATACGAAATGCTTTGATTATGATAAAATAAAAGATACCGTTCTTCTCAGGTACCGGCAGACCGGAGATTATCTGGAACTTGCCGGAACCGGAAAGAAGACTGTGAAGAGATACATGATCGATCGGAAGATTCCGGCAGCCGTGAGGGACAGCGTCCCCGTCTTCGCGGATGGCAGCCATGTCCTGTGGATCGTCGGTTATCGAATCAGTGAAGAATATAAAGTGACAGAGCAGACCCGGAGGGTTCTGCAGATTACTGTAGGAGGAAAAGAAGATGAGTGAGACAATCCATACCCTGATTCCGGAGGAAGAGGTAGAGAAGAGAATCTGTGAGATCGCCGCCCAGATCAGCAAGGATTACGAAGGAAAGAGCGTTCACCTGATTTGTATTCTGAAGGGTAGCGTGATGTTCATGAGCGAGCTGGCGAAGCGTATTACCGTTCCGGTTACGATGGACTTTATGAGCTGCTCCAGCTATGGTTCCGGCACTGTATCCAAGGGCATCGTCAAGATCGCCAAGGATCTGGATGAGCCGATCGAGGGCAGAGATGCTCTGATCGTGGAGGATATCATTGATTCCGGCAATACGCTGTCGTATCTGATCGAGATCCTGGGCAAGCGCAAGCCGGCAAGCCTTCGTCTGTGTACGCTGTTGGATAAGCCTTCCCGTCGGGTACATCATGAAGTAAAGGTGGATTATACCTGTTTCCAGATTGAGGATCTGTTCGTGGTAGGATATGGTCTGGATTATGACCAGCGCTACCGCAACCTGCCCTATGTTGGCGTGATCGAAAACGTATAAGAGAAGGAGATTGGGAATTTGAATCAGTCAGGAAGACCTTACCCGATGTTAATGCCCGTGGTTTTCATGCTGGTCGTTGTCTTTGCGATGAGCAGCCTGCTGCGCGGCAGCAGCAATAGCGATACGGACAACAGCAACCAGGTGGAGCTTATTGAGCAGCTGGAACTGTCAGCGGTTGATTCTGTCCGCGTGACACAGGCGCAGCAGGTGCCGACCGGCCGGGTCGTATACACGCTGAATAATGGCGCCGAGTATGCTTTTCAGACTCCGGACGTAAATGAGATTGTAGCGATGCTGAACGAGCACGGCTTCGATCATTATACGGTCAGTGCCGTACAGAGCAGTACTGACTGGACGTCCATGCTTTCAACCGTGCTGATGGCGGTGACCCTTTTTATGCTGGTAATGCTGCTGATCCGGGGGAATGCTCCGCAGGGCGGCAACAATCGTTTGATGGATTTCGGCAAGAGCCGGGCTACGATGGTTACCAACAGTAAAACCCACTTTGACGATGTCGCCGGACTCACCGAAGAGAAGGGAGAGCTGGCGGAGATCGTGGATTTTCTGAAGGACCCGGAGAAGTACAACGCCATGGGCGCGCGCATTCCGAAGGGCGTGATCCTGGTGGGCCCTCCCGGAACCGGTAAGACCATGATGGCCAAGGCGATTGCTGGTGAGGCCGGAGTTCCGTTCTTCAGTATCTCCGGTTCAGACTTTGTTGAAATGTATGTCGGCGTCGGTGCTTCCCGTGTGCGCGATCTCTTCGCGGATGCGAAGCACCATGCGCCCTGTATTGTATTTATTGATGAGATCGACGCTGTGGCAAGACAGAGAGGCAGCGGCATGGGCGGCGGCCACGATGAGCGCGAGCAGACGCTGAATCAGCTCCTGGTGGAGATGGACGGCTTCGCGTCGAATATCGGCATTATCGTGATGGCGGCCACGAACCGTGTGGATATCCTGGATCCTGCGATTCTGCGTCCCGGTCGTTTCGACCGCCGGATTACCGTGAATCGCCCGGATGTACGCGCAAGAGAAGAAATCTTGCAGGTACACGCGAAGAACAAGCCGCTGGGAGACGATGTGGATCTGGAGCGCGTTGCGCGCACAACTGCCGGTTTCTCCGGCGCGGATCTGGAGAACCTGATCAACGAGGCGGCGATCCATGCAGCTATCGGCAATCAGAAATACATTTCCCAGAAGGATGTGGAGTACGCATTCGTGAAGATCGGTCTCGGCACCGAGAAAAAGAGCCGCCTGATTTCCGAGAAGGAGAAGCGGATCACTGCTTATCACGAGTCCGGTCATGCGATCCTGTTCCATCTGCTTCCGGATGTGGGACCGGTGCATACTGTGTCCATCATTCCTACGGGCGTCGGAGCGGCCGGCTATACGATGCCGCTGCCGGAGAAGGATGAGATGTTCCTGACCCGCGGGAAGATGATGCAGGATATCATGGTGTCCCTGGGCGGACGTATCGCCGAGGAGCTGATCTTCGAGGATGTGACGACCGGCGCTTCCCAGGATATCCGTCAGGCGACCAAGACGGCGCGCGCGATGGTGACGCAGTATGGCATGTCCGACCGGATCGGCATGGTAAGCTGCAGCGATGACGGTGAGGTTTATCTTGGCCGTGATATGGGCCACACGCACAGCTATGGTGAGCAGACAGCATCCGCGATCGATGAGGAAGTAAAGCGCATCATTGACGAGTGCTATGGCAAGGCCAGAGCGATGATTGAGGAGCATATGGATGTGCTTCACAAGTGCGCGGGCCTTCTGCTTCAGAAAGAGAAAATTAATCAGGAAGAGTTTGAAACCCTGTTTTAATCCGGGACTTTGAGGTACGGTTATGATCCATTGGAATATGATATTCAGTGATGAGACCGGGAATTTCTGCACTCCGGCAGAACCTGAAAAAGGAGAGAAAGTCGCCCTTCGTCTGCGTGCAGCGAAGGGCGACTTTCTGAAGGTGAGTCTTTGCAGCGGGCAGGAGCGGACGCCGATGCGGCGCCGGCAGGAGAAAGAGGGGGCGTTTGACTTCTATGAGGGAGTAACGCCCCCTCTTTGGGAACCGTTCTCTTATCACTATGAGATTTATGAAGAAAAAGATAATACGGAAAATGCGGACAGCGAATCTATTCGGTATTTCAACCGGCTGGGGCTTGTCGCGGAAGCAGATCCGGCCTTTGATTTTTGCCTGATCCCTGGCTTTTGCGTGCCGGAGTGGATGAAGGGCGCGGTCATTTACCAGATCTATGTGGATCGCTTCTGCAGAGGAAACGCACGGACAGATGTGCAGACCGGTGAGTTCTGCTATCTCGCGGGGCGTCAGAGCGAGCACTGTGAGGACTGGGAGGAGATGCCGCATCCCTGGGATGTGAACCGCTTCTACGGCGGTGATCTGCCAGGTGTACTGGAGCATCTGGACGAGCTGAAGTCACTCGGCGTGGAGGCGCTGTATTTTAATCCGCTGTTCGTATCGCCGTCGAATCACAAGTATGACACGCAGGACTACGACCACATCGATCCGCATCTGACCGTGATTCCGGAGGATAAGGGGCGGTTGCTCTATCCAACGGAGGCAGATAACCGGAACGCGGAGCGCTACCGGAAGCGCACGACAGATCCTGTGAATCTGGAAGCCTCCGACGCCTATTTCGCGCATTTCATTGAGGAGGCGCACCGCAGAGGTATCCGCGTGATTATGGACGGCGTATTCAACCACTGCGGTTCCTTCCACAAATGGATGAACCGCGAGCAACTCTACCGGGCGGAGAACGGTTATGCGGAAGGCGCCTTTTCCTCTGCTAACAGCCCTTACCGGGAGTATTTCCGTTTTGACGCGGACGGACGATATGAGTGCTGGTGGGGGCACGAGACGCTGCCGAAGCTCAATTACGAGGGCTCGGAGGCTCTGTGTGAGGAGATTCTGCGCATCGGCCGCAAATGGGTCTCGCCGCCGTATTCGGCGGACGGCTGGCGGTTGGATGTGGCGGCGGACCTGGGCCATTCGCCGGAGTTCAACCACCGGTTCTGGCAGCGGTTCCGCGAAGTTGTCAAGGAAGCGAATCCGAATGCCGTAATCCTGGCGGAGCATTATGGGGATGTGCGCCCGTGGCTGAGCGGCAGCGAGTGGGATACCGTGATGAACTACGACGCCTTTATGGAGCCGGTTACCTGGTTCCTGACGGGCATGGAGAAGCATAGCGATGCCGCAATCCCGGAGCGGGAGGGCGACTGCGAAGAATTCTGGCGGGCGATTCGCCGTTCCATGGCAAGCTTCTCGTATGGATCGCTTCATACGGCGATGAACCAGCTGGATAACCACGATCACTCCCGCTTTATTACCCGGACGAACGGAAGAACCGGGCGTCTCGAATCCGCCGGATCTGCGGCTGCCGGGGAGGGCATCCGTATGGGAGTCTACCGTCAGGCGATTGTGATGCAGTTTACCTGGCCGGGCGCGCCGACATTGTACTACGGGGATGAGACCGGCCTCCCTGGTTGGACGGATCCGGACGATCGCCGGACCTTCCCCTGGAATCGGCGTGACTGGGAGCTGGAGGAGTTCTGCCGCTATATGATCCGGCTGCACCGGGAAAGTCCCGCGCTGCGGAAGGGCTCACTGCTTCCGCTTCCGGCGGAAGAGGGCGTGCTGGCCTATGGCCGCTTCCTGGCGGAGGAGAAGGCTCTTGTCGTAATCCATCACGCGGACGAGGAGCGGAAAGTTTCTCTGGATCTGACGCCTCTGGGGGTGGAGAGCGGATGGCTGGAACGAAGGATGGAGACGAAAGAGAAGGAATATAACGTCGGCGTGATCTGGATTCCCATCCGGGAAGGGCGTGCAGAGCTTGTGTTGAAGCCGCAGTCCGCTCTTTATTTTCAAATAAAAAATGAGCCCAAACATATTGACTCTTGACAAAGAGTATGTTATCATTACATAACACGACAAAGATTTAGGTCTTTTTTTTGTGTGTAAAAATCCCGAATCGATATTAAAAAAAAGTAAGCGGAGGTAGCGAGATGCGCGTAAAAATTACCCTGGCATGCACCGAGTGCAAGCAGAGAAATTACAACATGATGAAAGAAAAGAAGAATCATCCCGAGAGAATGGAGACCAAGAAGTACTGTCGTTTCTGTAAGACTCATACGATGCACAGAGAAACCAAGTAATCCTGCGAATCAGAAAGGTGTGAGCTTATGGCAGAGAACACAAAGGACGTAGCAGAACAGAAGAAAAAAGTCAGCCATTGGAAGAATCTGAAGGCAGAGTTCAAGAAGATTATCTGGCCGGAGAAGAACAAGGCGCTGAAGCAGTCGGCGGCAGTTATCTGCGTATCGGTTTGCCTTGGCGTTATGATTGCTCTGATTGATACGGTTGTTAAGTTCTGTCTTGGCTTTATTTTATAAAAAGCGAGGGTGACTGTAATGGGAGAATCTAACTGGTATGTAGTTCATACCTATTCCGGCTATGAGAATAAAGTCAAAGCCGACCTGGAAAAAACCATTGAGAATCGCAAGCTCCATGATCAGATCCTGGAAGTGGCTGTTCCGCTGGAAGAGGTTGTCGAGATTAAGAACGGCGTTAAGAAGACCTCCCAGAAGAAAATGTTCCCAGGCTATGTTCTCATTAATATGATTATGAATGATGATACCTGGTATGTCGTTCGCAATACCCGCGGCGTGACCGGTTTCGTAGGACCGGGAAGCAAGCCCGTGCCCCTTTCCGAGGAAGAAATGTACCATATGGGCATTTCCCACGGCGAAGTTCAGGTGGACTTCGAAGAAGGCGACAATGTGGCTGTTATTTCCGGTGTATGGGAAGGTACCGTCGGCACTATTCAATCCATCAACCAGAGTAAGCAGAGCGTTACTATCCATGTTGATATGTTTGGCCGTGAAACACCGGTCGAGTTGAACTTTACAGAAGTTCGCAAGCTTTAATTAAAGCTCCGTCTTCGGACGGCTTTAAGATATGTGCATATCTTTTCGGAGATATGTGGGAGGGGTGATTCCGCCCCGCCAATACCACTACCAGCCGTACAGGCTGAAGAAAATTAGGAGGAAGCCATCATGGCAAAGAAAGTAACTGGTTACATCAAATTACAGATTCCCGCCGGCAAAGCAACCCCTGCTCCGCCCGTAGGTCCTGCCCTGGGTCAGCACGGTGTTAATATCGTACAGTTCACCAAGGAGTTCAATGCAAGAACCGCAGATCAGGATGGTATGATCATCCCTGTAGTTATCACTGTATATGCCGACAGAAGCTTCAGCTTCATCACTAAGACTCCGCCTGCAGCTGTTCTGCTGAAGAAAGCCTGCAAGCTGAAGTCCGGTTCCGGCGTTCCCAACCGTACCAAAGTTGCTACCATCAAGAAGTCCGAAGTTCAGAAGATCGCTGAGCTGAAGATGCCCGACCTGAATGCTGCCAGCATTGAAGCTGCTATCAGCATGATTTCTGGTACCGCACGCAGCATGGGTATCGTGGTAGAAGACTAATAAGGAGGGGCCGAAATGAAAAGAGGAAAGAAATACGTAGAGGCTGCTAAGAACGTAGATCGTCAGAAGCAGTACGATACCGCTGAAGCAATCGCAATCGTAAAGAAGAACGCAACCGCAAAGTTTGACGAGACCATCGAAGCACACATCCGTACCGGCTGTGACGGACGTCATGCAGATCAGCAGATCCGTGGCGCTGTCGTACTGCCTCACGGAACCGGTAAGACCGTTCGCGTGCTGGTATTCGCTAAGGGCGTAAAGGCAGATGAGGCTCAGGCCGCTGGCGCTGATTACGTAGGTGCTGAGGATCTGATCCCCCGCATTCAGAACGAAGGCTGGCTGGACTTTGACGTAGTTGTAGCGACCCCCGATATGATGGGTGTTGTTGGTCGTCTGGGTCGTGTTCTGGGCCCGAAGGGTCTGATGCCCAACCCCAAGGCTGGTACCGTAACCATGGATGTTACGAAGGCAATCGCTGATATCAAGGCAGGTAAGATTGAGTACCGTCTGGACAAGACCAACATTGTACACGTTCCGGTAGGTAAGGCTTCCTTTACCGAGGAACAGCTGCAGGAGAACTTTGACGCGATCCTGAGCGCAATCATGAAGGCTAAGCCCGCTGCTGTTAAGGGCGCTTATCTGAAGAGCGTAACCCTGACCAGCACCATGGGTCCTGGTGTTCGTATGAATGCTGTTAAGCTGATGAACGTATAAGCCATCGTTTGACTCTGAGTATGAGACCGGCAGTTTCTGCCGGTCTTTGCTTATAAAAAAGTACAGAAAGTACTTGACAAACAAAGCTGTCTGTGATAGCATAATAAAGAATTACCGCTGCCGAAGACAGCAGGTGCCGCAAGGCATAAGCATTCCGATGCGCCTGCCGAGGAGAGGGAGTCTTTTGATAGAGATTTCTTGTGTCCTTTTGTCTGAGCAGACGAAGGGCTTTTTTATTATTCCTTTTAGCGCAGAGGTAAGCAGTCTATAAGGAGGTAACCGATTCAATGGCAAAAGTAGAATTGAAACAGCCGATTGTTCAGGAAGTTTCCGGCCTGCTGGAGAACGCAAAGACCTGCGTACTGGTAGACTACCGTGGTATCACTGTAGATGTAGATACCAAGCTTCGTAAGGAGCTGCGTGAGGCAGGTGTAACCTACAAGGTTTACAAGAACACCCTGATTAAGCTGGCTGTAAAGGGTACTCAGTTCGAAGAGCTGAGCAAGGACCTGGAAGGACCTACTGCCATTGCAGTTTCCAGCGAAGATGTTACAGCTCCGGCTCGTATCATCGCAGGCTACTGCAAGAACGTAGATGCACTTTCCATGAAGTCCGGTGTAGTAGATGGCGTATACTACGATGAGAAGGGTATCAATGTTATCGCAACGATCCCCAGCAGAGAGGTTCTGCTGTCCAAGTTCCTTGGCAGCATCCAGTCTCCGATCGCCAACTTTGCTCGTGTTATTAAGCAGATCGCCGAGAAGGATGGCGAAGCGAGCGAAACTGCCGAGGCATAATTCAGATTACCCGGCGAAACTGATAAAATCAAAATAATAAATGGAGGACATTAAAAATGGCAAAACTGTCTATTGAAGAGATCATTTCTGCAGTTGAAGAGCTGACTGTATTAGAGCTGAACGAACTGGTAAAGGCTTGTGAGGAGAAGTTTGGTGTATCTGCTGCTGCAGGCGTTGTTGTTGCTGCTGCAGGCGCAGAGGCTGCTGCTGAGGAGAAGGATTCCTTCGACGTAGAGCTGACCGAAATTGGCCCCAACAAGGTTAAGGTTATCAAGGTTGTTCGTGAGCTGACCGGTCTGGGTCTGAAGGAAGCTAAGGAAGTTGTTGACGGCGCTCCCAAGGTATTCAAGCAGGAAGTTTCCAAGGAAGAGGCTGAGGCTGCTAAGACCGCTCTGGAAGCAGAAGGCGCTAAGGTTACCCTTAAGTAATTTTACTTTTGCAAACCTCACGGGAAGTACGCATTGCGTACTTCCCGTTTTTTGTAACTATTCAGAGCCATGTGGCTCTGAATAGTTATTTTTTAATTTAACAGAAATTTCATAAAAAACCTGGCACTCATCTATTGAGAGTGCTAACAACATATGATATACTGTATGCGTGTTGATATACGTAAGAAAAGGGGGAGATCAGTTATGATTACCATTCCAGTATATGATTTGTTGATCCTTCCCGGCGTTATATTCTACTTCAAGAAAGATGCTGCAGAAAAGTGGGATATGAAGCCGGAGAAAGAAGGAGACGAAGTCCTCTTCCTGTTTGAAAAAGAAGAAAAGCCCATCCGCGAGCTGGCAGCAGAGGATTTCTATCCATATGGCGTCCTCGGTGAGATTGACCAGCTGGACAGCGACGGCACCGTGCGGGTACGTGCGAAGGAGCGTGTGGCTGTCAGTGATTTTGAACAGCAGGATGGTTCTGTATTCGCTTCTGCGGTACAGGCGCCGGAAGCCGACGACCTGCCGGAGGAAGAGGAAAAACAGCGCTTCCAGATGATGAAGAACAGTCTGCTTGGCTTCGTACAGGAGTTCCCGTGGGGCGCCTGGGCGCGCGGCTTGATCATGCAATGGAAGAGCTTTGAAGATGTCGTGTGCGCGATGTCGAATTATCTCAGCATGAGCTGGGAGGAGAAATATGAGATTTTGGCGTCGGATTCCCACCGGGAACGCTGCGACAAAATGGAGGCTGCGCTCTATGAGTTCATCGAGTTTGTGCGTGTCGGCAATGCTGCCGAGAGTGAGCAGAAGGAGACACATGAGAGCGCCTATCGTGAGTCCGCGATCAAGAAGCAGATCGAATATCTGCAGCGCCAGTTGGATGACATGCATCCGGAGAACATCACAGATGTGCGTCGTTTCGAGAAGAAGATCCGGGAATCCGGCATGAACGAGGAAGCGAAGAAAGAAGCCGAAAAGGTATTAAACCGCATGAAGCAGGAGGGCAAGGACGGCCATGAGTACGGCATGCTCTATGACTATCTGGACTTTGTGACTTCGCTTGCCTGGAAGACGGAAGCCATGAAGGATGTGGATCTTGTGGAGGCGGAGAAGATTCTGGATGAGGATCACTACGGCCTGAAGAAGGTGAAGGAGAGAATCATCGAGCAGCTGGCAGTTATGCAGTTGAATCGGAAGCAGTCCGGCTCGATCCTGCTCTTCGTGGGCGCTCCCGGTACCGGCAAGACCAGCATCGGGCAGAGCATCGCACGGGCGTTGGGACGTGAGTATATCCGCATCAGTCTGGGCGGCGTGCGTGACGAAGCGGAGATTCGCGGACACCGCAGAACCTATGTCGGCGCCATGCCCGGCCGGATCATGGAGGGCATGAAGCGGGCCGGAACGCAGAATCCGGTTATGGTTCTGGACGAGGTGGACAAGCTTGTTCGCGATTACAACGGCGATCCTTCCAGCGCGCTGCTGGAGGTTCTGGACCCGGAGCAGAATAGCACTTTCACGGATCATTATATGAACGTGCCCTATGACCTGTCCAACGTCTTCTTCGTATGCACGGCGAACTCGACGGATACGATCCCGGAGCCGTTGTTGAACCGTATGGAAGTGATTCGCTTCTCCGGTTATACCGAAGAAGAAAAGTTCCAGATCGCCAGAAAGCACCTTCTGCCGAAGACTATGAAAGCCATGGGCTTAAAGAGTCAGGAGTTGAAGGTGACAGATGAAGCGCTGCATGCGATCATCACCGGCTACACGGCGGAATCCGGCGTGCGCGGCCTGAAGCGCCAGATGGACGTACTGTGCCGCCATGCCGCTGTCAAGTTGGTCAAGGGCGAACAGAAGAGCTTCCGCGTCAGCGAGAAGCGCCTGGAGGAATTTCTGGGGCGTCCGCCGATCCTGCATGAGAAGCTGGGAAAGACATCCCGTCCCGGTATTGTAACCGGATTGGCCTGGACACAGGCGGGCGGCGAGATCCTCTTCATCGAGACGATGTTCACGAAAGGCAGCGGCAAGCTTCAGATCACCGGTCAGCTGGGCGATGTCATGAAGGAATCGGCACAGATCGCTGTGACGCTGGTGAAGAACCGCTATCCGGAATCCGAAGAGCTCTTTCGGGAGAACGATCTGCATATCCATGTGCCGGCAGGCGCGACGCCGAAAGATGGCCCCTCCGCAGGTATCACTCTGGTGACAGCGCTCTCCTCACTCGTAACCGGAAAGCAGGTACGGCCGGAGCTTGGCATGACCGGCGAGGTATCCCTGCGCGGTGACGTTATGCCGATCGGCGGCCTGCCGGAGAAACTGATGGCAGCGCAGCGGGCCGGTGTGAAGACCGTGCTGATCCCTGTGGATAATAAGAAAGATCTGGAGGATATAGCGGAAGAGGTAAAACAGAAGCTGGAGATCATTCCGGTGGCAACGATCGAGGAAACCTTGAACCTGGCGCTGGAAGATCCGGAAGTTTAAGCCCCAAGAAATACAGAGCGCACCGTATATAATGCTATCACATGTGGGAGCAGGAAGCAGAACAGAAAGCAAAACTGTGAGAACAGGAGGAACAGCTGCAGATGGAAAACCTGAAAGAATTTAATATCCCGGTTAACGGAATCACAATCCACGGCGTGAAGATCGGAGAGGGAGAGCCTTTCCTACTCCTCCATGGTCATCCGGAGAGCTGTAGGATGTGGCACAAACTGATCCCGGAGCTTTCCCGGCACTTTACAGTTGTCGCAGCGGATCTGCGCGGCTACGGGGACAGCGGCAGGCCGGAGGATGTGCCGGATCACTCCAATTACTCCAAGCGGGTCATGGCGGAGGATATGATTGCGCTGATGCAGTCGTTTGGTTTCTCAAGCTTTCATGTGATGGGTCATGACCGGGGGGCGCGCGTCGCCTACCGGATGGCTTTGGATCACCCGGAAGTCATCGAAAAGATGGTACTTCTCGATATTGTATCCACATACGATATGTATGAAAATACGAATCGAGATTTCGTGAAGGCGCTGGTACAATGGTTCTTCTTCGCACAGGAGGCGCCGCTCCCGGAGCATATGATTGCCGCTTCACGGGAGGAGTTCTTCCGCTACTCGCTTCACATCGACCGGTATCACTCGGAGAATGATACCAGCGCGGCTGCTTTCCCAGAGGAGATTTACCGGGACTATCTGCGCTGCTATACGCCGGAGGTGATCCATTCGATCTGCGAGGAATACCGCGCGGGAGAGACGATCGACCGTGCTCTGGATGAAGTGGATCTGAAAGCCGGGCGAAAGATCACGGCGGACACGCTGGTACTCTGGGGTGCAAACGGTCTGGTGGAGCGATTTTTCGACCCGGTTGCGTGCTGGAAGAAATTCGGGGATCAGATCCACGGGCATTCTCTTCCCTGCGGTCATTTTATCCCGGAAGAAGCGCCGGAAGCGCTGCTTGCGGAGCTTCGAAGTTTTTTGCGCTATTCAGAATAAAAAACGGTGAATAAATATAAACAAATCAAGTAAAAAAATACAAATTAGAAATTCAGTTTACAGAATATTTAACCGGAGGGAGCCTGAGTGTCAGGCTCCTTTTCTGCATGTGGAAATCCAAAGGAGTTAGAGAAAAATAACTGAAGATAATTCATTATATTTACTGACAATAATTAAAGAACCTAATTTAATGGTTAAAAAAAATTAATGGGTATCTTAATAACATTTAAGAAAAAAGATAAGCGAACGCCCTTGATTTTTTGATGGTTCTTTGTTAAACTTACTCACGGTAAACAAGCTTTAAGGTAGAAGGAACAGATAAATATTTACACAAGGAAGGAACGAAAGAAAGAATGGTTAACTTTGATCAGTGGGAAGGCTTTGAGGGCCGTCTCTGGAAGGAAGAGATCAACACTAGAGACTTTATTCAGAAGAACTATCAGCCTTACGATGGCGATGCCTCTTTCCTGGCAGGACCGACGGAAGCAACCGATAAGCTGTGGGGCGCACTGCACAAGCTGCAGCTGGAAGAGAGAGCAAAGGGTGGCGTCCTGGATATGGATACCGACATCGTATCTACGATTACCTCTCACGGCCCTGGCTACATCAGTGAAGATCTGAAGGATCTGGAGCAGGTAGTAGGTCTGCAGACCGACAAGCCTCTGAAGAGAGCATTCATGCCTTTCGGCGGCGCACGTATGGCTGAGGAGGCATGCCGCACGAACGGCTATGAGCCCAGCGAGGATCTGCACAAGATCTTCACCGAGTATGTAAGAACTCACAATCAGGGTGTATTCGATGCTTACACCCCTGAGATGAAGAAGGCTCGTCACAACAAGATTATCACCGGTCTGCCGGATACCTACGGTCGCGGACGTATCGTAGGCGACTACCGCCGTGTTGCTTTGTATGGTATTGATTTCCTTATGGAGAAGAAGGCAGAAGACTTCGCAAACTGCGGTGATGGCACCATGACCGATGACGTAATTCGTCAGAGAGAAGAGATCTCCAGACAGTATCAGGCTCTGGGTGAGATGAAGAAGATGGCTGAGATCTACGGCTACGATATCTCCAAGCCTGCTACCAACGCAAAGGAAGCCGTACAGTGGCTGTACTTCGGTTACCTGGCAGCAATCAAGACACAGAACGGCGCAGCTATGAGCGTTGGCCGTATTTCTACTTTCCTTGATATTTATATTCAGAGAGACCTGAAGAAGGGCATCCTCACTGAGGAACAGGCACAGGAGCTGATCGACCATCTGGTTATGAAGTTCCGTATGGTTAAGTTCGCAAGAATTCCTTCCTATACCCAGCTGTTCTCCGGTGACCCCGTATGGGCGACCCTGGAAGTTGCAGGTATCGGCGTAGACGGCCGTTCCATGGTTACGAAGACTGACTACCGTTTCCTGCACACTCTGGAGAACATGGGACCGTCTCCGGAGCCGAACCTGACCGTTCTGTACTCCTCCGCTCTGCCTGAGAGCTTCAAGAAGTATGCAGCTCAGATTTCCATCACCACCAGCTCCATTCAGTACGAGAACGACGATGTAATGAAGCCGGTATGGGGTGATGATTACTCCATCTGCTGCTGCGTATCCGCAACTCAGACCGGTAAGGAGATGCAGTTCTTTGGTGCTCGCGCAAACCTGGCAAAGTGCCTGCTGTACGCAATCAACGGCGGTATCGATGCCAAGAACAGAGAACAGGTAGGCCCGGCATACAAGCCGATCACCTCCGAGTATCTGGATTATGATGAAGTAATCAAGAAGTACGACGTTATGATGGACTGGCTGGCAGGTCTGTACGTAAATGTTCTGAACCTGATCCAGTACATGCACGACAAGTACTACTACGAAGCAGCAGAGATGGCTCTGATCGATACCGATGTACGCCGTACCTTCGCTACCGGTATCGCAGGTTTCTCGCATGTTGTTGACTCTCTGAGTGCTATCAAGTACGCAAAGGTTAAGACTGTTCGTGACGAGACCGGCTTCTGTGTAGACTACGAAGTAGAGGGCGATTTCCCCCGCTACGGCAACGACGATGACCGCGCAGACGATATCGCTGTATGGCTGCTGAAGACCTTCCTCGACAAGCTGAAGAAGCATCATACCTACCGTGATTCCGAGCCGACCACTTCCATCCTGACCATTACCTCCAACGTAGTATATGGTAAGGCTACCAGCAACATGCCTGACGGAAGAAGGGCTGGCGCTCCTCTGGCTCCCGGCGCGAACCCCAGCTACGGCGCAGAGAAGAATGGCCTGCTGGCTTCTCTGAACTCCGTAGCAAAGCTGCCTTACGAGTGGGCTCTGGATGGTATCTCCAATACTCAGACCATCAACCCCGATGCTCTGGGTCACAGCGAGACCGAGCGTGTCAACAACCTGGTACAGGTAATGGACGGCTACTTCGATCAGGGTGCTCATCATCTGAACGTAAACGTATTCGGCAAGGAGAAGCTCATCGACGCTATGGAGCATCCGGAAAAGCCTGAGTACGCCAACTTCACGATCCGTGTATCCGGTTATGCTGTTAAGTTCATCGACCTGACCAAGGAGCAGCAGATGGATGTAATCTCCAGAACCTGCCACGCAACGATGTAATGAATCAGAACAATAATATGAGCCAGCAGACCGGAATGGTACATTCCCTGGAAAGCTTTGGCCTTGTAGATGGCCCGGGAGTACGCTTCGTCGTATTCCTGCAGGGCTGTCACATGCGATGTCAGTACTGCCACAATCCGGAGACCTGGAGTATGCAGGGCGGCGAGAAATGGACGGCAGAGGATCTCTTCAGCCATGTCAGCCGCTACCAGAGATACTGGAGAGACAACGGCGGAATTACCGTCAGCGGCGGAGAACCTCTGCTGCAGATGGACTTCGTCACCGAGTTCTTCCGGTTCGCAAAAGAAAAGGGCATCCATACGACGCTGGATACCTCGGGAAATACTTTTTCTCTGGATGAGGACTATCAGGAGCGTTTCCGCAGACTGATGGATGTGACTGATCTTGTTATGCTGGATATCAAAGCTATGGACGGCGCGCTTCACAAGAAGCTGACCGGCCAGGCGAACGAGCCGATTCTTCAGCTGGCACACTGGCTGTCAGATCATGGCAAGGATATGTGGATTCGCCGGGTACTGGTTCCGGGACTCACAGATTCTGAAGAAGAGCTGATCGGTCTGCGCGATCTGGCGAGAGAGATGAAGACGCTGAAGCGCCTCGAAGTGCTTCCATATCACACCCTGGGACTCTTCAAGTGGGAGAAGCTGGGCGTGAAGTATCCGCTGGAGGGCGTGCCTACGCCGACTGCGGAGGACGTCGCCAGAGCAGAGAAGATCCTGGAAGTGGAGAAGTACAACAATAAATAAAGCGTGACGCTAAAGATGTCACCAATGAATGGATATAGATAGCCCCCGCTGCGAACGGAAGTTTGCGGCGGGGGTTTTTGATATGCAGAAAAATGGTCTTGTAACAGAAGAAATATTCTAATGAAAAACGGCAGCTAAAATAGCAACCGTTTTCATGCTGGACATTATATAATGACTCATTTCAACTCACAGGCAAATGAACTGCCTGACAGGTGATACATTAACATAAATTCTTTCATTTTACAAGAAAAAAGAGTTGAAAGTAAAAACTTTGAGTCATTATAAAATAATCATTGACAAGATGCGGGAAAAGCGCTATAGTAATAACGTAAACAAAAAGCTCCTCATTTCGATCGGCAAATCAAAATGAGGAGTCATAGAGCGATTCCTCACATAGGATAGAATACACTCGCGCAACAGTTATTTTATCCTATATGTGAGGAATTGTCAACCATCGTTTCCTTTGTAGCAGGTAGCATTATTTTACATAATCTGTCCGGAATCGGTGTAGGTTACAATACATCAGATATAGGAGGGTCTATTATGACAATTCAGAATTAAATCTTCAACAGCGACTCATTTGCTGATCAAAGCACAGTATCCATTATTTTAAAAAGTTAGAGGTATCATTACAATAAAAATATAGAAGGAATGATGCAAACATATTGTAAAAAGAAAAAACAAATGTTAGAATCTAATAAGACTAGAAGAAAAAAATAAACAGAATACATCCAGCAATGATAAGGAGGAGTGAATCCTGTGGATGATATGGCAATAGAGAATATATGCGCAGGTAATTATATTGCACATGTAGATCCGGATGAGGAAAGAGTACAATTGCTGGCAGATCATCTGCATAATACGGCGTACCTTGCCGAAAAAAATTGTCCATTATCGGAGTTGAAGAGCCTGGCTCGTCTAATTCTGCTTCTACACGATGCAGGTAAATTGCGGGAGGATTTCCAGGAGTATATGAAAGATATCCTGGAGAAAGGAGATAAGGCACCAAAGAGAAAAATTGATCATTCTTCTGCTGGTGGTAGGCTGATAGAAGAGATTGCAAAAAATACGCTGACTGCGAAGGTTGCAGCGTATGTAATTTATTCGCATCATGGAATTCAGGATTTGATCGATTTTGAATCCGGAAAAAGCCTTTCTGAGCAGCGCGGAGAAAAAGAGATTCCGTACACGCAGATAAAAAACCGGTATTATGAACTTGAAGACAAAGCCCACATCAGGGATCTGGCTCTTAGAGCTCACAAGGATTTTCAGGCGTTAAGAAAAAATGTCGTAACACGCCTGCAGGAGATGCTTTTGGAAGATTCCGAATACCGATATGGTCACAGTGATTTCTATCTTGGTATGTTCGTTCGTATTCTGATGTCTCTGCAGATTGACAGTGACTGGAGCGATTCCGCCGCTTTTTCAGATCATCATCCTCTGCCGGAGAGAATGTCGGAAGATGATATGATGGAAGTCTGGAGAATCGCGCGCTCTAATTTTGATAAATATATAGAGAATTTGGCAGCTTTCGGAGATGACAGTCCACTGAATGTGCAGAGAAATGCCATCTCAGAGCTCTGCTATCAGGCATCTGCACAGTCCTGCAGTCGTTATCGCCTGACGGTACCAACAGGAGCTGGTAAAACGTTAAGCAGCCTGCGCTTTGCCTTAAATCATGCACTGAAATATAAAAAGCGGCATATTATATACGTTAGTCCGTTTAATTCGATATTACTACAAAATTCGGAGAATATCAGAAAGGCTGTTGGCAATCCCGATTATGTTCTGGAGCATCACAGCGATATTGTTTTCGAGACAGAGGAGGAACAGGTCGTTTATCAAAAATTGACAGAAAACTGGGACAGTCCAATTATCGCAACAACGGCGGTACAGTTGCTGAATACTCTGTTTTCCGGAAAGAAGAGCAGTATCCGCAGAATGTACAACCTGTGTGACAGCGTGATTATTTTTGATGAGATACAGGCGATTCCGGTGCAGTGTGCAGAGTTATTTAATCTGGCTGTGAATTTCCTGTCTGAGTTTGCCGGAACGACAGTGGTTCTGTGTTCGGCAACCCAGCCGTCACTGGCAAAGCGAAAAGAAAACGACGTGATGCCCTGTCTGGAAATGGCTGGTGATCCGGGAGGTTATGCCGAAGATTTTCAACGGGTTGATATCGAAGATAAAACGGAATTTATACCAGGTGGCATGGAAATTGAAGATCTGAAGAATTTCGTTGTTGATGTGGCAACGAATCAAGATACGATTCTGGTTATTATGAATACGCGATCGTCAGCCTCGAAGGTTTATCAGGTACTTCAGGAAGAGGCAAAAGAACAGAACTGGAAATGCTTCCACCTGAACAAAAATATGTGCAATGCGCATATCAGAGATGAATTGGTTGCACTGAAAGATGCACTTAAAGGGCACAAATCCGGAGAGAAAATCATTTGTGTCAGTACGCAGTTGATCGAGGCGGGAGTCGATTTGTCCTTCTCCTGTGTGATTCGTTCTCTTGCCGGTATGGACAGTATCGTTCAGGCAGCCGGAAGATGCAACCGTCATAAAGAACTTGATCGGGGAAAAGTTTATATTGTAAAGATGTCACAAGCAGCGGAGCATGTGGAGCGAATGGAGGAGGTGAATCAGGCGCAAAAAGCCTGCGAGAGTTTTCTGTTCAAATTTCATCAGAATCCGGAATCGTATCATTTTCAACTTGATTCTCAGGAAGCAATTTGTCGATATTATGAATTGTTCTTTGCCGGACTTGAGAAAGATAAAATGAAGTATCCGATCCGGATGGAAGAGACGGATATGACTCTGGTAGATCTCTTGGGGGTAAATGAGGCTGGAAAGGTAAGGTATCAAAAATGTCATGAAGCTTCTGGACAAACAATTAAAAAGTGGCTTCCTGTAAATCAGGCGTTCTACACAGCAGGCCAAGCTTTTCAAGCGATTCAGGAGCAGGAGAAAGTGAATGTGATTGTTCCTTATAACGATGAAGCAAGGCAGCGGATCGGTGGTCTTGGAGCAAGCCGGAGCGTATCTGATCAGAAGCAACTGATACGGGAATTGCAGCGTTATGCGGTGGGGATTGCGCCGTGGCAGTTGGAAAAGTTGGGAAATGCAGTTTATAAAATTGCAGGAGACCTTGCGCTTGCTCTGAATGAGGATTATTATGATACCAAATTAGGGATAACAATGGAGGCAAAACACAACCTGCTGTTGGTTTAACAGCAGCAGGTATCAAAAAGAAAAGAAGGTGATTATTGGTGGACAAATACCGGAATACAGTTGAATATGAGGTGTATGGAGATTATGCGCTCTTTTCTGATCCGATTATGAGAGTAGGAGGAGAAAAGTGCTCGTATTTGATTCCCACGAGTGAGGCATTAAAAGGTGTCACGGAGAGCATTTACTGGAAACCTACGATCATGTGGATTATTGATGCGGTGCGTGTTATGAATCCTATCCAGACAGAAACGAAAGGAGTGAAACCGCTGGTATACAGCGGAGGCAATGACCTGTCATATTATACGTACTTAAAAAAAGTACGCTATCAGGTTCGGGCGCATTTTGAATTTAACCTTAACCATCCGGAACTGGAGAAGGATCGTAATGAGCATAAACATCACAATATTGCTAGGCGCATGGTACAGCGAGGTGGACGACGAGATATTTTCCTGGGAACCAGAGAGTGCCAGGCATTTGTTGAACCGTGTGAATTCGGTTCCGGCGAAAGCTATTATGATAATATGGAGGGCGAGATTTCTTATGGATTTATGTACCATGGGATTACCTACGCAGATGAGGCAATTCTTCCGGAAGAAAAGAACAAAATGACCGTCAATTTCTGGTACCCGGTTATGAAAAAAGGAGGAATTATTGAATTCAAACGACCGGAAGACTGCCCGACCAAGCGAACGGTAAAAGACATGGATGCGAAAAAATTTGGTGAAGGAAAATTCACTGGCTTGAATGAATTTACCGATGAGGAGGTGGCAGATTGAGCTGGGAACGTGCATTGCTGAGTCTGTATGAACAGAATGCAGACCAGGCTGGATGTATTACATATAAAGAATATGAGAGTAAGGGAAAGACGGTTCGTATTCCGAATGTTCTTCTTCCTGTTTATCATACGACGGCCGCAGCGCAGATCGAAGTTACGATTGATGAAGAAGGTAATTTTCTGGGCGCGGAACAGGTATCGCAGGAGGATAAACTCACGGTAATACCTGTAACGGAAAAATCCGGCAGCCGGACCTCCGGGAAGGAACCGCATCCGCTGTGCGACAATATTCAATATCTTGCAGGAGATTACAAATTATATGTCAATGCAGAAGGAAAAAGCCGGAAGGGCGATGAGAACTGCCATGAAGCCTATATGGATGCGCTGGAGGCATGGCATCTTTCGGAGTTTACACATCCCAAAGTGGATGCGATTTTCTCGTATCTGCAAAAAGGAACTTTGGTAAAAGACCTGATTACCTGGAAGGTGTTGCTCCTGGATGAGAATGGCCGACTGGATTCCAAAGTTAAGATTCAGACAGCAGAACAGACGAAAGCACTAGTGCGCTTTGTTGTAAGGACAGGACAAGCAACGGATCATCAGCCGGAAGAATGCTGGAAGGATACGTCGCTGCAAAGAAGCTTTGTCGAGTACTATCGCTCGCAGCAGAAGCAAAAGGATCTGGATTATTTGACGGGAGAATATATGGCAACGTCGTACTTGCATTCAAAAAAAATCCGAAATGAAGGGGATGGTTCCAAGTTGATTTCATCGAATGATGAAACCTATTTTACATTCCGCGGCAGGTTTGACAGTAAGGAACAGGCTTTCTCCATTGGTGCAGAAACTTCTCAGAAGATCCATAACGCTTTGAAATGGATTATCAGAAAACAGGGGAAGACTTATGATGGAATGACTGTAGTTTGCTGGGAATCGGATCAATGCAATATGCCGCTCTGGGATACGGATACGGAGAACATTGCATCTGGTTCCCCGGAAACTGCGGATTCTGAGGACGTTTGCGAGGGCGGTGTAGAGAATGAAAGTCAGGATGAGTTTGCGGAGGACGACTTTGAGGAAGAGTATGAAGCATTTACTGTAAAGCGAGATACGGCTTCGATGACGGCAAATCTGTTTTACAAGGCATTGGATGGATATCGCAAACAGGTAGACTATACGTCACAGATGTTTTTGATTGCACTGGATGCGGCAACGACAGGACGCCTTGCATTAATGGAGTACCGGGAAGTGGATGCGACCAGATATCTGAAGAATATTGAGAAGTGGCATATAGAAGGTAGTTGGTTGCAGACGAAATTTAAGAATGGCGCAAAAAAAGAGTATTATGGAGTTCCTGGAATTCAAGATATTACGGAATGCTTGTATGGGATTGAGAATGGAGGCTATCTTAGTATTCCGGATAAGAGCGGGAAACATATGTATGCGCAGATTTGTAAGCGACTTCAACCGTGCATCTGGGATGGGAACCCTCTGCCCTATGACCTGGTTCGCCTGGCTGTGGAGAGAGCATCAGAACCACAGAAATATAAATCCAGATACAACTGGGAGCGAATTTTGAGCCTGGCGTGCTCATTTGTAAAAAAATACAGATATGAAAAGTATGGAAAGGAGACTGCAATGGTAGTAGAGGAAGGCAACAAAGACAGAAGCTATCTGTATGGAAGACTTCTGGCAGTGGCGGATCGCGTAGAATATCGCACGTATGACAGAGATAAAGACGGGGCAAGGGTGACGAATGCCAAGAGATATATGTCTGTCTTTTCCAAGAGACCGTATGACACCTGGAGAAATATTGAAGAGAAGATCCAGCCGTATATGCAAAAGCTGAGCGTGGCGGAAAGAAACTATTATACGAAAGAGTTGAATAAGATTATGGGTATGCTTTCATCCGAGGTGTTTACTAAAAATACGCCATTGGATGGATTGTATTTGCTGGGATTCCATCATGAATCCTATGATCTGAAGAATCCGAATATGGCTGTAGAAAAGAAAGAAACTACGAATGGAGGACATGAAAATGAGTGAGCTGAAGGGCAAGATTGATTTTACCGTATTTATCAGTGTTAAAAATGCGAATCCGAACGGTGATCCGCTGGATGGAAATCGTCCCAGAACGAATAACGAAGGTTATGGGGAAATTTCAGATGTGTGTATCAAGCGCAAGATCAGAAATCGCTTTCAGGATCTGGGTCAGAAAGTGTTTGTTCAGTCGGACGATCGCTCAGACGATGGCTGCAATAGCCTGAAAGATCGTGCAGACAGCTGTGAGCGTCTGAAGAAAGAGCTTGATAAAAAGAAAAAAGCAGATCGGGATCTTTGCGCAAAGATTGCCTGTGAAGAGTGGATCGATGTAAGAAGTTTTGGTCAGGTATTTGCATTTAAGGGAGAAGAAGTTTCTCTTGGTATCAGAGGCCCGGTTTCCATTCACCAGGCAGTGAGCCTTTCTCCGGTAGAAGTGATCTCCATGCAGATTACGAAGAGTGTGAACAGCGAAAGCGGGAAAGAAAGCAAGGCCTCCGATACGATGGGAATGAAGCACAGGATTGGCTTTGGCGTATATAAGATTATGGGAAGCGTGAATGTACAGCTGGCGGAAAAAACGGGATTTTCCCAGGAAGATGCGGAGATTCTGAAACAGGCACTGCTGACATTATATGAGAACGACGCATCTTCTGCCAGACCCGAGGGCAGTATTGAAGTATGCCAGCTCTACTGGTGGCAGTATAATGAGAAAACACCGGCAGTTTCCAGTGGAAGAATTCAGAGAGGTTTTTACGCAGATCATGCGAACAAGGCTGAAAAATTTGAGGATTACCATATTTCCTGGCATGTAGATGGCTGCATGGAGCCCGAGGTATATGATTTTATATGATGAGGATGAATTTCTTCAGCTTTCCGGGATTCAGCATTTTGCATTCTGCCGCAGGCAGTGGGCGTTAGCGTATATTGAGCTTCAGTGGGTAGAAAACATACGTACTGCAGAAGGCCGAATCATGCACGAAAGAGCGCACGATTCTGGTTTTGATGAGAAGCGGGGAGATATCCTGATTACAAGGGCAATGCCAATTCATTCCAGAACCATGGGCGTCAGCGGGGAATGTGATGTTGTGGAGTTGCATCGTTCTCAAGATGGTGTGCCTGTGTTTGGGCGAACGGAAAAATATCTTCCTGTTCCTATCGAATATAAACGGGGACGACCGAAAGAACACAATGCCGATGCGCTGCAGCTTGCAGCGCAGGCAATGTGTCTGGAGGAAATGTTGTGCTGCGACATTCCGTTTGGGTATCTGTACTATGGTGAGACCAGACACCGGGAGAAGGTTGAATTTGATTCCGGACTGAGAGAAGAAGTAAAACGTATTTTTGAAGAAATGCACAAGTACTGCAGACAGCAGTATACGCCTAAAGTGAAGATTTCGAAATCGTGCAAGGCATGCTCACTGAAAGATATTTGCTTGCCGGTATTAAACAAAAATCCTTCCGTGAAAAAGTACATTGAGAATAAAATTCATGAAAAGGATGATATGGAATGAAACATCTACTGAACACCCTATATGTGACAGGCAATAAGAGATACCTCTCACTAAACGGAGAAAATGTTGTTGTACTGGAAGGAGAGCAAGAGATTGGTCGGGTTCCTTTACATAATCTTCAGAGTATTGTAACATTCAGCTATATTGGAGCAAGTCCGGCGCTCATGGGAACCTGTGCGGACAAGGGTATCGATCTGGTATTTATGTCGCCTCATGGGCGTTTCCTTGCCAGAGTGACTGGCGAAGTGAAGGGAAATGTTGTGCTGAGAAAGCAGCAGTACCGGATGAGCGAGGATGAAAATGCCTGTGTCGGTGTTGCTAGAAATATGATTACCGGAAAGATTTACAATTCCAGGTGGATTTTAGAGCGTGCATCCAGAGACTATGCGATGCGCCTGGACGTTCCGCTGATAAAAGAAAAGTCGGGATATCTCTACCAGAGCATGGAGCGGGTTCGGGAGTGCGACAGCAGACAAAGTCTCCTGGGCTTTGAGGGAGAAGCTGCCTCAGTCTATTTCTCCGTATTTGATCAGCTGATACTGCAGCAGAAAGAAGACTTTTCCTTTCATGGGAGAAACAAGAGGCCGCCGTTGGATAATGTAAATGCACTGCTGTCGTTTTCCTATAGCTTGCTGGCAAATTTGTGCGGCGGGGCTTTGGAAGCAGTTGGACTTGATCCTTATGTCGGATTTTATCATACCGATTTGCCTGGCAGAATGTCTCTGGCACTGGATCTGATGGAAGAACTCAGAAGTGTAATCGCAGATCGCTTTGTCCTGAAGCTGATCAATAAGAAAATTCTGAATAAGAAAGCTTTTATGCAAAAGGAAGATGGTGCCGTGATTTTGACGGATGAGGGCAGACGGGCATTTCTTACGGCATGGCAGGAACGAAAGCAAGAGACAATCAAACATCCATTCTTAGGTGAGAAAATTGAGTGGGGCATGGTTCCATATGTTCAGTCATTGCTTCTGGCACGTTATATTAGAGGCGATCTGGATGAATACCCGCCATTTTTCTGGAAATAGAATTTTTGATGTGATTCTGATTGCTTTTTGTCAGAAGGAGAGTTATGCTGATATTGATCACATATGATGTAAATACAGAAACTGCAGCAGGACGAAAACGATTGAGGCAGGTAGCAAAACAGTGTGTAAATTATGGCCAGCGAGTTCAGAATTCAGTCTTTGAGTGCCAGCTGGACGGTGTGAAATACCGCCAGGTAAAGGCGATACTGGAGAAAATCATAGACAAGGATAAAGATAGCCTGAGATTTTACAATCTGGGAGAAAATTACAAAACAAAAGTGGAGCACATCGGGGCAAAAGCCGGATTTGATGTGACGGAACCGCTGATTTTTTAATATCAGTGATGCTGATTCTGTAATTGTCGAAAAATTTTTTAGCTGCAAAATGCGAATAGCGAGTGAACAAAAAAAATGCACGGACATTCGCACCATGTCTGAGTTCATTTTTTTAAGTCAAATCTGATATTGTAGAAAAAAACAATAAAAAAATTTGAAAAGCAAGAAAACGCATTCTTCTTTTTATGAAATGTTTCTTGAAGATGCGAATTTTTGCGGTCGGCTCCCGCAAGGGAGCCGTGAGTTGAAACCTCAGCGCGGCGGGTCCGGTTATGGTCTTGTACAGTCGGCTCCCGCAAGGGAGCCGTGAGTTGAAACATCAGGGCATCTCCGATTATACCCCGTGGTTTTGTCGGCTCCCGCAAGGGAGCCGTGAGTTGAAACGTAGTAGAATCCGTTCTCCATGTACTGTAGCACGTCGGCTCCCGCAAGGGAGCCGTGAGTTGAAACTCTGTAAAATCATTAACGTATCGATCTGTTGCATGTCGGCTCCCGCAAGGGAGCCGTGAGTTGAAACCCAAATGTCCATCAACTCACGATAGACAACGTCGTCGGCTCCCGCAAGGGAGCCGTGAGTTGAAACCCAAGG